>JBCCFL010000020.1:0-92455 GCA_039029735.1 Actinomycetota bacterium | reverse complement strand
GTTGGAGCGGACGACGAGATTTGAACCCGCGACCCTCACCTTGGCAAGGTGATGCTCTACCAGCTGAGCTACGTCCGCATGGGGAACTCAGAGCATAGCGGCGGCCGGCGTGAGGCCCAACGATGGTTCCGGCCGTAGCCGCCGTCGCCCGCCTGGGGCGGGAGCTGATCAGCCGTTCGAGTTCAGGTCGATCCGCAGCACGAGTACCCCGTCGTCCCAGCTCGCCTCGGCATCGCCGATCATCGAGAAATCCATGAAGTCTTCCTCGGCCTGCTTGATGAACATCTTGCGCTCGTCACCGCCGACGGGCGGGAGATTGCGCTTGCGGACCGCCAGGGCCCGCTCCTTGAACCGGGTGATCATGACGGTGGGGTCGAAGCTCTCGGCCATGCCCCAACCCTACGTCGCCCGCCCGACACTCGCAGCGGCCTTCCGGGTCACGCCACTGTTCTCGCTTCGGTGTCACACCTCGCATCTAGGGTGACAGTCACTCGGATGCTTCGGCTCCCGCCACTCGCACACTCCCTCTTCGAGGAGGCAACCGGTGACGGCCCGTGTTTCGGCATCCGACGCAGCTCGCGACCTCGACGCCTTCTCCTGCGCGGTGCGTCGCCTGACCGGCAACGTCCGCGCAAGCGGAGCCCTCGACCAGGCTGCGCTCACATCAGTGCTGCGGGCGGCTCGCAATCTCCAGGCCGACCTCGACGCGCTGGTCACGATGCTGGGTGTCGCAGCCGACGGATTGGCGGCCGAGGGTCGGTCTGCACCGTCGGCTGAGCTGCTGTTGGATCAGGGGCAGGTGAGGGCCGACACGGCGCGCAATGAAGCGGCACGATCGAAGGTGGTCAGCTGGGTGCCGGGGTTGGCCGATGCGGTGTCAGCCGGGCGCATTGGCTCCGACCATCTCGACAGCCTCGCTCGTCACACCCGCAGGCTCGTCGACGACGGTCGTACGGATCAGATGCTCGCAGGGCTCGGTGCACTCGTGGATGAGGCCGAACGCCTCCCGGCCGACACCTTCGACGCCGAGGTGCGCCGCACCGTTCGGTCGCTCGATTCCCGGTTCGCCGAGGCCGACGCCCAAGAGAAGCGCAACGCCAGCGAGGTCCGAACCTGGTTCGATCCTCGCACTGGGATGGGCCGGCTCAGCGGCACGCTCGATCCCGAGTGGTACGAGCTCGTCGCCAAGGCCCTCGACGCACGAACCGCCCAGTTGGCGGCCGAAACCAACGGCGCCGTTCGGCGCGACGAGCACCTGGCCCCAGCTGCCCTGATCGATCTGGTCAGCTCTGGCGACAGCGGTCGACCGAGCCGAGCCCAACTCGCAGTCGTGGTCGACCTACACACGCTCGCAGCTGCGAGGGCATCCGATGAATCGGCACCCTGCACCCACGCCACGGTCGGACGAACCGAGAACGGGCATGAGTTGACAGCCAGCACACTCAGCCGGCTCAGCTGCGACGCAACGCTCCGCCGTGTGGTGATCGATCACCGCTCGATCCCGATCGACGTCGGTCGAGCTGAACGAACGGCCACCGATGCACAGTGGGCTGCGCTCCGAGCCATGCACACCACCTGCGGGTGGCCGGGATGCACCCGACCGCTCGCCCATTGCCAGGCGCACCACGTTCAGCCGTGGGCACAGGGCGGACGTACCGACATCGACAACCTCCTGCCGCTGTGCAGCACTCACCACCATCGGGTGCACGAGGGAGGATGGCACATGCAGGTGTCGCCGGACCGATCGCTGACGATTCACCGGCCGGACGGCGAGCGCCATCACGTGCCCGCATCAACGAGCGAGCGAGGGCGGGAGCCGCCGTCGAGATCTAGGGCCGGTACGGCTGACCGACGCGGTCCGCCCCACCCACGGCCGGAATGGTCTGGGTGATGGCCTCATGAGGATCGATGCCTCGCCCTCTGGGCAGCGGGGTGCCATCGGGGCTGAGCATGGGTGGCCCCGACGCGCTCCGGATGTCCACCTCGGGGCCCAGCCCGTGCCCGGGCCCAGCGCCCGCCTCGGCGTTTGCACCAGCGGCACCTGTGATTCCGGCGCGCTGATCGTAGAGAACGTCGTCGGCGGCCACAGCGGTGGCCGGGATCTCGCCGCTGGTGTCGAGCCACCGTTGATGCAGGCGACGGCGACGGCGTGGGCTCGTGTACACCCAATACCAGATCGTCAGCACCGTCATCAGCGTAGCCACCACCAACAACAAGATGATGAGCGTGGTGAGCGTCTGTTCGGTGCGTTGAGCTTCAGTGACCAGTGCGGCGGCGATCACGGATCCGACCGTAGTCGATCAGTGCTGGTGTTCCGGGCATGAGTAGGTGGTCCGCCCACCTACTTCCCGGCGGAGCAGTTCGGTGCCATCCCTCGGGCAGTGGCCACCACGCACCCGAGACGGTTGGAGCTTGCCGGTGTGGGAGCCCCCGTCACGGAGGAAGTCCTTCAACACGTTTCGCAGATGTCGGTGCAACGAGCGTTGCTCGGTCGCCTCCAGCCCACCTGCCGGGCGTGCCGGGTCGATTCCCGCTCGCCACAACGTCTCGTCGGCGATCAGGTTGCCCACCCCCGCCAGCCGGTGCTGGTCCATGAGTCGGGCCTTGATCGCCACCTCACCCACGAATACCCGATCCCGGAGATCTGCCAATGACGCCTCGAACACATCAGTACCCAACGCATCCTCGTCGGGTTCCAGTTCAACGCCGCCGAGTCGGCGCGGGTCTTGGAGGCGATAGCTGCCGCCTTCCACGAAGTCGAGGCCGAACCGGTCCCACTCGGGCTTGTAGGTGTTCGACGCATACTCCAGATCATCGATCGCCATTGCCCCATCGACGATCGGGCGGCCGGTCATCCCGAAACGCAGCCCGAGCCGGGCCCCGCTCGACAGGTCGAAGATCAAGAGCTTGCCCTTGCGCCGAGCGGCGTCGATTCGCTCCCCGTTCACAGCCTCGGTCACTTCTGGAGCGGTCAGCCCGCCTTTCAGAAACCAGTCGTCGGTCGCCTGCACGCCGTTCACTGTCCGGCCGATCACGGGCTCGCTGGCCCGCCGGTAGAACTCGATCTCGACCCCTTCAGGCATTGCCAGCCTCCCGATCCGCGGTGCGTCGTGCGGTGCTAGCGGGCCGCGAGCTGCTTGCCGAGGAAGTCGGCAAGCAGTGGTGCCATCGTCTCGAACTCGATCAGGAAGCCGTCGTGGCCGTGGTCGGAGGTCACCACCTCGTACTCGACGTCGGCCCCACCCGCCACCAACCCGTCGCGCAGCTCCACCTGCTGGCGGGGCGGATAAAGGGTGTCGGAGTCGATCGAGAAGATGAGCGCAGGCGCCTCCACCCGACTGAGCGCGTCCTCGATACCGCCGCGGCCGCGGCCCACGTCGTGGAGATCCATGGCCTTGTTCAACAGAAGGTAGCTGTTGGCGTCGAAGCGACGCGCCAGCTTCTGGCCGTGGTAGTCGAGGTAGCTCTCCACCTGGAACCGGTCCCACAGGTTGAACCGGTCGAGCCGGTCCACCACGGAGCGGCCGAACCGATCGTGCAGAGAGAGGTCGGACCGGTAATGGATCTGAGCGATTCGCCGGGCGAGCATCAGGCCATCGTGAGGGCCCTCGCCGGGCTCGGCGTCGTAGTAGTGGCCGCCATTCCACTTCGGATCCTGCACCACGGCGAGGCGGCCGACTTCGCTCCACCCGATCTGGAGGGGGCTGGCGGCGGCCGCAGAGGCGATCACCACAACCGATGCCAAACGGTCCGGGTACATCACGGCCCACTCGATCGCCTGCATGCCGCCCATCGAGCCGCCAACAACGGCCAGCCACTGACGGATACCGAGGTGGTCGGTGAGCATCGCCTGGGTGCGCACGATGTCGCGGATCGACACCACCGGGAAGTCAGGCCCGTAGGGCTCGCCGGTCGCCGGGTTGATGGACATCGGCCCCGTGGATCCCTGGCACCCACCGAGCACGTTCACACACACCACGAAGTAGCGGTTGGTGTCAAGCGCCCGGCCAGGGCCGATCAGGTCGTTCCACCAGCCGTCGGTGCGCTGCCCTGGGCCGGATGGGCCGGCTGCGTGGGCGTCACCGGTGAGGGCGTGGCACACGAGCACGGCGTTGGATCCGGCTTCGTCGAGCTCACCCCAGGTCTCGTAGGCCAACTCGATCTCATCGAGCCGGCCGCCTCCTTCGAGCGCGAAGCATCGACCAGAACAGACCGTGGCGAACTGACGCCACGCTGGAGGGTCTCCGGCCCGCCATCCCCCGCTGGCCGGAATCGGGTCTTGCTGGTCGGCCTCGGGCCGCACGAGAGACATTCACTGAAGGCTAGCTGACAGTGGATGAACCCCCCGAGGTGGCGTTCGTCTCCAGTCGATCATGGCGCCCCTCGCCGCCAGGCATCGACGCTGTGGATCGCCGTGTCGAGCAGCCTGTCGGCTCAGGGCCGACGCGCCCGCCACCAGTCGAGCACCTCGGGGCCAGCGCCGTAGGCGTCGGTCATGAGGGCAGCGATCTGGTCGACCACCGCAGCAACCGTCGGGTGGCCGGGGCCGGCGCCATCGACCGACGCCACCAACTCGGCGGCCGCATCCCAGCGGTCGGTGTCGAGCGGAATGGGCAGTTCGGTCACCTGTCGTGCCGCCAGCTTGAGTGCCTCCACCGACAATGCGGTGCCGAACCAGCGCCGCCAGGCCCACAGGCACACCGGAGGGGCAAGCATCACCGCGGCCACCCGGTCGAGCTGGTCGGGTTCGGCCAGTACCGCCAGGAGCGGGGTGGCGGGCACGATCGAGCCCGTGCGATCGACGAGGGGTTCAAGCACCTTCGCCTGGGTGGCGAGGAGCACCTTCGGCTGCCGGAGCCGTTCGGCCCAGCGCTCGACCTTGGGCGGCAACGCTGCGACATCGACCACCGGAGCGTCCCAGTGCTGCCCACCGAAGCGAAAGGGCGTGTGGCCCCAGGCGCACCGCAAGGGGTCGATCGAACCGACCGTGACCACCGCCATCGTTTCGGCGCCGAGTCGTTCGCCAGCACCGGCTTCTCGGCAGGCTTCGGCGAGGCCATAGTGCTCATCGCGAAAGCCCGCCGTGGCTGACACCAGCGCCCGCAACCCGCCGCCTACGAGTGGTGGCGGCGTCGGCGCACCCAGCGCATCGGCGGCCAGTGGGGCCCAGGTGTGGATCTCGGGGTCCGGCGGGCCGACCGCGGCGTGGCCGCGACCCTCCACCGCTGCGCCCTCGAACAGGGCCACGGGCCGCGCGGAGGAATCACCCCACTGTGACGGGCCGCCGACGTCGAGGATCGGGGCGCAGGTGCGGACGGCGGCGTCGAACACAGCGTCACGAGCCACCCAGAGCCCCGCCAACGATACGTTGGCGTCCAGGTGTCGACGCAGACCATCGGTGTCACGCCCGGCCAGGATCGACAGCGGCTGCACCAGCATCACCCGGTCGCCGGGGCGAGCCTTCGCAACCGCCCGCATCAGGTGCACGGCGGCCAGGTCGGCATAGGGGCCCAGCTCGTCGCCGAAGTCGGCCCGGACAGCAGCCTCTGCCGCCGGCATCTCGCCGGCCCGCAGCGGCGATCCGAACGGCGGGTTGCCGATAATGAGGGTGGGCTCGGTTGGGCGGTTCGACGCCTCGGGCAGCGCAGGATCAGCCGGCCAGACCGCAAGCGCATCGCCAAGGCGAACTGCCGCCACCAGCGTCTCGACGATCTCGTGGTCGAGCGGAATGCCGTGGCCCAGCGCCCAGAGCGCAAGCGACCAGCGGCTCACGGCAACGGCGCCAGGATCGATGTCGCCACCGCTCACCCGACCGAGCGCCTCGCGCGGCGCAACGCCCGCTCCCACCATCCAGTCGAGCGCGGCCAAGAGAAAGGCGCCGCCCCCGCAGGTTGGATCGAGCACACGCCAGGGCCCGGCATCGAACTCGGGCGCGGCATCGGGCTCGGGCACGGGCGCGGCATCTGGCTCTTGCCCGGGCCGTGCATCGGCATGGGCGGGCCGGGCATCGGCATGCTCGGCATCGGCGGGCCGAGCATGAACCTGGGCGGTTGCGGCCCGGATCAGGCCTTCCACGACCGGTTGCGGCGTGTACCACGCCCCACGACTCCGCCGCTCCCCCGTCGAGACCGCCTGCTCGTGCACTCGGCCAACGAGCCATGGATCGGCCCACCCTGCTACCCCACTGGGAGGAGAGGGCAGGGCGGCGACGCCCGCACCAGTCGAACCAGCCACGGCGCCGGGGCCCCGTTCAACGCCCATACCCAGATCGACGTCGACACCCCGCAGCAACGGAGCGAGGGACGACACGGCGTCGTGGCCGAACTCAGCCGCAACGCGATCAGCGACGACAGCCACCAACGAGAGCGGCGCAACCTCCGCGCGGCCATCGCCGTGCTGGGGGTGCAGCGCCTCGCGAAGGGCTTCCACCCAACGGCTCGTCGAATGGCCCGGTGACCGGCCTGTCGAACGGCGAGCCATTGTCACTCGCCCCCGACAGGGTCAGGATCGATCAGGCGACAGCCGACGGGTCCCAGCCAGCCAGGTCGTTGAGGCGAGCGTCGTTCGAGAACAGCTCGACGAGCGGGATGTCCAAGCCGAGGCGCTTCTGCATGCGCTTCACCTCGAGCTCCTGATTCCACAGCACGAGCGTGACGGCAACACCCGACCCGCCGGCGCGGGCCGTACGCCCGGAACGGTGCAGGTACGTCTTGTGATCCTCGGGCGGGTCGTAGTGCACCACCACGTCCACGTCGTCGACGTGAATGCCGCGGGCGGCCACGTCGGTGGCCACCAGCGCCCGGGTACTGCCAACGCTGAAGTCCTTCAGGGCCTTCTCGCGCTGACGCTGGCGAAGGTCGCCGTGGATCGGCTGCGCGGCAACGTCAAGCTTGGCGAGATCGCCGGCGAGGCGATCGCAGGCCCGCTTGGTGTTGCAGAACACCATCGTGCGCGACACCCCGTTGACGATGGCGGCCACCACCTTGTTGCGGTCCATCTCGTGCACGGTGACGAATCGGTGCACCATCTGTTCGACGGTCACCTCCTTCGCCTCCACCTCGTGGCGCACCGGATCGTTCTGGTAGCGGGTGACGAGGCTGTCGACCGCACCATCGAGCGTGGCTGAGAACAGCAACGTCTGGTGGTCGCTCTCGATGCGACGGAGGATCCACTCGACCTGGGGGAGGAAGCCCATGTCGGCCATACGGTCGGCCTCGTCGATCACCACGATGCCGACCTTCTGCACGTCGATCACGCCTCGATCGATCAAGTCGATCATCCGACCGGGCGTGGCCACGATCAGATCAACTCCCTGATTGATCTTCTTGATCTGCTTCTCGATGTCGGCGCCGCCATAGACGGCGAGGCACCGGCAGTCGATGGCGGCCGCGAGCCCGTCGAGTTCAGTGAACACCTGGGTGGCCAACTCACGGGTGGGCACGAGGATCACTGCGCCGAGATGGTCGGCGCCGACGGCGGCCGTGCGCTGCACAGCGGGGATTCCGAAGGCCAGCGTTTTGCCCGCCCCGGTTTTGGCCTTGCCGCACACATCGCGCCCGGCGAGTGCATCGGCGATGGTGAGCTCTTGGATCGGGAAGGCCTTCTCGATCCCCTTCGACCCGAGGGTCTCAACGATCTTCGGGTCTACCCCAAGCTCAGCAAAAGTCTTGCTCACATTGTGTCCTGACTTGTCAGTGGTCGAGACCGCTCGGAGGGCTACCGACGCCTACATGCGTCAGCTGCTGCGATCTCGACATGGTCCGGGCTCCGCTCGGCCCACCGTCTTCCCGGGCGGACACCACGCATAAGCCATGACCCCTAGCGTTGTACACAGGCTACCCACAGCTCAGGGGTGATGCGCGAATCCGGGCACCACCAGCAGTCGAGGCAGGCTGATCCGCCTACCATCGGCGGCAATGACCGCCTTGGGAGCAATCGACGCCTGGCCCGTGCCTACCGCCGCCGCCGGCTGGGTGGACACCGCCGGCCGTTCGACGCGCCACGGACCGACCGATCGCCGGTTTCGACTCGCGTCGGTGACCAAGCCGCTGTTCGCCTACACCGTGCTGATCGCCATCGAGGAGGGCACCCTCGACTTCGACATGGCCGCCGGCCCGGCCGGGGCGACGGTGGCCGATCTGCTCGCCCACAACTCGGGCCTCGCGGAAGACCCGGCGCGACCGATGACGAGCGTCGGCCAGCGGCGCATCTACTCCAATGCCGGGTTCGACGTGCTCGGTGATCTGCTCGCCGCCCAGAGCGGCATGGCCGCAGCCGAGTACTTCCACGAAGCTCTCGCCGTGCCGCTTGGCCTCACCGCCACCACGCTCGACGGCTCCCCTGCCCGGGCCGCCACCTCCACCGTCGACGATCTGCTCGTGGTGGCCCAGGAGTGGCTGAGGCCCACCCTGCTCGCCGCCGAGACGTGGCAGCGGGCCACCCAGCCCCATCGGCCCGATCTCGACGGCGTGCTGCCCGGCTATGGCCAGCAGCGCCCGAACCTGTGGGGCCTCGGGTTCGAGATCCGCGGGTCGAAACACCCTCACTGGACCGGCGCCACCAACAGCCCCAGCACCTTCGGCCACTTCGGTCAGACGGGCACGTTCATCTGGGTGGACCCGGTCGCCGGCCGAGCGTGCGTTGCCCTTACCGATCGCGACTTCGGCGAGTGGGCGATCGACGCCTGGCCGCCACTCTCCGACGCCGTTCTCACCGCTTCGTAACAGGCCGACCGGCCCGTGGTCACGCCAGCTGGAGAGTTCACGCCCTCGCCCCGCGGCATGCGTGTTCGGGCACTAGGTTGACACCGTGAGCGAGACCAACCCCACGCAGACGGCGGCCCCCGACGGCACGAACGGCTCGGGTTCCGACCCCGGCCCCGCCACCACGCCGGCGTGGGTGGTGAACCCAGTCGGCCCGCTCACCGGCGACATCGTGGTTCGCGGGTCCAAGAACGCAGTCACGAAGCACCTGGTTGCCGCAATGCTCGGTGACGAGCCGTCCACGATCACCAACAGCCCCGACGTCGGCGACGTTGCCATCACATCGCAGATGCTCGAGTCGCTCGGCTGCCGCGTCACCCGCGACGACGGCGCCGTGACCGTAGACCCGAGCGGCATCACCAACAGCCGGGTGCCGACCACCTTCACCGGCATGAACCGCATCCCGATCCTGATGCTCGGCCCGCTGCTGCACCGCATGGGCGAGGCGTTCGTGCCCCTCGTCGGCGGCGACGACATCGGCGCCCGCCCCGTCGACTTTCATGTCAACGCGCTCCGGGAAATGGGGGCCGAGGTCACCATCACCGCCGATGGGCTCGAAGCGAAAGCCGCCCGGCTCAGAGGCGCCCACATCAAGATGCCGTACCCCTCGGTGGGCGCAACCGAGACGGTGCTGTTGTCGGCCACGCTCGCCCAAGGCCGCACGGTGCTCGACAACGCCGCCATGGAGCCCGAGGTGCAGGAGCTGGCCTTGTTCCTCCAGCGCATGGGGGCCCGCATCGAGCTCCGTCCGAACCGGCGCTACATCATCGACGGTGTGGAGCGGCTCACCGGCGCCGCCCACCGCCTCCAGGGCGACCGGATCGAGGCCTTCTCCTACCTCGTGGCCGGCCTCATCACCGGCGGCAAGGTCACCGTGTACGGCTGCACCCAGGATCGACTGGTGACAGCCATCTCCACCCTGTCGGGGATGGGGGCCCAGTTCGAGATCACCGACACATCGGTGTCGGCCCACGCCGATCAGCTCACCTCCACTGCGGTGGAGACCGACACCCACCCAGGGTTCATGACCGA
Source organism: Actinomycetota bacterium (assembly GCA_039029735.1). Taxonomy (GTDB): domain Bacteria; phylum Actinomycetota; class Acidimicrobiia; order Acidimicrobiales; family SZUA-35; genus CADEDH01. The sequence continues at coordinate 82,661 of JBCCFL010000020.1, read as the reverse complement.
CTGGCAGTCGCCCATGGTGGCGTTGTTCACGCGCTGCGAGGGCCTGTCGGTGATGTACGAGACGGTGTACGAGAACCGCTTCACCTATGTGCCAGCGCTCAACAAGATGGGTGCCCACATCCAGACCTACAACACGCCACTCGGCAGCATCGACAGCCGCTTCGTCGGTTCGTCAACGCCGTGCTCGGTAGTGGTGCGCGGCGGAGCCCCCCTGCGAGGCACTGAGGTGGTCGTGCCCGACATCCGTGGCGGGTTCGCCTACGTGCTGGCAGCGGCCTCGGCCGAAGGCACCACCACGATCACCGGCACCCACCACCTCGACCGTGGCTACAACCGGCCGATCGAGAACTTCAAGGGCCTCGGGCTCGACATCGAACGGGTGCAGGTGCCCGCGCCGGCCAACGCCGATCTCGGCTGAACCAGCTCGTCGAGCCGACCGATCCCACCGATTGAGGCCGCCATCGAACCGGTTCTCCATCCTCACGCGGCCGGCGAACCGGGCCTGCATCGCGGAGTGCTCGTGTGGAGCTTCGACGATCACCGCGAGACGCTGGCCTCCACCGTGGTTGGTGGGGGTCGCCTCCAGGCGGCGTGGATCACCAACATCGGCGTACACGCTGACTATGCCCGCACCGACCTGCACCGCCACGCGGCCGAGGTGGCGGCCGAACTCGGCCTGAGCGGCCCCGGTGTGGCCATGCTCACCGCCGCCGACCTCGGACGGCTCCAGCGGGCGTGCGACGGTGGCGTGGTTGCCCATGCGACCGTGGCCACCCGCACCTCCACCTGGGCAGCCGCGCCTGATGAACCAGACGAACCAGACGGACCCGATGAACCAGACGGACCAGCCAGACCCGATGGACCAGACGGACCAGCCAGACCCGATGGACCAGCCAGACCAGCCAGACCAGGCGCTGCTGCCGCTCCTGCGCCTCACGCCCTCGACACCCCAGCGAGGCAGGCACCCCCGAGGCCCGGCACGATCAATCTCGTGATCCAGGTGCCAGTGCCCCTCACCGATGGCGCCGCGGTCAACGCGGTGATGACGGCAACCGAAGCCAAGGCCCAGGCCATGGCTGACGCCGGCCGCCCCGGCACGGGAACGCCGAGCGATGCCGTGGTGATCGCCTGGCCTGCCGGGCATGACCTCGGCGAGCGGGCGAGTCGCCATGCGGATCGCCCGACGGATCGCCCTGGTAGCCCTGACCCGTACGAGCATCCCGAACCCGAACTGTTCGCCGGGCCACGGTCGGTGTGGGGCGCCAGGATCGCCCGGGCCACCCATGCTGCGATCGCCGCCGGCCTTCGGGCCGAGCCCGAACGGGTGCCCACCCCGAATGACTGATCGGCTCGCCACCGTGGGGGTGCGCAGCGGCGGCGTGGCCGTTGGCCTCGTGCTCGACCAGATCCTCGGCGAGCCCCCCAACGCCGTGCATCCGGTGGCCGTGTTCGGCACAGCCATGACGGCCCTCGAACGGCGGATCTGGGCCGACCGCCGCGCCAACGGTGTGGTCTACACCGGCATCGGGCTGACCGTCGGCATTGGTGCCGGCAAGCTCGCCCGATCGACGGCGCTGGCCGTCACGGTGGCCGTGGCCGCTCGGGAGCTTCGGCGGGTTGCCGCCGCAATCGGCGACCAGGCGGCCGATGGTGATCTGGATGCGGCGCGCGCCACGCTGCCGTCACTTGTCGGTCGAGACCCGTCGGAACTCGACGGGTCGGGCATCGCATCTGCGGTGATCGAATCGCTGGCCGAAAACGCAGTGGACGCCATGGTGGCCCCGGTGTTCTGGGGCGTGGTGGTCGGCGCCCCCGGCGCCCTCGGCTACCGGGCCATCAACACGATGGACGCCATGGTCGGCCACCGCAGCGACCGGTTCCGCCGCTTCGGGTGGGCCGCCGCTCGCCTCGACGACGCCGCCAACTGGGTGCCGGCCCGCCTCTACGCCACCGCCGTCGCCGTGACGAACCCGAGCCGCGGGCGGACCGTGCTGGATCTGGTTCGACGCGATGCTGGCGCCCACCCCTCACCGAATGCCGGTGTGGCCGAAACGGCGATGGCGGCCGCCATCGGCCGTGAGCTCGGCGGCCCACTGCGGTACGGGACCCGCACGGAGAACCGCCCCACCCTCGGCGACGGGCCCCGCCCGGAGCCTGAGGACATTCGTCGCGCCGTTGCCGTTGCCACCCGCGTCGAACGGGCGATCACGGCCACCTTGGCTGCAGCGTGGCTCGTGTCCGCCGGCCGAACGGCGATCCGCGGCCGGCGTGCCGAGCGACGCACCGGCCGGTCAGCGCGATCGCGTTAGCTGAGCTGGTCGGCGCTGAGGGCGAACAGGTCGCTCGCACCGGCGGTGACGGTGGCCTCGAGGCCCAACACGGTCGGCAGGATCTGCTCGCCGAAGAAGCGAGCGGAGACCAGCTTCGCCTCGTGGAACTCGCGGTCGGCATCGGAGCCGCCACCCTCGCCAACACGAGCAGCGGCGGCCAGACCCAGACGGCCGACGAGCGAGCCGCACACCACGGTGCCGAGTAGGCGCAGGTAGGGCGACGACGCACCGAGCGCCTCGTTGGGATCGGCCAGCCCGTTCGTGATCAGCCACTCGGTGGCTCGTCGAGCGGCGGCGGCAGCCAGCCTGAGCTGCTCACCAGACCGGGCCAGCTCGGGCACAGCCACGAGGTCGTCGGCCACGGCGTCGGCGGCGGCGAGTTCGTCCATCACAACGCCACCACCCCGCATGGGGAGCTTGCGACCAACGAGGTCGGCAGCCTGGATGCCGTTCGTGCCCTCGTAGATCGGAGCGATGCGGGCGTCGCGGTAGTGCTGGGCAACCCCGGTCTCCTCCACGTAGCCCATGCCACCGTGGATCTGGATCGCCAGCGACGTCATCTCGGAGCCGAGATCGGTGCAGAGGCTCTTGGTGAGCGGCGTGTAGAGCTCCGCTCGCTCCTGGGCGGCCTCTCCCTCGGGCGTACCCCGATCCACAGCGGCCCGGTCGAGGGCAGCGGCGTTGGAGTAGACGAGGCAACGCATGGCGTCGATCCACGAGCGCTGCGTCATCAGCATGCGGCGCACGTCGGCGTGGTCGATGATCGGGCTCGACACCCCGCGCTCAGCCCCGATGGCGGTGCCCTGCTTGCGCTCCTGGGCGTACCCGAGCGCCTGCTGGTACGCCCGTTCGGCCAGCGCCAGGCCCTGGAGGCCAACCGACAGCCGCGCGTTGTTCATCATCGTGAACATGTTCCGCATGCCGTCGCCCTCCTCCCCGACGAGCCAACCGATGGCACCGTCGGCGTCGCCGTAGCTGAGCACGCAGGTGGGGCTGCCGTGAATGCCGAGCTTGTGCTCGATCGACACACACGACACGTCATTGCGCTCGCCCAGTGAGCCGTCGGCGTTCACGATGAACTTCGGCACGAGGAACATCGAGATGCCCTTCGTGCCCGGCTTCGAGCCCGGGGTTCGGGCCAGCACGAGATGCACGATGTTGTCGGCCATGTCGTGCTCACCGAAGGTGATGTAGATCTTCTGGCCCGAGATCCGGTAGGACCCGTCGCCCACCGGCTCGGCCTTGGAGGTGAGGGCGCCAACGTCGGAGCCGGCCTGGGGCTCGGTGAGATTCATGGTGCCGGTCCACTCACCGGTGAGCATCTTCGGCAGATACATCGCCTTCTGCTCGTCCGACCCGTGGTGCTGGATCGCGTCGATCGCGCCCTGGGTGAGCAGCGGGGCGAGCGAGAACGACATGTTGGCGCTAGTGAGCAGCTCCTGGATCACGATCGCCACCGTCCACGGGAAGCCGCCGCCGCCATAAGTGGGGTCGAAGGGGATGGCCCCGAAGCCCGAGGCCACGTACTGCTCGTAGGCCTCCTTGAACCCGTCCGGGGTGGTCACCGAGCCGTCGTCGTTGCGGACCGCTCCCTGCATGTCACCGCTGCGGTTGGTGGGGGCCACCACCTCGGCCATGAACCGCCCGATCTCGCCGAGCACGAACGACACCGAGTCGCCGTCGATCTCGGCGAACGCCGGCGACTCCAACAGTCCGGGCAGGTCAGCCACCGTGTCGAGCACGAAGCTCATGTCCTGCATTGGGGGCTGGTACGTCTCCATGGATCACTCTCCCTCGTGCTCCGGCAACAGCTTCGAGTCGGCCCGAGACTACTCGCTCGGCGATTCCCACCCGGTATTGAGCCCGTCCGGCCGCAGCTGACATCTCCATATGAGCTTCAGACCGTCTCCAGGACTCGAACGGCTTCGTCCCACATCGTGTGGTCAACACCTTCAACACCATCTCCAGACCAGGAAGGACCACACGATGTCGATCGATCTCGACAGCAGGCGACCCCAATATCATCATCAGCAGACCGGGCTGCGGATCGCCCCCACCCAGAACGGACCAGCCGGCAGCGGCCATGGCGGTGTGAGCGGTGGACGCTTCGCCGCCCTCGTCGAACCCGACGCCGCACGGGTCCGCTTCTTGGCCCCGATCCCCCTGGGAGCCGACCTCGACGCGAGCCGTCGAGACGACGGTGTGGTGGTCCACCACGACGGTGTCGACATCGCCATCGTGGCCGACCTCGACGGCCCGCTCATCGTTGGAGGCTTCCCGGCCCTGCCCGACCCCATCACCCTCGACCGGGCCCAACGCACCTGGCTCGACGCCAGGGACGGCCAACACATGGCCCCGACCTGCTTCGCCTGCGGCAATGAGCGAGCCTCTCATCTCGGCGGGCTCGGCCTGCGGCCTGGCCCGATCGGCAACGGCCTGTACGCCGCCCGGTGGACGCCAAGCGGGCGACGAGGCGGCGCACGGTCGCACGAGCGAGTGCCATCGTGGCTCGTCTGGGCGGCCATGGACTGCCCCACTGGCTTTCCTGCCATCAGCGAGGTGGCGGCCGACGAGGCGGTACTCACGGGCGAGTTGGCGGTGCAGGTGCTGGAGCGGGTCGAGGTCGACGTCCCTCACGTGATCATGAGCCGCCTCGTCGCCCGCTCGGGCCGCCGGCTCTTCACCGAGGCGGCCCTGTTCGCCCCACACGGTGCTCGGGTGGCCGTGGCCACGGCCACCTGGGTATCTGTACCCATGGCGGCGCTGCCGGTCGCGGCCTGACCAGAGCCCCGTTCTGGCCCAGCCAGCGAACTAGGGTGGGCGTGCATGACGCTCGATCGCGCCGCCCGCTACCCGTTCGTGCCGGGCCCGCCCCCTCCGATCATCACCGGCGGAATGGGCAGTCACCTGCACACCAGCGACGGGCGCCGCATCCTCGATGGTGGTGGCGGTGCGATTGTGGCCAACATCGGTCACGGTCGCTCTGAGCCTGCGGTCGCAGCCACCGAGGCGCTGGCGGCCGGCGCCTACACGGTGCCGCTCTGGGCCACCGAAGCCCGCCTCCGTCTGATCGAGCGGCTCGTCGGCTCGTGGCTGCCCGACGGCCTCACCCGCTGCCTCATCACTGCTGGCGGCTCGGAGTCGGTCGAGGCCGCCATCCGGATCGCCCGCCAACACCACGCCGCATCGGGCCAGCCCGAGCGGTGGAAGGTGCTGGGCCGGTCGATCTCCTACCACGGCGCCACCCTGGCCACGCTGTCGGTGGCGAACCACGACCGCCGCCGTGCCGGGCTGGAGCCACTGCTCATCGACCTCCCCAAGATCGACGCCTCCGACCTCGAGGCCGTACGGAAGGTCGTGGAGGCCGAGGGGCCAGAGTCGATCGCCGCCATCATCGCCGAACCCGTGAGCGGGGCCGCCGGTGGGGCGCTGGTACCACCCGACGACTACCTACCCGGGTTGCGCGAGCTGTGCACCGATCACGGGATCCTCTTGATCTGCGATGAGGTGATGACGGGGATCGGCCGGACTGGTGCCGCCTTCGCCGTCGACCACCACGGCGTGGTGCCCGATCTGCTAGTGGGGGCCAAGGGCCTCGGTGGAGGCTACGTACCGGCCGGCGGCGTGTTCGCCACCGAGGCTGTGGTGGAGCCCCTGGCCGCCGCCGGCGCCACCGTCATGTACTACACCTTCAGCGGCGCCGACGTGACCTGCGCCGTGGCCGACCGGGTGCTTGAGGTGATCGAGAACGAGGACCTCGTCGCCGCAGCGGCCGCACGCGGGGCCGAACTCCGCTCGCTCCTCCATGAAGCACTCGACGATCACCCCAATGTGGCCGACATCCGCGGCCGGGGCCTGCTGCTCGGCGTGGAGCTGGTGGCCGACCGCAACACTGGGGCCAGCTTCGACGGGGCGCTGACCCCTGCGGTGATCACCGCCGCGCTGGAGCGCAACTGTTGGATCTACCCGGCGGGGTCGGGTCCGGTGCCCGATGCGCTCTTGTTCGGCCCGCCGTTCGTGATCACCTCGGCCGAGCTCCAGCAGCTCGTCGAGGTCACGGTGGCATCGATCGACGCGGCGGTCGAGATCGTTCGCGCCGCATGACGGGGCGCCTCAGAGAGCGGGTGAGAGAACCGATGAACCTCGTGGAACTGGGCCAGGGTGTGTTCGCCTGGACCCACCCGAGCCCCGAATTCGGAGAGACGAACGTCGGGCTGATCATCGACGCCGACGGCCTGACCGTGATCGACACCACCGCCACCCCAGACCAGGGCGCCGCGGTGCGCAACGCAATCGAGTCGCTCACCGCCGAGCTCGAACTCCCGTTGCGGCGCGTCGTGTGCTCCTCGCCTCGGGTGGCGTTCTGCGGCGGCGGTCAGGCGTTCTGGCAGGCCGGGTTCTACGGGAGCGACTCGACCAGTGATGCCCTCGACGAGCCGGCGAACGCCGACGCCTTCCGCCGGCTCCTTCCCCGCTTCGCCTCGTCGTATCCCGACGACTTCACCACCCGCCCCATCACCCACACCGTGTCGGACCCGACCTGGCTCACTCCTGCGGCCTACGGCCTGCCGCTGCCCGGTGAGGCGCCGACGAACCTGTGCGTGCTGGTGGAGAGTGCCGGCGTGGTGTTCGCCGGCGGGCTCGCCACGTTCGGGGTCACGCCGCTGGCCTTCGATGGCGATCCAGCGCAGTGGGCCGACTCGCTCGACGACCTCGCCCAGGTGGCCAACACGGTGATTCCGGGGCATGGCAGCCCAGGCGGCGCCGCCGACATCGCCGATCTCGTCGGCTACCTGCGGGCCTGTGTGGCAGCCGACGGAGAGCCCGGCGCCATCCCGGCCGGCCCGTGGGACGCCTGGAGCGATCGCCGCTTCGATGCGGTTAACACCGAGCGGGCAGCGCGGCTTCGCCGCGGAGATGCACGCATCCCCACGGCGATGTTCGAGCTGCTGGGCCTCAGCGTCGGCGGCTGATCGCCTCGATGGGCATCAGCCTCAGCACGAGAACGCTCAGACGAGCTGATCCTCGACCTGGTCCATCGCAGCCTCTTCGGTGACGTCGAGCGCGAACGACAGCTCCGACACGAGCACCTTGCGGGCCTTGGTGTACATGTTCTTCTCACCGGCGGACAGGCCCTTGGCCTTCTCCCGCAGCGCGAGGTTCCGGACCACCTCAGCCACCTGGTAGACATCGCCCGACTTGAGCTTCTCCTGGTGGTTCTTGAACCGGCGGCTCCAGTTGGCCGGCTCGCGCACGTCCTTCTTGGCCAACAACACGAAGAGATCCTCGACGTCTTCGAGGCTGATCGGAGGGCGCATGCCCACCTCGTCGACCTTGTCGATCGGGACCCGGACCGTGAGATCGTCGTGGGCGGTCTTGAGTACGAAGTACTCCTTCTCCTCCCCATTCAGCTCCACCATCTCGGTGCTCTCGATGATCGCGGCTCCGTGATGGGGGTAGACGACTCGGTCTCCGGCCTTATAGGACATCGGTCTCCTCAAACGCAGCGTAGGTCCACACGCCAGCGACGAACCGGTTCCCACAGGAGTCGGGCTGCGTCAGCGTCGCCGCCCTCCATGATGGCCCATCTCTCACAAAAACGCACTCAGGAATGAACTGAACAAACCGAGCACGAGCACCACAGCGCCGAGCATCACCATCCAGAACGTGAATGGTTTGCGCTCGCGCAGGGTGGGGATGCGCTCCGGCCGGGATTCGACCTGTCCAGCGGGCCTGGTCACACGACCCCGACCGGAGCGACGCGTCACTTGCCGACGACCATCGACGGCGCGGCGAGATCCCAGACCGTCCGACGTTGGCTGTTCGTGAACAGGAACACGAGGCTCACGATACCGACGATGAAGAGGATGAAGTTGATCAGGTTGGTCAGCGCAGCCGCCGGGCCCAGCAGGGCCACGACCAGTGCGCCGATGGCGTAGATCCCGATCCGGCGCAGGCCCGTCATCATGTCTGCCGGCGACCCGTCGGGCTTCACGACCTTCGTTCCCGTGACCATCTTGCCCAGCGTGGCGCCTCGGGCGCCCACCAAGTAGGTCTCGTAGGCCACGACGACGGCCAAGGCCAAGAGACCGGCGATGACCGTGCTGGAGCGGGACAGGTCGTCCACGACGTCGGGATCGAAGCTGAAGGCGTCGCCACCGACGATCACGCCCTGGATGATCGATCCGGTCACGATCCACACGATCCAGTCGATGATGCGACCCCCGATGCGGGCACCGACACCGGCCGGCATTGGTCCACCGGTGACCTCCTGCGGGGCGCCAGGGACGGGCTGAGGGTCGCCCTCCCAGGTCTCGCCGTTCCAGTACCGCTGGGTACCGGGCGGATCGCCCTGGGCGTAGTACCAACCTTGGGGTTGCAGCTGCGGATTGTCAGACATGAGGTCTTCCTCTCTCCGATTCGGCCAAGCCGAGGCTCTCGTCTGGCCGGGTTCTGGTCAAGCCGAGTTCTGGTCAAGCCGAGTTGTGGTCAAACCGAGGGCCTCGTCGCCCTCATCCGTCATCCCGGACGGCCCCAGCCCGGGTGGGGCGACAGCCATGAGCCGAACACCCCAGCGCACACCGTAGGGCATGAGCGGACAGATGCGCTCGTTTCATCGCGCAAGGAGGTGGACGGATGCGAACCGGACCAATAGGCCGGCCAAAACGACGATCGGGGGCCTCACGGCCCCCGATCTCAGTTCTCTCTGTGTGCGTGCGTCAGCTATGCGTCACTTGCTGCTGACCACGATGGACGGCGCCACCTTGTCCCACACGGTCTGGCGCTGATTGTCGGTGAACAACATCACCAGGCCAGCGATACCGACCACCAACACCACCAGGGCGAAGATGCCACCGATCGGGCCGAGCAGGCTGCTGGCGATCGTGCCCGCCACGTAGATGCCGATTCGGCGGATGCCGGTGTTGAGATCGGCGGGCGAGCCATCGGGCTTGACGACCTTGGTGCTGGTGACCATCTTGCCGAGCGTGGCTCCACGCGAGCCCACCATGAACGCCTCGTAGGCGCCGACGATGAGGGCGCCGATGATGCCGGCGAGCGCCGTACGGGCGAACGACACCCCCGTGTCGGTGCCGAGCTGGAAGCTGGTGGAACCGATGATCACGGCATTGATGATCGAACCGACGATGATCCACAGGATCCAGTCGATGATCCGGCCACCAATGCGGGCGCCGGCACCGGCCGGCGTGAGGCCGGCAACACCGGCCATGGGGGTTCCCCCCAGATAGCCGGGCTGAGCCTCGGCGCCACCAACGGGCTCGGGCTCCCCCACCCACTGGGCTCCATCCCAATACCGCTGCGTGCCGGGCGGATCGCCCTGCGCGTAGTACCAACCCGGGGGCGTACCTGATCCTTCGCTCACCTTGTCACTCCCTGTCGCCGCGCGAGGCGCGAACCATCCCTGTAGCCGAAGCAGGAAGGAGCCTAGCCACTCCGACACCCGAAATCCCGAATCGGTGCCGCTACGGTTGACAATCTCGCCAACGCCAGGAGGGGCACACCGTGACCAGAACCATCCTCGTCACCGGCGGCACGGGTTACATCGGGAGCCACACCGCCGTGCGATTGGCGGAACGTGGCCACGACGTAGTGATCGTCGACAATCTGTCGAACAGCTCTGAACGAGTGGTCGATGTGGTGAGTGACCTGGGTGGCCGCACGGTGCAGTTCGAGCAGGTCGACCTCTGCGATCGGGCCGCACTGGCTGGGGTCTTCGACCGTCATCCCATCGAGGCGGTGATCCACTTCGCTGGCCTCAAGGCGGTCGGCGAGTCGATGGCAGAGCCGTTGCGCTACTACCGCACCAACCTCACCTCCACCATGAATCTGCTCGACGAGATGCACACCCACGACGTGCGCCAGCTCGTGTTCTCGTCGTCGGCCACGGTCTACGGCGACCCCGAGGTGCTCCCGATCAAAGAGTCGGCCCGCACCGGCCCCACGAACCCATACGGCCGAACCAAGCTCATGATCGAGGACATCTGCCGCGACGTTGCCAACTCGGGGTCGGGCTGGGAGATCGCCCTCCTGCGGTACTTCAACCCCATCGGGGCCCACGAGAGCGGCCGGATCGGGGAGGACCCGCGGGGAATCCCCAACAATCTGGTGCCGTTCGTGATGCAGGTGGCCGTCGGCCGACGGCCACAGCTCCAGGTGTTCGGCAACGACTGGGACACTCCCGACGGCACCGGCGTTCGCGACTACATCCACGTGGTCGACCTCGCCGATGGGCACCTCGCCGCCCTCGACCACCTTCCCGAGGGTTGCGACGTGTTCAACCTCGGCACCGGCACCGGTGCCTCGGTGTTCGACATCATCAAGACCACCGAGAACGTGACTGGTCAGCCCATCCCCTACGAGGTGGTGGATCGACGCCCCGGCGACATCGCCGAGTCGCTGGCCGACCCGAGCAAGGCCAACACCGATTTGGACTGGCGGGCTGATCACAACCTCGACGTGATGGTGACCGACGCCTGGCGCTGGCAGTCAACCAATCCCGAGGGCTACGGCGAAGGCTGACACCGCATCACGAGCTGGCCCAGTCGCCGATCGCCGAGCGGTGGGGCAGCGAGTCCTGCGCTCCCCTCACGGTGACGGTTTGACCGGCCACCCGGATCGCCCACGCCATGGCCGCCACCTCGTCGGCCCCCTCGGCCAACGCAACCGCCAGCGCCCCGCAGAACGAGTCGCCGGCGGCGGTGGTGTCGACCGCCTCGACCGAGGCTGCCGGGAGCATCACCACGTCGGCAGCCGCGGTACCCGCACGTTCGTTGAACACCGCCATGGCGCCCTGGCCGCCGAGCGTCACGATCACCAGCGGCACGTCGAGTGATCGAGCTTGCTCCGCGGTGGCGGCCGGATCGGTGGTCTCCACACCGTCGGCGAGCAAGGCGAGCTCCACCCGGTTCGGCACCACGATGTCAACGCCAGCGAGGCTCACGTCTCCCCGGGCCGGGGCCGGGTTGAGGATCATCCGGCCCGGGACGGCGGCGGCGATCGCCTCCACGGCTGGCACCGGGATCTCGAGTTGGGCGAGCACCACGTCGGCATCGGCCAGCACCGACGCCGCGGCCTCCACGTCGGCCGCGGCGACCGCACCGTTGGCCCCAGGGCTCACGACGATGCTGTTCTCGCCGTCGGCGTCAACGGTGATGACGGCGAGGCCGGTGGTGACCTCGGGCGTGGCCAGCAGGCCCCGCAGGTCGAGGCCCTCGGCGTCGAGCCGCTCGCGCAGCCAGCGCCCGGCGTCGTCGTCACCCAGCCGGCCGACGAACGCGACGTCGGCTCCCAGGCGGGCAGCAGCAACGGCCTGATTGGCCCCCTTGCCGCCCCCGCCCTGCAACACGGCACCGCCGAGCACCGTTTCGCCCGGCACCGGAAGGTGCTCAACCGGGATGGAAAGGTCCACGTTGGCGCTGCCGACCACCCCGACCCGGGCCCGGCGTGCCCCACCGCTGGTGGCCTCAGTCATGGGCGGCCAGTGCGTCGAGAAGGGCCGAACGGGCAGCGCCGTGATCGAGGGTGTGGCCGTGCTCCACGCTGCCCTCCGGGTCGTCGACTCCCGCCGGCAGACGTTGATCCACCACGGTCATGCCCCTGGTGTGGGTGCCGGCGAGTTCCACCTCCACCCGACGGCGCACATGCGACACGAGGCCTGGATGCGTGACCGCCAGCACGGCACACGGATCATGGAGCCCACCCTGACGGCGGCCCCGGATCCCCTCGACGTTGTCGAGGTAGGCGACGATCAGATCGGCGAGCATCTCGGCCCCGGCGGTTCCCACTGCCCTGACGTCGGTGGCCAGCGCGTCGTCGACCACGAACTGGTGCGTGAGGTCGAGCCCCGCCATCCGGATCGTGGTGGGGGCCGACAGCACGGTGGCTGCCGCCTCGGGGTCGACCAGGATGTTGAACTCCCCCACCGGCGTGTGGTTCCCGGCCCCGGCCGAGCCGCCCATGAAGCTGATGCCCGCCAGCCGTCCCGCCAGGTCGGGGGCCGCTCGTAGGGCCAGGGCCACGTTGGTGAGGGGGCCGGTCGGCACCAGCCACAACCCCTCGGTGGCCCGGATCGTCTCGATCAGATACGGCACCGCATCGTTCGATGCCACCTGCCGCTCGAGCGGAGGCAGCGTGGGGCCGGCGAACCCGTGAGCCCCGTGGATCTCGGGTGCCGTGCGGGGTGGGGCCACCAGTGGCCGTTCGGCCCCGGCGTGCACCTCGACGTCGATCCCCAACACCTGCACGGTGAGCAGCGCGTTCGTGGTCACATCGGCCAGCGGTGCGTTGCCGCCCACGGTGGTGATGCCCACCAGATCGGCGTACTGGCTCGCAACTGCGATCGCGGCGGCGTCGTCGAGGCCCGGATCGCAGTCGAGGACGATCTGCGGGCGCTCAGTCACCCGAGTCGTTGCTCGGGTTGGGCAGGCCCTCGTAGATCTCCTTGCACTCCGGGCACACCGGATAGCGCTCGGGGTCACGAGTCGGCACCCACTTCTTGCCACACAACGCAATCACCGCCGTGCCCTCGATCGCACTTTGCACGGCCTTGTCCTTGCGCACGTAATGGGCGAATCGATCGTGATCGCCACCGTCGCCGACCGACGGATCGATCCGCGGTTTGGTCGTGGCTGGTGCGGTCTGCACGTCGGTCATGGGTTCATCCTGGTCGCTTTCGCCCCCGAGGCCAACCATCGGGGCACAACAGAGCGCGCCAGCGGCGATTATCGTCCCCCTGGAGGTCTCCCCCTGGGCCACTCCAGACCAGGACATCAGGCCAGGCCTCCAGATCAGTCAACAGAGTCACAGAGGTGATGCCCGTGCTCGAAGCCGGAACCCAAGCCCCCGCCTTCACGGCGACCGACCACGACGGCAACTCGGTGTCGTTGGCCGACCAGCAGGGCCACTACGTCTTGCTGTGGTGGTATCCGAAGGCCGGCACGCCCGGTTGAACGATGCAAGGCACGAGCCTGCGTGATCAGGCTCAGAACTTCGCCGACGCCGACTGCACCGTGATCGGCATCTCGTTCGACACCCCTGAGGACAACAAGACCTTCCGGGCCGCCAACGATTTCCCGTTCCCCCTGTTGTCCGACCCGGACAAGAGCATCGGTACCGAGTATCAGGTGCTGCGCGATCCGAGCGAGCCGTACGCCGACTTCCCTCAGCGGCACAGCTACCTGATCGATCCCCAGGGCACGATCGTGAAGGCATACGACGTGACCGATCCCGGTGGGCACGCCAGCGCCGTGCTGGCCGACCTGGCCGCCGCCCAGCGCTAGCACGCCGGCACAGACCACCGCGAGTGAGCCCCGGAGACGGCATCGGTCGTCTCCGGGGCTCGTCGCGACTGGCCTCGTCTCCACCGGATCTACCTCGACCTGGGCTCGTCTCGACCGGCTCTGTGGCCGGGCGTAGTGTCGAGCCCATGACGAGCTTCGGTGACGTGACGGTTGAGGTCGGCGACGACAACGTGGCACTGGTCGAGATCCATCGACCACCCCACAACTTCTTCAGCCTCGGCATGCTCAGCGACCTCACCGACGCCGTCGAGTCGGTCGACGCCGATCCCGACGGCCGTTGCATCCTGTTGGCCACTGAGGGCAAGAACTTCTGCGCCGGGGCCGAACTGGCCCGCGAGAATCCAAAGCTCACCTCCGAAGAGGCTGACGGGGACGCCCCCCACCTCTACGACTACACGGTGCGGCTCTTCGCCGCAGGCACGCCGATCGTGGCCGCGGTGCAAGGGGCCGCCGTCGGCGGTGGCTTGGGCCTGGCGTGCATGGCCGACTTCCGCGTCGGCGGGCCGGGCACCCGCATGACGGCGAACTTCGCCCGCCTCGGGTTCCACCACGGGTTCGGGCTCTCGGTGTCACTACCGGGCATCGTCGGCAACCAGGCCGCGCTCGAACTGCTCTACACGGGGCGCCGCATCGACGGCGCCACCGCCGGCACCTTGGGCCTACTGGACCGACTGGTGGACGACGACGCCGAGATACGCCCCACGGCCCGTGCCCTCGCGGCCGAGATCGCAGGCTCGGCCCCGCTGGCGGTCAACTCGATCCGCACCACGATGCGGGGTCATCTCCCCGACGCGATCCGGGCTGCCACCGACCGCGAGCGCGACGAGCAGGAACGGCTTCGGCTCACCGAGGACTGGAAGGAGGGCGTGGCGGCAATGGCCGATCGGCGCCCACCGCAGTTCTCGGGCCGCTGAACCCAACGCCGGCCTTGCCGGCCACGTCAGCTGCCGGCGCCGTCGTCGAGCCCGAACGGCACGTCCACCACGCCGAATGGCCCGGCCAGATGGGTCATCGCCACGTCGTGGACGTCGACCGGTAGCTCGGCGACCACCGGCCCGGCGGCGATGCCGATCCGTTCAACGGGGCCGAGCCGGCCGAGGAAGCGATCGTAGTAGCCAGCCCCATGGCCGAGACGGGCTCCGAACCGGTCGAAGGCGAGCGCCGGGACGAGCACCACGGTGATGTCGGCGTCGGGCACGACGGGGCTGTCGGCCGTCGGCTGATCGAACCCGAAGCGATGCCGCTCCACCGCCGAGCCGGCGGGGTGCACCGTGAGGTCGAACCCCTCGTCCGGGGTGCGGGTGAGAGCGAACGGACCGAGGTTCGCGTCGTCGGTCAGCGGGGTGAGGTCCACCTCGTGACCGAGGGCGGCGTAGGTGACCACCCACCCGTCGCCGCGGCGGGCCGCCAGATGGCGTCGAAGGCCGCCGATCACGAGTTCGGAGTCGACCGGCGATCGGTCGACGGCAGATCGGATGCGGTGGCGCCAGCGGTGCTTCGCGTCGTCGACGCCGCTGGATCGGTTGCTCACCCACGGCTCGTCGACCACGAGCAGGCACGCTATCGGCTCCGACCTCTTGGGCTGCGAGCAGGCGTGCGTCGGGCGACCGTTCTACGCTTGACCGATGGAGCCTCATGAACAGGCACGCCACCGTCGGGTCGACCTGTTGGGAGAGCTGGTCACGATTCCGAGCGTCAATCCGCTCCAGGCCGGCGAGCGGTCCGGCCCGGGTGGCGAGCAGGCGATGGCCGAACGGGTGGCCGAGTTGGCCGACGGCCTCGGCGCCGACGTGCTGCTCGACGAGGTGGAGGCCGGCCGACCCAACGTGTACGCGACGTTCCCCGGTTCCGGGGCCGGGCACGTGGTGGTTGATGTCCACATCGACACCGTCGGCGTCGAACACATGGAGGGAGACCCCTTCTCGGGAGAGTGCCGCGACGACCGGGTGTATGGCCGTGGAGCCGTCGACACCAAGGCGTCGCTGGCCGTGGTGTTCGACCTGATGGAGCGGGTCAGGGCGGGGCACCATACGCTCGGGCCAACGCTCACCGTGGTTGGCACCGTTGCGGAGGAGGCCGGCGGCCTCGCAGGCGCCCACCGATTCCACGAGTGGGCCCAGGAACGGCGGCTCCACGTGGATCGGATCGTGGTCGCCGAGCCCACCATGTGCGCCCCGGTACACGGGCACAAAGGGGGCGTGGGGCTCGAGATCACCGTGCGAGGCACAGCCGCCCACTCCTCACGGCCTGAACTGGGCCGGAACGCGATCAGGGGAGCGGCCAGGATCATCGAGGCCTTCGACACCGAGCACGAGCGCCTCGTCTCGGGGCCGGCCGACACCGCCGTCGGCCCCGGAACGCTGAGCGTCACCCAGATCGGGGGTGGCCTGGCCCGCAACATCATCCCGGACCAGTGCTGGCTCTATGCCGGGCGGCGAACGGCCCCCGGTGAGGACCCGGATGCGGTGTTCGCCGCACTGGCCGCATTGGCCATCGACGCTGCCGAGGGCCTGGAGGTCGAGGTCGAGAAGACCTACGGACGAGGCTCGCCAGCCTTCTACCAGGACCCCGACGCAGCGATCGTCACCGATCTCGCCGACTGGGCCGGATCAGAGCCGACCACCGCCACCTACGGCAGCAACGCACTGGTGTATCCCGACATCGCCGACGGCGTGGTCGTGTTCGGGCCGGGATCCATCGATCAGGCCCACGGGGCCGTGGAGTGGGTGACCGTCGACGAGCTCGATCGGGCCGCCGCGGTGTACCAACGGTGGCTGACCGAGGCCTAGCCGAGCCCGTGTCGGCCCCGTGCGTGGTTGCGTTCGCGCGAACCGCAGTTCTCCCGCTCCAGAAGTAGGTCATCTCGCCTCAGGCGCTGCGAACTGTCACCCCCATCGGGTAGAAAGAAGGCACTCGAAACGAAGTTGTAACGGACGGAAGCGGAAGCGACGGCTGATGGCCTTGTATCAGCGACGGGATTCAACCGGGAGGGCCCGCTTCGTTCTCGCGCTCTCGCTCTCCACGGTCACCGCCGTTGCGGTCGCTGCTCCCCTGGCGCTGCAGGCCCTTAACGCCGAGCCGGCCACGATCAGTTCGGCCACCCCGGCGCCCACCACCACGCTGCCGGCCACGAGTGACGATCTGTTGTCCGACCCGGTCGACGACCGCTCCCTCGCCACTGGCGACGATGACGTGCAGGGCGGTATCGGGAGCCGTGAGCCCTCCAAGGGCCAAGCCCAGACCTCCAAGTCGGAGTCGGTTGCCGGTCCAGTTGCCTCGGAAACACCGTCCACCCCCGACTCGGTACTCACGAATCCGTCCACCTCCACCACCGAGGTCGGCGACCCGGGCTCCACCACGACGACCGACACCACCGTCCCCGACCCCGACGGTTCCACCACCACGGTCGACCCGAACGCCTCCACGTCCACGTCGAGCACGTCGTCCACGAGCACCACGTCGACCACCGATCCCACCGGTAGCTCCACCACGTCGAGCACCACCTCCACCACGATCGACACCACCACCACGAGCACCGCAGCGGAGACCACCACCACAACGGCTGATCCGGCCGGTGGCAGCAGCGATCCCGCAGCCCCCTGATCATCGATTCGTTGCGTACGGGTCCGGCCCGGTGTCGGTCGCCGCTCCTAGAATCAGAGCCATGGCTGACGAGCCAGACGCCGACGATCTCGACGCCACCTGGGGTATGCCGAATTCACCTGCCGTTCAGCAGGCGACGGTAGACGATCCCACCACCCAGCGGGGCAGGCGCGCCCCGAAGGATCGGCCAGCGCCTCCAGGGCGTCAGCGGCGGCGTACGCCGATGCGTTATCCCCGCCCGAGCTATGCCCTGCACGCACTGATCCTGTCGATCCTGAGCCTCGTGCTCTGCGGCCTCACGGCGCCGCTGGGCCTGATCGTCGGTGTGCTCGACATGCGGGCGATGAAGCAGGGCCGCACCGATCCGTCGCGGCGGGGCACCGCTCGGGCGGCCGTCGTGCTCGCCATCGTGGCCTTGTCGTTCGTGACGATCATCGTCGGCTTCGTGGTGCTGGCCACCCTCGTGAGCACCGCAGCCTGAGGATCGTGATGGCACGATCGGCGTTGGCCGCCATCCCCCGGCCAACGCCGGGGCTCGCGGCGTTCACGGCCTTTGGTCTGGGCGCGGTTCTGGGGATCGGTCTGGCTGCGACAGCCGACGACGGGCCGGTGGTGTGCCCGGTGCGCCGTTGCACGGGCGGCTACTGCCCCGGGTGCGGCCTCACCCGAGCGGCGGGCTCGTTGGCCCGCGGCGACGTGGCCGGCAGCTGGCAGTACCACCCGCTGCTGGTCGTGGTTCTGGCCCAGGTCCTCGTGGTGGCACCCCTCGTTGCCGTCGGGCCGTCGCTCGGGGCCCGGCTCGGGGGTGCACGGGCGCTCTTGGCCGCGCTCGTTGCGAACGGTGCGCTTGCGGTTGTGATCTGGGCCGTCCGCATCGCCACCGGCGCCATTCCAGGGCCGTTCGGGCTCGGGCCGCTCTAGGCCCGACCTCGCAGGCTGCGCCGGGCGGGCGCCACGGCGGGCCGCTCCGGCCGCGGGGTGTCAGTCGAGGAGGCCGAGGCTCTCTTTCAGGGCGAGCACCCGCAGTACCGACTGATCGAGCCGCTCCTGGGCGATGCGGCCGTTGTTCACCGCGGCCAGGAGGGCGGTGTAGGCCACGTCGAGGTCGGGCGGGAACAACATGATGTCGGCACCGGCCAGGATGGCGTCGACCACAACGGCGCCCTGGTCGTAGGCATCGAGGGCGCCCATGTTGAGCGCATCGGTCATCACCACGCCGTTGAAGTCGAGCTGATTGCGCAGCAGATCGTCGATCAGCACCGACGAGAACGTTGCCGGATCTGCGCTCGGGTCGATGCCGGGCAGCACCAGGTGACCCACGAGCACAATCGACACCTCGGCATCGATGGCCGAGGCGAACGGCACCCGCTCGCGGGCATCCCACGTGGCCTGGGTGACGTCGAGAGACGGCAAGTCGAGGTGGCTGTCGACCCTCGTGGCCCCGTGGCCCGGCCAGTGCTTCACCGCAGCGGCCACACCAGCGCCCTGGAGGCCGTCGATCGCCGCCTCCACCATCTGGGCCACCACCGCCGGATCCTCGCCGTACGAGCGGTTTCCGATCGCTCCGGCGGAGTTCGGCGGGTTCAGGTCGGCCACGGGCGCCAGAACCACGTTCACGCCCTGGAGCTGCACCTGCTGGCCGGTGAGGTAGCCCGCCTCGGCCACCGCCTCCACGTCGCCCGAGAGTGTGGCTGCCGGCGGGAAGACGGTGACACCGTCGGTGATCTGGCTCACCCGGCCGCCCTCCTGGTCGACCGCGATCAGCAGGCCAACGGAGCTGTCGGCCTCGGCCGCCCGCTGCAGGCCCTCGGACAGGGTGCCGAGCTGATCAGCAGTGTCGATGTTGAGGCCCAGGTAGAGCACGCCACCCAGGTTGTACCGGGCCACGATCTCCGCCGGGGTGGCCAGACCGCCGGCCACGTCGCCGTTGGCTGCCGCCTCAGCGGCGGTGACTGAGGTGGCGGACGTACCGGCCAGAACCGGCATGAGCAGCTGCCCGACCTTCTCTTCGACCGTCATGTCGGCCAGGGCCAGCTCGGCCGCGGAGGGCTGGGGGGCCGCCGTGGTGGGCGTTGGTAGCTCCTCGGGAGCCACCTCCTCCGAGCCGATCGAGGGCGCGGCAACGCCGAATACGGGGGCACCGTCGTTGGAACTGGCGCAGCTCGCGGCAACGAGCGCAGCTCCCACGAGCGCCACCACGATCCGTGAGCCGGACCACACGCCGCCGCCCCGCCGGGCTCTGCGTTCTGTGTTGATGTCCGCTGTCACCAGTGGCCTTTCCGCCCGCTCTTTGATCCGGCTGTGATGACGCGCCCCGACGTCGGATCCACCCGTTGAGCGTAGGATCTCACAATGGCAAAAACAGACTGGAATCCGGTCTTGCGTGCCGAGTTCTCCAAACCGTACTGGCAACAGCTCCAGCAGTTCATTCACGACGAGCGATCACGCCACCAGGTCTTTCCTCCGCACGACGAGGTGTTCGCCGCCCTCCACCTCACCTCCTACGCCGATGTGAGCGTGCTGATCCTCGGCCAGGACCCCTACCACGGCCCTGGTCAGGCCCACGGGCTGTGCTTTTCGGTTCGACCGCCCGTGGCGCCACCACCATCGCTGGCGAACATATTCGTCGAGATGGAAGACGACATCGGTGCGGCGCGCCCCGATCACGGCTCACTCGAACACTGGGCCCGCCAGGGCGTGCTGCTGTTGAACGCGACGCTGACCGTGCGGGCTCATCAAGCGGGCTCACACCAGAAGCAGGGCTGGGAGACCTTCACCGACGAGGTGATTCGCACCGTGAGCGCCAAGGCCGAACCGGTCGTCTTCATCCTCTGGGGCTCCTACGCCCGGCAGAAGACGAAACTGATCGACACCGGGCGCCACCACATCATCGAGTCGGCTCATCCGTCGCCGCTGTCGGCTCACCGTGGGTTCTTCGGCTCCAAGCCATTCTCGCGAGCGAACGAGGCGCTGGAGGCGGCCGGTCGCCCCCCGATCGACTGGGCGATCCCCAATCCCGCCACCGCCTGAGATCAACAGCTCTGAACTCAGTGCCTCTGAACTCGGTGCCGCTGAACTCACTGCCGCTGAACTCAGTGCCTCTGACGTCAGTACATCGAGCCGCCGCCGGCGGCGGATCCGTCGGCATTGCGCACGGCGTCGAGGGCGGCGTTGGCCCCCTCGGCCAGCGACTGGAGCTCAGAGGTGACCGTGACCATCCGGAACCCCTGTTCGAGGCGGGTGGGCGCCCACTCAGGCGTTGAGTGGATGCCGGCGATGATCCCCCGGGCCGTGCAGGCCTCCACCACCTGGGCCAACGCATCCTGGAACGATGCCTCCGGATTGTTCGCCCCCGGCGGGAGCCCCAGCGTGATGCTGAGGTCGGCGGGCCCGATGTACACGGCATCGATGCCGCCCACGTCGAGGATGGCATCGAGGTTCGAGAGCGCTTCCACTGTCTCGATCATCGGGATGCAGAGGATCTCGTCGTTGACTGCCGGGTAGTAGCCGGGGCCGAGCGAGCGGGCGGCCCGGATCGGGCCGAAGCTTCGGCTTCCGCGGGGCGCATACCGGCAGGCCGCCGTGGCCGCCTCGGCCTGCGCCGGGGTGTTGACCATCGGAATGATCACACCCTGCACACCGGCGTCGAGCACCTTGCCGATGATGCCGGGCTCGTTCCACGGAACGCGGGCCGTGAGGGTGGCGCTGGTCGTCTGCATGGCCTGGAGCAGGGGCACCGTGTCGGAGTAGTCGATGATGCCGTGCTGCAGGTCGAGGTTGATGTAGTCGAACGACAGGTCGCTGATCGTCTCGGCCGCACTGGTGCTGCCCGTCCCCAGCCACATACCGAGCGCCGATCCGCCCTCCGCCCACGTCTTCTTCAGTCCGTTCTGCTTCACGGCGCCGACGGTAGTGCCTGACCACGGCTCGCGCCGAGATGACCCTGCCCCCGCACCGCGGTTCCGGTCGTTGCGAATCAGCCGAGCACGCCGATGACCCGCCGCCAGAGGCGTTTGACGGGCCCGAGCGGGAGCGCCATGAGGGCGAGGAGGATCGGGTAGATCTCCAGCCGGCCGAGCAGCATCGCCCCGATACCAACCCACCGGGCGGGCCGGGCCAGGTTGCGGAAGTCTTCGGTTGGCCCAACGTCGCCCAGGCCCGGGCCCACGTTGCCGAACAGCGTCGCAGCGGCGGAGAACGCAGTGATCAGGTCGGCACCGGTGAGGGCGATCAGGATCCCGGAGCCCCCGAAGGCCGCCAGGGCCAGCACGAAGAAGCCAACCACCTTGTTGGCCACCCGATCGTCGAGCACCAGATTGCCGATGCGCACCGGGCGCACCAGGCGAGGATGGAGCTGCCGCATCGTCTCGCGGTGAGCGAAGCTGGCGATGGCCAGCACGCGGATCATCTTCACACCGCCGGCAGTCGAGCCCGCCATGGCCCCCAGCGGAATCAGCACGAGGATCACGGCCTGGGCGGCCTGGCTCCACTGGGTGTAGTCGGCGAGCCCGTAGCCGGTGGTGGTCACGATGGCCATCACCACGAACGCCGACTGGCGGAAGCCGTCGATGTCGCGGGTGGGGCCGTCGCCGGCCACGAACACCACCAACGTGGCCACCACCACGATCACCACGTAGATGCGGAACTCGATCGACGACAGCAGCGGTCCGGGTCGACCTCGCACGAGGCGGAACAGCAAGGTGAAGCTCGTGCCGGCCACGAACATGGCGGCGATGGCGATCCACTCGATGGCCGCCGATTCGAACTCGGCGATCGACGCGTTGTACGGCGAGAACCCACCGCTGGACACGGTGGTGAAGCTGTGGGCCACGGCGTCGTAGGGGCTCATCCCGGCGGCGAGGTAGGCGCCGACGAGCACCACGGTGAACCCGATGTAGAGCCCCCACAGGCGCCGGGCGGTCTCGGCGACGCGGGGCGTGAGGCGCTCTCCGGTTGGCCCCGGGGCCTCGGCCTCCAGCAGGTCCATCCCGCCGCTGCCCATGGTGGGCAATACGGCCACCACGAGCACGATGACGCCCATCCCGCCGAGCCACTGGGTGATCGATCGCCAGAACAACACACCCGCTGATGCGTCCTCGATCGGCCGAAGCACCGTTGCACCGGTGGTGGTGAACCCCGACACCGACTCGAACAAGGCGTCGTCGATGCTGGTGAGCGTGCCGGTGATCAGGTACGGCACGGCACCGGCAGCAGCGATGAACACCCAGGTCATGGCCACGGTGGCGAACACGTCGAGCGACGCAATCCGTTCGGGCACCTTCGTGAAGCGCCAGCCGAACAGGCCGAGGCCGAACGTCACGAAGCCCGTGGCGAACAGCTCCACGACGTCGGGACCACCGTCGATCATCTCGACCACGGCCGAGGTCAAGATGCCGGCCCCGCACATGGCGAGGGCAAGCCCCACGATGTGGAACAGCAGGTGCTGGCGGCGGCGCTTCTTGACCTTGCGGATTGACGGCGGGTTCGATCGGCGGATCCGCCGCCCTGCCTCCCCCACCGTGGCGGTGGACGGGGTGGTGGCGGGCGTGGTCATCCCGTGAAGATCGGCTTGGCGGCCGAGATCGCCTGCGGCCGCCCGAACACCACGATGTGATCGCCGGCCTTCAACTGTGTGTAGCCGCGAACGATCTCGGTTGGCGCGTTGTGGCGGATCACGGCGCCGATCAAGATGTTGTGCGGCAGGTGGAGGTCGGCCACCACGGCACCATCGGCCTTGCTGCCGGGCAGGATCTCGATCTCGTCAACCTCGGAGTCACTCTCGAGGAAGGTGTTCACTGCCGCCGCGTTGCCACGGACACGGCGCAGCACCGCGTTCGCCGAAGCCGTTCGGGGGCTCAGCGCAGCGTCCACGCCGAAGCGGCGCACCAGCGGCAACAGGGCGAGGCTGTGCAGCACCACCACCGTGTAGGCCGCGCCCTCGGAGATGGCGAAGGCACAGGCCAGTGCGTTGGAGCCGTCCTCTCCGGTCACGGCGATCACCGCGTCCATCTGGCCGACAGCCTCTTCGAGCAGGAGCTCGGTGTCGGTCGCGTCGCCCTGGATCACGACCACGCGCTTGAGGCGCCGTGACAACGCCGCCGCCCGATCGGCGTCGCGTTCGATCAGCACCACTTCGGCGCCCTCGTCCTGAAGGCGCTCGGCCACCCGACTGCCCACCGCTCCCCCGCCGAGCACCATCACCCGCCGGGCGTTGGTGCCGGCCACACCGAGCAGATCGAGCAGCTCGGCCCGGGCCGACGCCTTCGAGATCACGCGCACGTGATCGCCAGGCAGAAGCTGCTGGTCGCCGCGGGGCAGCACCGTCTCGTTGTCGCGGGTGACGGCGCCGAACAGGAAGTTCCAGTTCGGCTCCATCGACGCGCCGATCTCGGCCAGGTACCGGTTGGCGAGAGGAGACTCCTCGGCGATGAAGGCACCGATCACGGCGAGTTCACCGTTGGCCATCGGGTAGATCTCATCGGCGCCGGTCACATGGACGAGTTCATAGATCTCGTCAGCGGTGTCGGCGTCGGGGTCGATCACCACATCGGCGCCGACCGTTTCTCGCATGAGTGCGCCCCGATCGCCCCGCAGCTCAGGGTTCTGGAGCCTCACGATCGTGCTCTGGGCGCCCAACTCCTTGGCCAGCAGCGACGAGACGAGGTTCACCTCGTCGTTCTGGGTGACCGCGGCCAGGATGTCGGCGCGCGCCACACCGGCGGCGTCGAGATCCGATGGGCTCGATCCCGAGCCTGTCAGCACCTGGACGTCGAGTTCGGAGGCGAGAGCCTCAGCTCGACCGGAGTCGATCTCGATCACGACGATGTCGATGCCTTCGGCCCGGAGCCTCTGAGCGAGGTACCAACCGACCTCACCAGCACCGACGATGACTACGCGCATGGCCACCAGGATGGCGGAGCGACGACCGGTTGCGGCACGAGATCCAGGTGCCGCATCTGGCTGATCAGTTCGAGGCCGACTTCATGACTCGCCGATAGAGCGAGTCGAAGATCGAGGCCAGCTCGGCCCCCTTGGCGCCGAAGGAGTGGATCGGTGAGCGCTCGTGGTGTGCCTGGTTGACAAGCACCCGCAGCGGAATGTGGGGCGTCCACACGCCCTTCGAGCCAACCATCTTCTTGAGCTCGCTGATCCGGTCCTGGGCGGCGTTCGACACCGGGGGCACCCGGTTCAAGATCACGCCGCTGAGGTCGAGATCCTTGTTGTCGTTGGCCCAGACCTCCTCGATGAGGTCGAGCACGGGGCTCACCCCTCGAAGCCCGAACACCGACGGCTCGACGACCACAATCGCGCCGTCCGCTGCGGCCAACCCGTTCGTCGTGTTGAGCCCGAGAGACGGGGCACAGTCGATCAGCACCAGGTCGTAGCCCTTGGTGACGCCACTGAGCGCCTTCGCCAGCCGACGGCGGCCAGCGGCGTTGCGAGGGTCGGCCTCACGTTCGGTGAGATCACCGCCGCCAGGCAGCACGCTCACGCTGGGCCCCCAGCCCGACTCGACGATCATGTTGGCCGCCGCGCCGGCGGCGCCCGATGCCATGGCATCGCCGACACCCAGATTTCCGAACGACGGATCGACGCCGAGGGCGTAGGTGGCGTTCGCCTGCGCGTCGAGATCGACGACGAGAACCTTGGCGTCAGCCGCCCAGGCGGCAGAAGCCAATCCGAGGGTGACCGTGGTCTTGCCAACGCCACCCTTTTGATTCAGTACCGCAACCGTGTGGGACATAGCGGCTCATCATCGCGCCGAACAAGGGCCCTGCGCCAGTGTTCAACGCTGGTCAGCGCTCAGAGGGCGAGGTTGCTGCCTTGGCGACTGCCGGCCATACGAGCCGCTTCCTGACGCCGGATGTCGATGACATCGGCCGAGCCGGACGACTCGAGGAGCGTACGCAGACGGGCGATCTCGGCCTCGTGCTCGTCGCGCTTGCGGCGGGCGGCGGTGAGGGCACCGTCGGCCCGGGCGATCAGGGTTCGCAGGCTTGAGATCTCCTGCTGCAACTCAGCGTTCTGCTGCATGAGTTCGTTCTCGGACGGAATCGAACTCGGGGGCCGCCGCTCGCCCATGCGGGCGTCGGACTTCTCACCCGAGCGGTAGGCGAACAGATCGTTCACCGCCTGGGTGCGCTGCCGCTCTATCTTCTTGCGGCTCTCCACGAGCTTGCGGATCGTCTTCTGGTGACGTCGATCGAGGAGCCAGAGAAACAGGCATCCCATGAGGATCCCGATGGCCACACCGATAGCAAGCGCTCCGTAGTCCATTTGCATTCAACTCCGCCGTTTGACCGCGGTTCAGGCAAACCTGCCCATGCCTGACAGCGGTAGGTACTGAAATCGTAACGAACATGGCGGTACTTGTCCATCGTGATGTTTTCGTGACGATGGTTTCCGTACTACGCAGAAGCATTCTGACCCATCCGTAAAGATATTGCAACATAGTGTCGAACCGGCGAGTAACACGGGCGATGATCTCCGGCACCAGGGAATTCTGGGTGGAATCGCTCCCCCGCTAGGTTGGCACCGTGCAGACACGCCCCGTGACCGACGCCGGCGCCATCCGACCGGCACCGTTGTTCTGGGTGGTCGTGGCCGCCACCGCCGTCGGCGGATGGCTGACCACCACCACGCTCGTGCCGAGTGGCGTGGCCGTTTTCGTGTTCGTGCTGGCGGCCTGGGTGCTCTCGCTGATCTTCCACGAGTTCGCCCACGCCTTCGTGGCCTGGAAGGGCGGCGACACCTCGATCCCGTCGAAGGGCTACCTCTCCCTCGATCCCCGGCTTTATGCCGATCCGCTCACGTCGATCGCACTGCCGCTGTTCTTCTTGATCATCGGCGGCATCGGTCTGCCGGGCGGCGCCGTGTGGATCAACCGCAACGCCTTGCGATCGCGCTGGACGGTCACGGCGATGTCGCTGGCCGGTCCAGCCACCAACCTGGCCGCGGCCGTGGTGTGCCTCGTGCCGCTCAACCGGGGCCTCGTCGACCCGGTGAGCCAGCCGGTACTCACCCAGGGCCTCGCCTTCCTGGCCTTCTTGCAGATCCTGGCCTTCGTGCTGAATATGTTGCCGGTGCCCGGGCTCGACGGATACGGCGCCATCGAGCCGCACCTGCCCCACGGGGTTCGTCAGCTCCTCGCCCCGATCAGCCGCTTCGGGCTCCTGATCCTGTTCCTGCTGCTGTTTCAGGTGGCCCCAGTGCGCGATGCCTTCTGGAGCCTCGTCGGCACGTTCCTCGACGCCTTCGACGTACCACGAGACCAGGCGCAGGCCGGCTGGGACCAGTTCCGCTTCTGGTCGTGAGGTTCTCAGCCGCGCCCGTTGGTGGCGGCCCTGTACTCGGCAACGAGGCCATCGAAGAGCTCAGCGGCGGCATCGTCGTCGTTGTACCCGATCACCTCGTCGGCCGCCGCCAGGGCATCGTCGGTGGCGTTCGCCATCGCAAACGACCGGCCGGCCCAGTCGAACATCGGGAGATCGTTGTGGTTGTCGCCGACCACCGCCACCTCCGACACGTCGATCCCCAGGTCGGCAGCCATGTCGGCGAGGCCGCTCGCTTTGGTCACGGCGGCCGCGGCCAGCTCGATGAAGGCGAGGCCCGAGTAGCTCGGCACGGCTGACTCCCCGACGGCGTTCGTCACGGCGGCGAACAACTCATCCACGGTCCGATTCCGGTCGAACACCAGCACCTTCTGCACCGGTTCGTGCACGTGCTCGCGAACGTCGACCACGGGATCGGGAAGATCGGCGCCGGGCACGATCTCCTCGAAGCCGGCCTCGTGGATGGCCTCGTCGGGGAACTCGAGTGCGAGACCGACGCCGGGAAGCTCAGCTCGCACGAGATCGATGATGCCCCGTGCGGTGTCGGGCTCCATGAAGAAGCCCCTCACCACCTCGCCGGTGTGGTTGTCCCACGTGACCGAGCCGTTGGCGAAGATCCACCAGCGCAGGAACGGCAGGGCGGCGAGCACGTCGGCGGCCACGATCTTGGGCCGCCCGGTGGTGGGCACCACCTCGACGCCAGCCTCGACCGCGGCGCGCACCGAGGCCACCGTGCGGGCCGAGATCGTGCCGTCGGTGGCCAAGAGCGTGCCGTCGAGATCGGTGCCGATCATGCGGATCGGGGGACGGCCCCCACTCGGATGCGACGAGTCGATGGGATGCGACGATTCGGTCATGACGGGGCTCCGATCTCGGTGGCGGCGTCGGCCGCGGCCTGTTGCATGAGGGCCCACAGGCGCTCGACGTGGTGACGTTCAGTCGGCTCGACCCCCACCGACACCCGGACCATCCAGCGGTTGTCGAGCGTCGAGCCGGTGAGGTAGGCCTCGCCCGAGTCGTTGATCCGGGCAAGCCAGGCCAGGGTGTGGCGATCGAGGGCATCGGGGTCGTCCATGCCCGGCGGACGGTGGCGCACACACACGGTCTGCAGGGGTACCGGCGCAAGCACCTCCCACTCGGGGTGATCCTCCACCGTGGTGGCCAGCCATCTGGCGTTGTCGAGATCGCGCCGGATACGGGCCCTGATCGCGTCGAGCCCGTCGAGGCGGAGGTGGAACCAGAGCTTGAGGGACCGGAACCGTCGGCCCAGCGGGATCCCCCAGTCGCGGTACTGGATCACCTCACCGTCGACCGACGACTGGAGGTAGGCGGGGTTGGTCGACATCACGCGCACCAGGTGCTCCACGTCGCGCACGTAGAACAGCGAGGTGTCGAGGATCGTGCCCATCCACTTGTGGGGGTTCCAGCACAGCGAGTCGGCCCCTTCCACGCCGTCCCACAGGTGGCGGCACTCGGGCAGCAACATCGCCGTGCCGGCCATCGCGGCGTCGACGTGCACCCACACACCCCGGCGGGCGGCGGCCGCCACCACCGCCGCAATCGGATCGATGGCCGTCGTGCCAGTGGTGCCGACCGTGGCGACCACGGCACACGGCACGTGCCCGGCGGCCACATCGGCGTCGAGCGTGGCGCTGAGATCGAGGGCGTCCATGGCCCGGGTCACGGGGTGGGCGGCCACGACGCGAATGTGATCGGCGCCGAAGCCGGCCAGCAGCGCTGCTTTACGCACCGAGGAGTGGGCCTGATCCGTGGTGTAGACCACGAGCGGTGATGATGCGTCCTGCAGCCCTCCCCGAACCTGGAGATGATCCGTGGCCCGTTCGCGGGCGGCGAGAAGCGCCACGAGGCAGGCGGTCGACGCCGTGTCGTGGATCGTTCCCGACCAGGCGGTGGAGAGCCCCGTTGCGTCCCGCAGCCAGTCGCAGACCACCGTCTCCACCTCGGTGAGGGCCGGGGCGCTCTCCCAGCTCAGGCCCAGGGCGCCGATCCCCGACGATGCGATGTCACCCAAGACTGACGCCAAGGCGGCATTCGACGGGAACCATCCATAGTGCATCGGGTGTTGCACCATCGTGAGGCCCGGCACCACCACCTCGTCGAGATCAGCGAGGAGCGCCGCCAGGGCCTCGGGGTCGGCCGGAGGGGTGGGAGCGAGCGCCGAGGCCACGTCACCGGGGCGAGTCACCGCCTTGACAGGCCGCTCCTCGATGCCGGCCCGATAGTCGGCGATCCAGTCGATGAGCGCGTGTCCTGCCTCACGAAACTCCTCAGAATCCACCGTGCGAGGCTAACCGTTAGGGTGATCGACCATGACGAACAGTGTGGCGTTGGAACGGGTGGGCGTCGTCGGGGCGGGCCTCATGGGCTCGGGCATCGCCGAGGTGTCCGCCCGGGCGGGCATGAGCGTGGTGGTGGTCGAGGCCAACCAGGCAGCCGCTGAGTCAGGACACGGCCGGATCGAGAACTCGCTCAAGCGGGCGGTGCGGGCCGACAAGATGTCGAACGACGAGATGACGGCCACGCTCGACCGCCTCCAGTTCACAACCTCGATCGACACGCTCGCCGACCGCCAGTTGGTGGTGGAGGCCATCGTCGAGGACGAGACGGCCAAGACGGCGACGTTTGCCACGCTCGACGAGGTGACCACCGATCCCGACGCGGTACTGGCGTCGAACACCTCGTCGATTCCCATCATGAAGCTGGCGATGGCCACCAAGCGGCCGGAGAACGTGATCGGGATCCACTTCTTCAACCCGGTGCCGGTGTTGCAGCTGGTCGAGGTGGTCACCTCCCTGCACACCTCCGATGCCACCGTGGCCAGAGCCGAGGGATTCGCCCACGACCATCTCGGTAAGCGCGTGATCCACTCGAAGGACAGGGCGGGCTTCATCGTGAACGCCCTTCTGATCCCCTACATCCTGTCGGCCATCCGGATGTTCGAGTCGGGCTTTGCCTCCAAGGAGGACATCGACCAGGGCATGGTCACCGGTTGTGCCCACCCCATGGGCCCGCTGTCGCTGGCCGACCTCATCGGGCTCGACACCACCAAGGCCGTTGCCGAGTCTCTCTACGAGGAGTTCCGGGAACAGCTCTACGCCCCTCCCCCATTGCTGGCCCGGATGGTTGAAGCCGGCCTGCTGGGCCGCAAGACCGGCCGCGGCTTCTACGACTACGACTGAGCCGACCGCGGACGGGCGGCCCACCTGGGCCCCGCCTCAGCCCCCATCACGGCCGGCGACGAGGCCTTGGGCCTGCCCCACCCAGTTGTCGCGCTCGATGCGACCCGGGAAGGTCTCGATCGCCTCACTCACCTTCTCCACGTCGTTGGTGGTGAAGGCAGCCACCTGATCCCAGGTCTGGATTCCGAACCCGTTCAGGATCCCCTCCATCACAGGGCCGATGCCCTTGATCACCTTCAGATCATCGACGTGGGCGGCTCCCGGTGTGCCGAGTGCGGTCGTGCCGACCTGCCACGCGGGCGTGTCGGTGGCCGTCGGCTCAGGGGCAGGGTCGGCCACGCGGGCAGCGGCCACGGGCTCGGGAGCCGGCTCGGGTGCGACCGCGTTGCCTCCGGTCCGCAATGCGGCGAGTTCCGCGTCGAGCTCGGCCCGGGCCGCTCGGCAGGCCGCCAGATCGGCGGTGAGCGTGTCCACCTCCATCGAGAGGGAATCCACCTGGGCGAAGGCCTGGGTGACCTCAGTTCGCAGCGACGAGCCGTTGCGCTCCAGCTCCTCGGTTCGGGAGGCGGAGAGCCGCAGATCGGCGATCTCGTTCTCGAGCTCGTTGGCCCGGGCAATTCGGCGGCGCAGCATGGCCGACTCGGCCTCCAGGCGGTCCGCCTCCGACGCCCGCTCCTTGAGCGCGACCATCTGGGACTCCAGCTCCGGCAGCACCCGGGCCTTGGCCTGGGCGTCGGCGAGCTGGGCTCGCAGCGCCACCACGTCATCGGATGCGCCCTCGACCTCGGCCGACGAGCCGGCGTCGGCGAGGCGCGATTCCATCTCGGCGGCCCGCTCCTCGGCGTCCTGCAGGGCCGAGATCCGCAGCCGCAGGCGGTCAGACTCCGCCTCGGCCTCCAGCCGCCGCTGCTCGTTCTCGGCAACGCTACGCCGACGCTGGAACCACAACAGCGCCAACCCGAGCAACAGCCCGAGCAGGAAGAAGAGCAGCAGGAACGGGAAAATGGTCCACAGCCACCAAGGCATCAGATGGTTCCTTTCGATGCGGTGGAGATCGCCGCCGATCCACCGGTGCAGGTCGTGAGCCGAGATGGGTTCACGACACGAGCTCCCACTCGATCCGACGGTTGCGTTGCTTGTCGGCCAAGGTGAGTTCGGGCTCGATCAACAACTCCGTCTCCCCGGCGCCGACGGCGTCGAGGCGGTCCGGGTCCACGCCACCCTCGGCCACGAGGTAGGCCACAACGGCCTCGGCCCGGGCGAGACTGAGCCGCTCGTTGCCACCGGCAGGCCCGTCGGAGTCGGTGTGGCCGACGACCCGGAACACACCGGCGTCGGGGTTGTCGTTGATGAGCGTCGCCGCCGCGTCGAGCGTGGCGAACGACGATGCCCGCACGGCTGCCCGTCGCTCGTCGAACTCGATCGGATCGAGATCGACCAGGGCGTTCAGTGACTGATCGACCGTGCCCGCCACGACCTCGATGTCATCGGTGATCTCGCCGGCGAGACCAGCAGTGATCTCGGCGCCGGCAGTGCGCCAGGCGTCGGCTTGGGCCTCGCTCACGGCGCTGCCCCCGAGCACGACACGCACAGGGCCCTCGCCATCGGCGAGCACGTCGAGCTCGTCTCTCACCTGGTCCCCGCCGAACTGCGAGGCGGCGGCGCTGAGCAGTGCGTCCTTGTCGGCGTCGTTGAGCACCGAACCTGCGAGGGTCACGGTGCCGTCGGGATCGAAACCGACGTCGAGTGTGGGCAGCGCCCCGGCCTCGTCGGTATCTCCGGCGTCATCAGTGCCGGAACTTCCCGCGCTGTCGCCGTCGTCGTTGGTGTCGGCCGAGGCCTCGTCGTCGGCCGCATCATCATTCGCGTCGTCAGACACGTCGTCATCCGGGTCGGCTTCGTCAGCGTCCTCCACGCCGTCGCCGGTCCCGCCGTCGTCAGCCTCGGACTGCTCGGCGTCACGTTGGCCGGCGGCCAACACCCCAGTCACGTCCCATGTGGAATCCAGCTCGTCCACCGCCGCCACTGCGGCGTCACGCTCGGCGGCATCAGACAGGCCGGTGAGGGTGATGTCGAGCCCGTCGGCCTCCACCTGCTCGCTCCGCAGTCCCGAGGCCTCGATGGCCTCAGTGCGGGCCTTGTCCGACAGCCAGTTGCCGAGCAGCGCGGCGCTGACGAGCAGCACGATCAGGACGGGTACCGCCAGCCACGACAATCCGGTGAGCTTCCGTTGCGAGCGCATGTTCCCCTGTTCCTCGACCGATCCACTGGTACTCGGTGGCCGCGA
Source organism: Actinomycetota bacterium (assembly GCA_039029735.1). GTDB lineage: Bacteria > Actinomycetota > Acidimicrobiia > Acidimicrobiales > SZUA-35 > CADEDH01. The sequence continues at coordinate 50,591 of JBCCFL010000020.1, read as the reverse complement.
CGAAGTCGCGGAGGTGAGGATGTCTGCACATGCTCTGCGCGGCCGATCCATGCGGATCGACGCCCACTCGCAGCCGCCTCGAGCCCACCGAGCCCATGCCTCGGCACCGCCCGGCCCCAAGACGCAGGTGAGCCTAGACCACCGGGTCGGCCTGCGCTACAGGCGCCGGACCAGGGCCTTTGACGGAACGGAAACGGGCCGCCCCGAAGAACGGCCCGTTTCAAGTATCTGGCGTCGGCACGGTGTCCGACGCAGGTGACGCCTTCTAGCGGCGCAACTCCATCACGAGCCGCAACACGTACCAGAACAGGAGCATCACCGAGGCGAACAGACTCACCGCAGCGCCAACGTGGGCCCAGGCGGGGTACTCACGCACGATCTGCTGCGTCTGGTAGAGAATCGACGCGCCGGCCAGGCCGATCATCGCCACCGTGAAGATGATGCCCAGCTGGAAGCCGAAGATCAGCGAGGCCACGATCAGGCCGAGGGCGATGATGAAGCCCCACATCACGATCGGGCGCAGGAACGAGAGGTCCTTGCGCGTGGTGAGCGCCACCACGCTCAGTGCAGCGAAGCCGACCGCAGTGATCACCGCCGCCATCCCCACCGTGGTGGTGCCGCCCTCCAGGCTGAACGCCAGGTACAGGAACGGAGCGAAGATGACGGCCTCGGCTGCGGCCAACAGGAAGAGGCCGGCGTACTGGGCGTTGGGATTCTCGAGGTTGTGGGCCGAGCGGCTGGCGATGGCGTTCACGATCATGAACCCACCGAGGATCAGCAGCCAGGCGATTCCACCGGTGCCGACGAGGAAGTTGTAGAACGCCTCGGCGATACCAGTGACGAACAGAATGGCCTCGAAGGCGATGAAGGCCGCCACGGCGAGCGCCAGGTGCTGGTACACCCGGATCATGAACGCGCCGCGCGTCTCTTCGTCGGCGTGGATGACCGGCGTCATGCCGGCTTGGGGATAGGCCATGGTTGAGGGGCACCTCCTGGGTGTTAGCGCATCCATGGTTGCACATGAGCGACGGTTCGCGCCGCACGAAGAAGAACGCTATTGGGCGGGCAACAGTTCCCGGAACCCATGAGTCGAACGACCACCGCTACCCCCACTCGGCGCAGCGCACCTCGGCCAGCGTCTCGGCCACCGCCATGATCGGCAGCTGAGGGTTGGCGTTGGGAATCGTGGGGAGCGTCGAGGCGTCGGCCACCGAGAGCCCCGGCCACCCCGGCACCGAGCCATCCGGGCTCAGGGCGTGGCCGAGGGCCAGGGTCGAGGTGGCATGGGTGACCGGCCCCGGCGTGGCCGCAACCCACTGCTCGAGGGCCGTCGGCCCCCGGTCGCAGACCGATGCGATCGTGGTGCCCTGATCATCGAGGTAGGCGCCGTCGATCACATCGCCGAGCTCGGGATCGGCGAGGAGGCCGGCCATCCGGGCGATGCCAGCCGCCAGACGGCGCCGATCGTCGCCGTGGCGAAGCCATCCGGGGTCGAACGACGCCGAGCTGAGCCGGCCCGTCGACCTCGGATCGGTCAGCATGACGATCACCGCCCCATAGCGGCGACCGGCCCGCCCCGGTCCGACATGGTCCATCACCAGAGCCATCAGGTCAGCTCCGCCCTCCGGTGGCTGGCCAGATGCCGGCTCCACCCCCGGCTCGGCGTCCGACCTCCAGCGCAGCACGGTGGCGATCGGCGGGACGACGGGATCCACCCGGCTCTGGCCCCCAGGCCGCAGCCCAACGGTGATCGACGCAGAGGGGTGATCGGCCACCGGGCGTGGCATTGCGAGACCCGCCCCGGAGCGGGCCAGCAGCCGGGGGCTGTGCACGGCCCCTGCGGCCACGACCACGGCATCGGCATCGAGCCTGGTGCCGTCGAGCAGATCCACCCCCCGGGCCCGACCCCGGCTCAGGACGATCCGGTCGACCGGCGCCCCGGCCCGCACCTCCACCGCAGGCGTCAGGTAGGCGTCGGCGGCCGTGCGGCGCGCCCCACGACCGTCGACGGGGGCGGAGATCGGCACCACACCGATGCTGTCGAGCCCGGTGCTGGCGCCACCTCGGCCGAAGCCCGACCGCTCGGCCAGCTCGGTGAAGGCAGAGGAGAAGGGCCCCGGCGCCACCGGTACGGGCGCCAACGTGGCCCGTACCCTGGCGAGAGCGGCCGCCACCGTGGTCGAACCCCACATCGCCATGCCGGGCCGATCACCCCAGCGGGCGTAGTCGGCCGAGTCACCCGCCGTGAGGGCCAGGGTGTTGACCGCGGTGCCGCCTCCCACTCCCCGACCGAGCCGATAGTCGCCGACCGCCCCGCCCGAGGTGGCGAAGCGAGAGGACGACCAGAACCAGTCGGTCACCGCCAGGGCCTCGGTGGCATCACCCCGGCGCAGCGCGAGGGGGCCGGGGGCGTGCGGGCCCGCCTCCACGAGCGTCACGTCATGGCCGGCCTCGGCGGCGCGGCCAGCCATGACGGCACCGCCAGCGCCTGCGCCGACGACGATCACCCGCATCGGCAGCCCCCGAACCTGGTGAAACTCTGCGAAACTCGGCCCAGCTCACCTTGGGAGCTGCTCGATGGCGGTGCAACACTCCGGACACGCCTGGGCACTGCGCCCTTGATCGACGATCGGCTGGTCATGCTTCGCATCTTGCTCCCCCTCCTGTTCACATTCTCGCTGATCGCGGCGGCCTGTAGCAGCACGTCCGGTGACTCCGAGGATGCCAACCCGACGCCGACCGTCGACATATCCGAGATCGAGACCGGTGAGCTGCGTGACTTCGGCCCACCGCCGGAGTATCCCGACGGGCCATGGCCCCCCGAGACGGGCGAACTTCTGGGCGCCGTGGTGGCTCAGCTCTCGCTCGGCGACAACCCCGAAGCTCAGTTGGCCGAGCTGGGCGAGACCGGCGACGCCCGGGTGGCGTGGGCGTTGGCTGATCTCCAGCGCTTCGTGGTCGGTCCACCAGTCGGCGACTCGGTGAACAACGCACTCGAGGCCCTCCTCGGCATCGAGATCGGCGGGATCACGGCCTGGGGCGACACGATCGACGCGCTGATCGCATGGGACATCCCCGTTCCCGACGGGTACTTCACCTTCAAACGCGACTTCTACAGCCGCGTCGATCCCCGGTGGGAGCCGCTCTTCACCGACTTCAACACGATCGACTGGCGCTACGTGTCGTGGGGTGGGGTGTTGATCGACGACCGTGAGCCCGGTGACAACGGGCCGTGCAACTGCATCCCGGCGCTCGACGATCCGGTGGTGACCCCCGCGGCCGATGGCGACTGGTACCCCGACGAGCGCATCGTGTTCGGCGTCGTGATCAACGACGAGGCAAGGGCCTACCCCAAGAACATCATGGAAGTGCACGAGATGGTGAACGACACCCTCGGTGGGCGCCGCATCGGGATTCCCTACTGCACGCTCTGTGGCTCGGCCCAGGCCTACCTCACCGACGAACTCGACGACGAGACGTGGGAACAGCCGACGTTCCGCACCTCGGGGTTCCTGATCCGGTCGAACAAGATGATGTACGAGGTCAACACCCAGTCGTTCATCGACACCTTCACCGGGGCCGCCAACTCCGGGCCGATGGCAGAGGCCGGGGTCACGTTCAACCAGGTGTCGGTGATCACCACCACGTGGGCTGAGTGGAAGGAGGCCCACCCCGACACCACGATCGTGGCCGAGGACGGCGGGATCGGCCGCAGCTACGAGCTGGATCCGCTCGGCGGCCGTGACGACAACGGCCCGATCTTCCCGATCGGGCCCCGCGATCCTCGTCTCCCCGTGCAGGAGCCGGTGCTCGGGGTGTTCACCGAGGACGGCACCCCGGTCGCCTTCCACGTCGGTGTGGCCCGGGACCTACTCGAAGCCGGCGAGCGGGTGGTCGTCGACGACATCGAACTGGAGCTCGACGGCGGCGGGGTCAGGGCCGTGCGGGCCGACGGCTCGGATGCCGGTGGCCACCAGGCGTTCTGGTTCGCCTGGAGCCAGTTCCGGCCCCGGACTCAACTGTGGCCCCACGACTACCAGCCCGAGGACGCCCCCGAGGAGTGAGCACCGCCGGGCAGACGGGCGGTGTGACGCTCAGCCGACGTTCGACATGCCCAACAACGCCGTGACCACCCAGCGATCGGCGAGCCACCACAGGACGCCGAACGTCATCCACGTGAGTCCGCGGGACTGGAGCAGGAAGCGCTGAGGGTAGGCGTAGCGATGTGATCGCTTCTCGGCTTCGTCGGGTGGCAGTTTGCGGTTGACGACCCACCCGACCAGCCAGGCGAACGCGCCGCCGGCCACGAACATCAGGGGGAACACTCGGAGGATGATCCGGCCGATCTCGGAGGTCCAGGCGTCCTCGGGGTAGGCCCGCTCTGGAAGGGCCCGGTCGAAGAAGACCTCCACCGTGCCACCGGGCACGAGCGCGTCGGACCCGACCCCACCTCGGGTGCCGAGCAGAACCGAGTCGACCGGGCGGTTGGTGCGCTCTGGACGTAGCTCGCCCTCACACGTCACCTCGGTGATGAAGCGACCGGTGGTTGTCTCACACTGCGAGGTGGTGAACGTGCCTCGACCGTCGAATGTGGCCGACCACCCCCCGAGTGTCGAGAGGTCGCGAACCACCCCGACGAAGGACAAGGCGAACACGAACGCCAGCACGATCGGGACGATCAATCGCCACGGGCTCCATCGTCTGATCCGTTCCGCCCCATCCGCCACCGTGTCCACCACCCCCGACGGTACCGATTCGCAGAGGCCACGACCAGGCAGGCCCCGAGCGGTCCGTCGCCCAGAGCGCTTTCTCTGCGTGGACGACCGACCATAGACTCGGCCCCCGAACACCCCAACGCTGAGGGCGAGGAGACAGAGGCATGAAGATCAACTACGACCGAGCGCTGTGTGAAGGTCACAACCGCTGTTACTCACTGGCCCCCGAGGTCTTCGATGTGGACGACGAGGGCTACGCCATCCTCAAGATCGAGGGCGACGTGCCAGCGGACCTCGAGGCGAAGGCCCAGCTCACGGCCGACAACTGCCCCGAGTTCGCCATCACGATCGAGACCTGATCCCCGCGATCGGGGCAGAAAACGGCCGAGGCCCCCACCACGTTGGGCGAGGGCCTCGTTCGCGTCTGGTCGGGCGCAGCTGGGCAGGCCCGGGAGGAGATGGGAGGGGTCAGGCGCGCAAGATCTTGGTCTGGATGGCGGCCCAGAGGAGCACAGCGGCAACGACGGCGCCGACGATCAGGGTGCTGAAGATGCCAGGGCTGTCCATCACCAGGTTCAGGATGATGCCCGTGGCCACGGCGGCAACGACACCGAGGAGCACGGTGCGGATGATGCCGATGTCCTGGGCACCGGGCAGGACGAGCCGGCCCAGATACCCGAGGATCGCTCCGATAATGAGCAATCCGATAATGCTTCCAATCATTTGAATACCTCCACCCATGTTGGAATGTGTGCGCGCACCCTAGCCGTGGGCCGAACCCGCTGCCAGACTTCCACCCCAAACGTCATCCACACGCGCGCACCCACCAGGGCCGACGCGCCAGGCGTTCAACGTCTCGCAACACCACCTGCGGCCGAGTCGTCCTCCGGCGATCTCGCCTCGTCGGAAACGGGCTCGACGAGATCGTCCGTCGGCGCATCGCCATCGGGTGGACCGTCGTCATCGACCTCGGCCTTGTCGTGGGCCTGGGCATTGCCATCAGCCTCGGCGTTGCCGTCGGCCTGGGCCTCCTGGTCGGGCTGGCCCCGAAGCCGGCCACGCACATAGCGGACCACCTCGATCAGCGCAGTGACGCTGAGGGCGGTGCCGAAGGCCCACCAGAACGCCCGGGTGTGGTCGTCCTCGAAGCGTTCGCCGAAGAAGAAGCCGAGGAGGCCGGCGTAGCTTGCCCACACGAACACCGCCAGCAGGTCCCAACGGGTGAACCACTGGAGGAACGGTTGACGGGTCACCCCGCACGTGAAGGTGAGGGCCGTGCGGCCACCGGGGATGAAGCGAGCGGTGATCAGGAGCAGCCCGCCCCGGCGCCGGATCTGCTCCCCGGCCCGCTCGAGGCGCGCCTGACCCTGCTCGCCGCGGAAGATCCATCGCTGCACGTAGGGGCCGGTGCGGTTGCCCAGGAAGTAGCTGAACGAGTCGCCGGCGTAGGCGCCAAGGGCACCGATCAGGATCACGAGGAAGATGGACAGCTTGTTCTGACCGGCCGCGATGCCACCGAGGATCACCGTGGTCTCGCTCGGAACGACCGGGAACACCGAGTCGAGAAAGGCGATGGCCCCGATGACGAGGTAGTACCAGGGCGTCGACGACAGCGTTTCCAGGTATGCGACGACCTCGTTGATGAGATCAAGCAGTTCGGTCACCGCAGTCGACGCTATCGCAGGTTCAGCGCTTCGACCGGCCGATGCGCTCTTTGGCCATTCAGCTCGCCTCGAACCCCCGCAGCGGCATGTCGGGCCGCTGGAGCCAGTTGTCGGCCGGATAGGTGGCCTGGCCCTCGATCACGTGCAGCGTGTAGGCGTGGCGGGGCGACGACGAGGTGTTCGGCGCCGACCAGTGCGGCAACCGGCCATGTAGAACCACCAGCGTCCCCACCGCTGCGGGCAGCGGCCGAGCGTGGGTGGCGTCGTATGGATCCGGGTCGAACACGTCCATCACGGTGCCGCCCGCGGGGGCCCGCCGGAACCGGCTCCGTACCGGGGCGCGGTGGCCACCGGGCAGGCACCACAGGCATCCGTTCTCCTCGGTCGCCTCGTCGAGCGCCACCCAGAACCCCACCACCGAGGCGGGATCGGTCCACAGGAACGTGTGGTCGGTGTGCCAGGTGACCTCGCCGCCCACCTCCGGGGCCTTGAGGATGTACATCGACTGCAGCAGTTTCGGATCGACGAACCCGAGATCGGCCGCCAAACCGGCCAGCGCCGGGGTTCGGCTGAAGGCACTGAACTCGCCGTCGAGGTCGTGCATGGCGTGGCCCATCTTGTTGACCACCGACGGGTCGGCCGCCTCGTGGAACAACCGGATGGTGTCGCCCGAGGTGAGGAAGTACTCGTCGCGGGCGTGGCCCTGGTCGTCGGAGGAGAAGATCACGGGGGCGTCGGCTTCGGTGGCCGACGCCATGAGCGTGGCGGCCCTCGCCTGCAGCGCCGAGCAATCGGCGGCGGAGTAGAACCCTGGCAGCACGAGCACGCCGTCGCGTTCCCAGCTCTCGAGCTGGGTCGGCGACAGCACACCCATCAGGTCTCGCCCTTGCGGTACACCATGCCCGACGCCTTCGGCATGCGGAGCCGTTGACTGTTGAACACCAGCACGAGGAGCACGAACACGAACGGCATGATGTTGGGCAGCCACGTCGGCGCCTCGTCGGTCACGCCGTACCAGATCGCTGCGCCGAGGGCGAAGGCCAGGGCGATGGCGGCGTCAGTTCGCTTCTGACGCACGAGCGAAAAGATGAACACGCCGGTGAGCACCACGGCGATCACGGCGAGCAGTGCGTGGGTGGCACTGCCGTCGAGATCACGGAGCGAGATGCCGTCGGGGTAGGCGAACAGCAGTGACCCGGCGAGGATGCCGCCCGGCCGGTAGTTGCCGAAGATGAGGGCGGCCAGGCCGATGAAGCCGCGGCCGTTCGTCTGTCCTTCCCGGTAGATGCCGGTGAGCTCGATCACGATGAACGCACCGGCGAGGCCGGCCAGGGCCCCGCTGATGATCACCCCGGCGTACTTGTGCCGGTAGATGTTGACGCCGAGCGTTTCACCGGCCACCGGATCCTCACCAGCGATGCGGAGGCGCAGCCCGAACCGGGTGCGCCACAGCACCCATCCCGAGATCGGGACGAGGGCCAGCGCCAGCAGGGTGAACAGCGAGATCTGGGCCATCAACCCCTTGGTGAGGCCAGCGATGTCGGAGATGTAGAACCAGCCCTGATCGTCTAGCCAGCCGAGTAAGTCCGGGGACTCCCAACTCCCGATGTTGCCTCCGGCGAGGAACGGCATCGTGAAGCTCCCCACTCGGTCCACCCGCGGGGACTGGGTGATGGCGCCACCCTCGTAGGTGCTGAAGATCTGGTCGGACAGGTAGCGGGTAGCACCGCCTGGGCCGAACAAGATGTTGATCGCCACACCCGACACGATGTGGTCGACACCGAAGCTGACCGTGGCGATCGCATGGATCAGGCCGCCAAGCGCGCCGCCGAAGAGACCGAAGGCGATCCCCCACCACGGGCCGAAGTTGAAGGCGCCGTAGGCCCCGAACCACGTGCCGAGGATCATCATCCCCTCGAGGCCGATGTTCACCACGCCGGCCCGCTCGGCGAACAACCCGCCGAGGCCGGCCAACAGAATCGGCACACACCAGCGCAGCATCGCTTGGGCGGTGGTCACCGACGTCAACTGCTCGGTGTCGGACCCCACCAGCTGCACGGTGGCCAGAATGAACACGCCAACTGCGGTGATGGACATCCACCGGGCCCAGCTGGGCCAGGCGTTCCAGCGCTCCATCATGCGGCACCTCCGGCGTTCGAGGTGGTGGGTGTGGCCTGCAGGGCGAGGGCCGCCATTCGAGCTTCCTCACGCTCCCGGAAGCGACTCACCACCTCGTAGGCCACAACGGCGGCCAGGAGGATCACGCCCTGAATGATCACCACGATCTCCCGAGAGGCCGAACCGCTCACCTGCAACACGCCCGACGAGGCGTCGAGGAAGCCGAACAGGACGGCGCCGATGGCGATGCCGATCGGATGATTCCGGCCGAGCAGCGCCACGGCGATACCGCCGAAGCCCAGACCCTGGACAAAGCTCTGGTCGTACTTGAACTTGTCGCTCAGCACTTCGAACATGCCAACAAGCCCGGCGGCGGCACCGGAGAGCAGCATGGCGATGAGCACCATCCGCTGCGGGGGAACACCGCCGACCCGAGCAGCGAAGGGGTTGATGCCAGATGCCCTGAGGTCGAACCCGAACCTCGTGCGGCTGATGAACACGTGGTAGAGCACACCCACCGCCGCCGCAATCAGCAGCACGCTGCTCAGCTCACGGCCCTTCCCGATCTCCCGGGTGAAGATCTCGACCACGCCGTTCAGGCTCGGCATGCGCCCCGACTCAGAGATCTCGGTGGTGCCGGGCACGTTGGCCGAGCCGCTGTCGTCGGCGAGGGCCCGCACGAGGAATGGCAGCAGGCCAGCCACGGCGATGCCGTTGAGCATGATCGTGGAGATCACCTCGTTCACACCCCTGGTGACCTTCAACACACCTGCGATGCCCGAGTAGGTGGCGCCAACCGTGACGGCGACCACCAGGATCAGGCCCACGTGGAGCACCGGAGGGAGGTCGACGGCACCGCCAGCGGCGGCGGCGAAGAATGCCGCCATGAGGTACTGGCCCTCGACGCCGATGTTGAACAGGTTCATCCGGAACCCGATCGCCGCTGCAATGCCGGAGAGGAACAACGGTGTGGCGCGATTGAGGGTGTCGACCATCGTCTCGAGCCTCGTGCCGTTCTCGAGCATCTCGCCGAAGGCCACGAGTGGGTCGCTCCCCGACACGATCAGCACGAGCGCCGCCAGTGAGAACGCGAATGCGGTGGCCATGGCCGGTGCGGCCAGCGCCAGTCCCACTCGCCGGCCGAGCGTTGCCAGATTCACAGCGCCGCTCCCGTCATGTAGGCCCCGAGGTCACGAGGGGTGACGTCGGCCGGATCCACCTCGGCCACGATCCGGCCCCGGAACATCACCACAATCCGATCGCTGAGCCCGATGAGTTCATCGAGGTCGGCGGAGATCAGCACCGTTGCGAGACCGTCGCCCCGCGCCCGGCGGATGTCGTCCCACACCGCCGCCTGGGCACCGACGTCGATGCCGCGGGTGGGGTGGGCGGCGATGAGGACCTTGGGCGATGCCGTCAGCTCGCGGCCGATGATCAACTTCTGCTGATTGCCACCGGAGAGCGCAAGGGCGCACGTGTCGATGCTCGGGGTGCGCACGTCGAAATCGTCCACGATCGTTTCGGTGTGGTTCCGAGCACCCTTGCGGTCGATCCAGGGCCCACGGGCGTAGGGCGCCTTGGTCTGGTGTCCGAGCGCTGCGTTCTCCCAGAGCGGAGCGGTGAGAAGCAGGCCCTCTCGGTGACGGTCCTGGGGAACGTAGCCGATCCCGCCGTCTCGACGACGACGCACGGGCCAGGTGCCGATGTCCTCGTTGCCGAGCTCGATGGTGCCGGTGACCGTCTCTGCAACCCCCACGATGGCGTCCACCAGCTCGCCTTGGCCGTTGCCCTCAACGCCGGCGATGCCCACGATCTCGCCCTCGTGCACCGTGAGCGACACGTCCTCCACCACCGGGCGCTCGTCGAGATCGAGCACGGTCACGCCCTCCAGGCGCAATGCCGGTGTGGTGGACACTTCGGTGGAGGCCGTCTCGGGGCTCGGCAGCTCAGAGCCGACCATCAGCTCGGCGAGGTCGCCGGCACTGACGGTGTTGGGATCGACGGTGGCGACGGTCTTGCCCTGGCGGAGCACCGTGATGGTGTCGGCGATGGCAAGCACCTCTTCGAGCTTGTGGTCGATGAAGAGGATCGTTGCCCCGTCCTCTTTGAGTTCACGCATGTTGCGGAACAGCTCCTCCACCTCCTGGGGCACGAGCACGGCCGTTGGCTCGTCGAGGATGAGGATCCGCGCTCCGCGATAGAGCACCTTGATGATCTCCACCCGCTGTCGCTCGCCGACCTCGAGGGTCTCCACGAGATCGTTGGGGTCGACGTCGAGGCCATAGGCCGAGTTCAGCACCTCGAGCTGGGTGCGAGCGGCGCGGAAGTCGATGCGGCCGAAACGGCGCCGGGGCTCGTCACCGAGGATGATGTTCTCCAGCACGGTGAGGTTGTCGGCCAACATGAAGTGCTGGTGCACCATGCCGATGCCTCGGGCGATTGCGTCACCGGGTGAGCTGAACCGGACCGGCTCGCCCTTGACGAGCATCTCCCCCTCATCGGGTGGTTGCATGCCGTAGAGGATCTTCATCAGCGTTGACTTGCCGGCGCCGTTCTCACCGACGATGGCGTGGATCTCGCCCTCCGCCACCGTGAGATTCACGTCGTCGTTGGCGACCACGCCGGGAAACCGTTTGGTGATGCCCCGCAGTTCGATGGCCGGGGGTGAATCCGTGGGTGCCACCGCTCTCCTTCCCTGTTCTCACCGATGCCCGCCCGAGTGGAGCCGAAAAGCCCGAGAACGGGAGTGGACGATACCCCACCCCCGTTCTCTGGAACAGTGCTGTGCGACTGCTCGCCCTCGTGTTCACGAAGGCGAAACAGTCGACGTTGTGATCAGTGAGCGGCTTACGGCTCCGTGGGCACCACGATGTCGCCGGCCACGATCTGAGCCTTGAAGTCCTCGAGCTGGGCGATGGCGTCGTCGCTCAGGAAGTCGCCCGAGGTCGAGTAGCCAACGCCGTCGGTCGAGAGGTCGTACACGGTGTTGCCAGCGGCGAAGCTGCCGTCGGCCTGGGCCGAGACGATCTCGAACACCGAGTTGTCCACTCGCTTGAGCATCGAGGTGAGCACGTACTCCTGCACCTCAGGGTCAACCGTCAGGTACTGGTCGGAGTCGACACCGATGGCCCACACCTTGGTGTCGTTGGCCTCGCTGTACTCCTTGGCTGCCTCGAACAGGCCTGCACCGGAACCGCCGGCCGCGTGGTACACCACATCGGCGCCGGCCTCGTACATGGCGAGGCTGGTCTCACGGGCCCGGTCGGGGGCGTTGAAGCCGTCGAAGTCGGGTGCCTCGGTGATGTAGTTGGTGACAATCTCGATGTCGGGGTTCACGGCCTGGGCGCCAGCCACGTAGCCGGCCTCGAACTTCTCGATGAGGCCGAAGCAGCACACGCCACCGACGAAGCCGATGGTGCCGGACTCGCTGTTGAGCGCCGCCGCGGCACCCACCAGGAACGAGCCCTGCTCCTCAGCGAAGGTCAGACCGGCGATGTTGTCGCCCCACGGCACGGCGCCGTTGTCGAAGTCGAGCATGGCGTCGTCCACCACGGCGAAGTTCACGTCGGGGTTGTTGGCGGCAACCTCACGTACCGAGTCGGCGAACAGGAAGCCAACGCCGATCACGATCTCGCTGTTGTCGGCCTGGAGCTGCAACAGCTCGGCCCGGTCGGAACCGTCCGCGTTGGGCGACGCCTCGGAGAAGGTCGCACCGAGCTCAGCGGCCGACCGCTCGAGGCCGGCAGCAGCGGAGTCGTTGAACGACTGGTCGCCACGACCGCCGATGTCGTAGACGAGACCGATCGAGGGTCCGCCGTCGGCCATCGCCTCGTCGTCCTCCATGGCCTCGTCATCGGCCATCGCCTCGTCGTCGCCATCGGCGTCGTCGGTGCTCTCTTCAGCGGTCTCGCTGGCCGAGGCACTCTCGGAATCGCTGCCGCTGTCGGCATCTTCGGTGTCATCCGAGCCACACGCTGCCGCCACCAAGGCGAACACCGCGAGCAGAGCGAACAACATTGTCAGTCTCTTGCGCATAGAACCTCTCCAAAACTGGTCGTCAGCGGAGCGCAGCGTAACGGGGCGGACCGACACGAGGAACCGCACCCCTGGTGAACCCACCCAAGATCGGAGCGTTTTACCTGTTCAGAGCGCTGTTAACGCTCCGTGTCAACCTCACGACGACAGCCGAAGAGCGCGTTGCTGGGCGTCGCTGCGCACCTCGTCGACATCCAGGTCGACCATCGCCCCGTCGCGTACCACCCGCTCGCCGGCCACCCACACGTGACGAACGAGTTCGGGGGCGCCAGCAAACACCAACTGCGTGAGCAGGGTGTCGTCACGGCGCGGCGTCATCCGGGGGTGGTCGAGATCGACTGCGATCACGTCGGCCCAGGCCCCCACCCTGAGCTCGCCGACATCGTCGAGGCCGATGGCCGCCGCCGCTCGCCTGGTGGCGAGCTCGAACGCGAGGGCGGCGTCGATCACCGTGGGGTCGCGGTGAGAGCCGCGAGCGAGAAGCGCTGCGAGGCGCAGTTCCTCCCACATGTCGAGATCGTCGTTCGAGGCGGGTCCGTCGGTTCCGACACCGACGCCGACACCATCGGCCAGCAACGTCGGCACATCGGCGATGCCAGACCCCAGCTTCAGATTGGACTGCGGGCAGTGGGCCACCGCCGCCCCCGCCTCGGCCAGGAGGCGCCGATCCCCGGCGTCGAGGTACACGCCGTGGGCGGCCAGAACCTGACCATCGAGGGCGCCGTGATCGGCCAGAAGCTGGGTGGCTGAGGCGCCGTGGCGCTCGATCACCAGATCACGTTCGGCCTGGGTTTCTTCGAGGTGGATGTGGAACAGCGCATCGGCCTTCTGGGCCCGGGCGGCGATCTCACCGCACTGCTCAGGGCTGAGGTCATAGATCGAGTGCGGGGCGAAGCCCACGTGGAGGCGGGCCTCAGGGTCGTGGTTCGACTGGTGGTAGATCGCAATCTCGTCGATCCGGGGCCCGACGTCACCATCGGGGGCGAGCGCCGCGATCACGCCAGGGGTCATCACCAACCGGGCCCCGCTGTCGCGCGTCGCATCGGCCAGCGCCCCCTCGAACAGGTACATCTCGCAGCTCGTCGTCACCCCGCCGAGCAGCATCTCCACCGATCCGGCCAGCATGCCGGCACGGGCATCGTCGGGGTTCATGCGCCCTTCAAGAGGCCACACCCCCTCGCGGAGCCAGCGATCGAGGGGTAGCCCGTCGCCGACCGAGCGCACCAGCGTCATGGGGGTGTGGGCGTGGGCGTTCACCAGACCAGGGGCGATGAGGCCACCGACACGCTCGGTTCGACTGGGGGCGGGCTCGGAGGCGGCGAGCTCCGCCTCCGGACCGACGGCGGTGATGCGACCGTCGGCACCGATGTCGACCGCACCCCCGGCGATCACCAGGCCCCTGCCCTCGCCGGGCACGACGTAGTCGGCCACGAGGCGAACGGTGTCGGGGGCGCCGTTGAGCGGCGCAGCTTGGCTCGACGAATCGGTCACAGGGTTTCTCCTCGATCGAAGCGGACGACACGGCGCTCGGTGACGAGCGCCGTGATGAGGCTCACCGGCGTCACGTCGAACGCCGGGTTGGCGGCGTCGGTTCCCTCGGGGGCGATCCGGTGGTCGCCGACACCCGTCACCTCGCTCGCCCCACGATCTTCGATGGGGATGGCGGTGCCGTCGGGGGTGTCGGGATCCAGCGTCGACTCCGGGGCGACGACGACGAAGGGCACGCCGGCGTGGGCGGCACCGAGCGCCAGTGAGAAGCTGCCGATCTTGTTGGCCGTGTCGCCGTTGGCGGCCACCCGATCGGCCCCGATCAGCACCACATCAGCCGCGCCCCGGGCCAACAGGAACGGGCCAGCACCGTCGACACACAGGCGGTGGGGAGCGCCCATCCGACCGAGTTCCCAGGTGGTGAGCCGCCCTCCTTGCAGCAGGGGGCGAGTCTCCACCGCAAGCGCCTCGGTGAGGGCGCCGCGCTCGTGGAGCGTCTGGATCACCGCAAGGGCGGTTCCACGCTCGACGGCCGCCAACCCGCCGGTGTTGCACACCGTCATGGCCCGCACCGCCGCCGGATCGGGAGCAAGGTCGGCCACCAGGTCGGCGCCGATCTCCCCCATGGCCCGTGAGGCGTCCACCTCGGCGTCGTGGATCGCCGTTGCCTCGGCCACCGCCGCCGCTCGGATCGCGGCCAGAGGGTGCCCGGCGTCAACGCCGTGCGCCACGACTGAGGCCACCCGGTCGACCATGCGGGCCAGGTTCACCGCCGTTGGCCGGGCGTCGCGCAGCGTGCGAACGGCCGCAGCGAAATGGCCCTGTGAGGCCTCGACCGTCGGGTCGTCGGCGTCCATGGCCAGCACCACGCCGTAGGCCCCGGCGACGCCGAGAGCGGGGGCGCCCCGCACGCTCAGGCGCATGATCGCAGCCACCAGCTCGGGGACGGCCTGGATGGCCAGGATGTCCTCGGCGTGAGGCAGCTGGGTCTGGTCGATGAGATGGAGGCTGTCGCCTTGCCAGGTCATGGCGCGCATGGCCCGAGCGTAGGGCGCCCGCTGCGCTGAACTCGGGTCAGTCGAAGGTGAGCACGATCTTGCCCTCGACCGCGAAGGCGTCGATGAGTTCGTGGGCCTCGACGATTTCGTCGAGTGTCACCCGCCGCCCGATCACGGGAACGATCTTCCGGGAGGCGACCAGCTTGAAGAGGGCGGTCAGGTCCTCGTGGAACATCTCGGGGTGGTCCCGGCGTCGAGGAGCGATGCTGTATCCGGTGACGGTCCGGGTCCGTGACAGGTAGCGGCGCACGAGTAGACCCAGCGCGGCGAAGGCCAGGCCGATCTTGGCTCGCATGCTCGACAGGTCGGATGCAGCGGTGCCGAAGATGACGAGCGTTCCGCCGGGCCGAAGGGTGCGGAACGAGCGCCGGAAGGTCTCAGGCCCGATGCCGTCGAAGACGGCGTCAACCCCATCGTCGGTCAACTCGTCGATCCTCGCCACGAAGTCCTCGTGGCGATAGTCGATCCGGGTGGCGCCCAGCGCGGCCACGTGACCGGCCTTGGCCTCCGATGCCGTGCCGTACATCTCGAGGTCGAGCAGGCCGCCGAGCTGCAGCAGTGCCGTTCCCACGGCGCCATGCACCAGGATCCGCTGACCATTCTCGATCATCGCCTTGCGATGGAGCATCTGGTATGCCGTCACGTAGGTGAGGATCATGCTCACGGCCTCGGCTGGATCCACACCATCGGGCACCGGAACGAGCCGCTCGGCGTCGAGGCAGATGTACTCCGAGTAGGCGCCGATCACCGTGAGTTCGGCGACCATCTGGCCGACGGCGAGCGTGGTGACACCGTCACCCAGGGCGTCGACGACGCCGACCATGTCGTAGCCCGGCGTGAACGGTGGCTCCTCCTTCACGTCGGGGTAGCTCCCTTGGCGGATCATCGTGTCGGTGAAGGCGACCCCGGCGGCGAGAACTCGGATGCGGACCTCGCCTGGCTCCGGCTCGGGGAGCGTCGCCTCCTCCACGACCCGGAGCACCTCCGGTCCGCCGAACTGGGTGATGATCGCTCGTCTGTAGGCCATGGCACTGCTCCCGCTCGTCGCGTCCCACCTGATCTTTCCACTAGAAAGATCAGGGTTCGATCCAGACCCTACCCCCTTATCTTTCCGGTGACAAGATCTGGGCTCGAATTGCTCTCGAGCAGTTGTCAACTCGGCCGGCGCCACTCCGTGTACTCACGGCTGACCTCGAAGCCACGGTTGAGATAGTTCGGCAGCGCAGCCGGCCCGTCGAGGCTGCACGTGTGGAGCCACAGTCGACTCGTACCGGGCAGGGCCCACGCAATGGCGATGGCGTAGGACAGAAACCATCGCCCGAGCCCGTGACCCCGAGCCTTGGGGGTGAGGCCGAAGTAGGCGATCTCGACCGCGCCACCGTCCTGCTGCTCCAGCTCGACGTAGCCGCCGGGTGCGCCGGCCACCGACAGGGTGTGGAGATGGTGCTCGGGGCGGTCGACCCAGGCGAGCCACTGGGCGTCGGTCCAGCTCTCGCGGTCCACCCATTGCCAGTCGCGGCCGACCGCCCGGTAGTAGAAGGCGCTGAGATCAGGGGCCGGTTCGGTGGCCTCGACCACCTCGACACCCACGGGCGCGGCATCCACCTCGGTCGCGGGCGGTGAGGCCATCACCAGATCCCACACGGTGATGGCGATGGCACCGGGGGTGTCTGGTTCGACGAGACGCATGGCCGAGACCATACCGCCACCGCCCGATGGCACCCGGGAGCCGCCGGTCGGACGGCTCGACGCAGGTCAGTCGAACTCGATCACACCCCGGATGTTGATGCCGGCGTTCATGTCGTCGTAGCCCTCGTTGATCTCGTCGAGCGAGTAGCGACGGGTGATGAGCTCGTCGAGCTTGAGCCGCCCCTGGCGGTACATCATCAACAGCTCTGGGATGCGATGGTTCGGACTGGCCGAGCCGAAGATCGTGCCCCGCAGCTCCTTCTGCCACAGCGTGAGGCGCGACAGGTCCAGCTTGACGTCTTGTTGCGACATCGGGGCGACGGCGGTCGCCACGACCGTGCCGCCCTTGGCTGTGAGGTCCATGGCCGGCTGGACGAGATCGCCCGTGAGCACACCAGGGGTCAAGATCACCGAGTGCGCCATGCGACCCCAGGTGAGATCGCGCACGATGTCGACGGCGTCCTGGACCGAGTTGGCGGTGTGGGTGGCGCCGAAGGCCATCGCCTGCTCCCGCTTGAACTCGATCGGGTCGACAGCCACGACGTTCACGGCGCCGGCCGCAGCCGCTCCCTGTACGGCGTTCATCCCGATCCCGCCACAGCCAACCACCACAACGGTGTCGCCCGGGCGGATGTCGGCGCGGTTGACCGCCGACCCGTAACCGGTGGCCACGCCACAGCTCACCAGGCAGACCACGTCGAGCGGAAGGTCGGGCTCCACTCTGATCACCGACTCCTGGGCCACCGTCATGTACTCACTGAACGTGCCGAGCTGGGCGAGCTTGCCGAGCACAGTGCCGTCCGCGGTGTGCGTGCGATAGGTGCCGTCGGTGATCATGCCCCCACCGAAGGTGCGAGCCCCGAGATCGCACAGGTTCTGGCGCCCTTCGGCGCACGGGGGGCAGATGCCGCAGGCCGGCACGAACGAACAGCTCACGTGGTCGCCGACTGCCACCTTGGTGACGTTGGGGCCCACCTCGGTGACAACGCCTGATCCCTCGTGGCCACCGATGATGGGAAACATCGTCTTGCGCGGGAGCTGATCCAGCAGCTCCTGAGGCGGCACCATGTCGCCGGTCACGAGATGTTCGTCACTGTGACAGAGCCCGGCGTAGGCCGTTTTCACCAACACCTCACCGGGGCCAGGTGGATCGAGCTCGATCTCCTCGACGCTCCACCGCTCGCCGATGCCGTGCAGGACTGCAGCACGAGTCTTCATGGCCACTCCCCCTTCGATCGTCGTCGTGTCGGTCGACGCTAGCTCAGGGGATGGGGCCCAGTTCCAGCTGGATCAGTTCTCGAGATGGAGAATCGGCTCGCGACCTTCGAGGTCGAGCAGCGTGGAATCGCGATCGTCGTCCGGGCTGAGACGGCGCGGCGCCGACCCGTAGCCCGACCGCTCGAACTTGGCCACCACCCGGCGCATCTCCGACACCGTGAGCTGTGGGGGCTCCCCCAGGGCAAGCGAGGCGAGGTACTGATGGGCCAGTTCTTCGACCTGGATTGCGAGCGACAACGCCGATGCGAGATCGGGGCCGGCGGCCAACACACCGTGGTGGGCCAGCAGGCACGCCCGTCGCCCTTCGAGGGCCGTGACCGCAGCATCCGACAGCTCCTGGCTCCCGAACGTGGCATAGGGCGCACACCGGATGTCATGACCCCCGGCGGCGGCCACCATGTAGTGGTAGGGGCCGAGCCCCCGGCCGTGCAGTGACAACGCGGTGGCGTGGGTGGAGTGGGTGTGCACCACGGCATTGAGATCGGGCCGGGCCCGGAGCACGTCGAGATGCATCCGCCACTCCGACGACGGCTTGAGATTGTTGGTCGCGAACCAGGACGTGTCGAAGTCCATGGCCACGATGTCTTCGGGGGTGAGCTGCTCGTAGTCCATCCCCGATGGCGTGACCAGCATCCCCGACGAGGTTCGAGCCGATACGTTGCCGGCGGTTCCCGAGTTGATGCCACTGGAGTTCATGGCCTGAGCGGTGGCGATGATGTCGATGGCGAGTTTCATGCGGAAGATCCTGCGTGCAGTTCGGCGGCGGAACCGAAGAGACGATAGAGGCGATCACCGGCATCGGAGATCACGGCGAAGATGTCGTCGGCCGACAGTGGGGCGTCGGCGATGCCGGCGGCCCAGTTCGACACGATGCCGACCGACGCGTAGCGCAAGCCGGCCTCATTGGCCAGCGCCACCTCGGGGTATCCGGTCATGCCCACCAGGTCACCACCGAGACGGCCCATCATGGTGATCTCGGCCGGCGTCTCGAAGCGGGGGCCGTTGGTGGTGCAGTACACGGCACCGTCGATGACGTCGACCGATGCGGCCGCAGCGGCCCGCCGGAGGAGGTCGCGGAGGTCGGGATGGTAGGGATGTGTCATGTCAGTGTGGGTGACGCCCCGACCGGCCCCGAAGCCGGGATCTGTAGCACCATCGAAAAAGGTACACGCCCGACCAGCCGTAAAGTCGATCACGTCGCTGATCAGCACCAGACGCCCCGGTGCCATCTCGCTGCTGATCCCGCCGCTGACCGCGGTGGCCAGCACATCGGTGACGCCGACGGACTGCAACGCCCAGACGTTGGCCCGGTAGTTGATCGCGTGGGGCGCAACGGTGTGGCCGCTGCCGTGGCGCGCCACGAAGGCCACCGGCTGGCCGTGCCACGTACCCCGGGTGACGGTGGCATCGCCGTAGGGCGTTGACACGTCCCCGTGGGCAGGGTCGCCCAAGCCGGGCAGCTCGTAGAGCCCGCTTCCGGTGATCACGCCCAGCACTGCATCGACGGTATCGGCCCAGCCCGCTCGACACTGTGGGCGATGCACCACAACGCTGCCCGCCCGATACACCCGGGGGCAGGCTCAGCTCGGCACCAACACCTCGCCCCGCATGATCGGGCGAGCCGTGCGGACCGAACCAC
Source organism: Actinomycetota bacterium (assembly GCA_039029735.1). Taxonomy (GTDB): domain Bacteria; phylum Actinomycetota; class Acidimicrobiia; order Acidimicrobiales; family SZUA-35; genus CADEDH01. The sequence continues at coordinate 30,907 of JBCCFL010000020.1, read as the reverse complement.
CAGCCGTGATCAGGGGCGGTTGCACCGACACGTCGGCCCGCAACGCCACCTCGATGGAGCCACTGGGGTGCTCGATCTCGACCAGTTCGGGCATCCGGGCATCCGGCCGAACCACCTCGGCCACGATCGACCCATCGACGAGTGCTCCAGATGCCGCCGATATCGACCCGGACAGGGCGTAGGCGGGATGACACTGTGAGGGGGTGAGGTAGCGGGCCGCAAGGTGAGCCGATCCGACCGGTGGCGCGACCATGGCGAACTTGGGCACAACGCTGCGGCTCACGTCGCCGAAGCCCATTGCCTCACCGGCCAACCGGCGGATCCGCTCCATCCGAGCCATGAAGGCGACATCTCCGTGGATCTCGGCTGCGGGCTCGGTGGCGGTGAAGCCCATCTCGACGGCCCGCACGTGCACGGTGGGCATCACGGCATCGACACACGTGGCCTCCACCCCGTCGAACAGGTCGACCACGTTGCCCGTGGGAAGCAGACGGCCCGTGTGGGTGCCACTCACGGACCGGAACAGGAGCTGGATGGGTGCTGCGGTGCCGGGGACGCCGGCCATGGCCTGGCGTCCGGCCCACGTCACCGCTCCTCCGGGGGTCTGCACCACGGCGTCGATCACTGTGTCGGTGTTGACTGCCCGGACCACCACGTGTGTCTCGCCGTCGGCGGCAGCCACCAGTCCGTGTTCGATGGCGAACGGTGCAACCCCGGCGAGCATGTTGCCGCACGTCGGCGCCCAGTCGACGTCGGCCCGCTCGATCTCCACCTGGGCGAACAGGAAGTCGACGTCGACCCCCGGCACGTCGGACGGCGAGACGATTGCCACCTTGCTCGTGACGGTGGTGGCGCCGCCGAGGCCGTCGATCTGGCGAGCGTCGGGTGAGCCCATCACCCGCAGCAGCAACGCCGACAGCTCCCCACGGTCGGACGGCAGGTCGGAGGCCAAGAAGAACGGCCCCCGGGACGAGCCGGCCCGCATGAGCACACAGGGGATTGCCTGCTGGCTCATGCGGGCCTGGGCTCGGCTCGGTGTCGGAGTGGTGATGAGGGGTGCACTACACCCCGACGCTAGCCACCTCACGCTCGGCAACGAGATCCACGCTGTCGGCCCCGGGCTCGGCGTCGCGGGTGATGAGCACCAGCAGACCAGGCAGCACCACCAGGGTTGCAACCAGGGCCATGGCGATCATGAGGGCGGTGAGCAGCCCGTAGGCGGCGAACAGGGGCATGGGAGCGAACGCCATGATCCCGAAGCCGACCGCTGAGCTGACCGCCGAGGCCACGAGCGCCGCCCCGGTGCCTTCGCCCGCGATGCGCACCGCCACATTGCGGCTGCCGTGGCGGGCGAGCTCCTCGCGGTAGCGGGCGATGTAGTGGAGGGCGAAGTCGATGCCGATACCGATCGACACGGCGCCGATCGTGGCGGTGACGATGTTGATCGAGTAGCCCGCCACCTCCATGAAGCCGTACAGCCAGGCCACCACCATCAGGATCGGCACGATGGCGGCGAGGCCGTAGCGGAGCGACCGGAGGAAGAGCGCCGCAATGGCGAGACAGATGCCGAGGGCGATCGGGAGCGACACGATGAGAGCTCGGCTCGTGGCGTCGAGAGAGGCGCCGCGGACGAACGGGCTGCCGGTGACCTGGACGAAGGTGCCGCCGAGGTCGTCACCGAGCTGCTCGGTGATGGGATCGAGCACCGTGCGGGCGTCGGCCACCGACTCCTGGGCCCGGCTGTTCACCAGCCCGAGCTCGAACACGGTGGCGGCGTCCGGCTGATCAGCCGAGAGGCCGTCCAGGTCGATGCTGGTCTGCACGTCGTCGGGAGTGAGGGCGAGCCGCTGCTCGTCGAACGGGATGCCCCGCTCCGATCCGACCGCCACGATGGCTTCGATCTGCTCCCGAGTGTCGGGGATGCGGTTGCCATCGGTGTCGGTGAGTTCCACGCCCGAGGTGGCAGTGATCATGCCCTGGGCCGCCGGAGATGCCCACACCGCGTCGAACACGTCGAAGATGCCGCCCCGGATGTCGACCTCGCCATCGAGCTTGGCCAAGGTGCCCACGTCGAGCGCCCGCACCTCGTCGAGCGCACTCGACACGGTGGCCAGCGCCTCCGGGTCGGACAGGTCGCCTTCCACGTAGATGATGGCGGGCTCGCCGCCGCGGTCGCCGACGTGGTCGTCGAGCTCGTTGAGGCCGACCACGAAGTCGGTGTCGGAGGAGAAGAAGTCCTCCACGTCGAACGCAGTCTCCACCCGGAGGGCGAACACGGCGGCCACGGCGCTGATCGCCACGGCGAGCGGGAGCACCACGAGGCGGGCTCGGGCGAGGGTGGCGATGGCGCCGCCAATGCCCTCGGAGATTCGCTCGCCCCGGTTGTCAGCACTGGGCCGAGCGGCGTCGGCGTGGGCCACAGCGGTGGCGCCGTGGCGATTCCGCAGGATCTGGTAGGGCACCACGAGGATGGCGAGCACGGTCACGGTGGCAACGATCACGCCCACCACGGGGGCCACGAACACGATCAGCAACACCGAGGCCATCACCATCATGGCGGCGCCGACGGTGGCGATCACTCGGCCGACCGAGGCGCCGCGGCCACCGATGCCGGTGGGGATGTCGGCCTCGATGCGAGACACGACCATCGGGGAGATGATGCCGAGCAGCAGATACGCCGCGGCGAGGGCGATGGCGGCGCCGATGCCGAACTGAACGATCGACTCGATGCCGGCGCTCACGTTGGCGAGGAAGGCAGCAATGCCAGAGGTGAGGGCGAGGATCAGCGCACCCGACACCGCGGTGAGGCCAGCGGGGAAGGCCCGGGCCGGCCGCAGGCCTTCGGCCCGCTCCTCCCGGTAGCGACCGATCGCATGGAAGGCGAAGTCGACGCCGAACGAGATCATGGCCACAGGCACGATGAGCGACAGCACGAGGTCGTCCTCGAAGCCGATCAGGTTGGTGATGCCCTTGAGCCACACGATCAGGGCGATCAGGAGGCTGCCAACGGTGGCCACCACCCAGTAGCTGCCGAAGGTCAGGCCCACGATCAACAACACGGCGGCGATCGTGAAGCCGATGAAGGGGCCGGCGACGGCGCCCTGCTCCTGCGAGGTGAGGTTCACGTCGATGGCGATGCCCCAGACCGAGAGGCCCTCGGCACCACGCAGCACCTCCTGCACCTCCCGGTCGTACTCCTCCACATCAGTGCCACCGCCGAGGCTCACCGAGGTGTTGCCGAACCCGAGGATCTGATTGTCGGTCACCACGAGCGGCGTGACGGCGGGAACGGTCCAGGTGCCATCGGCGGCCTGGGTGGAGGCCGTCGAGAAGGCCAGGGCTTCGGAGTCCTGACCGAGCTGGTCGACGAGGGCGGCGCCGACGGCCTTGACCTCGGCGTCGGTGGCCTCGGCGAGCCCACCGGGGAGTTGGGCGTCGACGAGATCGGCCACGGTCACCAGACCGACCACCTCGGTCTCACTCTCCACGTCGAAGTAGGTGAGCAGCGTCGGGGCGATCTCCGGATCAGCTCTGAGCTCGTCCGACACCCGGAGAAGCTCTCGGAGTGGCTCGGCCCGGAGGATGTCACCCTCGTCGTCCTCGACGACGAAGAAGATCGGGTGGACCGAGGAGACGAACCGCTCGTCGATCCGGTCACGGGCGGTGAAGACAGGGCCGGTCGGCTCCGTCGATGCCGACTCGGTGGGAGCCATCGTCAGCAGCGGCACCACGAGGGCCGCGGTTGCGACGGCAACAAGGCCCACCACGAGGGTGAACCGACGGTACAGGGTTCCGAACAGGCCGGTGTCGACGCCGTCGGGGTCGGGGTGGGCAGAGATGGTGTCCATGCCGACGACGCTAACTGTCCAGTGTCAAGATATCCAGCATTGATCTTGTGACCCTTGCCACTGTCAAGATTGCCGTTGACGCCAGACTAGGCGGTGAATCGGCACACTGGTCGCGTGAGCGGACGATTTGTCATCCATGGGGCCGGAGCCGTCGGTGGCGTGATCGGAGGGGCCCTCCATCTGGCCGGCCACGATGTGGCCCTTGTCGCTCGGGGCGCCCACCACGACGCCATGGCAGAGCGGGGCCTCACTCTGCACCTCCCGTCAGGCCGCCACCAGCTCCCGATCCCGGTGGTACGCCACCCCGACGAGCTGGCGTGGTCGTCCGACGACGTGGTGATCCTCGCGGTCAAGGTGCAGGACAGCGAGGAGGCCCTGGCCGCCCTCGTCCGTCGAGCCCCAGCCTCGGTCGCCGTGGTCTGCGCGCAGAACGGCGTGGAGGGCGAGCGGCGTGCCCTCAGACGGTTCAGCAGGGTGTACGCCATGTGTGTGCAGCTGCCGTCGCAGCACCTCGAACCGGGTGTGGTCGACGGCGGCGGCGTGCCCCACCTCGGTGTGCTCGACGTCGGCCGCTACCCCACCGGCACCGACGAGGGCGCAGCCCGCATCGCCGCCGCGCTGACCAGCGCCGGGTTCCGGTCGCAGGCCCGGGCCGACGTGATGCGGTACAAGTACGCCAAGCTCCGACTCAACACCGGCAACGCCCTCGACGCCGCCTGCGGCCGCGACGCCTTCGGCAGCGACCTGGCCCGTCGAGCCGGCGCCGAGGCGCTGGCGGTGTTCGCTGCTGCCGGCATCGATGTGGCCTCCAGGGACGAGGAGCGCATCCAGCGCGACGGGTTCCGCCTCGCTGATGACAAGGCGCGGGGCGGGAGCTCGTCGTGGCAGAGCCTCGCCAGAGGCAGCGGCCGGATCGAAACCGACCACCTCAACGGTGAGGTTGTGCTGTTGGGCCGCCTCCACGGTGTGGCCACGCCCGTGAACGAGGCCTTCCGCCGTATCGCCGCGATGCTGGCGGCCGACGGTCGCGAGCCCGGCACCGTGGCGATCACCGAGGTCGAGGCCCTCGTGGCCGAGCTGGAGGCAACGTCGGGCTGAGCCCGCCTCAGCCGGGCTGACCGGCCCGAGCCCTCCTCGATCCTGACCGCGGCGGGCCCTACCCCATCACGACCGCACCCGGTCGCCCAGCAGGCGGGCCATGTTGTCGTGGAAGAACATGCGCTGGTCCACCGGCCCGATCCCAGCGGCATCGAGCGAGGCGTCGAAGGCGGCCAGTGGATTGCGACCGCCCTCAGGATGGGGCCAGTCGGAGGAGTACAGGTACAGCTCGGGGGCAGTATTGGCGATCAGCCACCCCACGTCCTCGAAGTGCCAGGGGGTGAAGCTGATCTGGCGCCGAACGTAGTCGGATGGAGACAGCGAGAGCTTGGCCAGCTCGGGCTCGTGACGCCCGAAGGCCCTGATCGATGCATCCAGCGATGCCAGCAGGTTGGGAACCCAGCCCGCCCCGATCTCGATCACTCCACAGCGCAGGCCCTCGAACTGCTCGAACACACCGTCGAGCACCAGGCAGGCCAGGAGGTTCTCGGCGTCGTGGTGCAGATTGAGAAAGTCCTTCGACCGGAGGTTCTCGCCGCCGCCGATGAAGTCATGCCCGGGGTCTCGCCCGTTGTTGTGCCACGTGGGCGCCATCTGGTTGGTGCCGTTCGCCCCGAGGTGCAGCACCATCGGCACGCCGGCCTCGGCGAGCGCCGCCCACATCGGGTTGTAGTCGGGGTGGGTCGGGCTGATGCGCTGGGGCACACCGTGGGGCACCCACATCGCACCGATGCCAGCGTCGATCGCCTCCCGAACACAGGCGGCGGCCCGTTGGGGATCCTGCAACGGCACGTAGCCGACCGGCACGAGCCTCGCGTCGGTTGCGGTGAAGTCGATCATGCCTCGGTTGTGGGCTGACGCTCCGCCGTACACGAGGTCGAGATCGGCGTCGTCGGCGAACTGGCTCGGAGCGAACGTCGAGAACACGAGCTGGCTGCGGTACCCGAGCTGATCGAGCGCAGCCACGCGCTCCTCACGGTCCATGGCCCCGTAGGCGTAATACCCCTTCGGGCCGTTGACCACGTCGGCGGCGAGTTCAGCCGTGCGCTCCGGATCGTCGCGGCGCGCCCAGCAGTCGTCGACGAGTTCGTGCGTGGCCTTGCCCCCTCCCCCGCTCAGTTCGAGATCCCGCAGCTTGGCTGCGGTGGCGGAGTCGGCGTAGTGAGCCAGCCAGTCATTCGGCTCCATCAGATGGCTGTCCGCATCGTGGATGGCCCGGTCGCCGGTATAGGACGAGGCGGCCACATCAACAGTGGTCTCGGTCATCGGTTGTCCCCCTGGGTGCGGGCGACGGTGCCGTGCGGCCCGCCGCATCCGTGGCGTCCAGCTTGCCAGACGGTGCACCCGATAGGCAGATTGGCGGCGGGAGGTTCCGTCATGAAGTTCGGTCTGAGGTACTGCAACACCGGCCCGTACGTGCACGCGGCCAACGCCGTCGAACTGGTCCAGGCCGGTGAGGCCGCCGGGTTCGAGTCGGCATGGACGATTGAGCACACGGTGATGCCGGCCACATACGACTCGCCATACCCCTACTCCGACGACGGCAAGCTCGCCGCGGGCAGCGAGGACATGCCGCTCCCCGATCCGCTGATGTGGATGGCGTTCATGGCCGGCGTGACCAGCACCCTGCGGTTCGGAACGGCGATCCTGATCCTGCCCCAGCACAACCCGGTGATCACCGCCAAGCAGGTGGCAACGCTCGACCATCTCTCGGGCGGGCGGATCATGCTCGGCATCGGCGTTGGCTGGATGCGCGAGGAGTTCGACGCCATCGGCGCATCGTTCGACGATCGCGGCCCACGCACCGACGAGTACGTGGCGGCCATGCGCGAGCTGTGGACCGCGGAGCGGCCAACGTTCCACGGCGAGTTCGTGAACTTCGACGAGACCTACTGCCGCCCCCAACCCGCCCAGGGCTCGGTACCGATCATCATCGGCGGCGACACGAAGATCGCAGCGCGCCGGGCCGGCCGTCTCGGCGACGGCTACTTCCCCGCCCGCGGCGCCTCCCCCGAGCTGTTCGACATCGTGCGCCGCACGGCCGAAGAGCATGGGCGCGACCCAGACGCCATCGAGTTCACCGCCCAACTCCCGGACGACCTCGACGACATTCCCGCCATGGCCGCCCGGGGCGTGAGCAGGATCGCAGTGCCTGTCTCGGGCGTGGCCGGACTGGGCGCCGCCATCGCCACTCCGGACGACTGTGCCCGCTGGACCGAGGTGATCGAACGCTACGCCGACGTGTGACGACGTGCGACGACGTGTGACCCAGCGGCGTAGCTGGGTGCCTGCCCACTCCGGATGACAGACTCACTCCCATGGCCGACGATCTCGTACTCCGTCACGACCACGACGGGGTGTGCACCCTCACCCTGAATCGACCCGAGAAGCTGAACGCCCTCACGGTCGGCTCGTTCATGGAGCTGCGGGCCCACATCGACGCCCTGGCCGACGATGAATCGGTTGGCTGCGTGATTCTCGGTGGCGCCGGGCGTGCCTTCTGCGCCGGCAACGACCTCGATGGGATCTCCGACCCAGACGCGCCGACGCCACCCACCCGCCACTTCCAGGCCGAGACGATCGACGCGCTCGAAGCACTGCCGATGCCCACCATTGCTCGCATCCAGGGCCATTGCTACACGGGCGGGCTCGAACTGGCCCTCGGCTGTGACCTACTGGTGGCAGCCGACGACGCTCGCCTCGGCGACACCCACGGCCAGTGGGGTCTGGTCGCCGTGTGGGGCATGACTGTGCGTCTGCCCGAACGGGTGGGCCGGGCCAAGGCGAAGGAACTCATGTACACGGCGCGACGGATCTCGGGGGCGGAGGCGGCCGAGATCGGCCTGGTGAACACTGCCGTACCCGCGAGCGACCTCGATGCAACGTCGACCGCACTGGCGGCCGAGATCGTCGCCAACTCGTGGGACACGAGCCGCATCGACAAGGCGTTGCTCACCGACGGGCGCGACATGGACCGCGCCGCCGCCCTGGCTCACGAACGCTCGTCCCCCTATGGCCGGCCGCGGGACATGGCCGACCGTCTGAGCCGCCCGAAGCGATGAGCGCCGCCTACGACGTCGACGTGCCGGCCGAGACGGTCGAGCCTCGTGCATCGTTCGACGCGGCGTCAGGCCAACTCGGCGCCGATGCCGTCGAGGCCTTCACCGCCGACGGGGTGGTGTGCCTGCGCAACGTGCTCTCGGTCGATCAGGTGGAGGAGCTCCGGGCCGGGTGTACCGACGCTGAGGCCGTCGCGTCACCCCGCAGCTACCGGGTGGGTGGTGACGGTGCCGGCCCGTCGTTCTTCTACGACATCGACGTGAGCGACCGGGTCGACGCGTTCCGCCGGGTTCGTGACAACGGCCCGGTCGCCGACCTGGCCGCCCAGCTGATGGGCTCCCGCGCGCTCAACCGCTACTTCGACAACCTGTTCGTGAAGGACGGCCACGGTGGGGCGGCCACACGGTGGCACGAGGACGCCAGCTATCAGCGGGTGATCGGCCAGCATTCAGTGAACACGTGGGTGTCGCTCGATGTGATCCCCCGGGAGACAGCGCTGCAGTTCTTGGCAGGTTCGCACCGGCGTGACGAGCCGATCTACGTGATGGAGCACTTCTCCACCACCGACGCCTACGACGGTCCGATCACGGCCGACCGCACACCGATGCCACCGATCGCCGACCTTCGGGCGCGCTTCGAGCGGGTGTGGTGGTACCTCGAGCCTGGTGACGCCCTGGTGTGGTACCACCGCACCCTCCATGCGGCACCGCCGAACACCCTGTCCACGCCCCGACGCTCGATCGCCTACGTGTGGACCGGGGACGATGCCCGCTACGACGCGTCCCCCGGCCGGGTCGACCCGGACCTCGCCGATCCCGACCTCGCTCACGGCGAGCCATTCCTCGCGAGTGTGCGCTTCCCCCGCGTGCGCTGATCGACCCCTCAGGTTCCCCCTGCGTTCGCCGATGGGCACGGACCGAGTCGAGCGGGGGTCGGGTGAGAACATCAACGCTGGGAAAACGGATCACGGGGATGCTGCTGATCGGCGCGCTGCTCATGGCGTGTGGCCAGCCGATCGACGACGGCGACACCGCCGATCCTGGCGATCCTGGCGATTCCGAAAGCGTTCCCGCCGCGCTCGCCGCTGAGGCCACCGCGGATCCCACCGCAGAAACCGAGGGCCCCGGGATCCGTCTCGGCATCCTCGGTGAGTGCGAAGGGCCGTTCGCCGCGTTCCATGAGGATGTCGTGGCCGGGGTCGCACTGGCACTGGCCGAACAGGCGGGTGCCACCCTCGGGTCGCGAACGTCGGCCCTCGACGGCATCACCGGCGCCACCGTGGCCGGCATCCCGATCGAGGTGGTGGGGATTGGCTGCGGCAACGACAGCAGCGCTCGGATCCTGGCGATTCTGCAGGAACTCGTCCACGAGAAGGGGGCCAATGTGGTGATCGGCCCGCTCTCGGGCGACGAGGGTGTGGCCACTGCCCTGTTCGCCCTCGATCACCCGGCCGTCACGTTCATCAACGGCTCGGCCGGGGCCCAGGACGCCACGCTGAAGGTCGACGCCCCGAACTTCTTCCGTTTCGTGGCCGACGGGGCGCAGTGGAACGCTGGCCTCGGCCACGAGGTGTACGAGAACCTGGGTTGGCGGCGGGTGGCCGTGATTGGCGACGACTACGGCTTCGGCTGGACCTCCACCGCCGGCTTCGCCGCAGACTTCTGCGGCTCCGGCGGCCGGGTGACCCAGAGTGTGTTCCCGGCGCTCGGCACCGAGGACTACAAGCCCTACATCGCCCAGCTCCCGGACCCCGAGGAGGTGGACGGATACTTCTGGGCCATCGGCGGCACTGGCACCCTGCCGGCGCTGGAGGAGTTCGTCCGCCAGAAGGGCGCCTTCGTCGGCACCCAGCATGCCGGCAATCTCTTCTTCAGCCCGGCGATCGCCGGAGTGGTCGGGCCCGAGGCGGCGAACGGCGTGCGGATCGGTGGGAGTGCCTCGCTCCCCGCCGATGTGACCACCCCCGAGATCACCTCCTACCGGGCGCTGGCCGACAACACATGGGACACGCTGCCGGCCGGCCTCGCGGGCGGTGAGGCCGCGCCACCCTCGACGGCACTCGGGTTCCTCTTCGGCTACTCCTACTACGTGGCCACCACTGCACTCGTCGAGGCGCTGACCGCGGTCGACGGGGTGCCCGGGCCCGACGGCGCCCACCTCCGGGATGCGCTCGCCACACTAGAGCTCGACCTGCCGTACGGCGCCGTGAGCCTCGACGAGCGCCGCCAGGCCATGGCCCAGACCTCGATCTCGGAGCTCCGGCTCACCGAAACAGGCGAGGTGGTCCAGGTCACGACGGCGCTCGTGCCCGGCGTCGACCAGACCCTGAACGGCACGTTCAGCCCGACGTCGGCTGCCCCGGAGCGCAACAACACGCCATGCGAACTCCGTTTCCTGCCGTACAACTTCCGCAAGATCCAGGTGTACCTCGGGGTACCACGGCCATTGGCGGACTCGTGAGCCGGCTCGGCGGGCTGTGGCCCCGCATCATCGCCATGATCGTGGTGCTCGCCATTCCCCCGGTCGTGCAGGGGTCGATCGTGTGGGGCTCGAACGAGTGGGCGGCCGAAGCCGCCGAGGTCGTGGAGACGAAGGCCTCGCCGGCGGCGATCAACCTCCTGCGCCTCGACCGCGAGGACCACGAGGCCCAGCTCGCCCTGGAGCGCCTCGGCAGCGCCGCCACGGAGGCCCAGCGGGAGCAGGCAACCTCCGACGTGAGGGCCCACGTCGAGGCCAGCGCCGAGATTCGCCGCAACTTCGAGTCGGTCTCGCTCGATCTCGATGGGGAGTCCGAACTCCTGGCCAGCTACGACCGCGACCATGCCCTGTGGCTCGACGAGGTGAACGCGGCGACCGAGGCCTTGACCGAGCGAGCCGAGGCCGAGGTACTGCTCGACGAGGCGTTGCTCGCCCGCAGCGACATCTCCCTCAACTACCTCCGGCTCGAGGTGGCCGAGGTGGACGCCGAGTTGCACCTTGCGGCCAGCCGACTCGCTTTCACGAACGCCCAGGCGTGGATCCAGACCCTGGCGGAAGAGCAGTACACGGCCGAGACGGCGAGCCTGCTCACGTCGGTACGCGAAGGGGTACTTCGATCCAACACGCTGATCGCCGTCACTGTCGTGGTCGGCGGGCTGATCGGCGCCCTCGTCGCCCTCTATCTGGGAACGACCATCGCTCGCCTGGTGCGGTCGAGCACGCGGAAACTCCAGGCCGCCACCACCACATTCGACGGAGTTGCCGCCGAACTCCAGGACACGGCCACCCAGACCGGCACGGCCGTCGACAACGCCTCGCAGAAGATGCACGACGTGGCGTCGAGCATGGGCCAGGTCCTCGACGCCGCGACCGGCTACACGGAGTCGACGAATCGGATCGTTGCCGAGGCCGCCCGTGCGGCCGACGTGGCCGACCGAGCCGCCGATCAGGCCGCTCTCACCACCGAGTCGGTGTCGAAGCTCGGGGTGTCATCCGAGCGGATCGGTGAGGTGCTCAACGTGATCACCACGATCGCCAAGCAGACCAATCTGCTCGCGCTCAACGCCACGATCGAGGCCGCTCGGGCCGGAGAGTCGGGCAAGGGCTTCGCCGTGGTGGCCAACGAGGTGAAGGATCTGGCCCGCCAGACCGCGATGGCCACCGATCAGGTGGCCGAACACGTGGGAGCGATCCAGGCCGACACCGAGGAGTCGGCCGCCGCGATCGGGGCCATCACCGGCATCATCGGGCAGATCAACGAGATCCAGGGGGCCATCACCTCCGCCGTCGAAGCCCAGCATCTCGCGACGTCCAGCATCACCACCCAGATCAACGCTGCGGTGGGGGCGGCGCAAGAGGTGGACGCCGTGATCGATGAGGTTCAGTCCAGGGCCGAGAGCACGACAGCGGAGGTGGAGCTGAACCGCCATGCTGCCGACGACGTGCGCGAGGTGGCCGACGAACTGGAGCGGCTCGTCAGCTCAGGGGTGACAGCGGTCGGTCGCTGAACCGACCCTCGACGGTCCGGTCGAGCCACCGACCGACCACAGCCCCAGCCACCAGAATCGCCGGGGCCCCGACGAGCATCGAGATGAAGATGGTGGACGAGCGGAGTTCACCGACAACACCGATGGTGGTCAGCACCGGTACGGCCACGATGAGCCCGAAGACCGCACGCTGGCGCGCAGTGGCCACAACGGCGCGGGCCTCGGCCACCGCATCCTCCCCGTACCAATCACAGAGACGGCCGGTGACGCCGATCACGAACAACGTGATGGTGAAGATCACGGCGCCCACCACGTGGCCGAGATCCTGGGCGATCTCGGCGCCGCTGAGGGCTTCACCCCGGATCGGATCGGTGAGAATCGGCTCGTTCAACCCGAGCCAGTCCGCCCCCCATCGCCCCCGGTGGGTGAACCCGTCGATCACCACATGACTCCCTGCGCCGGCCACGGCTGAGGTGAGCGTCACCAAGGCAGCCGGTCGTCGGGTGGCAAGCACCCGGTACGAGCGCAGCCGGAACGGCCCGAGGTCGGGCACCACGGCGAAGATGCCTGATGCCGCCCACCGCCGCATCACCAGGCTGGCGATCAACGTGAATGGCACCGCCCACACCACGAGCCCAACCACCGTGTGGCTCTCCGCGTTCAGCCACGGACCGAGCGCGTAGGCCAGGTCGGGTGCCCCGGCCCCAATACACAGGGCCGTGGCGTCGACGTGGCGGGGAGCTGCGATCTTGGCCGGCAGGACGAAGCCCTGGTGGGCCAGAACCGTCAGTGGCACTCCACCACCATGGCACCCGCAACGAGGCTGCCGGCACCGTGGTGCACCACCGGCGCCGCCGTGGCGACTGTGCCGCGGCCCGTTCCGCTCGGCTCGGGGCTTCCATCGCCACGCACCGAGGGCGGGGCCTCGTCGACCTGGAGCACGAAGGCAGGATCGAGCAGGTCGATCGCACCCGAGCCAATGCGGGTGGTGACCGGGTTGGCCAGGCGGAGGCCAACGCGATATCGACCCGGGGCGAGGTGGAGCTCGGGCAGCGTGAGGGTGAGCCGGTTGCGACCGGCAGACAACGCAATGGGCCCGATCGCGGGCGCATCGGCGCTGTCGAGGTTCAACAGCATGAGACCACCCTCGGTGCCGACCGTGAGGCCGAGCGAGGCGACGGACTGGGCCTCGGCGGCATCGATGTCGACCGTGATCGTGAGCCGGTCGCCGCTGTGAACCGCCGCCGAATCGTCGGCCCCGTGGCGGGCCGGTTCGGACCGCGCACCGGCGTCGATGCGGGCCGACTCGAAGCGCGCCTCGCCGGTGCCTTCCCGATCGAGGCCGCTCAGGTCGAGCTGGTCGCCCGAGCGGGTGGTCACCCCGGCCATGCGCCGGTAGGTGTCGACTGCGGAGCGGGTGTCGCCGTCGTAGACCAGCTCGCCGGCCTCCAACACGATGCCCCGATCGCAGAGAGCGAGCGTGGCATCGAGGTTGTGGCTCACGAACAGCACCGACCGGCCCGAGCGTGCCACCTCGCCCATCTTCGCCAGGCACTTCTGCTGGAAGCGGGCGTCGCCGACGGCGAGCACCTCGTCGACAACGAGGATCTCGGCGTCGAGGTGGGCGGCGACTGCGAAGGCCAGCCGCATGAACATCCCGACCGAGTAGTGCTTGACCGGCGTTGACATGAAGGCGTCCATTTCGGCGAACGCCACGATCTCGTCGAGCTTGGCCCGGATCTCGTGGCGCGACATCCCGAGGATGGCGCCATTCAGGAACACGTTCTCGGTGCCGGTCAGCTCGGGGTGGAAGCCCGATCCGACTTCGAGGAGGGAACCGATGCGGCCCCGCATCCGTACCTCGCCAACTGTGGGCATCGTGATGCGCGAGAGGATCTTCAACAGCGTGGATTTGCCGGCGCCGTTGCGCCCGATGATCCCGAGTACTTCCCCATCGCCCACCGTGAACGACACGTCGCGCAGGGCCCAGAGTTCCTCGCGGCCCGACGTCGAGCGTCGGCGGAACCCACCAGCCAGCACGTCGCGCAGCGCCCCGTACTGCTGGCGCTCGCCGAGCTGGTAGCGCTTGCCCAACTCCGTCGCAGTGATCACGGCGTCAGAGGACATCGGCGAACGTCCCCTCGGCCCGGTGGAACACCCGCACCCCGACAGCGAGCGCGATCAGCGCCACAGCGACCGAGACGCCGACGGCCGACCATGGTGGCCACGGCGACCCGAGTACCGACCACCGGAACATGGCGATCGCGCTCGACACCGGGTTGATCGCGTAGAGGGGCCGCCACGCGTCTGGCACCGTGTCGCTCGGATAGACCACAGGCGAGGCGAACATCCATACCTGGAGCATGAACGGCACCACGTACTTCACGTCGCGGAAGTGCACGTTCAACGCCGACAGCACGAGCCCCACCCCCACCGCAGTGGCCACGCCGAGGCTCACGGCCAGCGGGGCGACCACCAGTCGCCAGGTGAACGGGTTGGCGTCGAGCATCACCACGCCGATCAGCAGAGCCGAGCCGATGAGCAGATCGAGCAGACCAGCCAGGATCGGGGCAACAGGCAACAGCAACCGAGGAAAGTACACCTTCGACACGATCCGCTCGTTGTCGAGCAGGCTGTTCGAGGCCTGACCCACGGTGTTGGCGAAGAAGATCCACAGGATCAGCCCGGTGAGAGCAAAGGTGGCGTAGGGAACCGAGCCGGTCTCCACGCCCACCAGCCGCCCGAAGATCACCGAGAAGATCGCCATCGCCACCAGCGGCTGGAAGATCGCCCAGGCAGCACCGATCGCGGTCTGCTTGTAGCGGATCTTCAGCTCGCGCCAGACCAGGAATCCGAGCAGCTCGCGTCGGGCCCACAGTTCCCGCCACGGCACCGGAGGCCGGTTCGGCGTGATGACTGTCCAGCGATGGCCGTCAACAGTGCTCACAGCTGTCCAAGGGTGCCACAGCATCAGCAGAGTTCCGCTGGTCAAACCCGCCCAACACCGTAAGGAAGCCCTCTCCGCTCGGACGGGCCGCCCCCGACCCTACGCTGAGCGCCATGACGAGGAGCGGGGCGCACGATCCCACGACGGGGCTGGCCCCTGGCGCGTGGTGGGTGGTCGACCCCTCCCGACCCGACGGCCGAGCCCCCGCGTTGGTGGCCACCAGCGACGGGGCCAACGACCTGCTTGCGGCGCCGGAACTCCCCCGCTACCTCGTGTTCTGGCCGGCGACGACATCCACCGATGTTCCTGAGGTTCCCGACGTCGCCGCAACGGTTGCGATGCTCGATCTGGCCCCCGATGTTGCCCTCCACGTGTCAATCGAGGGCGGCGCAACCACTGGTACCGCTGCGCCGGCGACGGCCACCCCACTCGTCGCCGACGCCGCATGGCCCTCGGCCGATGCGTTCGCGGCACGGCTCGTCGGGTCGGCGGCAGCTGAGGGTGACGGCTCGGGGCCGGCATCAGTGATCGTGGCCCGGGCCGCCAGCATCTGCCGGGCCGGCGGCTTCGATCCTGCGTTCCACGGTCTGGGGTGGATCGATGTCGTGGCCCGCATCAGTGGCGACGGGTTGGTGGTGACCGGTGTCGATCCCGCAGCCGTACCGTTCCTCACCACGCTCGACGGAACGCTCGATCCTCGGGCCGGAGCGGCGAACGTCGCCCGCTGGTGGCGCCGCCATGTCGCCGCCCGCCCCGGCGAAGGCGGGCTCGACCGGTTCCGAGCCCTGGTGCTGGCCGCAACCCACATCGCCCGCACCGGCGACGCCTCGAGCATGGCGACCGACGACAACCAGCTCGCCGGGATCGCCGCCGATGCCCAGGCGTACTGGCGCGACCCCGCACCCCACGAGAGCCAGGTCGGCGTCGGCCACCGCGCCGACTGGCGCGCCCTGCTGCCTCACGCCCGATACGGCACCGTGTGCATCCTCGACGGCTCCGAGGCCGATCAATGGCAGTGGCTGGTCGACGACGGGTGGGCCGAGCGTGTCGTGACCGACCCGGTCGACGGCCACAACGCCGAGGTGATCGTCAGAGCCGGCGGGGCGGTGGACCTGCCTCGGGCGGCATCGCTGCTCAACCCCACGGGCACCCTCTGCGTGCTCGGCGTCGACCGACTGCCGGGCGTGCCGATGCGTTCGGCCGGGCTACGCGCCCAGCGTCAGCTCCGACGCCAGGGGTTCCAGACCAGGCGCTACCTCGCTGTTCCCGACGCCCGTCAGCCCCGACGATTCGTCCCCCTCGACCATCCGGGCGGGCTCGACTGGTTCCTGTCGACCGGGCCCGAGGGGGGCCGCCACCGGATCTCGCGCCGGAACCGCTGGCGGCGCCGGCTGGTCCACCGGGCCCGGGCGGCCCTCCCCCGCCTCATGGGCGAGGTGGTGCTCGTGGCCACCCGCAGCCACGGCGAGCCACGGTCGATGATCGGGCTCGACGCCGAGATGTTGGGGGCCGACGTCGACGACGCCATCGTGATCACGAGCGGATTCGACGAGGGCAGCCGATCGGTGCTCCTCCCGCTTCCGTCACCCGGAGCGCCGGCCCGCCCCACCGAACCGAGCCGAGTGGTCAAGGTCGCGGCGCGGCCCGGCTACAACGCCAACGTGGATCGCGAGCACGAGCTCCTCACGTCACTCGTGGCCCAGGTGGGGGGCCGCGGTCCGGTGCCGGAGCCGGGCTCGATCACCACGACCGGCTCATTGCGGGCGTCGAGCGAGAGCTACGCCGGGCGCTGGACGATGACCGACGTGCTCAACGAGCAGGACGATCCGGCCGACCAGCGCCGGCTACTCGACGACGTGCTCGCCTGTCTGTCCGAGCTCGGAACCCGCACCGGGGTGAATCTCGAGCCGTGGACCATCGAGCATCACCGCCGCCTCGTCGCCGACCCGCTGGCCGCCGTGGGGGCCGCGACTGGCCGCCACGAGCTGGTCGAGGCTCTTATCCGCACCCTGGACGAGCGGGCCACCGAGCTGGTCGGCGTACCGGTGCCCTTCGTCGGACGTCACCACGATCTCGGGCCGTGGAACGTGGTGGTCGGGGCCGACGGGCCCGTGCTCGTCGACTGGGAGCTCGGCCCACCGCGAACGTTCGCGCCAACGTCGTTCGCCGGGGCCGACCAGCTCTATCTCACCCGCTACTGGCTGCACATCGTGATGGCGTGCGGGTCGCTGGACGACGAGCTCACCGCGTTCCCGTTCCTGGCTGATCGACGCACCCGCCGTGATGCACGGCACCAGGCCCGCGACGCGCTAGCCCTGGTGGCAAGCGCCGTCGGCCTCGACCGCCGCTTCCTGCCTCTGGTGGAGGCCCACGTGTGGGCCGAAGCGGCCCAGCACACGATGCGACGGCGGATCGACAGGGGTGCCGACCCCGGCAGCCCTGGTCGCTATGTGCTGGCGCTGGCCCGCCACCGGCACCGGCTCATGGCCCACAGTCGCTAGTCCAGCCCGCTCGACGAGGTGGCTTCGCTCAGCGGGTGGGCCAGTGCACGATCGACAGTTCAGCTCCCGACGTGCGGCACACCACGAGGGGCTGCACGCCGTTGTCGGGTGCGAACCCGCTCGGGAACACGATCCCAATGCTCTGTACCGGATCGGAGTCCGCCTCGGCCGGCGGCCGGACGAACGGATCGACCAACGACACGGCGGCCGCTGCCGTGGTCACCGTGACCGAGACAGCCGACGCCGAGGGATGCCGTTCGCAGACGCGAAGGTCGGTCGACCAGTTCACGTCGGCCAGGTCGTCGGTGGCATCCACCGGACGGATCGTGACCGCCAACGGGCCACATGCGCCCGACGTGCCGGCGTCGATGGTGCCAACCTGGCCCCCGAGTTCAGCCAGAGCCACCTCGCAACCGCCGTCGGTGGGCGGTGGCGCGGTGGGCTGGGTCGAGTCGACGGCATCCTCGTCCTCGTCGGGTGCCGGATCGGCGTTCTCCTGCACCACGTCATCGGCTTCCACCGTGGTCACGGTGATGTCGGCCGCCGTGGTCAACCTGGTGGAGCTCGTGGTGGTCGAGGACGTGCCGTCCGCCGAGGTCTCCAGCTCGGCCGGATCGGCGTCGCTCTCGACGAGCTCGGTGGTGTCGGTGGTGCTCGGGGCCGTCACGGTCGCCACCTCGTCGCCATCGTCGCCGCCCACGACCTGCACCGCCACGAGGGCGAGCAGGAGCAGGCCGACGAGCCCGCCGGCCGCTGCGAGCATGCTCCTGCTCCGAAGCAGGTCTTGCCAATTCGCCATCGTCGTCTCCGTGTTTCGATCTATCTCGTGAGTCCGAGGGCCGCCACTCGCGGCACGACAGGGCGGGGCACGAGCGCCAGGGCCATGATCCACGCGGCGGCCGCCATTCGCCGGGGTGCCGACATGTCGGCCCTCGCCCCTGCGGCCGCCAGGCCGGCCCGCAGCGCAGGCCACCGGCCGTCGCCCTCGATCGGATGCTGAGCAGTGGGGCCTGTCCGCACCGACGCCAACCGCAGCGCAGCCTGCGACAGCGAACGGAACCCGTCGGGGCTCTCCGGCATCGCGAGCCCCATCGCCCGGCCCCGCTCGATCAGGTGGTGATGGGTCACCTGCGTTCGCCGCAGGATGTCGCGGCCCCGATCCATGTCGAAGCCGTCGCGATGGTCGGCGTTGTCTCCATGAATGCGGTAGGAGGCCAGGCCACGGTCGATGGCCAGCACCGGCCCGTGGAGTGCGCTGAGGTTCGACAGATAGTGGTCGGCCGAGATCCGGTAGGCCTCGGTCGGCATCGGCAGCAGCTCGCGCAGCACCGAGGCCCGGAAGGCGTTGCCGCTGGTGGGCTGCCAGGCAATGTCGTCGGGGTTGGTGACGAGGCGGGATCTGAGATCACCTTCGGGCAGCCGTCGATCGGCCTCGGGGAGCCCGCCGGGGCGACGACGGCCGGCCGTGTCGATGAAGTCGAGCCCGAACTGCACGCGAACGGCGTCGGGCCTCGCCGCCAGCGCGGCGAGCACCTCCTCGACGGCGTCGGGGTGGAGCCGATCGTCGCCGTCGAGGAAAAACACGACCGGGGCCGTCGTTGCGGCGAAGCCGGCGTTGAACGCCGAGGCTTGACCGCCGTTCGCCTGGGCGACCAGGGTGACCCGAGCCTCGTAGCCAGCGAGCACCGACAGTGAGTCGTCGGTCGAGCCGTCGTCCACCACCACCACGTCGACCGGTCGGGTCTGGGCCAGCGCGCTGTCAACCGCATCAGCGACGAAGCGCCCGTAGTTGTGGTTCGTCACCACCACGGCGGCATCGCTCACAGGGCCACCGCCTGGCGGTACTCCGCCTCGAGTGCATCGACGATGCGGGCGGGAAGGTACGACTCCACCGCACAGCGGGCCGCCGCCGCCTGGCGGTCGCGGGCCGCGGTGTCGGTGAGCAGGTCGGCGATCGCAGTGGCGAACCCCTCCACGTCGCCGACGGGCACGAGGCGGGCCCGACCATCAGCGAGGATCTCCGACAGCCCGCCCGTGTCGGAGGCGACGACCGGACATCCGGCCGCCATCGCCTCCACGGCCACGAGGCCGAACGGTTCTGGCCACATCGACGGGATCACACCGACGGTGGCCCGCCGCCACAACGCCTGCACCACCTCGTGGTCGACAGCGCCGAGTTCCACGGTGTGGGCCGGAACCGACCCGTGGTCGGCCATGCGCTCGCCGGCCAGCACCAGCGGCGTGTCATCGCCGCGCTGGCGGAGCTGAGCTACCGCGTCGAGGAGCACCCGGAGGCCCTTCTCAGGGCGGAGGTCACCCACATAGAGAACGAATGGACCCGCCGGGAGCTCGGGGGGCAGCGTCACCTCGTCGTCGGTGGCTGCTGCGGACTCCAGCGCGGCAGGCGCCACGGGGTTGGCGATCACAACGCTGCGGTCATCGCCGTCGAGCCCGTTCCCGGCGGCCGTGGCGGCCGACACCGACACGAACCGACTCGACCGACGGCGTTCCATGCGGGCCCCGATGCGCAGCCCAGCAGTGACCGCGGGCCCTTTGACCGAGCCGTAGTGATCGCGTGCACAGCCGAGGCAGGCCGACAGGCTGGGCCCGTCGCAGGCGGCTCCGTTGCGCCACAAGGTCTTCTTCGCACACGTCAGCGTGTAGTAGTGCAGGCTCGTCACCACGGGCACCCGGCCCGATACCACTCGGGGCTGCACGGAGCGGGCGAGCCAGTCGTGGCCGTGGATCACGTCGGGGGCGAAGCGCTGCACCACCCGGCGGAGCCCAACCATGGCCACTGGATCAGCGAAGGGTGGGGCCCAAGGTCGGTGCTGGTGGGTGAACCCGACACCGATCCGCTCGGCAGCATGGCCCACGGTGAACACCGTGACCGGGCCGTCGGAGGTGCGTTCCGCCTCGCCGTCGGGCGTACCGAGCGTGGCCACCGCCACCTCGTGGCCTCGGGCTGCCATCTCGTGCGCGATGGTGCGCACGTGGATCTC
Organism: Actinomycetota bacterium; assembly: GCA_039029735.1. GTDB lineage: Bacteria > Actinomycetota > Acidimicrobiia > Acidimicrobiales > SZUA-35 > CADEDH01. The sequence continues at coordinate 10,486 of JBCCFL010000020.1, read as the reverse complement.
GACCCCGCCGGTGTAGGGGGCGTAGAAGTCGGTGACGTAGAGCACCCGCATGGGCGCGGCCCTAGCTGGCGATGTCCGACCGGAGCCGACTGGCCCGGGCGGCGCGCTCGGTCAGAACCTGACGGTACGCCGCCTCCAACCGCCCAACGATCACCGGCCACGAATGCTGCAGGCGTTGCAGATCCGGCGACGCGCCCTGCGGGCGGTCACTGCGCTGGGCGTCGAGTGTTCTCAGCACGATCGACGCGACCTCGCGGTCGGTGGCCATCAGGGGCACGGCGTCGGCGAGACCTTCGGCGGCCAGGTCGCCGAGCGCGGATCCGTCGAGCACGACCGCAGGCAGGCCGGTCGACAACGCTTCGTGGGCCGCCATGCCGTGGCTCTCATAGGAGCTGAGGAACATCGCCACCGATGCGTCGGCCATGATCGACAGCAGCCGGGGCCTCTCGTCGCCCGGCACGAAGTCGAATGTGACGGCATCGGTCAGGCCAAGGCGCCGGGCGAGTCGCTGCAGCGACCTGCGGTACGGGCCGTCGCCGAGGATTGTCAGGGTGGCCTCGGGATGGACGGCCCGGATGTGGGGCAATGCCCGAATCACCCTGTGGTGGCCCTTGTATCGTACGAGGCGACCGACCGACAGAATGTGAGGCCCACGGGGCCGGTCGGCGTCGCCGCCTGGAGGATGGGGCTGCACCGTGTCGACCGCCGGCACACCGTTCGGCATGACCTCGATGCGATCCGCGGGCAGACCGAGCCGGCGGGCGAACAGGTTCGCCTCGAACGCCGACACGCCGATCAGCATGTCGGTCCGCCGTAGCCAGCGGGACAGGAACTTGGTGTGGAGCGGGCGAAGCCCGTTGCGTAGACGCGAGGAATGCCCACCGCTGTGGAAGGTGAGCGCCGTGGGGATGCCTCGCCGTTGCGCAGCGGCGAGGGCCAGGGGCGCGACGGCGGTGTGGTACCCCTGCACGTGCACGAGGTCCCAGTCGCCATCGTCGATGATCGCAGCGATACCGGGGGCGAAGTGGAGATCGATCCAGCTCGGCCAGGCTCGCACGCGGACCACCCGCACGCCGTCGATCGTCTCCCACTTGGGCAGCGCTCCCGACAGGTCGGTGGTCACCACCGTCACGTGGTGGCCACGGCGCACGAGCTCGGCGGCCACCTCGCCGGTGTGGATCTCGGTGCCACCCACGAAGGGAGCGAACCGTGCGCTCACGAACAAGATCCGCAACGGTGGCGACTGTCCGCCGCCGCCCGCCTCGGGCCCCGGAACCACGTCGTCGGCCTCCACCCGGTAGGCCGTCACGAGTCGGCGCCTGCGTCGACGATCGTGAACACGGCATTGCAGCCTGCGTCTTCGAGGTCGATCTCGTCGATGAGGGTCCAGGTGCGGCGGTCGTACACGGCCACGCGGGTGGGCTCGGAGCCGGTGAGGCCCTTGCGCATCCAGCTGAGCGTGTTGCGGAACTTCGTGTGCCGAATCCGGGAGAAACCGACGAAGGCATGGTCGCCTCGGAAGGTCAGACCCCGACACCAGCCGAGCACTGTGTTCGTGCGCCGGCCTTGCAACTCGTGGACGGCCCGGATGTGCAGCGAATCGGCGTCGACCTCGACCACGCAGCCATCCACCGTGGTGAAGTAGATGGCACCGTCGTGCACCACGCCGTCGTGGCAGCGCTCACGATCGATGGCGATGCGTCGTGACGGGTTGTGCACAGCAACGGCGTCGCGGGTCTCGAACCGGGTGGCCCACACCTCCTCGCCGAGGCGAAACAGGTAGTTGGGGTGCACAGCGTGGGGTTTGAGATCGCAGTCGATCCGGTAGTCGACGTCCGGATCGATCGGCACCCGATCCACGCCGTCGGCCACCGACCAGAGGTTCAAGAGCTCCCCGTCGACATCCAGTTCGGCCACGGCATCGTGGCCCGACACGGCGACCAGGAGCGTGCCGGTCGCGGACGGGATGACGTGATGCACGTCGTTCAGAACCGGGTGGCTCACGTGATGCAACAGATCGAAGCTCGGGTAGTCGTAGACGAGCACCTCGGTCTGGGTGCAGGCGTACAGCCGGTCGCCAACCCGAGAGGCAGACTTGTAGAGCACCGGATCCTCAGGACCACAGGTGCCGGGGGCTGACTCGTACTCGACGATGGTGCGGGCGGCGCCAGCGGTGACGTCCACCACTACGCCACGGCCGTAGCCGTACCAGCGCTCGTCGAGCTCGCGCATGCCTTGCGGGGCACGCTGGCGCCCACCGATCACCTGGATGCCAGTGAGCGGCGTGGCACCGGTGTGCGGCGAGGGAGACGAAGCAACCGCCATCGATCAGCCGTTACACACTGCGTTGGTGACCTGACCGGTGATCCAGTGCTCGATCCGGTAGCTGTCAGCGCCGGCCACCGCGAGGCTCGTGGCCGAGTGGCCACCCAGATACGACTCCGTGCCACCGGTGCTGGCGAACACGTAGTACTCAGGAGCCCCGACATCGGTCCAGCTGAGGGTGCCGTTGCTCACGCTGCAGTCGAAGGTGACGCCACCGGCGCCGCCACAGGTGGCGTTGGTGGCCTGACCAGTGATCCAGTGCTCCACCCGGTAGGTGTCAGCCGGGGCGACCGTCAGCGACGTGGTCGAGTGGCCACCGAGGTAGGTCTCGGTGCCGCCGTTGACGGCGAACACGTAGTAGGCCGCTGCCCCGGCGTCGTCCCAGCTGAGCGTGGAGCCCGTCACCGAGCAATCGAAGCTCGGTGCCGCATCCGGGCCCGGTCCGTTGCAAGTGGCGTTGGTGACCTGACCGGTGATCCAGTGCTCGATCCGGTAGCTGTCGGCGCCAGGAGCGGTGAGGCTCGTTGCCGTGTGGCCGCCGAGGTAGGTCTCGGTGCCGCCGGTGTTGGCGAACACGTAGTACTCAGGGGCACCGGCATCGGTCCAGCTCAAGGTGCCGGTGGCGTAGGAGCAGTCGAAACTGCCACCACCAGTTCCGGCGCCGGGCCCATCGCACACGGCGTTGGTGACCCATCCGGTGACCCAATGCTCAACGCGATAGCTGTCGGCGCCGCTCACGGCGAGGATCGTGGCCGAATGACCACCCAAGTAGCTCTCGGTGCCGTTGGAGGTGGCGAACACGTAGTACTCCGGGGCGCCGGCGTCATCCCAGCTGAGCGTGCCATTGGCGTGCGAGCAGTCGAACGTGGTGGGTGCGTAGGGAGTGGGCAGCGGCGGCGACGGCGGAAGTGGGGCCACCGGATTCGGCTGATCGGGATTGGCCACGAGGCCACTGCCCTGGGCGGGAATGGTGGGCGAGCTGTTCATGAAGTCGGATGACTCACCGTTCGGCGTGATCGCCTTCACATTGACCCTCGACCCTGCGGTCAGCAGCGGAGACGCCATGCTGTAGGCGCCCGACCCATCGGCGGTCACCGTGCCGATCCAGGTGAGACCGGTGGTGCCCGTGCCCGGGGTGAGGGTGCCGTCAGCGGCCACCGAGCCCGACACGTACACCTCCACCTCACAACCGGCGCAGGTGCTGTTGCCATTGACCTGGCCCGGACCGAGGCCGTCCACGTCGGGCGTGTCCTCGTTGGGGTGCGGGCAGCACTCGCTGCCGAACACGATGGCCTTGGATGCCGAGTTGTTGTAGTACGTACCCTGCCGTACGGCGTTGTTGACCGTCTGCTCGGCGGGCTCGAACGTGGCTCCGTCCACCACGCTCGTGTTCGAGATCAGCACGGCCTGGGGGCCGGACATGTTGGCGATGATGTTGCCGACGTACACGTCGTCGTGGCCGCGCAGGATCATGCCCGAGTCGTTGCTGCCGATGTCGTTGCCGCCGGCGGTGACACCCACCCGGTTGTTCACAAAGGTGTTGCCACCGGAGTAGTTGTGCTTGTGCCAGATGGCGTAGTCGTTGGTGGCACCGGCCACCACGTTGTCGGCGAAGTAGTTGCCCTGCGCATCGTCTTTCACGATGAGGCCGCGACCGTTGCGGGTGGTGTTGGTGGCGCTCGTACCGTCGAGCGTTGTGCCGACGAGGTTGTTGAGCACGAGGTTGCCTGTCGCCTTGTGCGAGAGGTCGATACCGCTACCCGAGCCGCCGACCACATTGGCCTCGCCCGGCCCGCTGCCGCCGACGAGGTTGCCCCACGTCCACCACTGGATGTCGATGCCGATACTGCCGCCGATGTCGAGGGTGCCATCGGGGCTGAGGCCGATCACGTTGTTCTGAATCCGGTTTTCGCTCGTCTCACCGTGGTCGATGCGAACACCCTGTTTCACGAACCCGATCACGTTGCGGTCGGCGAGTTGGGGGGTGCCGATCATGTTGCGGTCGGGCCCGAGCACGGCGTGGACACCGACGTCACCCCGGCGGGTGGTGCCAGCGGCGTTGGTGCCGAGGAAGTTACCGATGATGCGGTTGCCATCGGCTGCTTCGTTGCGAAGTTCGATGTTGTCGATGGCGCCGTAGATGGAAAGGCCCCGGATGGTGTTCTCGGCCGACTGGATCACGAAGGCGTTCGGCTGGTTCGTGCCGTCGACCTCGATCCGGATCACGGCATTCGAGCCGTGGGTGGCCGTGTTCGGTGACGCACCCGGCTGGGTGTACCCGTCGATCACGAGGCCGCCGGTCGAGTCGTCGATGGTCGGCAGTTCGTCGGTGAGATCGATCGTCTTGACACCGCTTCCGCCGATCGAGAACTCGATGCGGTCCGGCCCGCGGTTGGCGTTGGCCTGGGCGATCGCGGCCCGGAGCGTGCACGCTCCCGACGACGTGGCGCACACCCCGTCGCCGAGGTTCTGATCGGCACCGTCGGCGGTGCTGTCGACCACGATCGTGGCGTTCGCGGCGGGGCCCTGGGCGGCGGCCGGACTGGCGGCGAACACGGCCGCGACGACGCCGAGAACGACCACAGGAGCAAGCAGGAACCGGCGCGCACTGCGCCCGTGTGTCTCTACGCCCACCAGCCACCCTTGGTTGACCATCATGCCTCTCATCGATCGATGTCGGAGTGTGGGAAATCGTATAGATGAATGGCCGACCAGGCCCGGACGCCTGATCCCATTGGGTGGTTCCGCCCAGTACGAAACAGCGTAAGAGGGGGAGGTTTGCCCGCGGTGGTCGGAAGATTCGCCCATGGCGCGCCATTCCGGCTGGTCATGTGCATGCGTTGCCGTTCAGTCACTTGACTGACTAGGGTCACCGCAGATGACTGTTCCCCTTGAAACCGGCACCGCCAGCGCGCTGCTCGACGCCGCCGAGGCGCGCTTCGCGGCAGACGGTTTCGCCGGGGCGTCGTTGCGCGGGATCATGCGCGACGCCGAGACCGATCCGGGTTCGATCCATTACCACTTCGGCGGCCGACCGGAGCTGGCGGTCGGGGTGCTCGATCGCATCCTCGTGCCGCTCAACGATCATCGTGTCCGGCTTCTGGACACGGCCGTGGCGGCGGGCCAACCGTCGGCCGCCGCACTTGTCCGGGCCCTCGTGACCCCCGATGTTGAGATCGCCGCCGAGCTCGACACCAGAGGGCCCGGGCGGGCTCGGCTCGTGCGCGCCATCTACCTGGAACCGGAAACGTTCGTACTTCACCACGTGGAGCGTCGCTTCGCCCCCGTTGCCCAACGCTTCGCGCCCCACCTCGCCAACGCCATCCCCGACGTTGCGATGGCTGAGATTGCCTGGCGAGTGCGGTGGAACGTGTTCCCGATGGTGGGCGCCGTGCTTGGCGACGCCGCGGCCAGAACGAGCGGGTCCGACCTACCGGCTGGCGCCACCCATGGCCAGCCACTCGCCGACCGCCTGGTGGCCGCAGCAGTGGGCGCCCTGTGCGCCCCGACGCTGGCCACGCCCCCCGATCGCCCCAGAGGAGAGGACCACCCATGAGAGTGAACGCATCCATCGAGATCGATCGCCCGGCCGATGTCGTGTTCGGCTACGTCGCCGACATGGCGAAGAACCCGACATGGCAGAGCGGGCAACAGCAGTGCACATGGACGAGCGAGCCCCCGATCCGTGTTGGATCGACCTACGACCAGATCGCCCGGTTCGCCGGCCGCACGATCAGCTCCAGCTTCGAGGTCACCGAGTTCGACCCGCCTCGCACGATCCGCATCGTGTCCACCGCCGGCACGATGCCAATCGATGTCACCCGAACCGTCGAAGCCCTCGGCGAGAACCGAGCCCGGGTGTCGGCCGACGTGGCCGGCGATCCGCCGGCTGCGATGAAGCTGCTCGGGCCGCTCCTCAAGAGGATGGTGGGCTCGAATGTGCGCAAGGACTACGAGCGACTGAAGGAGCTGCTCGAAGCCCCCAGTCCCACGCCGTGATCTGAGGATCTACGCTCGAGCCGTGGCCACGAGTTCGGCGATGGCTGCGATGTAGCGACCCGGGTCGACCAGCAGAAGATCGTTGTGGCCGGCCCCCTCGACGAGTTCCATCGTCACCTCGGAGCCGGTGAGCAGTTCCGCCGTCGACAACGCCACCTCGACCGGAACCAGATCGTCGCCCAGCCCGTGGATGATCAGGCTCGGACTGTCGATCGACGCCAGCTTCGCCTCGTGGCCAGCGACGAGGCGATCGAGCGCTGCGCTGGGTCGCAACCCGAGGCGGCGAACGAAACGACCAACGTCACCTGCGCCACTTTCGAGGATGAGGCCTCGGTACCCCGGCACCCGGGCCGCCACCTCCAGCGCCGGGTTGGCGCCGAGGCTGCGACCCATCACGAGCCGAGGACCGTCGAACCCGTCAGCGTCCAGGATCTCGATCGCCCGCTGCCCACACGCCCGGCCGTCGGCAACCAGATACTCGACCGTCGGCGAGCCGGTACTACGGCCATAGCCCCGGAACTCGAACACGAACAGATTCACACCGATCGAGTGATAGAGCGGCGCAATCCAGTCATGGTCGCCGATCACTTCCCCATTGCCGTGGAAGTAGACGATGGTGGCGGCCTGCGAGTCCACCTCGTACCGCCTGGCCGCGATCGACACGTCACCGGCGGCGCCGACAGCGACAACGTGGTCGGTTGCGCCAGGGGGCGTGGGCGACGGGTCCGGTCGGGGGAAGAAGATCTGGGCGCTGAGGCCACCCTCGTCGAGCAGCGAGTAGTCGAGTGCGTCGGACATGTCGGGGCCGGGCTGTCGATCAGAGCCCGTCGCTGAGGGGCCAAAGGTCGGGGAAGTCCGGCGATCGTTTCTCGACCGACGCCTTGAACGCCTCGGCCATGTCGTCGGTGTCGAACATGGCGGCGTTCCAGTTGGCGATGTACTCGAGCCCGTCGGTCACGGTGTGGTCGCGGGTGTAGTGCATCGTCGACTTCGTGCCCCACACCGCCATTGGACTCTTGGCCGCAATGTCACCGGCGATGCCCATCACAGCGTCGACCATGGTCTCGTAGTCGGGATACACCTCGTTGACGAAGCCCGCCGCCTTGGCCTCCTGGGCCGTCCAGCGCCGCCCGGTGTAGGCCAGTTCCTTCACCACACCCTCGGGCACGAGCTTCGGCATCCGCTGGAGCGTGCCGACATCGGCCGTCATCCCGATGTTGATCTCGGCGATGGAGAAGAAGGCGCTCTCGTCGGCGTAGCGCAGATCAGCGGCCGAGATCATGTCGATCCCGCCCCCGACGCAGGCCCCCTGCACTGCGCACAGCACCGGGAACCTGGCCCGTTCCATGGCGGTGAAGGTGTCCTGCAGTTTGAGTGCAGTTGAGCGGAACCGTTCCCCCCGGCGTGAGCGATGGCCCGACGACTCCGCCTCGGGGCCGATCGCGGGGTCGCTCCCGAAAACCGACAGGTCCATTCCGGAACAGAAGTTCCGGCCCTCGCCGGTGATGATCATCGCCCGGACCGAGCCCGAGGCCGACAACTCGTCGACGATCTGGGGAAGCTCACGCCAGAAGGCGGGGATCATCGAGTTGCCCTTCTCGGGGCGGTTCATGTGGACGCGGGCGATCTTGTCGCTCACGCTCACCTCGAAGGCGTCGTATGTCACCGTCAGTGCCCGTTCGGATCAGGCGGCGGTTGCGAGGGCTGAGCGCTCGAGCACGTGCACGCCACACGCCGAGGCCAGGCCGATCACGTGAGCCAAGCCGACCTTGGCTCCCTCGATCTGGCGAGGGCCGCCCTCATTGCGGAGATGCTGGCAGACCTCCCAGATGTTGGCGATGCCGGTGGCCGAGATCGGGTGGCCCTTCGACTGGAGGCCGCCCGACACGTTGACCGGGAGGCGCCCGTCACGGTGGGGGGCGCCCGACTGGAAGAAGTCGACGGCGCCGCCCTCGTCGCAGAGCATGAGGTTGTCATAGTGCACGAGTTCGGCGGTGGCGAAGCAGTCGTGGAGCTCGACGAGGTCGAGATCCTGCGGGCCGACGCCGGCCTGCTCGTAGGCCTGGTTGGCCGCGTTGCGGGTGAGCGTGTTCACGTCAGGCAGTACCTGACACGCCTCCTGGTACGGGTCCGAGGTGAGCACCGAAGCCGACACCTTCACCGCACGCCGCTGTTGTTCGAGCGACAGCGTCTTGAGCGTCTCGCCGTTGGTCACCACCGCGGCCGCCGCTCCGTCACAGTTGGCCGAGCACATCGGACGGGTGTTGGGGTAGGCGATCATGATGTCGTTCATGATCTCCTCGGTGGACATGGCCTTGGTGTAGGCCGCCAGGGGGTTCAGCGTGGAGTGCCCGTGGTTCTTCTCCGAGATCTGGGCGAACAGCTCGAAGCTCGCGCCGCCGTACTTGTGGCCGTACTCCATGCCCACCTGAGCGAACACGCCGGGCATGGTTGCCGTACCGATTCGACCGTCGACGTTCTCCACCGCTCCGAAGCGGCCCGAGGGCTCGTACACCTTCTCGTCGGACTTCGACTTGCCACCGGCGCCGAGCAGGCCAGCGCCGGCGAGCTTCTCCACGCCGACCGCGAGGCCCATCTTGGTCTCCCCCGCCTTCACCGCCATGATGGCCGTGCGCAGTGCGGTGGCGCCTGTGGCGCAGGCGTTCGACACGTTGTAGACCGGGATGCCGGTCTGGCCCACCTGCTTCTGGAGCTGCTGGCCAATCGACCCCGATCCCATCAGGTTGCCGGCCGCGAGGATGCCCATGTCGGCCATGGTCACGCCGCCATCGTCGAGGGCGCCGATGATCGCCTCGGCGCCGAGGTCGACCGTGTCCTTGTCGCGGTGCTTGCCGAACTTGGTCATGTGGATGCCGAGGATCCAGATGTCGTCGCTTGCGCTCATGGTGGTGCTCCTTTACCCGCAGGGGTCAGATCTTGTGGTTGGTTGCCTCAGGCCGGTTCGTATCCGAAGCCGATGGCCTCGGTGCCCCGGTCGTCGGTGCCGAGGGAGTAGGTGGCGAGCTTTACGTTCATACCGAGCGTGACGTGCTCCGGGTCGGGCTCGGTGTTGATCACGTTGCCGCGGACGCTGGTGCCGCCGCAGTCGACCACGCCGGCGACGAAGGGCGTCTTCACACCGGGGGCGGCGTGAGCCACGATCGTGAACGACCGGAGGATCCCCTCGTTCGGAATGGTGACCGTGGTGAACGAGTTGGCGAAACAGGCTGCGCAGGCGTTGCGCCGATCGAAGTACCGGGCCCCGCACTCCATGCACTCCTGAGCCTGGAGATGGGGCTCGTCACCAAGCACCAGGTAATCAACCAGGGGGACCTGGGTCGGGACGTCGGTGGCACTGGCAGCGTCGTTCACGCGAAACCTCCTTGAGAGCCGAAGTTTCGCGTACCTGCCCACGCAGAACCAAGTGCAGACCACCCGCTCCGTACGGATGCCTGGGCGACTTCACCAGCATCTGATTGGCGGTCCACGTCGCTAGTGTCCTCTGAGAACACAAGCCAGTGGGAGGCAACTGTGGGGCGAGGGACATGGTGGGTGATCGCAGGCGTCGTGATATCGATGGCCGCAGCGATGCTCGTGTCAGTTGCGCCGATCGATAACGCCGCCGCCGCCCCAGGCGACCCAATCACCGTCGTGGTCCGGGCGCGGGGAACGCTCGCCGACGGTGTCGGCCCCGACATGTCAGTCCGGGTCGGGGGTGATGCTGGCGGCGTGAGTCCTGCCGTGGTCTCGGTTGACAGCGAGGCGGCAGCGGATTTCACCTTCACCATCCCTGAGCCGGCGGGTGCATCCAGCATCGACGTCGTGTTCACCAACGACCTGTGGCTCGACCCTGAAGACCGCAACCTGATCATCGAGTCCGTCACGATCGACGGCGTGGCCGTCGGCCCTGCCGACGTCGGCGTCACCATCGACCGCGGCGCAGGAGAGGCTGCCTTCGACGGCAACGACGTCATCGGCGGCCAGAACACGTTGTGGTGGAACGCCTCGCTCCGCATTCCGTTCGACCCCGACAACACACCAGATCCGCCCGATCCGGTCGACCCCCCAACCGGCACCACCGGAACCATCGTGGTCGACGTGGCCGGCACGCCCGCCGCCGGCATCTGGCCCGACATGACCGTACTCATCGGCGGACAACCCG
>JBCCFL010000019.1:0-94534 GCA_039029735.1 Actinomycetota bacterium | reverse complement strand
GGTCTGCCCGCAGTACATGCCGGATCCCTGGTAGCGGTAGTGGTCCTCCACCCGTGACACCTTCGACAGCTCGGGGTGGACCCACGGCAGGTGGTAGTACTCCTGGTAGTTCTCGCTGATCAGCTTCCAGTTGGCGTCGATCGCGAACACGCCCCGGTCCCGGGGTGACCAGGTGTCGAGGCAGTACCCGGCGAGCCGGCGATCAAGGTCGCCGAACCACACGTCGATCGGCGGCGTGCTCGGATCGAGGCACACGAAGATCAGGCCGTTCCAGGTGGCGGCCCGCACGGCGTGCAATGAGTAGCCGTCGGGTTCGAAGCCGTCGAGGGGCACCTCGGTGAACCGGGGCGTGGCCATGAGCGAGCCTTCGAGGCTGTAGCCCCACCGGTGGTACGGGCAGCGGATCACCTCACCCTGGGGGCCGTCGTCGGCCGCCAGTTCGGTGCCGCGGTGGCGGCAGGTGTTCAGGTAGGCCCGAACAGCGCCGTCTGCGTTCGTGGTGATGAAGAGTGACTCGCCGGCCACCTGCCGCACGAGGTGGCGGCGGCCGCCGTCAGCACTCCACAGGTCGGCGGCGACGCCGACACACACCCAACTCGCGGCGAACACCCGCTCCTGTTCGAGTGCGAAGAACGCTTCGTCGGTGTAGCAGGCCGGGGCCAGCGTGTGGGCCGCCTCGACCCGCTGGCGAGTGCCGGCCCAGGTCGACTCGTCGGTCCAGTCGATCGCCGCCGTCAACGAATCAGCCGATCTCGTCGGGCATCGATGCCTTGCGACGATCGATGAACTCGTTCAGCTCGGCGTCGATGGCATCGTCGATTGGGGGTGGTTCGTAGGCTGCCAGCTGCCGCTTCCAGTGGCCGTTGGCTCGCTGGGCGGCGTCGAGCGAGCCCTCCTCCTCCCACTGCTCGAAGCTGGCGTTGTCGGCCAGCGGCGAGCGATAGAAGGCGGTTTCGAAGTTGGCCAGCGTGTGGGCGGTGCCGAGGAAGTGCTGACCTGGGCCGTTCTCGATGATGGCGTCGAGGGCCTGGCCGTTCGGTGACATGTCGACGCCCTTGGCGAACACCTCCATCATGCCGAGCTGGTCGACATCGAGCAGGAACTTCTCGTAGCCGATCGTGAGCCCGCCCTCCATCCACCCGGCGGCGTGGAGCACGAAGTTGACCCCGCCCATCACCGTGGGGAACAGCGTGGCGGCGCTCTCGTAGGCGGCTTGGGCGTCGGGGATCTTCGATCCACACATCGAGCCGCCCGATCGGAACGGCACACCGAGCCGCCGGGCCAAGGCCCCCACGGTGTAGAGCACCAGCGCCGGCTCAGGGGTGCCGAACGTCGGGGCCCCGGTCTGCATGGACATCGAGCTGGCGAACGAGCCCATCACAACCGGCGCACCGGGGCGCACGAGCTGCACGAAGGTCATGCCGGCGAGCGCCTCCGCCAGGGTCTGGGCCGCAACGCCCGCCACCGTCACCGGTGCCATGGCCCCGGCCAGGATGAACGGTGTGATGATGCAGGCCTGGTTCGCCTTGGCGTACTCCTCGGCCGCAGCCAGCATCGTGGCGTCCCACGTGAGCGGTGATGCGGCGTTGATCAGGCTGGTCATCACGGTGCGATCGGCGAGGTCACCCCCGAAGGCGATGCGGGCGAGCTCGACAGAGTCGGATGCCCGCTCGCCGGCGGTGACCGAGCCCATGAAGGGCTTGTCGCTGTAGCGGAGGTGGGCGTACACCATGTCGAGGTGGCGCTTGTTCACCGCCACGTCCACGGGCTCACAGACTGTGCCGCCGCTGTGGTGCATTGGCCCGGCCATGTAGGCGAGCTTCACGAAGTTCTGGAAGTCCTCGAGCGTGGCGTAACGCCGGCCCTGGTCGAGATCGTGTACGAACGGCGACCCGTAGTTCGGCACGAACACGGTGGCGTCGCCCCCGACCTGTACCGAGCGGGCGTCGTTGCGGGCGTGCTGGGTGTACACGCTCGGGGCGTTCTCGGTCACGATCTTTCGGCAGAGGCCCCGGGGGAACCGCACGCGCTCGCCGTCGACGTCGGCTCCGGCGTCGGCCAGCAGCGTGAGTGCTGACGGGTAGTCCTTGAAGTCCACGCCGACCTGTTCGAGGATCGTCTCGGCGTTCTCTTCGAGGAGCGTGAGGCCCTCCTCGCTCACGAGTTCCACCGGCTTGAGTGTCCGGGTCAGGAACGGCGAAGTGGCGGTGACGGCCTCGGCCCGGGCCGCCTGGCGGGCGGCACGGCCGCCGGAGCGTCGGGATCGGCGAGCTTCACTCATGTCGGTTCCTCTCCTTGCAACGTCGGAAGGGGTGGGGCGGACCGCGCAGGCTCGGCGGATGGCGCGCTCGATTCGGCGGATCGCGCAGGTTCGGCGGATGGTGCAGCTTCGGAGGGCGCGCTCGATTCGGTGGGCCGAGCCCGGCCGCGCCGGCGCCGCCGGCCGCGGCCTTGGGAGCCTGGGTGGACCTCGGGCTGTTCGGGCAGCGTCACGACAGTGGCGAGATGGGGCGAAGGCGCATCGCGGTGAGGGAAGGCGAGCGCGGCCACGAAGTGCTCCTGGAAACTCGGCTCCGTTGCGGTCTCGATCTTGGTCACGCCGGCCACAGCCTGCTCCATGTCGTGCCGCTCGCGCTGGGAGAGCAGGGCCCGCACCGCCCCGGTGCCCGCCGCGTTGCCGACGGACCGCACGGCGTCGACGGGGCCGTCGGGCACGAGGCCCAGCACCATGGCGTGCAGCGGATCGATGTGGGCGCCGAATGCGCCGGCCAGTTGCACGTCGTCGATCTGGCGGGTGCCGGCGTGGTCGATGAGCAGTTCAATGCCGGCTCGCAGGGCCGCCTTGGCCAACTGGATCGCCCGCACGTCGTTCTGGGTGATCGACACGCCCTCGCAGAGCACGTAGCTGAACGTGTTGCCGTCGGGGACCACGCGAGGCGAGCGGGCGATGCCTTCGCTCACGATCAGCCCGTCACGGTCGATCACACCGCTGAGGAACAGCTCGCTGATCACCTCGATGATCCCCGAGCCGCAGATCCCGGTCACGCCGGAGGCGGCCACGGCGGCGTCGAAGCCAGGCTCGTCCGACCATGGTTCGGCTCCGATCACCTTGAACCGCGGTTCCAGGGTGAGGCGATCGATGCGTACCCGTTCGATGGCGCCGGCGGCTGCCCGCTGACCTGCGCTGATCTGGGCGCCCTCGAAGGCAGGACCGGTGGGGCTTGACGCTGCCAGCAGGCCGTGGCGGTCGCCGAGCACGATCTCGGCGTTGGTACCAACGTCGACCAGCAGCGTGCGGCGCTCGCTGCGGTGCATACCGGAGGCGAGGATTGCGGCCGCGGTGTCGGCCCCGACGTGGCCGGCGATGCACGGCCCGACATACACCTGGGCTCCCGGGCCGAGGCCGAGGTCGAGATCGGCGGCGGGGAGGCGTAGGGGCTCGCTGGTGGCGAGGGTGAACGGCGACTGGCCGAGCGGGGTGGGGTCGATGCCGAGCGCGATGTGGTGCATCACCGGGTTGCCGACGATCACCACGTCGAGCAACTGGGTGCGGTCGAGCTGATCGGAGGCGCCGGCGACCAGTTCGGCGAGCAGGTCCCGGAGGGCATCCCTGATCGCCCGGGTGAGCTCCTCACTGCCCCCTTCGTTGAGCATGGCGTAGGACACGCGGCTCATGAGATCTTCACCGAAGCGGATCTGGGGGTTCATGCGGCCGGCGCTGGCAAGCACCTCACCGGTGGCCAGGTCGCAGAGGTGGCCGGCCACCGTGGTGCTTCCGACGTCGATGGCGGCGCCGGTGGCGCGGTCGACGTAGCCCGGCCACCAGGCCACCACCTCGTGGCGTCGCCGGGCAACCGTGATCTGTGGCGTGGCGACGGCGGCGTGGAGGGTAGGCAACAGGGCTCGATCGATCGACACGTCGTGGAGCTGCCACTGCTCGGCGAGTGCGTCGGTCAGCCGCTCGGTGGCGGAGCGGGGATCGTCGTCGCCTCCGCCGGTCAGCTCCACCACGTGGAGTACCACCTCGGGCTCGACGAGAAGGTTGTCGACGTCGACGGACTTGCGCACCACTGGGCGCACGAGCTGACTCTCGGGTGGCACGTCCACCACCACGTCGCCTTCGATCCGGGCGGCGCACCCGAGGCGGATGCCGCCGTCGAGGGTGCGGCGGCCGCGGTAGTTCGCCTCGAGCTCGCCCGGCGCGCTCAGGTGCTCAGCCCGCGAGGTTATGGCCTCCGTGGCCAGTTCCCCGGTGGTGGGCAGCACTCGGCACCGGCCGCAGAGGCCGCGACCTCCGCACACCGAGTCGAGGTCGACCCCCAGTGATCGGGCTGCGTCGAGCACAGTGGTGCCCGCCGCCACCGAGCCCCGCAGCCCCGACGGCGTGAACACCACCCGGTGTTCCTCAGCCATCACCACCGGTGCGGGCCCGTCGTCCGCCGCGGCGTCGACCGCCGCCAGCCCCGGCGCCGGCGGCCGCGCCCTCCACGGGCGCCCGGTGCTGGGCGATCCAGGCGGCGCAGTTGGCGTCGTGGCTCATCATCACGTCGGCCGCCATCACAGCCGAACGCACCTCGTCGTGCATGGGGTTCATGATCGCCGAGGTCATGCCGTGGCTGATGGCCATCGACAGGAACGAGCCGGTCACGGCGTGGCGGTTCGGCAGGCCGAAGCTCACGTTGCTGGCGCCGCAGGTGGTGTTCACCCCGAGTTCGTTCTTGAGGCGGTGAACCAGTTGGAACACCTGCTGGCCGGCAGTGGCCATGGCCCCGATGGGCATGACGAGGGGATCGACCACCACGTCTTCTTTGGGGATGCCGTGGTCGGCGGCTCGGTTCACGATCGTGCGGGCCACCTCGAAGCGCACATCGGGGTCCTCGGAGATGCCGGTGTCGTCGTTCGACACGGCGACCACGGCGGCGCCGTAGCGGGCCACGAACGGCAGCACCCGCTCCATCACCTCCTCTTCGCCGGTGGTGGAGTTGATCAGCGGCTTGCCCTGGTACACGGCGATGGCCGACTCGAGGGCGTCGATGATCGACGAGTCGATGGCCAGAGGCACGTCGGTGATGCCCTGCACCAGCTCGACGGCCTTGGTGAGCAGCGCCGGCTCGTCAGCGAGAGGGATCCCGGCGTTCACGTCGAGCATGTGGGCACCGGCAGCCACCTGCGCCAGCGCATCGGCCTCCACCCGGCTGAAGTCGCCGTTCTTCATCTCCTCGGCCAGCAGCTTGCGTCCGGTGGGGTTGATGCGCTCGCCGATCATCACGAACGGTCGGTCGAATCCGATGACCACCTCCTTGGTGGCCGAGCTGATGACGGTGTCGGTCATGGGCGCTCACTCTCTGCGGGGGGAACGGGAGAAACGGCTGGCTCGGCGTCGTCGTCGTTGCTCGCGGTGGCTGGCATGTGGCCACCACCTCGAACGAGGGCCTCGAGCACGTCGGAGGGGTGGGCGGCCTCGAGTTCGGCGGCGCGCTCGGCGGCGGTGGTTGCCGGGTCGCCGGTGAGTGGCTCGCTCACCCGGCGCCACTCGGCCACGTAGCTCTGGGTGTCGGTCTTTCCGGCCACGCCGGCAGCGCGATCGATGGCGTGCTGGAACCGGGCGTGCAGGAGCACCTTGTCGCCGCCGGTCCGCGAGCCGGCCGTGACCTGGGCGGGGATGTCCCGCCAGTAGATCACCACCAGCGCGTTGGTCGAGCCGCGCCGGCGGCTCATCGGGCGCCTGCCCCAGCCAGCTCCACCACCGACGATGCGAGTTCGCCGTAGCCGGTCGACATCGACTCGAACCGGAGGCCCAGCCGTTTGGCTGCCGCCTCGGCCTTCACTGCGAGCGCCGGGTCGTCGAGTTGGGCCAGGTGGATGAGACGGGTGTAGTGGCCGAAGTACATGTCGGCGAGTTCGGGGTGACGGTCCAGCCCGAGGCCTTGGACGATCAGCCGGTCGAAGTGCCGGGCGAGATAGTCGGTGAGATAGAAGGTGCCGAGCTCGGCCTCGTGGAGGGCGGCGAACGTCGCTCGCCCGGCGAAGAGCTCGTAGCAGTGGGCGCCGGGCAGCCGCACGATGCCGCGCCGTTCGCAGAGCGCGTCGAGCAGGCCCCCGGTACCGCAGTCGGCGTAGCCGAGGATGATCTCGTCGTAGGAGCCGGCCACGGCGTCGAGCCGCGCCTCGACGGCGGCTGGGATCCGGTCGGGGCGGTTGTGGAGCTCGGCCGGGAGGCACTCCACGTGAACGTGGTCCAACCCGGGCTGGCTGGTGATCGCAAGCAGCTCGCGGGCGAGCGCACCGCACGCGAGCACGAGAACGGATCGGGCCGGCAGGTCAGCGGGCGGGCGGGGAGAAGGGCCGGGCACGGCAGTGAGGGCTCAGGCTGCGGCGGCCCGGCGCTCCGTGACGAGGCGGGTGGCGGTCTCGGAGGCGACGGCAGCGTCGCGGCAGTACCCGTCGGCGCCGATCGCCTCGCCGAACTCCTCGTTCAGCGGAGCGCCGCCGACGAGCACGATGTACTCGTCACGAAGACCCTTCTCGATCATCGTGTCGATGACCACCTTCATGTACGGCATCGTGGTGGTGAGCAGCGCCGACATGCCGAGGATGTCGGGCTGGTGCTCGTCGAGGGCCTGGAGGTATTCATCGACGTCGGTGTTGATGCCGATGTCGATCACCTCGAACCCGGCGCCTTCCATCATCATCGCCACGAGGTTCTTGCCAATGTCGTGGATGTCGCCCTTCACGGTGCCGATCACGACCTTGCCGACGGGCTCGGCCCCGGTTTCGGCCAGCAGCGGGCGGAGGATGGCCATGCCCGCCTTCATCGCATTGGCGGCGAGCAGCACCTCGGGTACGAAGAGGATCCCGTCACGGAAGTCGATGCCGACAATCCGCATGCCTTCCACGAGTGCGTCGTTGAGCACCCTGTCGGCACCCCAGCCGCGATCGAGGAGGAGCTGGGTGCCCTCGGCGATCTCGTCGGCGAGGCCGTCGTAGAGGTCGTCGTGCATCTGCGCGACGAGTTCCTCGTCATTGAGCGCGGAGAGATCGATCTCCTCGTCGTCCATCGGCTCGGAGTTCTCGCTGTCCGACATTCACCTCTCCCGTATCCAGTCCCCAGGAATCGAGCGCAACCCGACCCACGGCCGGGCGGAACGGGGGAATTGGGTCGCGAATCGGGCTCCCTGTGCCACGATGTGGAACGGTACCGTATCATGGAAGCCTCAACCCGCCAAGGTGCCGGCCGACAGGACCAGCAGGTCGGCATCCGAGTAGTTGCTCAGGTCGGCCGCCGGGCGCGCCGTAGAGCACATCATGAGATCTGGCGGGCGCTACGTATTGGGCATCGACGCCCTGCCGCGCGGTACCCACGCTGCGGTGGCGGTGGGGCGCACGATCACCGACACGTTCCCGGTGCGAACCCACGCCGGTGAGGCGTTGCCGCTCGAAGAGCGAGTGCGGGCGGCCGTCTCCGAAGCAGAGCGACTGACCGGTGCTCGCCCCACCGAGGTGCGGGTGATGTGCATCGATGATGGCGGCGATGGCGCCGAACTCGAGGGCATTGCCGACTACGTACGCCTGGTGGTGGGGAGCCGGCTCGAGGTACTCGATCTGGTTGGGGACCCTACGATCGAGACCCGCCCCGCCGAGGTGGCGCCGGGTGCACTCTCCCTCGCCCGGGCCTGCCGGGCGGCGCTCTGGGCTGGCCGCTGATCGAGCCGGCTCTCACGGCGCCGGGGCAACGGGCGGCCTTGTGTCGTATCGTCTGTTCCGGTGTCGGAGCAACCGTGGGTGAGAGCGTGGTGAGATGGGTGTGATCGGCCAGAACGACGTCACCGCTGTGTGCGGTGAGGAGCCGGGTTTCTTCTGCGAGTGGGCGTACGACCTCACCGGGTCGCGGGCGTGGACCGAGGTGCTTCAGTGGGCGGTGGAACGGCCGCTGCTGATCATCGTGATCGTGGTGATCGGCTGGGTGGTGGTGCGGATGCTGCGCCGCTCGGTGGAGCGGTTCGGCAGCCGCTATGTGAACAAGAGCGAGCAGCAGCGAATCCGGAGGGAGCGCAACCGCGAACGCGGCATCCCCGTTGAGGAGCTGAACGGCCGGGAGGAGCAGCGGGCTCGCACGGTGATGTCGGTGTTGCTCTCCAGCGTGAGCATCGCCGTGTGGCTGGTGGTGGCGCTCCTGGTCCTGGGCGTGCTCGGCATCAGCCTGGCCCCGGTGGTGGCCGGCGCCGGTGTGGTGGGCATCATGCTCGGCTTCGGTGCGCAGAAGGTGGTGGCCGACTTCCTGGCCGGCACCTTCATGCTCATAGAGGATCAGTTCGGCGTTGGCGACGTAATCGACGTGGGTGACGTCACAGGCACGGTGGAGAAGGTGTCGCTGCGGGTGACCACCTTGCGCGACGTGAACGGCACCGTGTGGCACTTCCCGAACTCCGAGATCAGCCGGGTGGGGAACCTCTCGCAGCTGTGGTCGCGGGCGGTGCTCGACATCGACGTGGCCTACGACACCGATCTTCGCCGGGCTGAAGGCGTGATCCAGCGGGTGGCCGACGAACTGTGGAGCGATCCCGACTTCGACAAAGGCGACATCCTCGAACCGCCGGAGGTGTGGGGCATCCAGGATCTCGGCGCCGACGGCGTGTCGATCCGCCTCGTGGTGAAGACCGACCCCGCCGAGCAGTGGGTGGTCGGTCGCGAGCTTCGACTCCGGATCAAGGAGGCGTTCGACGAGGCCGGCATCGAGATTCCGTTCCCTCAACGCACGATCTGGGTGCGTCAGGACGAGGAGACACCGCGCCACGAACGCCCCGAGGTGGAGCTGGCGCCCATCCGCTCCCAGGAGATCAGCGACGACCCCATGGAGAACGCGCCGGGCTGATCGGGCGTGCTGGTGGGGCTCTGGGGCCGGTTGGCGGTCTGGGCTGGCGGCCCGTGGACGTGGCATCGTTGCGGCGTGGCACTGACCAGCTTCTTCGCCCCCACCGTGATCGCCGGCCCACAGCTCACCGAGCAGGCGAAGGGGCGAAATGTTGCCATCGCCGACGACGTGGTGGGGGCGGCTCTGGCTGATCGGATGCTGGACCCCGTACTGGCGGCAGAGGCGGCAGGGGTGGATTTCGCACTCGTGGCCCAGCGGTGGTGGGGAAGTGGCGACGACATCGAGGGGTCGTCGTTCGATGCGCTCGCGATGACGGCGTACTACGCCGCTCGCACCTCGACGATCGGCCTCATCACCGCCGTTCATCCCGGCTTCTTCTTGCCCGCCCCGATCGCCAAGTGGGCGGCGACGATCGATCGGCTCACTGGCGGGCGGTGGTCGATCAACGTGACCTCGGGCTGGAATCTCGACGAGTTCCCGATGTACGGCGCTGACCTGGTGGCCCACGACGAGCGCTACGTGCGGTCGAAGGAGTTCATCGACATTCTCCGCGGCGCCTGGTCTGGCGAGGAGTTGACCTACGTGGGTCAGTACTACTCCGTGGAGGGCCTTCGGCTCGAACCACCTCCGTCGACCGATCACCTCACCGTGTTCCAAGGCGGGCAGTCGGACGCCGCCCGGACCATGGCGGCCGAGGCGAGCGACTGGATGTTCCTCAACGGTGGCCCGCCGGAGAAGATCGCCTCGATCGTGGACGACGTGCGGGCGCGGGCCGCCGGCACCGGTCGCGAGGTGCGCTTCGCCGTGTTCGGGATCCCGGTGTGCAGGGCAACCGATGCTGATGCGGATGCCGTGGTGGATGGGCTCGTGGCCGGGCTCGACCGGTCGACGGTGGCTCGCCGCCGCGAACGCGTAGCCGGGGCCGAGGGAATGTGGGCCGGCGGCCGCGACGACGACCTCACCGTGCTCGACACCAACGAGGGCTATGCCTCCCGCCTCATCGGCAGCCCGGCAACGATCCTGCGACGCTTGGAGGAGTTCGTGGACGCGGGCGTTGACTGCTTTCATTTGTCGCTCCGGGATCGGCTGTTCATGGCGGAGGTCTTTCCCGCGATCCGGGATCTCTAGCCGGACATCGACTGCTGGGGCCGGTGTGCCGTTCGCGGTCTGGCCTCGCGATCCGCAGCGAGCGATCCGACCGGAGTTCGAGCGCCCAGCCGCCCTCGTGCACCCGATGGTGGTGAGTGCTGCAGAGCGGAACGAGATTGCCGAGGTCGGTGCCTCCGTTGGCGCTCCACGGCAAGACGTGGTGAATCTGGCAGTGGTCGAGTGGCCGCTGGCACCCCGGCCACGCGCAGCTGTGATGGATGGCGCGCAGTGCCGCCCATTGAGCGGGCGTTGCCGTGCGGTTCGCCCGGCCCACATCGATTGGCACTGACTGTTCGTCGAGCACCACCCGACGCAGCTCGGCGTCGCACATGAGCCGATCAACGGCGACGTCGCTCAGTTCGTGCCCGTTGCCGGTGCGGGCGACACGGGCTCGGTACGTGTCGACACCAGCACCAGCACCAGCACCAGCACCAGCACCAGCACCCGACACTGATGCTGCGCCGGTCGATCCCGCCCGGCTCCGAGCGGTTGCGAGCGTGGCCGCATCGACCACCACGGAGATCTGGGCCGCACCGGCCCGAGATCGGGAGCCGGTCACGAGTTCCACCAGCGCGGTGGCGGCGAGATTGCGATCTCGTGTGGTGGGCGCGTCGGCCGCATCGGCCAAGGCCTTCGTCTCCCGGTCGATCGCTCGGGCGAAGATCTCGAAGCGTTCGGGGTCGAGCGAGCCACCGAAGCGACCCATGCCGGTGTGCTCGTCGTACCAGAGGTGCAACTCGCTGGCCGAGCGCTTGCGTTCGGCCTCGGCCCTGACGAGCCCGGCGTCGAGTGCAACGACCGCTCGCCTCACCGTACGGTCGAACGTGTCGGCCGGTAGCCGAGCGGCGTCGACGACCAACTCCTCGACAGGTAGCTGCGCCCGTTTCTCGACGCTCAACCGGCGCGTGTGCCGCGCAAGGCTGTCGAGATGATCGGCTCCCACTTTGCCGGCGGCCACCGACGGCGCGAGATCGGGAAGCCAGCCCAACACCTCAGCCCGTGCCGCCTCGTTGCGCGCCGTGCTGGCCTTCACCTGGCCCTGGTCGAGCAGCAGCTCGGGCGCGGGCGCCGATCGCCCTTCGTCTGCCAATCGGTTTGATGCGGTGCCGATTCGTGCCAACAGCGCATCGACGGCGCCCTGCACTGATCGTGCATGACGGACCAACGCCGACAGTTCCGACGCGCTGGCACAGGCAGCAGGGTCGACGCCGCGCACCACCGTGCAGAATGCGTCGGCTGCAGCTCCGAATGAGGCGACTGGATCACATCCAGAAGACGGTGTGGTCGTATCCATGTGGCACGCCTCCAGAAAGAGGTTGCCCGATGACATGGGGAGCCTCAGCTCCGATGCATCACACCGTAGAGACGGCCTGTGACACCGAGGGAGCGGCTCGTCATTCCGTGCCGTCGAGTGGTACGGCGTCGGCCAGCCGTGGCGTCCACTCGTCGAACAGCTCCACGGCCTCGGGTGTGAACGCTGGCGCGCCCGCATCAGGCCACATCACGGCGGCCGCCTCGGGATCCTGTTCGAGCACCCATCCGCGGTATCGCTGGTTCACGAGTGCGCTCCACGATCGAGCGACCCGGATCTGCACTGATGAGATCTTGCCGTCGTCGACGGTGAGACGCATGGTGCCGGGAAGCGGCTTGCCGTGGATCAGCCGCGACCAGTCGCTCTCGGTGAGGTATTCGCACTGCACCCTCACGGTATTGGCATCGCAGTCGGTGAGCTCCCACGTCCAGTTGGCATGTTCGTAGAGCGATAGGAGCGCGGGGTAGTCGTCCGGGGTCAGGAGGTGCGACTGTTCCTCTATCGGTGCATCCGGTTGCAGGAGATCGAGCACCTCATCGGCGGCCCGCCGGTTGCGTGCGTCGATGAATTGCTCGACCACTGCCAGCCCGTTGTCTCCACTCGGAGCGTCGGGAGGTTTGGTGGTCACGGTGGAGGAGCCTTCGTTGTCGGCGGCGGTCGCTCCCTCCTCCGGCACAGTGCCCCGTTGGGTGAGGCCGATGCCAACCGCCCCAACCAGCAGTGCGGCGACCGCCGCCGCAACGAGCAACCACTTCTGACGATTCATGTCCGGTTCCCTCCGTCTGATGTCGTCGAAGTCGAGCACCGTGACGTGATTCGTCTGCTGTGCTTCCATCACGTCCGGCGCTCGGCGGTGCAGCTCAGCGAGCGAGATCGGCCGCTGAGCATCGGTGGCCGCCGTGAGGGCGGCACGGAGTCGGTCGTCCAGAGGCTCAGACATCTGATGCCACCGCCAGACGTTGGCGGAGTCTCGCCATCCCTCGCCGCAGGTGCGTGGCCACTGAGGACGGAGAGCACTCCAGGAGTTGCGCAACCTCGACTTGGCTGTAGCCCAAGCCGTGCACCATCCAGACTGTGACCCGTTGCTGTTCGCTCAGGGACCCGAGCGATGTGCTCAGCTTCGGTTCGAAGGCGGGCATCTCCCAGGCCGACGAGTCGCCACCGAGTCGGCGACTCGCTCGTGATGCGTCACGCCGAGCGTGGGTTTGTCCGACCCGGAAGAGGTAACTCACCGGATTGTCGAACGTTTGAACCCGATCCCAGTTCTGCCAGGCCCAGGCCAGCGCGTCGGCGGCCGCCTCGCGCCCGCGCTCAGTGCCGAACGCAGCAACGAGGGCAACCCGCAGCGGCCGTTCTGCCGTTGCGAAGAAGGCCTCGAAGTCGCCTGTGCCCGAAGGATCCATTACCCCATAGAGCCCCGAGCACAGCGGATCCGTGACAGCGGACTGCCTCGCGTGCGTTCACTCGGCCCCGGGTGGGTCGAACGTGGGGTGGAAGGTGAATGCATGGGGCGTGGGCCCGTGTTCGGCCAGGTGGTCGATGCGTTCGCGTGCCTCGGCCATGTCGGGGACGTGCCCGGCCGGGATCCACCACATCGTGAGCACCGGCAGGTCGTCCATCGGCTTGAACCACTCGCGGCGTCGACGGAGAAAGCGTGCGTGGTCGGTCTTGAACACGTATTCCTTCAACGCCTCGAGTGACGTCCACACCGTAAGGTTGGGCAGGATCAGCTCGTCGTCGAAGGCCCGGATCGCGGTGGCGTTGCCAGAGTCGTCCTGCAATCGCCACACGAACCCTGGCGAGGCCTCGGCCAATGCGTTGATCGGGTCGAGGTTGTCCATGAACTCGGCCACGCGGGGATCGTCGGTGGGGTGGGCGAGGCGGCCGATGTTGATCTGGGCGAGATGCCAGGTGCTGGTCACGGTTGATGAAGCCTCCAGGTTCGGTAGGGGGTCGGGCGTGCGGGTCGACACCGACACCGCTCCGAGGTCGGCCGAGGTGTCTCCGAGCAGGTAGCGCGGGCCGGGCCCGAGCTGTTCGGCGCCGTCGTCGGGGTTGTAGAGCATGCACACGTCGAGCGACAGGCAGCCGCAGCCGATGCACCCGTCGAGGTGATCGCGCAGCGACGCGAGCCGCGCCATGCGGTCGTCGATGTCGGCCCGGAAGTCCTCGGCGATTGCAGCCCAGTCGGCCTCGTCGGGGGCGCGATCGACGGGAAGGTGGTCGAGCCGCTCCTGGATCTCGCTGAGGGGATAGCCGAGCCTCTGACACACGATGATCACCGAGAGCCGGCGGATCGTGCTGCGGGGGAACCGGCGATGACCGGCCTCGGTGCGGACCGACGCGATGAGCCCCTTGCGTTCGTAGAAGCGCACGGCGCTCACGGCCACCCCGGTACGGGCGGCAAGGGTTCCGATCGACAACAGCACGCCGTCTGCCACGAATCTGCACCTTAGGTGAGATATTCGGATATCTCAACCATGATATAGATATCACCCCGGACCCGGACCCGGACCCGGACCCGGACCCGGACCCGGGCCTAGACCCGGACCCGGAGCCGCCGCCCCACCGCCGCGGGCCCCAGTCGGGCTCAGTCGCCTTGGGCCGCCCGCTCGAGATCGGCAACGATCAGATCGACGGTGTGGGTGATGGCGTCGAGGGTCACCTCGTCGTCGATGGCGAACTGCTCTCGCATGATCATCGTGATCTCTGCTCCGGCCAGCGCCATGAGCATCGCCGTGGCCTGTGCGGTTGCACCGTCGGGAGCGCCGACGGCCTCCACTGAATCGCGAACGGCCTGCAGGCGGTCCGCTCGTCGTGCCCGTCGTACGTCCTGCCACTCCTGGCCGGCCTGTGTGATGAACGCGATCGCCAGCGGGCTCGTCTGGGCCGACAGGTGGATGCGTCGGTAGTGCTCGTGGAGGTCGGCCACGCTGGTCGGCAGTGGAAGCGGCTCGGTGTAGAACTGATCCTCCAACCACTCGGCCAGCGCCGTGACCCTGCTCTCGGTGGTGGGGAAGTAGCTGTGCACGGTCCGGACCGAGCAGCCCGCCTGGGTGGCCGCGTCGGTGGGCGAGAGACTGTCTCGGCCCGGTTCGAGTAGCTGATCCCGGAACGCTTCCAGGATCGCCTGGCGCGTGGCCTCGGCCTTGGCCTTGCGCTTCGTGCTGTCGTAGCGGCGGCTGGCGTTCACCCAGGGAAACCAATGCCGTGGGTGGTGGCCACGCGGACCACGTCTTCGATGTTCGGCGGGAACGACACCTCGTCGTCCATCTGCCGGTAGAAGGCGTGGCCGTTGCCCTCGCCCAGGATGGTGAGGAAGCGAGTGCCGTTCGCCGTGATCGTGTAGGCGTGGGTGGTGCCGCCAGGGGCGTGAGCCACCATGCCAGCGCGGAGGCGGGTGGGCTCGCCGTCGCCGATCACCAGATCGAGTTCGCCGTCGATCATCACGTAGGTCTCGCTCCAGGCGTGGAAGTGGGGTGGCGGGCCCATGCCCTCGTCGCCGGCGGTGTCGTAGACCTCGACGCTCGATCCCATCTCGGTGGTGAGGAGCGGACGCAGCGTCTCGCCGATGACGGTGAGATTCTCGGACTCGTCGACGGTGGTGATGATGGCAGTCATGGTGTCTCCTTGGGTCGGCCGCATATTCGCTGCAGCTAGGTGAAGTGGAATTGACATCACCCTACGATTTCGCTGCATCCAGGTGCAAGGAATTCTTCGGTGGCGCGCGTCAAGGTGTGCGGAATCATCCGCACACCGTTCATGACCAGCGAGCGAAGCCGCCGCCCTATTCGAGGGTGGCGTAGTTGGTAGAGCGGTCGTCGGTCGACAGGCCTCGCACCTCGTCGACGGCGTCGGCCAGGGCGACGAGGTAGTCGTCGATCACGCCCGTGTTCGAGTTCGACACCGTGGAGTGCAACGAGTCGGGCGGGCCCTGGCGATCGTGGAACCAACCTCGGCGCGCCAGCGCATCGCCGAGGGCGAACACGTCGACGGCCGCGTCCCCGGCCGCAGGATCGGTGGCCATGGCGATCAGGTGGTAGCCGCCGTTGCCGAGCACCCGGATCCCGGGGATCGCGTCGATCCCGGCCCGCATCCGATCGGCATTTTCGAGCGTGGCCCGGGTGAGCTCCAGGTACCCGTCGATGCCCAGGTGCTGCATCACCGCCCACGCCGCCGCCATCGGCAGCCCCGACCGGGTGCCCTGGAGGTTGGGCGACGCATAGAACCCACCGAGCCAGTCGTCGAACAGGAAGGTCTGGTAGCGCCGCAGCTCCTTCGTGCGATGCAGGATCACCGACACGCCCTTCGGAGCGTAGCCGAGCTTGTGGATGTCGGCCGAGATCGACGTCACGCCGTCCACCCGGAAGTCCCACACCGGCACCGGCCGGCCCAGGCGCTCGGCGAAGGGGAGCACGAAGCCACCCATGCAGCCATCCACATGGCAGTTCGCCCCGACCTCGGTGGCCAACGCTGCGATCGCCGGAATGTCGTCCACCACGCCCTGCGGGTACTGGGGCGCAGAGCCCACCACCAGCACCGTGTTGTTGTTGACAGCGCTGGCCATGGCATCGACGTCGGCCGTCCAGTCGTCACGCACGCCCACCTTGTGCAGCGTGATCCCGAACAGGTGCGCCGCCTTGTGGAACGCCGCGTGAGCACTGGAGGCCACCACCATCTCCGGCTCGTCGATCCCGCGCTCGATGCGGCCCCGTTCCCGGGCCGCCTTCACTCCACACAGGATCGACTCCGTGCCGCCGCTGGTCAGGAAGCCTGATGCGGTGTCGGGGCCGTTGAGGAGATGCGCCGTCCACCCCACGACCTCGGACTGGATTGCGCCGAGCGACGGGAACGCCTTCGTGTTGAGCGCGTTCTCGTGGAGGTAGAGCATGGCGGCCCGCTCCGCCACCTCGTGGACGCCGGGGCCACCGTCGTACACCATGCCGAAGGCCCGGCCGTCCTCCCAGCGGACGTCGTTGGCCCGCTTCTCGGTCAACTCGGCGATGATCTCGTCGACCGGGCGGCCCTGCTGTGCGAATGGTGCTGCCATTGGCCGACTGTACGCGTTCGATCCTTGGCTTGTCAGAGCCGCCGACGGGCGCCGAGATCGCGGGGATCGATCAGTGGGCTCCCGTGCGAGGCCGACCCGTGCGGCTGGTGCGGGCGCGCCGCCGCAGGATCAAGTTGGCTGCCACCGCGGAGGCTCGGGCCGGGAAGGGCACGTAGGGATCCTGAGCATCGACCGGAAGGCCGTCGCGGGTCAGGATCCGGTACGCCACGAATACGGCCAGGAGCCCGAACGTCACGGCCTGGAGTCCGAAGTACTGGTCGACACCGGCCACGAGGAACACGCCGGCCGTGATGAGCGGGCCGGCGATGGCACCGAGCCCGTTGGTGCCCACCAAGGCGGCGCTGGCGCCGAGGATCTGGTCGGGTCGGAGCCAATCGTTGGTGTAGGCGATGGCGAGCGAATAGAGAGGGAAGTTCATGCCCCCGATCACGACCAGCAGCCCATAGGAGGCCAGGGAGCCCGGGGCCGCAAGGTAGAGGCCGAGGCTCGCGATCACGCCGATCACGGCGAGCGCGAGGATCACGCCCCGCCGGGGCACGTGATCGGCCAACCATCCGATGGGAAGCTGGAACAACATGCCGCCGATCAGCGGCGCCGACACGAACAGCGTGACTTGGGCCGTGGTGAGGCCCACCGACGTCGCGTAGACCGCCCCCATGCCCATGAGCGCCCCGGTCGACAACCCGATCAGGAACGACATCAGCAGGCCAGTGGGCACGATCTGCACCAGCTCGGTGATCGCCATGGGAGTAGGTGCGCTCGCCGGTGGTGCACTCGTGGCCGACAGCGTGATCGGCACGAGCGACATCGACACGAGGATCGACGCCATGATGAACAGCCGGAAGCCCTCCGGGTCGGCGGCGTTGAGCAGGAACTGCCCGCCCGACATGGCCGCCATGGTGACCACCATGTAGACGGCCAGCAGCCGGGCCCGGGTCTTGTTGGTGGCGAGGTCGTTGATCCACGACTCCGCCACCACGAACAGGCCCGACATGGCGAACCCCGTCATGAATCGCATGAACACCCACGTGGCCGGCAGCGTCGTGAGCGAGTAGACGAGCACCACCACCGACGACAGGGAGGCGAGCGCGGCGAACACCCGGATGTGGCCAACGGCGTTGAGCAGCACCTGCACGGCCCTCGTGCCGAACAGGAACCCGGCGAAGTAGGCGGCCATGACGAGGCCGGTGGAGAGCTGCGAGAAACCCTCCACCTGGGTGCGCACGCCGATGAGCGTGGCCTGGAGGCCGTTGCCCAACATCAGCAGTCCGATGCCGAGGAACAGCGCCCACGTTGCGGCGGCGGTGTTCCTCCTCGCATCGAGGAGTGGACCAGCGTAGTCGGAACCGGGGTCCACCTCAGGGGTCGTCTCGGTGACGACGGGGGCCTCCAGGAGGGGGAGGCCCGGAATCTCGTGCCCCTCCGGAACGGTCCGGGACACGAGATCCGGATTGTGCATCAGCTCTCCAAAACTCGCTTCTGCCACGACACCGTGGCGTCGACCTGATTGAACGTGAAACAGTGCAGCCCCTCGACGGCCAACGGCTCGAGGTGAGGGCTCAGTGGTACAAGAAGCTTATTCGGGTCGAAGCTCGCCGACGTGAGGAGTCGGCCGATGGCATTGCGGTTCTTCTTCAGATATCGCAGCGACGAACCGATGCCGAGGCGCACGCCCATCGTCATCAGCTTCGATCGATCGACCACACCGGCGACGCCCAGGTGGATCGGCAGCGTGAGCCCAGCGGCACGTTCGCGTTCGAGCCAGCTCACGATCTTGCCCGAGTCGAAGCACATCTGGGTACTGGCGTAGCCGGCGACGCCCGCCTCCGCGAGCAGGGCCTGCTTGGCGTGGAGCGCCTCGTGCAACACGTCGGTGTCGATGAGCGGATGGCTGTCTGGGTAGGCGGTCACGCCGATGGTGCGCAGCCCGGGGTCGGCGTCCAGCAGATCTCGCAGGAACGAGATCGCATCGGGATAGGCGCCGGGTGGATCGGCGTCGCCGCCGACGAGGAACATCGTGCCCACGTCTTCGGTACGTAGCCAGGCCGCGATCCGAGCCACGTGGTCGGCGTCTTCCACCATGCGGGCCGAGATGTGGGGAATCGCCATGTGCCCGGCGGCCCGTATCCGGTCGGTCAGCTCAATCGTGGTGTCGATGCCCTTCACCGGTGAGCAGGTGACCGACACCTTCGACGACGGTGGCAGCGCCTCGATGGCAGCGTCCACCGACTTGAGCGGGATGAGCTCGTGGGTGAGCCCGGCAATCAGGTCGAGGCGGTACTGCTCGCTCTGGGGAGTCTCCTTGACCCGGGCGGTGAACCGGCTCGCCATCAGCTGAGCCCCACGATGTCGCCGTTGGCGTCGATGTCGATACCGAGCGCAGCCGGGGCGGTGCCGAGGCCGGGCATCGTGCGCATGTCGCCGCAGATCGGGTAGACGAAGCCGGCACCAACCGAGGCGCGCACCTCGCGCACGGGCAGACGCCAGCCCGTTGGGGCGCCCTTGAGTTTGGCGTCGGACGAGATCGACAGGTGGGTCTTGGCGATGCACACCGGAAGGTTGTCGAATCCGGCTGCGGTGTAGGTGGCGAGTTGCTTGGTGGCCGTCGGGGAGTAGTCAACGCCGTCGGCGCCGTAGACCTTCTCCGCCACGGTCTCGATCTTGGTGGTGAGCGGGGCGTCGTCGGGGTAGAGCACGGCGAAGTTGCTCGGCTCCTCGGCGGCCTCGGCCACTGCCGTTGCGAGCTCGGCTGCCCCCTTGCCCCCGTCGGCGAAGTGGGTGGCCCGGGCCCAGCGGGCCCCGTACTCCTCGGCGATCTCACCGATGGCGGCGATGTCGCCCTCGTGGTCGCCGGGGAAGATGTTGATCGCCACCACGGGGGTCACGCCGTGGATCTTCATGTTCTCGAGCTGCTTGCGCAGGTTGTCGCCGCCCTGGTGCACCTCGTCGGGGTTCTGGGCGAGGAGGGCATCGGGCAGCGGCTTGCCGGCCACGATCTTGTGGTTGCCGGAGTGCGCCTTGAGGCCGCGCACGGTGGCGACCACCACGGCGGCATCCGGGGTGAGGCCCGAGTTGCGGCACTTGATGTTGAAGAAGCGCTCGGCGCCCATGTCGGCCCCGAAGCCGGCCTCGGTGATCAGGAAGTCGCCCGACTTGATGCCCACCATGTCGGCCACGATCGACGAGTTGCCCGTGGCGATGTTGCCGAAGGGGCCGGTGTGGACCAGGGCCGGTGTGTTCTCCAGCGTTTGCATCAGGTTGGGCTTGATGGCCTCGCGCAGGATCACGGTCATGGCCCCGGCGGCGCCGATCTCCTCGGCGGTGATCGGGTCTCCGCTCTTGGTGTAGCCGAGCACGATGCGCCCCATCCGGGCCCGGAGATCCTGGAGCGAGGTGCACAGGGCCAGGGCGGCCATCACCTCGGAGGCGGCGGTGATGTCGAACCCGGTCTCACGGGGGATGCCGTCGAGGCGGCCACCCATGCCCACCACGATGTTGCGCAGCGCCCGGTCGTTCACGTCGACCACGCGGCGCCATGTGATGTTGTGCATGTCGAACCCGGCGGTATTGCCGTGGTAGAGGTGGGCGTCGAGCATCGCCGAGCAGAGGTTGTGGGCCGCGGTCACGGCGTGCATGTCGCCGGTGAGATGGAGGTTGAGCAGCTCCATCGGCACCACCTGGCTGTAGCCGCCACCGGCGGCGCCACCCTTGATGCCGAAGGTCGGGCCCATCGAGGGCTGGCGGATTGCGATCGTGGCGTTCTTGCCGATGTGGCTGAAGCCCTGACCCAGGCCGACGGTGGTGGTGGTCTTGCCCTCGCCGAGAGGGGTGGGGGTGATCGCCGTGACCACCACGTAGCGGGCGTCAGGGCGGTCGGACATGGCCTCGACGGCGTCGAGCGAGATCTTCGCCGCGCCCGAACCGTAGGGCTCGAGGTGCTCAGCAGGGATACCGGCGCGGTCGGCAATCTCGGGGATCGATTGCAGGTTGGCACCGGTGGCGATCTCGAGGTCGCTGGGGAAAGGCATTCGCGGCTGCTTCCGGGTTCGGGGATCAGAGGTCCCTGGCTGATCAAGACTGTTCCACGATGCAGAACTGGCCCATCATACAGAACAGGTTCGCCCGGGTACAGAGGCACGGGGCAGATCTCGAACCACGAGGGGTCAGGGGTCCGAGGTCGGGTGGGCGGATGCGGCGCCCAGGCGCTCGGCCGCCTGTTCGATGGCGGTCACCATCGAGGCGTAGCCCGTGCAGCGACAGACGTTGCCGGACAACAAGCGGGAGATCGTCGGCCGGTCGAGGCTGTCGAGCGTTCCGGCGCGTTGGCGCTCGGCGAGCTCGGCTGCGGCGGTGACCAACACGCCGGACGCGCAGAAGCCGCATTGCACCGCGAAGTGGTCGACGAACGCCGTGCGCAACTCCTCGATTGGTGCCGTCAGCCCCGCCGCAGTGGTGATCTCGACGCCGTCGACCTGGACGGCCAGCACGAGGCACGAGCGCTGACTCGTCCCGTCCAGCAGCACGGTGCACGAGCCACACACGCCCTGTTCGCAGCCGACCTTCACTCCGGTCACGCCCACCTCACGAAGGGCGTCAGTCAGACTCGTTCGCGGTTCGATCACCGTGGCGTGCGCTCGGCCGTCGACGTCGAGGGTCACGGCAACACGCTGGGCGGGATCGATCTCCACCGCTTCGTCGAATGCTGGGCTGCGCGGCCGGTGTCCATCGGCGCCGAGCGCCTCGCCCGGAGCAAGTGGCGGATCAGGTGCGTTGCGGGCTGCATTGGCCTCAGCGCCGCGATCCGCACTGTCGGCGACGGCGGCCACGAGTGCCCGGATTGCCAGCTCGATTGCCACTGCTCGCCGGTGCTCGGGGTCCGACGCCGCATCATCGACGAACACCACGCCATCGACGAGGCGCGTCGCCAGCTGGTGGCTCAACGCGAGGACCTCTTCATGTTGCCGTGCTGCGGCCAGTTCCACCGCCTCACCCCGAGCTCGGCTGGTCGGATCGACCGCCGGCGCGGTGCCCACCCCCATGCACACAGGACGCTCACCAGGACCGATCACCCCGACCCGAGCCGAGGTCACCTGCCCGTTGTCGACCGTCACGACCGCGGCTGCTGCCGCCACGGTAGTGCCCGACGTGATCTCGAGAAACGCATGTCCGGCGCCGGGGCTCGGCCGGGCCCAGTGGGTTGCCACGACCAACTCGTCGTCCATGCGTGCCGGAGCGAACGCCCGGTCGAGGAAGGCGTCGATCGGGACGCGGCGCCGCCCGCGCGCCGAGGCGAGTTCCACCTCCCCTCCGCCCACCAGCAGTGCCAGGGGAATCTCGGCCAGCGGATCGCCGTGGGCGACCGAGCCGGCGATCGTGCCTCGGTTCCTCGTCTGGGCGTGGCCGACGTTGGGGAGCGCCAGAGCCAGGAGCGGGAGGGCCTCGGTCAGCTCTGGCCCGAGGGCCTGGCCGACCAGGGCGCCCAGTTCGACGGCCTCGGGGGTGATCACGGCCCGGCGAAGCTCGTTGATTGCGGCCAGGTCCACCACGATCGCAGGGCGTCGCTGGCGCTGGGCCAGCAGCGGCATCAGCGACTGACCGCCGGCGATCACTGATGCGGTGGCGCCGCGCTCGGCCAGGATGGTCGTCACCTCCTCGATCGAGGAGGGTCGGACGTACCCGAAGGGCGCCGGCTTCATCGCTCTCCGCTTGTGTGGGCAGCCAGTCGCCACACCCGAGCCGGAGTGAAAGGAGGGACGGGCGGCCGCCGCAGCTCCAGCGCATCGGCGATGGCTGACGCCATCACGGTGGGAGCGAGGATGGCGCAGCCGTCGCCAAGACCCTTGGCCCCCAGCTCGGTGTTCGGGGACGGGCTCACGAGGTGGTCGATGATGAGCGGAGGGAGATCGGTGGCGAGCACGGGGCCATAGGCGCGCAGATCCCGTGCGTTCGGTACCCCATCGGGCCGGTAGATCAGCGCTTCGCGCATCGCAGCTCCGAATCCGTGGGCGAACCCGCCTCGTACCTGACCCTCGAACAAGCCGGGATTCAAGATGGTGCCCGCATCATGCACCGTGACGTAGCGGTCGACGTCGATCTCACCGGTGGCAGGGTCGATCTCGACGATCGCGAGATCGCACTGGACGCTGAATGTGAACGATGTGGAGATCCGGCCGAGTTCGTCTGGCGATCCGAGTTCGGATGGAGCGTACACCGCCGTTTCCCGGATCGGCCCACCGACACCTTCGGCCCGGTTCGCCAGATCCCAATGGAGCTGACCGGCAAGACGCCCGAGTGGAAGCGATCGGCCCGAGACCGGGTCGATGATCTGCCCGTCGCGCAGCTCCAGCTGATCGGCCTCGACCTCGAGCTCAGCACCGGCCAGGGTCCGGAGCTTGGCTCCGGCGCGACGGGCCGCCCGGGCGGCGGCCGACGCCACGGCCGTCGAGAACCGGTTGGCGTAGTTGCCCGACGTGAGGGTCCAGCCGTCGGTCGCAGTGTCCAGGGCGGTGCGGACCGTGATGCGGCTCGGGTCGAGCCCCAACTCGTCAGCCACCACCTGGGCCGCCACGGTTCGGTACCCCTGGCCGCAGTCGGGGCTGTCGAGCTGGAGCGACACCGCACCGAAGGGATCGATCGCGACCGTGGCGGTGGCGCCGGCCCCCGACCGCGGGGAGCGGGCCGCCCCGAGGCTTGGATCACCGGCCAGGTTCATGTACCCGAGGTTGTTGCCCGAACTCTCCACCGAGCAGCCGAGGCCCACACCGACGAGGCGACCCTCCGTTCGAGCCGCGGTCGCCGCGTCGGTTGCGCTGACGTATCCAGCCAGGTCGAGAGCCCGATCCAGCACGGCTCGGTAGTCGCTGTGATCGAGGGTCGAACCCGAGGGGCACGAGTACGGGAAGGTCGTGACGAGGTTGCGCCGCCGCAGGTCGGCTCGGTCCAGCCCAAGCTCGCGCGCTGCGGTGTCGAGCATCGACTCCAGCGCATGGAAGAACGGCGGCCCTCCGAACCCGCGGTTCAGCCCGCTCGGCACCTGGTTGGTGAGTACCACGCGGTTGCGGACGGCGACGTGGTCCACGTCGTAGGGGCCGTTCAGCGTTCCGTGCATCCGATACAGGCCGGCTGGTTCCGGCGTGCGGACGTAGGCGCCGGTGTTCTCCAGCTGGTCGATTCGGAGGGCGAGCAGTCGGCCATCGGAGCTGAATGCCCCGTCCATCGATGTGACCCGCTGGCTTCCAGCCGAGGACGCAACGAGGTGCTCGTTGCGGTCCTCCACCCAGCGGACCGGTCGGCCGGTCGTGCGAGCGAGCACGGCAACCAGCACGAGGGCGGGATACAGGGCCTGCTTCAGCCCGAAGTTCCCGCCGATACGGTCGGGTACGACCAGCCGCAGCCGGTCGAGGCCAACACCGAGCGCACCGGCCACCACGGCGTGAAGCGCCAGCGGGCCGCCGTAGTTGGCCCACACCGTGGTGCGGTCGAGGTCGGGGTCGTACTCGGCGCAGGCCACGAAAGGTTCGAGCGGAAACGCTGAGCTGCGGGGGAAGGTCGCCTCGTAGCGAACCACGTGGGCCGCCGTTGCGAACGCATCATCGGGTTGCCCGTAGGTGAACGACCGATCGTGGACCACGTTCGTGGCCAGCGCCGTGTGGAGGGTCGGGGCTCCGGGCTCGGCGGCCTCGACCGGGTCGACGAGAACCGGGAGCGGTGCTGCGTCCACCGTCACGGCGTCGGCCCCGTCCTCGGCGAGCGCTCGGGTATTGGCGACCACGGCTGCGACCGGCTCGCCCCAGTACCGGATGCGATCGACCGCCAGCGGGTAGAACGGTGCGTCCGCCGTGAGGATGTTGCCGAGAGGGCGGCAGCGCTCGGCCAACTGGGCACCGGTCATCACCGCCTCCACTCCCGGACGTCGTTGCGCCTCCGCCGTATCGATGTGGTGAATGTCGGCGTGGGCCTGCGCCGTGCGTACGAGGGCCAGCTCCAATGCACCAGCAGCCGGAACGGTGTCGGCGGCGAATCGGGCCGTGCCGTCGAGGAGCGCTCGGTCGACGGCGGGGAGTGGTCGACCGACGAAGGGCGCGTCGGCTGCGTTCGAGGGGGTGTGCGCCACCACGGGGCCAACCTAGTGGGCTCAACGGCGAGGGTCAGCCTGGTGGCTGGCCGAGGCACACCTGGTTGAAGTAGGCGTCGGTGGCGTACTCCAGGTTGGCTCCGCCGTTGAACAGCGGTTCGTACTGGGCCTCGACCCACGGCTTGGCCGCAATGCGGCGGTAGTCGTCGGCGCTGCCGGTGAGATGCGGGCGATGGGGCAGCGGTGCCAGATCGGCGGCTGTGTCCACCACGTCGGCCAAGCCGTTCAGGTCCTCGGAGAACGTGGGCCAGGTGCCGTCGGTGTTGCGGCCGATGAACACGAGGAACGTTCGCTCCCACATCTCGGTGAGGGCCGCGCAGTACGCGCCGTCGAACTCGCTCATCGGCAGCGGGGGCAGTGTGCCGAACGTGGTTGTGGTGGCAAAGCGGAGCACGCTGTCGGGGGGTGCGTCCGGTGCCGGCTCGGTGCCCCGCGACGGGGGGCGGATGCCGTCGTCCCGGAACACCCAGAACGTGGCCGAGGTGGTCTCCTCGCCGTCGCCTCCGCACCCGCTGATGGCGACCAGCGCGACGATGGCAAGTGCGCCGACGAGCCGGCGGAGGAGAGCGTGGCGGGCCCAGGCCATGACGCTTCGTATCGGATCGCCGGATGCCGCCGTGAGCCCTTCGGCGCCAGCGGCGGACGCGGTGGCGCGTTGACACCTACTACTCGACAGTCGTGGCGATTCTGCAATACGCTCAGAGACCGTCGTTCCACGATGCAGAATCATTCCGCAATGCAGAACAGAGGGCAGGCAACTGCACCTCATGACGCAGCGCACCTGGTGATGGTCGTGGACGAGCCGGCCCCGTTCTAGGGTGCCGATCGGGCTCCGCCCACATCGATCCGAATCCACGCCATCACGAGGAACCTCCACATGAGTGACACGGCTTCCACCCCTGCGGTGCCTGAGCACGCGAAGTGCATCGTCATCGGTGCCGGAATCGTCGGAAACTGCCTGGTCGGGCACCTGGCCGACCTCGGCTGGGACGACATGGTCCTGCTCGACAAAGGCCCGCTGCCCAACCCGGGCGGCTCCACCGGTCACGCCTCGAACTTCATCTTCCCCGTCGACCACAACAAGGAGATGGCGTTCCTCACCGCTGAGAGCCAGCGCCAGTACGAAGAGCTGGGCATGAACACCACCTGTGGTGGCATCGAGGTGGCCCGGACCGAGGAGCGGATGGAGGAACTTCGTCGCCGCATGACCTCGGCCAAGGCCTGGGGCGTGGAGGCCGAGCTGCTCACCCCCGCTCAGATCAAGGAGAAGGTGCCCTTCATCAACGCCGACATCCTCCTCGGCGGCTTCTACACGCCGAGTGTGTCGGTGGTCGACTCGCTGGAGACCGGCACCGTCATGCGCAAGAAGGCCCAGGACAAGGGTGTGCTCAAGGTGTTCGCCAACACCGAGGTGCTCGACATCGAGACCACCGACGACGGCAACGGCTTTTCGAAGGTGACCGCAGTGGTCACCGACAAGGGCCGCATCACCTGCGACACCGTGGCCATCGCCTGTGGCGTGTGGAGCCCGAAGCTGGCCGAGATGGCAGGAGCGACGATCCCGCTCACGCCGGCCGTGCACCAGATGGCCGACGTCGGCCCGATCGACATCCTCCAGGAGACCAACAACGAGATCGGGTACCCGATCGTCCGTGACATGGACACCTTCTGTTACGAGCGGCAGAGCGCTGGGTCGATGGAGGTCGGCTCCTACGCCCACCGTCCGATCCTGCACCGCCCGGAGGAGATCCCCTCCAACGAGGAGGCCGCGCTCTCG
The DNA here is from genome assembly GCA_039029735.1 of Actinomycetota bacterium. Classification (GTDB taxonomy): domain Bacteria; phylum Actinomycetota; class Acidimicrobiia; order Acidimicrobiales; family SZUA-35; genus CADEDH01. The sequence continues at coordinate 68,219 of JBCCFL010000019.1, read as the reverse complement.
CCTACCGAGATGCCCTTCACCCCGGACGACTTCGATCTCCAGCTGGAGCAGGCGCTGGAGTTGATGGGCGACATCCTCGACGATGCCGAGATCAAGTACGCCATCAATGGCCTGCTCTCGCTCACCCCCGACGCCATGCCGGTGCTTGGTGAGACCGAGGTGCGCGACCTCTGGTCGGCGGCCGCGGTGTGGGTGAAGGAGGGGCCCGGTATCGCCCAGCTCGTTGCCGAGTGGATGACCTACGGCTATCCCCACATCTGCGACCCCGAGGGCTCTGACATCGCCCGGCTCTACGCCCACGAGCGCACCTGGGACCACATCGACGCCCGCTGCTCGGAACACTTCAACAAGACCTACGGCATCGTCCACCCCCGCGAGCAGTGGGCCAGCGAGCGAGGCCACCACAAGACGCCCTTCTACTCCCGCCAGGAGGCCTTGGGCGCCGAGTTCTACGACGCCCGGGGCTGGGAGCGCCCGCAGTGGTACGAGCACAACGCCGCGCTCGTCGAGACCTACGGCATCGCGCCGCAGCGTGACGCCGAGTGGGACGATCGCTGGTGGTCTCCCATCCAGGAGGCCGAGCACCTCGCCATGCGTGAGAACGTTGGCATGGTGGATCTGTCGGCGTTCCAGATCTTCGATCTCACCGGTCCGGGCGCGCTCGACTACGTGCAGTACCTGGCCGTCAACCAGTGCGACGTGGCCGTCGGCCGCTCCATCTACACCCCGTTCCTCACCCAGGGCGGCGGCTTCCACTCCGACCTCACGGTCCTCCGCCTCGCCGACGATCACTTCCGCGTCGTCACTGGCGCCTTCGATGGTGGGCGCGATGAGTTCTGGATCAACCGCTACCTGCCGGCCGACGGCTCGGTGACCTTCGCCAACCGGACGACGGACATCTCGACGATCGGCGTGTGGGGTCCGAACGCCCCGGCGCTCGTCGCCGCGGTGTCCGGGGCGGACATGAGCCAGGACGCGTTCCCCTACGGCTCCACCGCTGAACTGACGATCGCGGGCGTTGCGTGCCGGGCGTTCCGGATTTCCTATGTTGGCGACACCGGCTGGGAGATCTACATCCCCTGGGACGAGGCCCCGGCCGTGTGGGACGCCCTCTGGAACGAGGGTCAGAACCACGGCGTGGTTCCCGTCGGCATCGGGGTGTACGGCACCTCGGGCCGCATCGAGAAGGGGTACCGCCTGATGGGTGCTGAGCTCGAGAGCGAGTACACGCCGGTGGAGGCCGGGCTCGCCCGTCCGAAGGTGAAGAAGGCCGACTTCATGGGCAAGGAGGCATACCTGGCTGCCCGCGACGAGGAGACTCCGGCGGCCACGCTGTGCACGCTCACCGTCGACGACCACACCGACGCCCAAGGGCGGACGCGGTACATGACCGGTGGCAACGAGCCGATCCTCACCCTCGACGGTGACCGCATCGTGGACCGCAAGGGCCGCGTGAGCCGGGTGACCACGGCCGGCATGGCTCCGTCGTTGGGCCAGTACCTGCTCATGTCGTACCTCCCGCCGGCGCAGGCGGTGGAGGGCACGAAGCTGCAGGTGATGTACATGAACGAGATGTTCCCTGTCACCGTTGCCCGGGTGGGGTCACAGCCGTTGTTCGATCCCGATGACGCCCGGATGAAGTCGTGAGCGAACTGCGCATTCTGTGCTGCGTGAAGGTGTGGCGCGAGCGCCACCTGGAGTTCGCAGGCTGGCCGGGGGCCACCCTGGCGAACGTCCCCCGAGGAGATCGATGAGCGAACTCAGGGTCCTCTGCTGTGTGAAACGGGTGCCGGCGCCCGGGGCGCGGATCAACGTGACCGATGATGGGCAGGCCGTGGAGACGGCGCATCTCGGGTTCACCACCAGCCCCCACGAGGAGTGCGCCGTCGAAGAGGCGGTGCAGCTCGTGGAGACCAACGGCGGCGCGGTGACCGTGCTCACCCTCGGCCCGCCCGAGGCCGAGGAGCAGCTCCGCTACGCCGCCAGTGTCGGCGCCACCGATCTCGTGCTTGTGCCCATCGAGGACGGGCTCGCAGCGTGGGATCCCCAGCGCACAGCCTCGGCCCTTGCTGATGCGATCCAGGCCATCGAGGCCGACGGTGGGCCGTTCGATCTGATCATGTTCGGCAACGAGTCGGCCGACTCGGGTGGGTTCCAGGTCGGCGTTCGCGTGGCCCGGGCCCTCGGCCGACCGATCGTGAACGGCATCAAGGGCACTGAACTCGACGGTGACCAGATCGTCGCCCGTCGGGCCATCGATGGTGGGTTCGAGGTCTACCGGCTGCCCCGCCCTGCGGTGCTCGGCGTGAAAGAGGGCATCAACCTCCCGCGCTACCCCACGATGAAGGGCCGGTTGGCGTCGAAGAAGGCCGACATGCAGGTGCGTGACATCGCAGCTGGTGCCGGTGGTCAGGCCATGGTGCAGCTCAAGCGCCCGGCCGAGACCGTGAAGGAAACCCGGATCCTCGGTACCGACGAGACCGCTGCCGCTGCCATCGTCGACCTGCTCGAAGAGATCGGCGTGCTCGGGGGTACCCAATGACGATGCTGGTTCTCCTCGAACATGATTGCGGCGAGATCACTGAGGCGGCGCGTGAGGCGCTGACTGCGGCTCGGATCCTGGGTGACTCGCTCGGCGAGTCGATCGACGCCGTCGCCATCGGTGCCGGGGCCGATGATGTGGTGGACGAAGCCGGCCGCTTCGGTGCCGACACCGTGCACGTGGTGAGCCACGACCTGCTCACCGACTACGGGCCCGACGCCTGGGCCGAGGCCCTGGCCCAGCTGGCTGACGACGCCGATGCCGATGTGGTGATGTCGGTCGGCACCGACCGTGGCAACGAGGTGATGGCCCAGATGGCGGCCCGCATCGACGCCCCGTTCGTGGCCAACTGCACCGAGATCGACACCGACGACGACCCGTGGTCGGTCACCCGGGTGCAGTGGGGCGGCTCGCTGCTCGAAGATGTGACGCTCACCGCCGACCGCAAGCTCGTCACCTACGCCCATCACGCGGTGGCCGCCGAACCGGCCGACGCCGCCGGTGATGCCACCGTGGAGACCTTCGAGCCCGACCTGGACGAGTCGGTCACCGTCACGATGATCGCCGACCGCGACGTGCTCAGTCAGGGCATCACCCTGTCGACCTCACCGGTGGTGGTGTCGGGCGGTCGTGGCGTCGGTTCGGCCGACGCATTCGCTCCCCTGGAGGAGCTCGCCGAGCTGCTCGGCGGTGTGGTGGGGTGCTCCCGAGCCGTCACCAACAACGGCTGGCGGCCCCACAGCGATCAGGTGGGTCAGACCGGCACGAGGATCGCGCCTGAGATCTACATCGCCACCGGCATCTCGGGTGCCATCCAGCACTGGGTGGGGGCCATGGCCTCCAAGCGCATCCTGGCCATCAACACCGACCCGGAAGCCAACATGGTGTCGAAGGCCGACTACGCCGTGATCGCCGATCTCCACAAGGTGGTTCCGGCGATCTCAGCCGAGATCCGACGCCGCCGCGGCGCCTGACGCGACCGGACGGCGCCCCTCCGTTCTTCTAGCGTGGCGGGTATGGGACAGGACGACATCGATCACGAGACCGACGAGTTCCCCGACGAGATGACGGGCGAGCCCGGGTTCGCCGGCCACGACGATCACATGGACGACAGCGTGCGCTGGGCCGCCCCCGACGTGTATGGCGCCGGGGTGATCGGCTCGGCCTACGCCGGAGGCTCGCGGCCGGCGCGGCGCATGGCCCGCATCGTGCTGGTGGTGCTGCTCGTCGGCGTGATCATCCTCCCCCTCGTGCTCGGCCTCTTCAGTTGGTTCTTCGCCTGAACGGAGTCCAGACCTTCGGTGGTCGAGTGTTGGACGTCGCCGGCATTGCCTTCGTCGGCATCGCCGTTGTGGTCGTCGGCGGGTTCGGCGCCGTGAAGGCGGCGCAGCGCTGGACGCCGGCACCGGCCGACGCTGCGTGGTGCGCTCAGCAGTGGGAGGCCACCGCGGCCGTGCCGACACCGGATGACGCCGAACTCAGAGTCGAGGCCATGCCAGCGAAAACGCTTGCTGAGGCGCATGGCGGGTGCACAGTCGGCTGGGACGACCCCGTTGGTGGGTGCGTGCAGTACGGCCTGGTGGGCCCGGGGCGGTGGGATCGCTGGTCCTGCGACGAGTAGGCGGCTACTTGCGACGACGCTTCTCCTCCGTTCGATGACGAGGTGCCGCGGTGGGCGGCAACCTGATGAGGACGGAGGCAACGAGGGGAGTGTGAGATGAGATCGACCTCTCGAACCTCCGACGGCCCATGTTCAGCGCCCAATGGAGCGGCACTCGTTGGAGGCTGCCTCTGACGTATCGGGTCGACATGTTCGGACTGATGGCGAAGTTGCTCACCGCCGGGCCGTCGTCGCCCCCAAGCCTGGGCATCGATCTGCTGTTTCGCTCCCAGGCCGACACGTGATTCAGCGTGCCGTCCATCTGGAAGGCCGAGTCGGCGAAGAGAAGCACCTTCTCACCTGACGCCACCCACGCCCGCAGCGCATCGTACGGATCCGAGTCGGGCGCCGACGCCACCCTACTAGGAGGCAAGTTGTGGTCCTGCAAGGCGAGATCGACCCCGGATACTGCGACCTTGAACTCGAGGTCGCTGACTTCAGCGTTGATCGCGATCATGAAGCGGGTGCGACCTTGCGCCAGATCGAATGAACGGAATCGCTCAAACTGTTCTATCCACACTTCAGTCCGACACAGAATGGCGATCCTCGCTGATGGGTCATTTCCGAGTGAGGCATCGCATATCTCGCCCCGATACGCCAGGCCAGAGCATTCTCGTAGATGTCGCTCGAGCTCCAAAAGGTCGAACGTTGGGGCGAGGTCTGTGATCACCAACAGATCAGGATCCAAAGCGACTACGGCGTGCGCCGCCTGCGCATAGGTCGTGTAAGGAGCTTTCTCAGGTGGGGCAAGGCTCCACACTGCCAGCCGGACTGTTGATCTCGGGCCGTGCGCTGCGTCGACCCTGCGGCCGTTCGTGCTCTGGCGTTCGACACGAGGCAGGATGGTCGGCAGCGCAGATGTCGCCTGTTGTGAGCTGATGAGCTGCAGCAGAGCACTGGCGAGAAGGGAAGCGGCCGTGCCGATCAACGCGCTACCGAACACAATCCTGGCCCGCATCTCACGCGACCGTCCGGTCAACTCGAAGATGGCCTCCGACACGCCCGTTGCGACGACTGGACTCGTGTCTGAGTACCCATCGCTCTCCTCGTCAGCGATTTCCCCGACCACGCGGTACCGACTCGAGGACACCGTCTCAGCAAACTCCCCGACCGTCGTGGCCGTGGAACCTCCGATGAGCCGATCGGCCGCTCCACTCTCCACCGTGATCGTGAGGCGCGAGCCCTCCTGGAGCGGTACGGCGTCCCGCCACAGATCTGTTCCGTCAGATGTCGGCAGCGCGCTCAGCTCCTCCGGAACTGTCAGGTTGGGTGGTGTCGTGGGCCCGGCGTCAAACACGCCTGTGACCGGCGTTCCCAGGGTCACGTTGGGCATCAGCGCAGCCATTGTCTCGGATCCGGAGGCAACGGGGGCCACCCCGAGTGTGAACTCGGCCTCTGTGAACGGCTCACCGATCTGGTTGGATCGTGCCGGTGGCGTTTCGAGAAACACGACGATCGCCCACGCTGACTCTTGACACAATCGACTGTTTGGCGGGACCCCTGCCGGCCCGGATTGGCAGCGTAGGACTCGAAATCGGTCGAGTTGATCGCCGTCAAGCATCGTGGCGTCACCGGGATACACCAGTGGCAGCGGCTCAGGCGCGGGTTGTGACAGCGCTGCGCTGAGACCCCGGGCATCGACGATACGGGTAGTCGAGAAGATCATGGCCACACGCTGGCCCGGATCGCCGGACAATCGCAGTACGAGATCGCGGGGCCTGTCGATGTGGAAGGACAAGGAGACTGACACGCGCCTCGGGGTCAGGTCGTTCTGATCGCCGGTGAGGGGGATGATTTCGATCGAGGAGTGTCGGGCTGCGGCGTGCAGCCGTGCAGCGTCGGCTGGGCGTATCGACCTCAGGTTGAGCACGATGCCGAAAAGGATGCCTATGCCGGCGGTTACAAGAACCGCAGTTGCTAGAGCTCGGTGCATGGAGCGTCAGTTTTGATGATGTGAATCGTTCTACATATACGTCAATAGAGCTTGTGTGGTACAACTCTCCAAGTCGAAAGGAGAGCCGCAAGTGACTTTAGTGAATCAGAGCAAGACGGGTGTTTCGACCCCATGGGGAGAAAGTATCGGGGAGCGGACTCGGATGAGCCCGGACGAACAGCTCCAGCTCGCACGGGATCTGATTGCTGGAGGGCACGAGGTCGGATACGAACTCGCCGCAAAGGTGCTGGAGTCGGCTGCGCTCGGGCACGTAGATCTCGACGCCTCATCGGAGGCGCCGACCGACACCGGGATTTCGTCACTGGTCGCCCTTCTCACCCTGAAGATGGTGTCTGACAACCAGCCCAAGAGCAGTTCCCAATGCGATCTGGTTGATGTCTTTGGCGTGGGCCCCTACTGCGCGGTGACCCGTCGCTGCCACTACGGCGAGAACATCGTCACCGAAGAAACGACCTGGTATCGAAAAGGGTGACGCGTCGAGGGCTCGACAACTCCTCGATGGGCGCGCCCGGCCTCAGCTGCGGGGGCGTTCGTGGTCGGGGTCGTACACGCCGTGGGGGTGGCGTTGGGCCGGGCAGTCGGCGCCATAGGCGTCGATCGTGAAGCCGTCCATCTGGTGAGCGACGGCGCCCTCCACGTAGCCCAGACACACCCGGCCGCCGATCCGGAAGCCCATCGACGCCGACGTTACGAACCCCACCGCCTTGCCATCGACCCGGATTGGCGCCGACGGTGGCGGATCGCCGGCTGGCCCGTCGACACCGGAGGTGTCCACCGTCCACACGCCGTAGCTCCACTCGGCCGGCGCCGCGCCGGCCCTGAGCGCTGCATCCCGCCCCACGAAGTCGCCCTTGTCGAGGGCGAGGAAGCGTTCGAGCCCCACGTCGTAGGGCGTGTACTCCACGCCGAACTCGCTGCCCCAGCCGTGGTAGCCCTTCTCGACGCGCATCGCGTTGAGCGCGTAGGAGCCGAAGTCCCTGATCCCGAGGTCGGTGCCGGCATCGTGGATGGCGCGATAGAGCGCCACGAGGTCGGCATCATCGCAGTGCAGCTCCCAGCCGAGCTCACCGACGAAGCTCACCCGCAACGCGGTCACCATCGCCCCGGCGATCTCGATCTCCCGCAGCGACATCCACGGTGCCGCCTCCTTCGACAGATCGGCGTCGGTGAGCCGTCCCAACAGCTCACGCGACCGAGGCCCCATCACCATCAGCGTCGATGTGCGGTCGACGCCGTAGCGGAGCTCGACTGAGCCGTTGCGGGGCAGGTGGCGATCGAGCCAGTCGAAGTCGCGTTCGCGGGCCGCCGTCGGGCCGAGGAGCAGGAAGTGATCCTCACCGAGCCGACCGATCGTGGCCTCGCTCCACACCGTGCCGTTTGGGCGGAGCATGTACGACAGCCGCACCCGGCCGGGGTTGGGCAGCCTCGTGCAGAACATCCGGTCCAGGAAGGCCTCGGCCCCAGGCCCCGACACCTCGAAGCGAGTGAAGCCCCCGTGGTCCATCACCCCGACGTGATCGCGAACGGCGGCGCACTCCCCAGCCACGGCATCGTGCCAGTGTTCGTCGCGGTAGCTCAACGTGCGGTGGCTGTACTCCTCGGCGCCGAACCAGAACGCCCGCTCCCAGCCGGCGATCTGCCCGAAGCGGGCGCCCTTGGCCGCCAACGTCTCATACAGCGGCGTCTGCTGTACGGGGCGGGCCGTCGTCCACAGCCGGTGCGGGAACGGCGCGCCGTACTGGTGCTCGTACATCTCCCGCACTCGGGCGTTGGCGTAGGAGTCCCGCCCCTGTCCGGCGAGCGACCACCGGCCGAAGCGACGGGGATCCCAGGGCCACACGTCCCATTCGGTGTCGCCGGCCGTGATCAGCTCGGTGAGCACCTTGCCTGCTGCCGCCGCGTGGGTGATGCCGATCTGCACCCCGATCGCCTGATAGAAGCCATCGACGCCGGCCGCCGGACCGATCAGCGGGTTCATATCGGGGGTGTAGGTGATCGGCCCGTTCACGAACTCGGCGATCCCGACTTCGCCCAGAATCGGCAGGTGGGCCATGGCCTGTTCGGCCACCTCGGCGATGCCTTCGTCGTCGGCGGCGAAGAGTGACGAGTCGAACACGTCGGGCCGACCGTCCTCCCACACGGTTCGGCCCTCGTGGCCGTAGTTGCCGAAGAGCAGCCGGTCGTTCTCTCGCCGGAGGTAGAACATGATCTCCGGGTCGCGCACGAGGGGGAACACCTCGTCGTGAGCCTTCAGCTCTGGCACGGGCCCCGTGACGAGGTACTGGTGTTCGAGCACGGCGAGCGGCACCTCGACGCCCACCATCGCGGAGACGTCGGCACCGTAGAACCCGGCCGCGTTGATCACGATGTCGCAGTCGATGAAGCCGGCTCCGGCCGCAGTGTGAACGTGCACCCGCCATCGCGCGTCGCCGCCGTTCAGCCGGTCGATGCCAACCACCCGGGTGTGGCGGCGCACCTCGGCGCCGAGGGCGCGGGAGCGACGGGCGAGCGATTGGGTGAGGCCGCTTGGGTCGATGTCGCCCTCGTAGGGGTCGAGGAGGCCAGCGATCACCGAGCCGTCGTCGTGCCAGAACGGGTGCATCGCCTCCATCTCAGACGGCGACACGAGCTGCAGATCGAACCCGAGCCCGGTGGCGATCGCCAGGAGGTGATGGAAGTGATCGATGCGTTCCGGCGTGTGCCCCGGCCAGAAGGCTCGGGTGTGGCGATACGTGATCGGATCGTCGGGATCGGCGGCCAGCTCGGAGTAGAGCCGCCAGGCGTAGTTGCCGGCCCGCTGGCCGAGCCAGCTGTTCGAGAACGTCGGCACGTTGCCGGCGGCGTGCCACGTGGAACCGGCGGTGAGCTCGTGCTTCTCGATCAGTACCGAGTCGGTCCGGCCCGCCATCGCCAGATGCCATTGGATCGCGGTACCGACGGCGCCGCCGCCGATCACAACGATCTCGAACCGGTCGTCGCTCATGGTGTGGCCTCCAGACGAATCGGGAAGCGGGAGCGGATCGCCGCCTCGGCATCGACGGAGAGATGGCCAGCCCGTCCTCCGGCAACGATGTCGGCAACCTGGGCCGAAGCCCGGGCCCACAGGGCCGGGCTGCCGGCCGACACCCACTCGTCGACCGACTGCCGGTCGCCCAGGTCGGGATACACGTACTCGCTGCGCATCAGCTCCAGCGTTTGGGCCGAGCCCAGGTAGTGACCGTCGCCGCCCACCACCTCTTCGATGATCGCCATGTCGAGGTACCCGATGTCCACCTCCACGCCCCGAACGGAGCGGAGGATGGCGCCACACATGTCACTGTCGATCACGAGAGTCTCGGGGCTCGCCACCATGATCGAGCCGAGCATGCCCACCGACAGCTGCACCATCTCCGCTCCTGCTTGGGCTGCCAGGGCCACGGTGTAGCCCTTCTCGTATCCGGCCTGGTTGTCGGCCTCCTTCGCCTCGGTGATTCCGGCCGATACGGCGTGGGGAATCTCCAGCTGCCGCAGCAGCTGGGCCGCAGCGGCGCTGGTCACGGCGGCCTCGCCGCTACCGCCGGTCATGGCGCCGGTGCGCAGGTCGGACACGAAGGGCATGAAGGCGTGGATGCAGGGATGGCCGGGCTTGATTGCGTCGGCCAACACCACGCCCGCCAGGATCTCGGCCAGGCCCTGAGCCAGGCTGCCAGCGAGTGACGGGGGAGAGGTGGCGCCGGCCTGCCCGGCCGAGCACGTCTGCACGATCATGCCGCGCTCGATCGCCCGCTCCATGATTTCGCAGCCCTCCGGCGAGAAGCGCAGCGGCGGCACCACGTGCACCACCACGGCCATCGAGAACGGTTGGCGGGCGAAGCGCCCTTCACCGCCGAGGGCGGCGTCGAACAGGTCAACCACCGGGTCGACGGTGGCGGCCGAGGTGAAGCTCACCCCGGTGGGCTTAGCCGTTGCCGCCGTGACGGCGAAGGCCGTGTTGAGATCGAGTTCGAGCGGATCCACCACGTCGCGGGCCACGAGAGGCCGAAGCCCGTAGTGGATGTTCGCCATCTCGTCGAGCACCCGCATCATCGTCCAGAGGTCACGCAGCTTGGAGTCGCGATAGGTTCCCGTGGCGGCGTCCAGCACCTGCACGGCGGCCCCGCCGGTGCCGATGTGCACGCGGCCGCCGCCAATGGTCACGCCTCGATCCTCGATGAACCCGGGGAGCTGCACCGCCGACGGTGATCGACGCAACGCCGCCTCCACCATCGGGCGCGGGAACAGGAGCCGCCCGTCGTCGCGCCGGGAGGCGCCGGCCGCGAGCAACAGGTCGGCATGGCGCACGGGAGCGCCGGCCATGCCGACGGCGCCGAGCATGTCGAAGGCGTGGTCGACGATCCGGTCGGCGTCGGCGGCCGACAAGGGGCGATACGAACCGCCGAGTGGGGGAGGGGTGACGAGCGGACGCGGCGGCGGGGCGGGCCGGGTGCGGCTCCTCCGTCGAGTCATGGGGTGGCTGCCCGGCCGACGGCCTCGGGTTGCTGGAGATCGTGGCCAGCGAGCGGTGGACGCTCGGTCACGGGGCGCAACACGATCGTGGTACGCACCCGGGTCACGGCCTCGACCACGTTGATCTCGCGCTCGATGATCGAGTTCAGCTCGTCGGTGTCGGCGGCCCGGATCTTCAACAAGTAACAGTCGTCGCCGGCGATCTTGTGGAGCTCTTCCAGGCCGGTGACGCCAGTGAGGGCAGCGGCCACGTCGAAGCCGTGGTTGGGTTTGGCGTCGGTGACGAACACGAAGGCCAAGAGTGGCTTGCCGAGCAGATGCGGGTCGAGCCGGGCCTCGTATCCCGCGATCACTCCATCGGCCTCCAGGCGACGCACCCGTTCCGACACCGCGGATGCCACCAGCCCGACACGGCGGGCGATCTCCGCCTTCGTAGTGGAGGCGTCGTTGCGTAGGATCGTCAGTATCTCCCGATCGATGCCGTCGATCATGCGTTGTTCTTTCACTGTTGTCGATGAATCATCGATACAGTAGCCGTTTCGGAGGCGGTTCAGTAGCACACCAAGAGCAGCGGAGACGGGTGGCCAATGGACGAATCGACGGTGACGTTGGCCACGGGCGGCACCACCGTGCAGCTTGCGGTGTTGCAGCGCGGCGGCTCGCGGCCCCCGCTCGTGTGCCTGCACGGCTTCGGTTCGACCAAGGAGGACTACGCCGACCTCGCCCTCCATCCTGCCTTCGCCGATCGGGGCCTGGTGCTCCTCGACGCCCCCGGGTGCGGGGCCTCCACGGTCGATGAACCCGCCGCGGTCACGATCCCGTTCCTGGTCGAGGTGGCCGCCGGCGCCTGCGACGCCCTCGGGCTGGATCGATTCCATCTGAGTGGCCACTCCATGGGCGGCCTCACGGCGCTTCTGTTGGCGAACGCCCGGCCGGAACGGGTGCTGAGCTTCGTCGACATCGAGGGGAACCTCGCGCCGGAGGACTGCTTCTTGTCGCGCCAGATCATCGACTTTCCGGCTGACGACGAGAAGACCTTCTTCGACGCATTCGTGGAGCGGGTGGCCGAGCGGCCCGAGTTCGCCTCCCGGCTGTATGCCACTTCGTTGCCGCTGAAGGTGCGCCCGTCGGTGGTGCACCCGATCTTCACCTCAATGGTGGAGCTGTCCGACACCATGCCACTGCTCGACCTCATGGCCGGCCTGAGGTGCCCCCGGGTGTTCGTGTACGGCGAGCAGAACCGCCACCTGTCATATCTCGACGGGCTGCCGGGGATCGGCGTGGAAACCGCCGAGATCCAGTTCGCCGGCCACTTCCCGATGTACTCGAACCCGGTTGAGCTCTGGGCGGTGATGGCCGAGTTCCTCGACCGCTGCGATGCGTCGACACCAGAACCGCAGGAGGGCACCGCCCGATGAGCCGACCCGACACGTTCTTCAACCTTGCCGACCTCAGCGCTGGCATCGCCCGCACCTTGTCGCCGGGAATCAGCACGTCGATCTTCGCCGGTGAGCAGGCGATGATCTCGGTGGTGAGCTTCGAGCCCGACAGCGTTGGCACGATCCACAGCCATCCCGAAGAGCAATGGGGTGTGCTCATTGCCGGGAGTGTTCGCATCCAGGGCGGAGAATCGGTGCCGGTCACCAACGGCGACTTCTGGCTCACACCCGGCGGAGTCGATCACGGGTTCACCGCCGGGCCCGAAGGGGCAACGGTGATGGACATCTTGGCCCCACCCCGTGACGCCTACCGCACGGCGGGATCCGGCTTCGCATCAGGGTTGCCGGGCGATGGCAGGGTCGACCGCACCGACGTTCGGCCGTAGGCCACGAGGGTGCGGAGGGCCGCCAGTGTGCGTATCGCCCGCCACTCGCAGGTCGCCGCCTGGCTCGGAGGCGTCCAGAGCAGCGGCCATCCGCCGTCGGGCTGCTGGTCGCGTTCGAGTCGATCGAGGTGCGCCGCCATCACGTCGTCGCTGAACCAGTCACGCGCCACTGAGGACGGCGTTGGCGCGAAGTCGAGCGGTGTGACGCCGTAGTCGGTCGCCTCGGCATCGAGCATCATCCACTCGGCGGTCGGGATGGCGGCGGCAGCGAGGCGGGCTGCTGCTGCGGCCTCGGGCTGCTCGCGCTGGGCGCTCACCAGCTTGGCCACGGTGAGCAGCGTCACGGCTGATGACGGCACTCGACCCTGCGTGATCTGGCCGAAGCACCAGGCGGTCGCCCGACCGACCCACGGATGATTGACGCCCAACGCATGGGCGTGGGCCACAATGGCGGCGGTCGGGTTCAGGCTGGGCTCGTAGCGGGTGGGCTCCCAGTGGGCTGCCCGAGGGAACCCCGCGACGGAAGGCAGGAGCACCGGCACGGCGCCCGACGCGGCGGCGATCGAGTCCAACCAGTCGCAGGCCGGCGTCGTGAGCGCCGTCGCCTGCACTCCCGCAGTGGCCAGGTACTCGAAGGCGATCTCGACGTCGAGAGGTTGACTCGCCGGGGCCCGCTTGTCGGGCTCCAGGCCATGCCCGAATCCGCCATCAGCGTTCTGGTAGGCCTTCAGAGCCGACACGATGCCCTCCGGTTCGCCCCCGTCGAGGACAACCGAGGCCAGCCGTTGATCGAGCAGCCGGGCATTGGCCTGGATGAAGTGTCGGGCCGCTCTGACGTCGCATCCCATGCGGGTGACGTTAGGGCGCTGTCGGCGGTCAGGGGCCCACGAGCGCTCGCATCGGGTTCCAGTAGTTGTCGATCCATCCCTGCGTGAGGTGGTCGAGTTCGTCGTCGGGGAAGCCGACGTGTTCGAGCGTCACCCGGCTGGAGTCGACACCCTCGGGTGCAATGTCGAAGCGGACGATCGAATAGGTGCCGTCGGCCCACGGTTGCGGGCGCCAGGCCTGCACCAACCGTTTGCCGTCGACCGCCTCGATCGTTTGGCCGGTGATCATCCCGCCGAACAGCGAGATCGCGCCGCCAGCGGCAGCGTCGATGTTGGCCGGGGCACCGCCAGTCATCTCGCTGAAGCGCTCGCTCGATGTGAGGAGCTCGTAGACGACAGCCGGCTCGGCCGGGATGACCTCGGATTGCTGAATTCGCGTTGACATCGCATTCCTCCTTGAATAGTAAACCACTCGGTTTTATATTTGGATTCGTGGTGATGTCAACCGTCGAAGTCGCGTCCGTCCCCGAGCCATCGGACGACGACCTGGATCGCATCTTCAACGCGCTCGCCAACCGCACGCGGCGCGCAATGCTGGATCGGTTGATGACGGGGCCCTCCACGATCAGCGACCTGGCTGAGCCATTCGAGATGTCGCTGCCTGGTGCCTCGAAGCACGTACGCGTACTCGAAGGGGCCGGGCTCGTGCGGCGCCGGGTCGATGGCCGAATCCATCGGTGCACGCTCCAGCCGGAGGGCCTCGAACAGGCCGATGCCTGGATCACCCGCAACCAGCGGTTTTGGGAGCACCAACTCGACTCGCTGGCTTCGCATCTGAGCAAGGACGACACCCGTGGAACCGACTGAGCGAGCAGAACTCGAGGTGCGTCGGGTCGTGCCGGCAACTCCGGAGCGCACGTTCGCGGCCTGGACCTCGCCCGATCAGTTGGTGCAGTGGTGGGGTCCGCCGGGGGGCCGGTGTCGTGGCGCCGAGGTCGATCTACGGGTCGGCGGCCGCTACGAGATCGTGAACGAGCTGCCCGACGGCTCGATCGTGTCGATCACGGGGCACTTCGTCGATGTCGGCCCGCCCGATCGGCTGAGCTACACGTGGGCGACCGGCCCCGTCGAAGGGCCGGAAGAGCTGGTCACCGTCCAGTTCAAGGCGCACGCCGACGGCACCGAAGTCGTGGTCTCGCACCAGCGCATCACCGACCCTGGCCGAGTCGCCAACACCCAGATGGGATGGGGGGCCTGTCTCGACGGGCTCGTTGCTCTCTTCTCCCGCAATGAACAGCGCGGCTCCTAGGGCATCGCAGTGCGCTCCTGGCGGGTGACGATCGGGACGTAGCCGATCTCCAGACCAGCAGGTGGCTCCACGACGATGGCTGGATCGAGGCGTGCGAGCTCGCCGACGGCGGGCGGGGCGAGGTAGCTCCGATCAGGGGTCCACTCCCGGTGGATCGCCTCGACCCGAGCCTGGATCGTGGCCAGTTCGGCGTTGCTGAACTCCCAGTACCGGATGGCCGGCTGGTCGACGAACCGGTACCAGTGATAGGTCACCGTGCTGCCGTCACCGAGGTCGGCGGTGAAGGGACCGGCTGCAGGGCCTGGCGAGCGCCACAGGCTGTCCGACTCATCCGGGGTAACGAAGGGCTCGCTGTCGTTGCGGGTGCCCAACTCCTCGAACACGTGTGACTGCAGCCCCGACTCCGGCGGTACTTCCGATGGGTCGACCGGTCGCCAAATCATGCCGTCGGCGTCCGGTTCGAGCCGGTAGTAGTCGGGCAGGACGAACGAGTCACCGACTCGGTCGACGAGATCGAGGTTCCATGCGTACCGGAACGTGGCGGGGTCACTGACGTCGACGTCGGCCAGGGCCCCGAAGTCGACGGGGTACTCGTCGTCCTCGCCCATGTTCTCGCCGACGAAGGTCATGAACACATCGTCACCGGCATCAGCGTCGGTGAACGGGCTGAGGTGGGCGGCAGCCGGGTCGAACTCGCCCGAGGGCGGCGGTCCGCCCTCGAACCACGAGCCGACGTCGTCGGCCAGGGCGTCGTCGCGGTAGGAGGTGATGCGGTGCAGCACCACCGATGACACGTCGTCGGTGGCCGGGTATTGCATGCGGGTCACCCTTGCGTACGACACGCCGTCGACCGTGGCGTGCACCGCCGGGATCACCTGCGTCTCGAGGCCGATCGCCCGGCCGTAGTCGGTACCGCTCGTATCGAAGAACAGCCCCTCCAGGCTCGGGTCACCGACCGCGGGCTTGGTGAAGAAGTTCGGAATGAAGAAGCTGACCGGGCCCTGGAAGTTGGCCGTGCTGAGGAACAGCGTCCAGCTGTTGTCACCGGTGGGCACGGCATCGCCACGCGAGGTGGTCTGGGCGTCGATGATCGGGAGTGGGTGGTAGCCGTAGCCGAAGAGCTCACCGTTCGTGCCCTCGGCCAGGTTGAGTCCGTCGGGGGCCCAGAGCACGTTGGGGCTCAGCTGGGCCACCCCGTACTTCCCCTGAGGTTGATCCCAGTCGCGCCGGTCCACGTCGGCCAAGCCGGCTCCCGCCCCCGGCCCGTTGGCCCACTCGGTGAAGTCGAGCGACACCCCACCCATGATGAACTTCGGGGTTTCCGTGGCGAAGCGGGTGTCGGTCCACCAGCCGAGCCCGCCTTCGATGGTCGAGTAGAGCTCTCGCTCGTCGCCGTCGAGATTCGCAGGCTTCAGCCAGGTGCTCGGGAGACCAGTCTGGTACTCGGCACCGGGGTAGGTCTGTTGGAACGGCCATGCCGCCACATACATCGAGAAGCCAGCGTTGGCATCGGTGGGCTGGGCCTGCTCGATCGGGTAGTAGGTGAACGACGTCAGGAGCCACTCCTCGTCGCCGGCAGCGACGGTTGGTGCAGCGGCGGCCCCAGCTGGCGTTGTGGCGGCCTCCGGGATCGACGTCGTGTCCTCCGATGGCAGGGCCGGCGCTGATCCTGACGAACACGATGCGGCGAGCAGCGATACCACCATGATCGTCGAGCCGAGGAATCGGACTGGGGCTGGAGACCTGAGCACGACGCCGACGGTATGTCGAGCGCCGTGAAGAAACTGTGAAGGTGGCTTGGTGCCGACCGCGTCTTCGCGATCGGCACCAATGCGGACGATTTACTTGCAGAGGCTCCGCTGGTATGGCGTGCCGAATCGCATACAGCCGTTGGCGTAATGGCTACATCGCCCTCGTGGCCCGTTCCAGGAGACGCACGGTCCGTTCGGGTAGCTCGGCGGGAACTTCTGACATGAGAAGAGCGTGGCTGCGGTCGTTCCCGACGCCACCCACCTGTTGCCCAACCACTTGGCCACCCAGCCTCCGGCCCGGGCCCACGGAACGAAGATCGATCCGAACGCGACAGCACAGCCACCCTGGAAGTCGCCTGGTCCGGCCTCGGCCGGCGGCGCCTCGAGCGCTGATGGAGTGACGGCGGACGGAACGAACCCGAAGGTCATGACGGCCGTCAACATGAGGCCGCACAGCACTTTCGATATCGACATGGTTCCCACTCTTTCTGTGGGCCGGCTCGCCAGCCCACAACTCGTTGATGGTCCATACCGTGATTCGTGTCCCGCGTTGCCAGCGGAGCGTAGATTCGCCGACTGGTCAGGGCCAGGAAAACTGCCCTGATTTGATCGAAACCCTGAAGTCTTTCGGGTTTCGTTCGCCTCTCTGAACGAAAGCTGATCAGCGAGTCGGCGTGACGCCGGAGAGGCTCGGCCGTTCAGCGTTCGTAGTGTTCGGCGGGGCGGGGGCCGGCGCGCATCTCGTCGATCGCCTGGCGTACGTCGGCGATCGCGTTCTCCAACTCCGCGGTGACGGAGTCGACGTTGGGCGTGAAGTCGAGGTCGGCGATCAATTGGTCGAGACGGCCCCTCGACCGCCACGCCACGAACTTGGCCCACTCGGTGTAGAGCGTGTTGTTGTCGTCGATCCCGATCAGGTCGCGAGAGCGGCTCTGCTCGTCGGTTGAGGTGTCGGCGGCCACGTAGCCGTTCACCATCGTGATCCGCTCGGCCGGCGCGTCGAGCGGCGCACCGCGGTGCACCACCATGTCGCCGTGGAGCGCAATGGCGTAGCCAGGCCCGTCGAAGGGCGGGGCCACCACCCGATCGAGCGGCGGCAGCTCACCGTTGGCCCGCAACTCGGCCATCTCCGCCTTCGTGCCGAGGAAGTACTCGAACTGCCCACCTGGGGTAGTGGTCGGATCGGTCACCATCATCACCATGTCGAGCGGGATCGTGTCGTGATGCCACTTGTCGACGGCGGTGTCGAGGGTGGTCGGCTCGTAGTTCAGGTGGGCCAGGTGAACCGGCATCGGATGGGGCGCCACCGACACGCCGTAGATCGAGGCGAAGTGCGCCGTCAGCTCGGGGCTGATCGAGAGGTCGGCCAGCCATCGTGACCGGTACACCCCACCCCGCACCGTGTTCTCGATGCGATCACCGGCCGGCCGCACGAACTGCTTCAGCCGCCGAGCCACGTCGAGCATGATCTCGGCGCCCTCGTCGGACAGCACCCGGAACGGGGCCGACGCTGCGAACGGCGTGGCCTTGGTGGCGATCTCGGCGTCGTCGTAGCCCAGATCCGACAGTGTGAGCGCGGAGGCCGGCACCTCCAGCGCGAGATGGCGATCGGCGTCGAACGCCGGCTCGTCCGGCAGCCAGGCGTAGCCGGGGGGCAGCTCGTCGGGGAAGGGAACAGCGATCTCAGCCTGAGGGATGGTCGACATGGCCCTCAGTATCGGGCCGCCAACGACTCGTGAGCAACGCTGCGGCCTCCGCCGCCCGGTCGACCGGCACGAGGAGATGGTCGTGGTAGAAGCCGGCGATCATGTTGCAGGCGATCCCCGCCTCCGCCAGCGCCGTGGACACCGCAGCCGTCAACCCCACCGCGTCCAGCGAGCTGTGCACCGTGAGTGTGAGCCAGGCAGCTTCGAACGCATCACCGTGGCCGGCGGCCCGGGCGGTGTCGGCCGGCACAACCACCGTGATGCCCTCGGTCTCGGTGATCGTGGCCAGGCTCTGGGCCCGCCAGCGCTCAGCGGCATCGGGCCCCAGCGTCAGGAATGCGAAGACGCCCGGCCGGCGTTCGACCTGGAGGGTGCGAAGCATCGCGTCGAGATCGGTCTCGCCAGCCACGTCGGTTCGGATGACAGGTGAGGGATCAGCCGCGCTCGTCGGCGCTGGCCTGGATCCGTGATGCGAGCGCAGGGTGCTGGTTCATGAGCTCCGGGAAGTCCCAGGTCATGATCTTGGCCAACTCGCAGCCTTCCAACGCGGTGACGGTGGCGTTGCGACGGTTGCCCGTCACGAGTGACACCTCACCGAAGTGATCGCCGGGGCCGAGTTCGACGGGCTCGTCGGGGCCGACGTCCACCTTGACCCGGCCCGCCAACACCACGAAGAACGAGTAGCCGAAGTCGCCCTCGGAGGTGAGTTGTTCGCCCATGAGCACGCGTACCGGCTGGAACAGCGCGGCCGCCGTCTCCCGCTCGGCGTCGCTCATCCCATCGAACAGTGGTGCGCCTGTCAGCCGCTCGTCCATCCGTCTCGCCTCTCGATCACTGGGGTCGGTCGAGCCTAGTCGACCGACCCCGTGCTGACCGTCAACTCAGGTTGAGGGCGGGCCCGACGAGCTGCAGCGCGTCGTTGCCGTAGGCGAAGATGCCGAACATCACGATGCAGGCACCGGCGATGGAGAGGTTCTTCATGAACTGCGACATCTCCCACTGCTGGCGCTCGGCGTCGGTCTCTTCCCAGAAGCGGTGCATCGTGGCGTTCACGATCACCAGCAGCAGGGCGAGGCCGGCCACGGCCAGGTCGGGCCAGATGCCGAGCACCACGCCGAGGCCGCCGGCCAGCCAGGCCACGCCGCTGAGGCGAGCCATGAGCTCTGGTTGCGGTAGGCCCTTCTCGGCTGCTGTCGCTGCGGTCTGCGCTGTTTGCATGAGGTGCCCTACGCCCGAGCCGAGAAACAGCAGCGAGAACACGATCCGTCCAATGAGCACGATGACATCCATCGAACCCTCCCCTTCCATGTGTGTTTGTCTACCCGTCGCGAACACTAGTGGTCGTCGAGGGGTCAGAACAGGGCTCGTGCCCCGATCAGCAGCGCGGCCCCGGCTGCGAACACGAGCACCGCAGCGCGGGTGTAGCCACCGTCGAGCCACCGAACGGTCCAGCGAGATGCCGCGAAGCCGAGCAGCACCACCGGGTAGAAGGCGATGGTCCGCTGGGCGTCGAACCACGAGTAGGCGCCCCCGAGGGCGAGAAAGCTGAGCGACATCACGCTGCCCGTGGCCAACAACACCGACATCGCGGCCCGCAGATCGGGGCCGGACTCGCGTTGGTAGAGCAGCGCCAGCGGGGGCCCGCCGATGGACGTGGCCGTGCCCATGGCCCCCGAGACGAGCCCCACGGCGGCCATGTTCGGCGCCGTGTGCCGCACCTGGAGGCCAGCCACACTCAGGCCAACGGCGGTGAGCAGCGACACGGCGAACATGAGCGCCAGGGCCCGATCGCCGAGGGCCACCACGGCGAGCGCCCCCAGGTAACTCCCGGGCAGCCGGCCGAGCAGCACCCATTGCACGGTGGCCAATCGGACGTTCGCCCGCTCCCGCCAGATGACGAGCAGGCTCGCCGGTACTCCCATTCCGATCACTACAGCCGGCACCAGCGCAGGATCGAGCACCACCAGCACCGGCGCCGACACGATTCCGAACCCGAAGCCGGCTGAACTCTGGATCACCGCCCCGACGAACACGATGCCGACGGCGACGGCCCAGGCAGCGGCCGAGAGGCCGAGAAACTCCATGTGAGGCCGGGTTTGATCAGTGCAACTGATCAGCGAGACGGGATGCCGCATCGCTCACCAGGGCGCCGATCTCGTCGGCCGAGCCGTCTCCAGGAAATCGGTAGGCCGGACCGTGCACGTGTACTGCCGCGAGAACCTCGCGTCGCCCCGGCCCCCACACCGGAGCCGCCACCGAGGAGATCTCGTCGTCGTACTCCCGATGGAACCAGAGGTAACCGGCGCGCGACACGTGCTCGATCCTCCGGCGGATCTCGATCGGGTCGATCGCTGTCCGCTCGGTGCTCGGTTCGAGCGGCTGGCGCAGATGGTCCTCGATCACCGACGGGCGGGCGGCGGCCAGGAGCGCCAAGCCGGAGGGTACGACGTGGAACGGGATCTGCTCCCCGGTCCAGCTCCGCACCATCACGTTCTCCTCGGCGTCGACGTGATCGAGGTAGTACACCATCCCGTCTTCGAGCACGGCCAGGCCACTCGACTCGCCGGTCTGGGCGGTGAGTTCGATCAGGTGAGGGCGGGCGGCGGTAACGAGGTTGTACCCGGGGCCGGCAGCACCGGCAAGATCGGCGAGCGCACTCCCGAGGCGGTACTCGCCCCCGATCTCCTCCTGTTCGACCGCCCCTTCCTGCTCGAGTGCAGCGAGCAGGCGCGACACAGTGCTCTTCGGGAGATCAGCCCGCTCGGCCAGGTCGGTGACACCGGCAGAGCCGACGGCGAGCGCTCGCAGCAACGCGAAAGCCCGTTCGATCGATTGCACACCCGACATACGCGCCCTTCGTGGTGGAGCGGTCCATCGTAGTGCCGATCGGCTGACGGGTTGACAGTGATGAGCGCCACGGGGCGCTCTGCTCCGCTCAGCGGGCGGCGACCACCTCGTCGGCCACGCGCCCCGCGACACCGTCGAGTGACACCATCTCGGTGTCGCCGGTGGCCCGCGGAGTGAACTCCACCTCGCGGTTGGCGAGGCCCTTCGGGCCGAGTGTGATTCGGTAGGGCACACCGATCAGTTCGGCGTCGGCGAACTTCACGCCGGCTCGGGCGTCGCGATCGTCGAGGAGCACGTCGACGCCCCGGGCGCGCAGGGCGTCGTACACGCCTTCGGCGGCTGCCATCGTGTCGGCGTCGAGCTTGAGGGGGGTGATCACAACCTCGTACGGCGCAACAGCGACGGGCCAGATGATGCCGCGGTCGTCGTTGTGGCTCTCGGCGATCACAGCCATGTTGCGGCCGATGCCGATGCCGTAGCTGCCCATCACCACAGGTCGGGGTTTGCCGTCGGCGTCGCTCACCGTGACGTTGAACTTCTCGGCGTAGCCGGTTCCGAGCTTGAAGATGTGGCCGGCCTCGACGCAGCGCACCATCCCCACGGCCGTGCCGCACTGCGGGCAGGCCTCGCCGGCCGACACCTCGCGAAGGTCGGCCCAGAGGTCGACGTCGATGTCGCGTTCGATGTCAACGCCACGGAAGTGCCAGTCGTCCTCGTTGGCGCCGGTGGTGAGGTTCGTCCGCCCTCGCAGCGCCTCGTCGGCCACGATGCGGAGGCCCTTGACGCCCACCGCCCCGAGCGACCCGGGGTTGGCCCCGAGGTTCGACAGCGTCTCCGCCGCCTCGGCTGGTCGCAGCTCGATGGTGCCGGTGGCGTCGATGAGCTTCTGGAGGTTGAGCTGGTGATCGCCTCGGAGCAGGGCGAGCGTGACCTCGCCGTCGGTGACCATCACCATCGTCTTGATCTGGCGGTCGGCCGCCGCCCCACCCTCGAAGCTCTCAAGCGCCGCGATCGTGCGCACGCCGGGCGTTGCGAACCGCTCGGGGGCGTCGGGGCCGGGCTCGTCGTTGACGGCGGGCAGTGTGGATGTGGCCTTCTCGATGTTGGCGGCGTAGCCACAGTTGGGGCACACGATCACGTCGTCCTCCCCTGCGTCGCAGGGGACCATGAACTCGGTGGAGGTGTTGCCGCCCATCGCGCCGCTCGATGCCTGCACCGGCATGGCCTTCAGGCCGAAGCGCTGGAAGATCCGCACGTAGGCGTCGTGGTGGGCCTGGAACGATTCGTCGAGCCCGTCCCAGTCGAGGTCGAACGAGTAGGAGTCCTTCATCGCGAACTCACGAACGCGCAGCAGGCCCGACTTGGGCCGCGCCTCGTCGCGGAACTTCGTCTGGACCTGATACCAGACCTGGGGGAGTTCCTTGTAGGACGAGAGCTCCGTGGCGACGGTGGCGAAGATCTCCTCGTGGGTGATGCCGAGCGCCAGGTCGTTGTGCCGCCGGTCGGTGAGGCGGAACATGATCTCGCCCATCGTGTCCCACCGGCCGGACTGCTGCCAGATGCCGGCAGGGTGCATCGTCGGCAGGAGGAACTCCTGGCCGCCGATGGCGTCCATCTCCTGGCGGACCACCTCTTCCACCTTCTGGTGCACGCGCCACCCCAACGGGAGAAGCGAGTAGTGGCCACTGTGGAGCTGGCGGATGAACCCGCCCTTCACCAACAGGGCGTGGCTGATCGCTTCGGCGTCACCCGGCGCATCACGCAGGGTGGGGATGAACAACTTGGACCATCGCATCGCAACTCACGCTATCCCTCTCAATGGTGCGCATCTCCCGGTTTTGCGACTCGGGTGTATGGCCTGGTTCGGCCGGGCTCCGCTGCGTGGGGGCGGCTACCATTAGGGGATCCGCAGAGTGGAACTGTTCCGCTTCGTGGGACAATCCTGCGGCCCCAGATCACTACCCACGTCCAGACGAGGTTCGGCACCCATGACTGCTCCCACCCACACCAACGGCTCCTCCCGCTCGGGCCGTCGCCGGGGTCGGCTGGCTCGACAGCGTCCGCGCCTCACCCAGCCCCTCGTGCGCGACAACGGCGAGCTCAGGCCCGCCACGTGGGACGAGGCCCTCGACCGGGTGGCCACTGGCCTGCGAGCCACCGTCGACGAGCACGGCCCCCGGGCAGTGGGCATGTTCAGCTGCTCGAAGGCGACGAACGAGATGAACTTCGCCGCCCAGAAGTTTGCTCGCACCGTGCTGGGGTCGAACAACATCGACTCCTGCAACCGAACTTGACACGCTCCCTCCGTCGTCGGTCTGGCGACAGTGTTCGGTGCCGGCGGCGGCACCTGCTCCTACCAGGAGATCCACGAAACTGATGTGATCGTGCTCTGGGGCTCCAACGCCCGAGAGGCCCACCCGATCTTCTTCCATCACCTCATGAAGGGGTTGGACAACGGCGCTCAGATGTTCGCCGTCGACCCGCGCCGCACCTCGTCGGCGAAGTTCGCCGACGCCTGGCTCGGCCTGAACGTGGGCACCGACATCGCCCTCGCCAACGCCGTTGGTCGCCACATCATCGCCAACGGCTGGCACAACGCAGAGTTCATCGCCCACGCCACCCAGGGCTTCGACGCCTACGTCGATGCTGTCGAGCCCTACACGCTCGAGGTGGCTGAGGAGATCACCGGCGTGCCGGCGGCCGCCATCGCCGAGTTGGCCGAGGCCTACGCCACCGCCGACAAGGCGCAGATCCTCTGGACGCTGGGCATCACCGAGCACCACAACGCCGTCGACAACGTGTTGTCGCTGTGCAACCTCGCGTTGCTCACCGGCCACGTCGGCCGCTGGGGTTCGGGGCTCGTCCCCCTGCGGGGGCAGAACAACGTGCAGGGCGGGGGCGACATGGGCGCGCTGCCCAACAAGTTCCCCGGCTTCCAGGACGTGGTCGATCCCGCCGCCCGGGCCAAGTTCGAGGCCGCCTGGGGGGTGGAGCTCAACCCCGAGCCCGGGCTCCACCTCACACTCATGTTCGAGGCAATGAAGGCCGGCGAGCTGCGGGCCGTCTACTGCATCGGTGAGAACCCGGCCGACTCCGAGGCCGACGTGGCCCACGCCCGCGATCTGCTGGAGGGCCTCGACCTCCTCGTTGTGCAGGACATCTTCCTGACCCGCACCGCCGAACTGGCCGACGTGGTGCTTCCCGCCTCGGTGGCGTGGGCGGAGTCCGACGGCACCGTGACCTCCAGCGAGCGCCGGGTGCAGCGGGTACGGGCCGCCGTGCCGCCGCCGGGCGAGGCCCGCCACGACATCGACATCCTGGCCGACCTCGCCAACCGCATGGGCGCCGGCTGGGGCACTCCGACCCCGCACGAGCTGTGGGACGAGCTGCGCTCGCTCTCGCCGCTGCATCAGGGGATGACCTGGGATCGGCTGGAGTCCGAGGGTGGGCTCCAGTGGCCCTGCCCGTCCGAGGATCATCCCGGCAGCCCATTCCTCCACGGCTGGCTCTGGGCCGCCGATCGTGAGGGCCGTGACCCCGCCCCGTTCAGCGTCGTGGAGCACGAGGGCCCGAAGGAGGCGCTCACCCCAGACTTCCCCCTGCGCCTCACCACGGGCCGATCGCTCGACTCCTACAACACGGGCGTGCAGTCGGGGTCCCTCTCGTCGCCCATTCGTTACGGCGAGGCGCTCGACGTCAATCCCGACGACGCCCAGGCGCTCGGCATCGGTGACGGAGAGCGGGTGCTCGTCAGCTCGCCGCGGGGTTCGGTGGAGATGGCGGTACGGATCCAGCCCGACCTGCCTCGGGGCTTGACCTTCACCACCTTCCACTTTCCCGAACTGGTGGATGCCAACGTGTTGACCAACGACGCCTGGGACAAGCGGTCCGGCACGGCCGAGTTCAAGGCGGCCGCCATCCGGGTGGAGAAGCTCGACCCAGCCGCGCAGCACACCAGCACCGATGAGCTGGAAGGGGCAGCTGTCACGTGACCGATCTGCACATCTCCGCCGACCAGGCGACGGAGGCGGAGGCGGCGGCGATCGACGCTGTTGTCGCGGCTTCGGCTGCCGGCCCCACCGTGGTGGTGGCCAACGAGCGGCTCGTGCTCGGTGGTGTGAGCCGCCGCAACGAGCGGCGTCACCTGCTGCTCCCGTGCCTCCACGCCCTGCAGCGTGAGGCAGGATGGATCAGTCCGGGTGGCCTCAACCACATCGCCGAGGTGCTCGGCGTGCCACCGGCCGAGGCCTACGGCGTGGCCACCTTCTACGACCTGTTCCGGGTGGACGACCCCGGCCACAGCGACGACGTGGTGCACGTGTGTGTCGACGCGGCCTGCCAGATCGCCGGTGCGGCCGAGGTGATCGCCGAGGCCGAAGCGGCCGGCCGCCACGTCCACCGGAGCCCCTGCCTCGGGCAGTGCGAGCGGCCGGTGGCCCAGTTCGTCCAGGGCCGAGCCAAGGCCGACTGGGTGCCGGTCGATGTCGCCGCCGACACGCCCCCGGCCCCGCTCGTGCCCCAGCGGGCCGACCCTCGCCTCCGGCTCCTTCGCCGCGTTGGTGTGGTCGACCCCACCGACCTGCAGAGCTACGTCGGTGCTGGCGGCTACAAGGCCCTCGCCGAGGCGTTCACCAGCGGGGCCGACGGGGTGATTGCCGAGGTGCAGGCGGCCCGGCTGATGGGCCGGGGCGGCGCCGCGTTCCCTACCGGGATCAAGTGGCGGGCCGTTGCCGACGAGGCAGGCCCGAAACACGTGGTGGTCAACGCCGATGAGTCGGAGCCCGGCACGTTCAAAGACCGCATCGTGATGGAGAACGATCCGTTCGCCGTGATCGAGGCCGCCACGATCGCCGGCTTCGCCGTCGGGGCGACCAAGGGCTGGATCTACATCCGGGGCGAGTATCCGTTGGCGACCGCCCGGTTGCAGGGTGCCATCGACCAGGCTCGCGAGGCTGGCTTCCTGGGAGAGCGGATTGCCCGGTCGTCGTTCTCGTTCGATATCGAGATCCGCCGTGGTGCCGGCGCCTACATCTGTGGGGAGGAGACGGCGCTGTTCAACTCCCTCGAAGGGTTCAGGGGCGAGCCACGGCAGAAGCCGCCGTTCCCCACCACGAACGGCCTGTTCGACGCCCCCACCGTGGTCAACAACCCCGAGACGTTGCTGAACGTGCTCGACATCGTGACCGACGGGGGAGAGGCCTACGCCTCGGTGGGCACCGACGGCTCGACTGGCACGAAGCTGTTCTGCGTGTCGGGCCGGGTGGCCAGCCCCGGGTTGTACGAGGTGCCGTTCGGCATGACGCTCCGTGAGCTGCTCGACCTCGCCGGTGGTGTGGCTGGCGACCTGCAGGCCGTGCTGCTGGGTGGGGCGGCCGGTTCGTTCGTGGACGCCAGCTCCCTCGATCTGCCACTCACGTTCGAAGACACCCGGGCTGCCGGGGTGTCGCTCGGCTCGGGGGTGGTGATGGCCTTCGACCACACGATCGACATGGAGCCCGTCGTCACCAGGATCGCCGAGTTCTTCCGCGACGAGTCGTGCGGCCAATGCGTGCCGTGTCGGGTGGGCACGATCCGCCAGCACGAGTTGCTCGCGGCGCCGGGCGCAACCCCAGTGGCGCTGCTGGCCGAGATGGATCAGGCCATGAAGGATGCGTCGATCTGCGGGCTCGGACACACTGCGGCCACCGCCGTGCGGTCGGCGATCGATCTTGGCCTCGTGGGAGGGCAATCATGACCACGTCGATGACCCCCAACACGAACGGCTCGGCCCCGGCCGGTGGCGGTGATGCGGTGGAGACCCCGGTGTCGCTCACGATCGATGGCCAGGCCGTCGAGGTGCCCGCCGGCGCATCGGTGCTCGATGCGTGTACGGCGGCCGGCGTCGACACGCCAACGATCTGCTATGCCGAGAACCTCACACCGGTGAACGCCTGCCGGGTGTGCGTGGTGGAGATGGAGGGCTCGCGCACGTTGGTACCCGCGTGCTCCCGGCCCGCCGAGGCTGGCATGGAGATCCAGACCGACTCCGAGCGCGTGCGCCACAGTCGCAAGATGGTGCTGGAGTTCCTCGCCACCGGCGTCGACCTGAGCCAGGCCGACGACATCAACACCTGGATCGAGGCCTACGGCGCCGACCCCGATCGCTACGGCGTGGACCGGGCCCGCATGGACGAGCCGGTCCGGATCGAGGACGACCTCTACATTCGTGACTACGACAAGTGCGTGCTCTGCTACAAGTGCGTGGAGGCGTGCGGCGACGATGCACAGCACACCTACGCGATCGCCGTGGCGGGCCGAGGTTTCGACGCGAGGATCCGAACCGAGTTCGACGCCGAACTGCCCGACTCGGCCTGCGTCTACTGCGGCAACTGCGTGGCGGTCTGCCCCACCAACGCGCTGCAGTTCAAGACCGAGTTCGACTTGCGGGAGGCGGCCAAGTGGCGGCCCGAGGAGCAGACCGTGACCCAGACGGTGTGCTCGTACTGCGGTGTGGGGTGCAACCTCGAACTGCACGTGCAGGACGAGCAGATCGTCAAGGTGACCTCACCGGCGGATCACTCGGTGACGTCGGGGCATCTGTGCATCAAGGGCCGCTTCGGCTGGGGCTACGTCCACGGCTCCTGAGCCAGCGCCGCCCCCTGTCACACCGGTGCGCTACGTTGCGTGAATGGTCCTGAAACGTACCGGCGAGCCGATCGACAGGAGCGGTCCGGTACGTCTCGAGGATCTCGGGCTCGACGCCAAGTCGCTCGCCGTGATCGCCGTGGCCGACGCGGTGCGCGCCGCACGTGGATTGCGCGCGCTCGGACGAGAACCGCACCCCGATCTGTGTGCTCTCGCCGAAGGCGACTCTGATCTCATCGCAGCGTTCGTTGCCGACAACTCGCCAGTGAGGGACGAGCACTCAGTTTGAGTTCGGCACAACTCCATGTCCTCGGATCGGCCCATTCGGTGCGCTTCGGCGAGGACTTCGACGCGATCCTCCGGACGGTGGTGGCGTGCTGCCATGATCCGGCTCGATCTACTACCAGCCGGGGCTCGTCGTCGATGTCGTCACCTTCGAGGGATACAGCCTTCGGCAGGATCAGACGGTGGTTCGAACTGCAGGGGTGGCGACCGTCGAGAACCGGTGAGACCGGGGCTCACAAGTCGAGGAGGGCGTTCTCGATCACCTCGGGCAGGGCGGGGTGGATGTAGAACTGGCCGTGAGCCATCTCGTCGACCGTCTGACCGAACTGCATGCCCTGGATGAGCTGCTGGATCAGCGAAGACGCCTGGGCGCCGATGATGTGGGCCCCTATCAGCTGCCGGGTGTCGGCATCCGCGATCAGTTTGGCGAAAGCGTCTGAGTCCTCCATGGCCCAGCCGTAGGCGGTGGAGCCGTAGTCCTTCGTGGCCACCACGATGTTGCGGCCGGCCATGCGGGCTTCGGCCTCGGTGAGGCCCACAGAGGCCACCTGCGGGTTCCCGAACACGGCGTGGGGCACGAACCTGGTGTCGACGGTGCGCATGGGCTCGTCGAGGCGCCCATCGGCCACCAGGAGGTTGTGGCGCAGCACCCGTACCTCGGCGTTGGCCAGGTGCTTGAGCTGGTAGGTGTTCGACAGGTCGCCGAAGGCCCAGATGCCGTCCACGTTGGTGCGGAAGTGCTCGTCCACCAGAACCCGGTGCATGTCGTGCTCGATGCCGGCGGCCTCGACGTCGAGCACGTCGCCGTTGGGGCGGCGCCCGGTGGCCACGAGGAGCACGTCGCCGTGCACGGTCTCCTCTTCGCCGTTGCGGAACAGCCGTACGTGCACGCCCTGGTCGTCCTGGGTCACCTCCTCCACGTCGGACCCGCAGCGCAGGTCCACCCGACGCCCGAACACGGTGGTGAACCGGTGCGAGATCTCCTCGTCCTCGGCCCGCAACAGGGCGTTGCTGCGGTTGATCATCGTCACGTGCGATCCGAGGCTGGCGAACACGTGGCCGAGCTCCGAGGCGATGTAACCGCCTCCCATCACGATCAGCCGCTCCGGGAGTGCCGGCAGCCGCATGATCGTGTCGGACGTGTGGTAGGCCACGTCCTCGATGCCCTTCCACGGCGGCACCCAGGGCCGGGCCCCAGCGCCGAGCACGATGTGGCGCCCCGAGATCGTCTCGGTGCCGCCGTCATTCATGTCGACCGTGAGCGTCTTGGTGTCGGTGAAGCGGGCGGTGCCGCCGTACACGGTGATGTTGGGGTTCTCGTCACCCCGCCGCCACTCCTCGCCGCCGGCCGCGATCGGGTCGATCCGGCCGAACACCCGGTCGCGGATCGAGGGCCAGTCCACGTGGTGCATTTCGGCGGTGATGCCGTAGGTGGAGGCGTGGCGGATCGTCTCGGCCACGTCGGCGGCGTACACGAACATCTTGGACGGAATGCACCCCACGTTGAGGCAGGTGCCGCCGAACACCCCCTTCTCAACGATGGCGATGTTCCAACCGTCGAACTCGGGCCCCGGGATGCTGTTCCCCGAGCCGGTTCCGACGATGACGAGGTCGTAGTCCTGCATGAAGGGATTCAACCAGGCGCGCCGGCGAGCCACCACGTCGCTGTGCGGTGGCGCTCGTCGGCTCCTCGTGTGCACCCCTTGGAGGAGGGGAGGCGGGAGCGCACACCGACCCGTTGAGGAGGGCGGTACCCCCGCGGCGGCGATGGGTTGTCCGTCCGCAGGGGTACCGCAACAGGCAATGACATCCACCACCATCACGACCCGCTGTCGTACTCTCACGAGTGCTGACACAACGAGGGTGATGGCTTCGCCAGTTGCTCACCAGTGAGAAGGGCTGGTGAGCTGTTCCATTTTCCTTCAGGCAGCGGGTGGACCGCCGTCGGGGTCTGGGGTGCTCCGTCACTATTCCGGCATTGCTGCCGACCGCCGCTTCGTCGCACCGATGGGGTGTATGTCCTGCCAGGACAACTGGCTGCGGAAGGCCACCTTCAGGACAAGACGAAACGGACTCCGTGTACTGGAGTAAAAGTCGCCCACTCCCTCGCTGGACTTCCGCCTTGATCAGTCGTCCTGGGCGTCATCCTTGACGCTGTATTTGCCCAGGTCAAGGCGTTTCGCGAAATCCCCACAGTTGTCCGCAGGTTTTTTCGGCCGTCCCCAGCTTTCCCCTGGCCGTCCACCGGTTGTCCACTGCTTCATGCACAGGCTTGTCGAACTGCCATCACGATGTTGTGAGGTTGTAACTGCCTGGCAACACCGTGCGTGGTCGACAGCGCGACTGCCCGCACCAGCAGCGGCCACTGCTACCGTTCCGAGCCGTGCCGACCCCTGCCCCGCGCCTGCTTGCCAGTGACCTCGACGGCACGTTGCTGGGCCTCGACAGCCAGGTGTCCCCGGTCACCGTCGACGCCCTCAAGAGGGCCCGTGCCGCAGGCATCGAGGTGGTCGCAGCCACCGGCCGCAGCCACTGGAGCGCCCTGCCCAGGATCCTGCCCACCGAGAGCATCCGCTGGCTGATCGGCTCGAACGGAGCCACCCTCTTCGACGTGGAGAAGGGCGCAGTGGTGCAGCGACGCCTCATCCCGGTGGATCACATTGTGGAAACAGTCTCCGCGGTAACCGCGGAATTCCCTGAAGTGGGCATCTCCTGGGAGACCCCGGAAGGGGTGCATCACACCGAGCAATGGGAGCGAAATCGAGCCGCTCTCGGGCGGCCCATTCCGCTTGAATACCAGGGTCGACGCCGACCGTTCGACCCCCACGCCGAGCAGCTGGTGAAGCTCATGCTCGCCCACGATCGACTGAGCACCTACGAGTGGCTCGATGCCCTCACGCCCGTCGTTCCCCACGGCCTGAGCGCCTCGACCTCCGGCGCCGCATTCGTCGAGGTGACGCGAGCCGACGCCAACAAGGGGCAGGCCGTCGCCGATCTCTGCGCCACACTCGGCATCGACCAGGCGGACACGATCGCATTCGGCGACCACTCCAATGATCTCTCCATGCTGCGCTGGGTCGGCACCGGCTACGCGATGGCCGGGGCCGACGACCTCGTGAAGGGCGCCGCCGATGCTGTGGCCCCACCCCACCACGAGCATGGCGTGGCCCAGGTGATCGACGCGTTGCTCGGGGTCTGAGCCGACGGGGGCGGGTGCGAACACACCCGGCGCCTCAGCTGGCGACCGTTGCCGCCAGCGCGGCTCCCAGCTCCCAGCACGCATCGGTGGTGGTCGCCCGGGTTGGGCCCAGCGACGATACGGGCTCCTGAACCAGACGCCATTTGAGCCCCGTGGTGATCTTCTCGATGGCGAGGCGGGCCCCGTCGGTGTCGGTTCGGCCGTGGAGATACAGGCCATAGGGGCGGCCCACCGTGCGATCGAGGCAGGGCTCGTAGATCTGATCGAATACGTGCTTGAGCGCACCGCTCATGTAGCCGAGGTTGGCCGGCGTGCCGAGCACGTATCCGTCGGCCGCCAACACGTCATCGACGGTGGTGTCCAATGCAGCTCGCACCACCACGTTGGGCGCTACCTCACCGGCATCGGCGAGCGCCGCACACGCGCCGCGGGCCCCAACCTCGACCGCCTCGGTCATGGCGGCCAGGCTGGGGCCAGGCGAATGATGGATGATCAGAAGCCGGGCGATCGCTCGACGCCTCGGCTTCGGCTAGTTCCGGCCGACGTCGGTGTGGTCGGCGGCAGCCTCGGCCGCGGCGTCGGCCAGCAGGTGCTGGTAGCGGGCGATCTCGGCCCGGCCCACCACCATCCAGTGCACCTCGTCCGGCCCGTCGGCCAGCCGCAGGGTGCGCTGTTGGGTGTACATGTCGGCCAGCGGCGTGTGCTGCGACACGCCGAGCGCGCCGTGCATCTGGATTGCCTGGTCGACGATCTTGCACACCCGCTCGGGCACCATGGCCTTGACTGCCGACACCCACACGCGAGCCTCGGCGTTGCCCATCAGGTCCATGGCCTTGGCCGCCTTGAGCACCATCATGCGCATCGCCTCGATCTCCACCCGGGCCCGGGCGATGATCTCGGTGTTGCCGCCGAGCGCCACCAGCGGCTTGCCGAAGGCCTCACGGCCGAGGCCACGGGTGACCATCAGTTCGAGTGCCCGCTCGGCTGCGCCGATCGAGCGCATGCAGTGGTGGATGCGGCCCGGGCCGAGGCGGAGCTGGGAGATCTCGAAGCCACGGCCCTCTCCGAGGAGCATGTTCGTGGCCGGCACCCGCACGTCGTTGAACTTGATGTGCATGTGGCCGTGCGGGGCGTCGTCGCGGCCGAACACGTGCTGCGGGCCGATGATCTCGACGCCGGGAGTGTCGATCGGCACCAGGATCTGGCTCTGCTGCTTGTGGGGCGGGGCGTCGGGGTTGCTCCGCACCATCGTGATCATGATCTTGCAGCGAGGATCGCCGGCACCGGAGATGTAGTGCTTCTCGCCGTTGATCACGTACTCGTCGCCGTCGCGTACCGCCGCGGTGGCCACGTTCTTGGCATCAGACGAGGCGTGGTGGAGTTCGGTCATGGCGAACGCCGAGCGGATCTCGCCGTTCAGCAGTGGCTTGAGCCACTGCTCCTTCTGCTCGGGGGTACCCACCCGCTCCAGCACCTCCATGTTGCCGGTGTCGGGGGCTGAGCAGTTCAGGCTCTCGGATGCGAGCGGCACCTTGCCCAGCTCGGTGGCGATGTAGGCGTAGTCGAGGTTGGTGAGGCCGCCCACATCGGAGTCGGGGAGGAAGAAGTTCCACAGGCCATTGGCCTTGGCCTTGTCCTTCACGCCGTCGAGCATTTCGAGCTGGCCCGGGGCGTACTCCCAGCGGCTCGGCTTCTGGTCGTCGAGCTTGTGGAACTCGATCGACATCGGGCGGACCTCTTCGTTGATGAAGGTCTTGACCCGCTCCAGCAGCGGCCGGGCGTCGGCCGACATCGCCAGGTTGTAGAGCTCCCCGTCGAAGTCGTCGGTGTTCAGTGGCTTGACCGGCATGTGTTGATCCCTTCAGTCATCGAAGCGGGAGGACCCGCGTGGTGCCGCGTGCGCTCGGGCGGAACGTTCGCTCTAGATACTGGCACCGATCGGGGACGGGTACCGCACTGGGTTCGGTGGCGGCCGGGGAGGGTTGCGACCCGGAGCGGCCGACGGGAGTTCGAGCGATTCCGGTGTCGTCCCGGGCCACGGGAGTCGCCAACATAGGGTTGCCGGGCTATGAGCAGCGTGGTCCACATGGACGCGCCGCTGTACGTCGTGGTCGGCAGCCCAGCGGTCGGCAAGAGCACCGCCAGTCGGGCGCTCGCTGCAGGCTTCGGCCGAGGGGTGCACATCGCGGTGGACGACATCCGCGACATGGTCGTGTCGGGCGCAGCTCAGCCCAATGACGAGCACTGGAGCCCAGAACTCGTCGAACAGGTCGGTCCACCCGTCAACGAAACCGTGATCGAGCGACGACCGAGGCCGAGCCGCCGCGATTCGATCCGCAGGGCCGTCGTAGCTACGCCAGCGGCAGGTACTGCTTCAGCTCGATGCGGTTGCCGTCGGGATCCACGATCTGGGCGGACGGTCCCGCACCCTGGGCACCGATGAACCCCTCGTCGCGCCGCCACACGTCCACGTCGTCGCGGGCGAGGAACTCGTCGAGGTCTCCGTCGACCCAGAACGCAAGGTGGTTCATGTTCTCACCGGTGCGCTCGGCGTCGGTGGGCACCAGGTCGATGATCGAGGTGTCGTTGATCCGGATGGCGAGCAGCCCGGCGCGGCCCGCCTTCCACCCCTCGTAGTCCACCGGGAGCAGGCCGAGCACGTCGCGGTACCACCGCATGGATCGCTCCGGGTCGGCCACGTTCAGCACCACGTGGTCGATGCCATGAACCGTCACCTCGCTCATCGGCCAAGTATTGCGCACCGGGGTCGGAGTTTTCTCGGGCCCGGCCACGTGACAGGGTTCCGACATGGATCTCTACGACGTCATGCGCACCACGTTCGCAGCCCGGGAGTTCACCGACGACCCGGTGACCGACGAGACACTCCATCGCATCTTCGACAACGCCCGGTTCGCCCCCTCAGGCGGGAACCGGCAGGGTCAGCGGGTGATCGTGGTTCGCGACACCGAGCGCAAGCAGCGCCTCGGGTTGTTGTGCGAGCCCGCGCTCCGCATCTACGACCAGCAGCGCCAGGCCGGCGAGTTCCCGTGGAACACGATCGTGCCCACCACGGTGGATCTCGAGAAGGCCAAGGCCACCCCGTCGGACATCCTGCCCATGTTCCGGGCGATGGGGGAGGTACCGGTGGTGCTGATCGTCACCGTGGATCTCCGCAAGGTGGCGTCGACCGACTGGCATCTCGACCGGATCGGGGTGGCGAGCGGAGCCTCCATCTACCCGCTGGTCTGGAACATCATCCTCTCGGCTCGCAACGAGGGCCTCGGCGGCACGATGACCACGCTGATCACCAGTGCCGAACCCGAGGTGCAGGAGATGCTCAACCTCGAACCGCATGAGGCAGTGGCGGCCCTGGTGCCGATCGGCAAGCCCGTGAAGCAGCTCACGAAGCTCCGGCGGGTGGCCGTGGAGGAGTTCGTGGTGCGCGAGACGGCCGACGGCGAGCCGTTCTCGCTCTGACCGGTCGCCACTGCCCCTGGGTTTGGCGAGTTTGGGGAGGAAGTATCAGCCCGAGTGTCACTGGGCCCGCCTAGCGTTGATGGGAATGGCGGATGCCTCGAATCACACGCTGAACGGGGGCCAGTCCGGCTCCGAGGGCCCTGCGGTGGGCCTGGTGCTGGGCATCGACGACGCCACCCCACTCGAGTTCTGGGTTGCCGTCGCGCCCGGCCGCACCCTCCAGCTCGACGACGTGGTGGCGGTGGACCGGGTGCTCCCCGAGGGAGATCGGCTGTCGATCTTCGGCATCGTCACCCAGGTGCGGGCCCGTCACGAGGGCGCCAAGTTCCAGAGCGACGTGTTCCTGATCGATGATGGCGTGCTCCCAGCCGAAGTGAGCGAAGCAGCGCTCGTGCAGCCCACCCGCTTCGAGCCGGAGGTGCTGCTCCCGCCGCTCCCGGGCAACGCCGTGCGCCTGGCCACCGACGCCGAACGCGACCTTGCGCTGTCGTTCGACGAGGTCGAGCGCAAGCTGCCGGCCGGGTTGTCCCGCAGCGGGGAGCCCGTGTTCCTCGACCTCGACTTCGTCGACGGCACCAAGGGCGCCCACATCAACATCTCGGGCGTGTCGGGCGTTGCCACGAAAACCAGCTATGCCACCTTCCTGCTCTACTCGATGTTCAACTCCGGCGTGCTCGGGGCCGAGGCGGCCAACACTAAGGCCCTGATCTTCAACGTCAAGGGGGAGGACCTGCTCTTCCTCGATCACGCCAACACCGCCCTCGCCCCCGATCGGGCCGCCCGCTACGACGCCCTCGGTCTCGCCCCCCGGCCCTTCGCCGACGTCGGCATCCTGGCCCCTCCCCGCAAGGGCGACCCCAACGCAACGCCGGCCACCGGCTCGCGCCACCTCGGCGTGAGCCCGTTCCTGTGGACCGTGGCCGACTTCTGCCGCCAGGGCCTGCTCCCGTTCCTCTTCGCCGATGCCGAGGACGAGCGCCAGCAGTACACGATCGTGGTGCAGGCCGTCACCGCCCAGCTGGCTCAGCTGAGCGATGCCGGCGACGGAGCCGTTCGCCTCGACGGCCAGACGATCCGCACCTTCGGGCAGTTGGTCGACGCGATCGAGGCGAAGCTGCTCCCCGACGACTCCGCCGATCCCGCCGAAACCAGCCGGTGGACGGGCCGGGCCGTCAGCGGCGGCACCGTGAGCGCGTTCGTACGCCGTCTCGCCTCAGCCCGTCGCCACGTCGAGCACCTCATCCGGGCCGACGTGAGCGAAGCCACCTCATACGGGCTCGACCTCGATCGGCACCAGGTGACGGTGGTCGACCTGCACGCGCTCCACGATCGGGCCAAGCGGTTCGTGGTGGGTGTTGTGCTGCGCCAGGCGTTCGAGGCCAAAGAGGCGAGCGGGGTGGCCAAGCCCCTCCAGCTCGTGGTGCTCGACGAGCTCAACAAGTACGCCCCGCGCGACTCGTCCAGCCCGATCAAGGAGATCCTGCTCGACGTGGCCGAGCGCGGGCGCTCCCTCGGCATTATCTTGATCGGCGCCCAACAGACGGCGAGCGAGGTGGAGCGCCGGGTGGTGGCCAACAGCGCCATCCGCGTCGTGGGCCGGCTCGACCCGGCCGAGGCTCGGCGCGACGAGTACGGGTTCCTGCCGGCGGTTCAGCG
Source organism: Actinomycetota bacterium (assembly GCA_039029735.1). GTDB lineage: Bacteria > Actinomycetota > Acidimicrobiia > Acidimicrobiales > SZUA-35 > CADEDH01. The sequence continues at coordinate 32,072 of JBCCFL010000019.1, read as the reverse complement.
CCAGCGGGCCACGATCCTCAAGCCGGGCTCGATGTACGTGGCCCAGCCCCGCCTCCCGGTGCCACTGCTCGTGGAGTTCCCGTTCCCGGCCTGGGCCACCCGGTCGGCCGAGGCGGCCGTGGCCAACGGCGATCGCGACACGCTCGATCTCAGCGAGAGCGGTGCCACCGCCGACCCGTTCGCCGGGCTGGTCGGATGACATGGTCGGCCTCGTCGCAGTGCGGTGGCGGCCATGAAGCTGCTCCACACCTCTGACTGGCACGTCGGGAAGGCGATCCGCGGCCACAGTCGTGCTGGCGAGCATCGCGCCGTGCTCGCCGAGATCGTGTCGGTCGCCCGGGCCGAAGAGGTCGATCTGTCGCTCGTGGTCGGCGACCTGTTCGACACTGCGGCGCCGACCGCCGAGAGTGAGGCGCTCGTCTACGACGCCCTGCTCGATCTGGCGGAGGTCGCCCCGGTGGTGGTTGTCGCCGGCAATCACGACAACCCGCGGCGCCTCGATGCTGTGGCTCGGCCGCTGCAGCTCGGCCGCATCACGATGGCGGCCGCCCTGCGGCGCCCCGATGACGGTGGGGTGCTGCGGCTCAGTGCCGGCGGCGTGCCGGTGAACGTGGCCCTGTTGCCGTTCCAGTCCCAGCGGGCGATCATCCGAGCCGCCGACCTCATGGACTCGGCCGCCTTCCGGAACGTGCAGACCTACGCCGAGCGGATTAGGGCTGTGATGGCAGCGCTGGCCACCGGGTTCGACGGCGACTCGGTGAATCTGCTCGCCGCCCACCTGTTCGTCACCGGCGCCAAGGCCGGCGGGGGAGAGCGGTCGGCCCACCTGGCCGACGAGTACGGCGTGACCATTCCCGATCTCCCCACCACGGCGAACTACGTTGCCCTGGGCCATCTTCACCGCCCTCAGCAGCTTCCGGCGCCAATGGCCGTGCACTACTGCGGCTCTCCGTTGGCGCTCGACTTCGGTGAAGAAGCCCAGATCAAGCAGATCAACCTCGCAACCTGCGAACCCGGTCTGCCGGCCAAGGTGACAGCGGTGCCTCTGCGGTCCGGTCGATCGCTCGTCACCTTGGTCGGCACCCTCGACGACGTGCGAGCGCAGGCTCGTGAGCTCGGAGCCTTCCCCGGCTCCGGCTCGGGAGGAGCGGGCGAGGAGGCGGTGGCCAATGGAGGCGATGCCGGCGTGCCATGGATTCGGGTGCGCCTCACCGAGCAAGCCCGAGCCGGCCTCGCCGACGAGGTGCGAGCGGCCATCGGGCCTGCCGTGGTCGATGTACGGATCGAGTCTCGGGTGTTGGGCGACCAGCGCGCCCAGGTGCGAGCCCGCCGCGATGGGCTGAGCCCCACCGAGCTCTTCGCCGAGTACCTCACCGAGCGAGAGGTGAACGACCCCCGCCTGGTGGCGGCGTTCACTGCGCTCCACGACGAGCACGTCACCCCTGAGGTGGCCGACGGGGCGGAACCAGCCGAGCCCGAGCGCACCGACCCCTCGTCGGCGGCCGAGAGCGCCGACGCCGAGCAACTGAGCATGGGCCTGTGAGGCCGCTCCGAGTCGACCTCGAAGGGTTCGGTGCCTTCCGGGATCGCACCGAGATCGACTTCGCAGGCCTCGATCTCGTCGCCCTCGTGGGCCCAACGGGATCGGGCAAGTCCACGGTGATCGACGCCATCACCTTCGCCCTCTACGGCTCCGTGGCTCGCTACGACAATCCGTCACTGGTGGCGCCAGTGATCAGCCAGCTGGCGGTCGAGGCCCGGGTGCGCTTCGATTTCGAGCTGGCTGGTGCCCGCTACAGCGCCGTGCGGGTGGTGCGGCGAGCGGAGTCGAACGCCTCGCCAGGGTCGCCACCCCGAGCGAAGACCCGGGAAGCTCGGTTGGAGCGCTGGCACGGGCCAGACCCTGATGGCCCCACCACCGTGCTCGCCGGATCGGTGCGCGAGATGGACGCCGAGGTCCAAGCCTTGATCGGCCTCGACTTCTCCCAGTTCACCCGCACGATCGTGCTCCCCCAGGGGGCCTTCGCCGAGTTCCTCACCGACGACCCGGCCAATCGCCAACGCCTGCTGAGGCGCCTGCTCGATCTCGGCCTCTATGCCGACATGGCGGCTCAGGCCCGAGAGCGGGCCACTCGTGCGGGCTACGCGATGGACGCGCAGCGGGCCGAGCTCGAACGCCTGGCGGCCGCCACTCCCGCGGCTCGCCTCGCCCTGGCGGAGCAGGGGGAGCGGGTCGACGGGTTCGCCGGCTCGCTCGGCGATCAGCTCGCCGAGATCGAGCGCCACGATGTGGAGCTGAGCGACCGGCGCGCCACATACCGCACCACCGAAGCGGCCATCGCCGACCTCGCCGCGGTTGCCGTGCCCGATCATGCGGCGGCCGTCCACACCGAACTGGAGCAGGCACGCCTGGCCGCCGTGGCCGCGGAGGCCGACCTGGCCGCCGCTCGAACCGAGCTGCAGGAGTGTCGGGTGGCCGCCGACGCAGCCGGCGACGCGGCCACGCTCGCCCGAACCGCTGATCTGCTGGTGCGGCGGGAGGCGCTCGTAAGCCAGATTCGCGACGTGGATGCCGAGCGCGGCACGGCCGAGGCCGACGCCACCACGGCGCAGGCCGAGCAGGTCCGGCTCACCGGGGAGATGGAGGTCGCCCGGGCGGCGCTGGCCGCTCACCGTCAGGCGGCCGACGCCGCCGTGTGGGTGCATCAGCTACGAGCCGGTGAGGCGTGCCCGGTGTGCGAACAAACGGTGCACGAGGTACCAGCCACGGCCTCGCCCGACGCGCTCGCCACCGCTGACGAGTTGGTGGCCACGGTGGCCGTGGCGCTCGACGATGCCACGGTGGCTGCGGCTCGGGCGCACGGGCGCACTGATGCGGCCGCCGCCGCCGCTGTCCGCCACCGGGCTGAACTCACCGAGATCGACGAGCGCCTTGCCGGTCAGCTCACGGCGGATGAACTTGCGGCCGGCGCCAGCACCCTCGACCGGGTGACCGGCGACCTCCAGCGGGCCGAGGCCGCCGCCGTCGCATCGTCCGCCGCCGCAGCCGCCGTCGACCGCGCCGACACCGCGGCCGGCAGGGCCAGAGCGGCCGTCGATGCGATCAGTGGCCGCGAGGCCGATCTCCGGCCCCAGTTCGTGGCCCAGCGCGACCGTGTCACCGCCCTCGGCGCGCCCGCCTGGGATCCCGACCAGCCCCTGGCCAACGCCTGGGCCCGCCTCACGGTCTGGGCGACCGACCGACGGACCGCTCTGGGGGAGCAGCTGGCCGAGATCGAGGCGGCCGGCGTCGAACTGCGGGCCGCCCGGTCGAAACTGGCCACCGATCTCTGGGCTCAGGCCTCGGCCGCCGGCCTCGACACCGACGTCGATCTCGACACCGCTGACAGCGACGACGTGGCTCGCCTGGCTCCCTTGGCCGCGGCGGCTCGGGCCCGGCTCGACGCCGAGATGGCGGCCCTCGATGCTGGCATCGGCCGCCGCACCGAGTTGGAGCGTCAGGCCGCCGAGCTCGACGAGGAGCAGACGGTGCACGAGTCGCTCGGCCGGCACCTTGCAGCCAACGGGTTCGAGCGGTGGCTGCTGCAGGAGGCGCTCGACCATCTCGTGCATCACGCCACGTTGCGCCTTCACGAGCTGTCGAACGGCCGCTACTCGCTCGAGGTGGTCGACGGTTCGTTCGCCGTGCGCGACCACGGCAACGCCGATGAACGGCGAGACGTGCGCACGCTGTCGGGCGGCGAGATCTTCCTCGCCTCGTTGTCGTTGGCGCTGGCGTTGGCGGAGTCGATCGCTGAGCTGGCCACCACCGACGGCCCTCGTCTGGAGTCGATCTTCCTCGACGAGGGATTCGGAACGCTCGACCCCGAAACGCTCGACGTGTTGGCCTCGGCCATCGAGGAGCTGTCGGCGGCAGGCCGACTCGTCACCGTGGTCACCCATGTGCGCGACCTGGCCGAGCGCATGCCGGTGCGATTCGAGGTGCGATCAGCCGGCGGCACCTCGACCATCGACCGGGTGGATCGCTGATGGGGTTCACCGTTGAGACCTGGGAGCCCGGTTACGGTTCTGCCTCCCGCGACGATCTCGACGAGGTCCAAGGAGCGACGGTCGACGCGTCCGTCGAGGTCGATCCCGAGACGTGGGCCCCAATCCGGCCGCACCCGGGATCGGCGCCCTCCGAGCTCGTGTTCGTCGACGGTGTGCAACGCATCGACTGTCGGCTGTGGATCGATACTCCCCAGGGCTCGGCGTTGGGCCTGTGCACCACGATCGGGGCTGGTGCGGTGCGGTGCATTCCCGGCCGAGCCGAGGTGATCGACACCCGGGTGGAGCGGGCCGTGTTCACCTCACCGGAAGCCGTGCAACGACGCGACGCTCCCGGTGGCGCTGGTGACCATCCAGGGCTCGGCGACGAGGTTCTCGCTGCCACTGGGGCCGGTGAACCCATCCGGTACCGGGTTCGACCTGTCCGAGGCGTGGAGGAGTCGGCCACCTACCAGGCCATCAACGACGCCATGGCCGATCTCGAGGAGGCCGTCTCCGAGGCGTTGGCCACCGAGGGTGAGCTCGTCGTCTACGACGGCCCCCTCCGCTCTCGCCGCCACCTGAACGGTGCCGGGTACGTGAAGACCCAACGGATCCAGTATCTCGACGGGCCCACCCAGGCGGTGGTCGCCCGGCTCGGCCCGGGGGAGCGCACCCCGTTGTTCGCCATCGGCGACCCGAGGCCCCGGTGGTCGTGGTATCTCCGCCTGCCGGTGAACCAGGCCCATGCGCTCGACGGCGTGGTGCGCGTCGAGCTGCCCAGGGTCGACGGCGCAGGCGTCAACGATGCTGCCGCCCGCGCCGATGCCATCAGCGCCGCGCTTCCCCGTTTCGCCAGCGAGCCGCACCGTGAGGCCCGGGCGCCGCAGAACCTGTACCCGATCGCCGGTCTGGAGCATCAGCTCCGGCGGCGCCTCGGCGATCCGCATGTGCTCGAACGGGCCCTGCGACGGGCATCGCTGGGCGCCGACGCCACCCGCCGATCCCGCTGGTCTGCGTGACGCCGCCCGGGAGTGCCGCCGCACCGGGTGACGCAGCTCGGAGTGGCGCCGGTGGGCGCGGCACGGCTGACGCCCATGGGCGCAGGCGCCGGCGTCTGCGGCACGATCCGCTGGTTGGGTCACGACCGTTACGCTTGGCGCTGAGATGACACCGCCCACTACATCGGACCGAACGCCGGGCCGGCCTGCGTCGGCGGGCAGCGCGAAGAACAACCGAGGCGGGGCGCGCCGATTGAGCGCCGCTGCGGTCTGCGCCCCCGGGCTGGAGTTCGTGTGCCGCCAGGAGCTGGAGGCGCTCGGATGCCGCCCGAAGCCCGCCGGCCCCGGCACGGTTGCGTTCAACCCCACGCTGCGCCAGCTCTACGCCGCCAACGTGTGGCTCCGGTCCGCAGTGCGGGTGGTGGTTCGCGTCGGCACGTTTCGCGCCACCGACTTCGCTCACCTGCAGCAGCGGGCAGGCGAGATCGAGTGGGATCGCTGGCTCCCCGCCGGCTACGCACCGTCGTTCCGGGTGAGCTCGTCCGACTCGAAGCTCTACCACACCGACGCCATCGCCCAGCGCCTCCATCAGGTGGTGGGCCCGCCGTCCACTGGCGAGCCCGAGCAGCTGGTGATCGTCCGGATCGATCGAAACACCGTCACCATGTCGATCGACGCATCCGGCGCGCCCCTCCACCATCGGCCGTGGCGCACCGAGCTGGGTGAGGCGCCGCTGCGAACCACCATGGCGGCTGGTCTGCTCATGGCCTGCGGATGGACGGGCGACGTCGGCCTGCTCGACCCCTTCTGCGGCGCCGGCACGATCCCCATCGAAGCCGCCCTCGCGGCCCGCGGTCTGCCACCCGGCGGGGATCGGCCCTACGCCTTCCAGGAGTGGCCGACGTTCGACTCCGGCACCTGGGCCAGTGTTCGAGGTGAGATCGCAGCCCGAGCCTCGGCATCGGCGCCCTCCATCATCGCTGGCGCCGACCGCGACTCCGCCGTGATCGCCATGGCCGAGGCGAACGCCGAACGGGCTGGCGTGGCCGGCGACATCGAGTTCTCGACCAGGGTGGTGTCGCACACCAAGGCGCTACCCGCCCCTGGGCTCGTCGCCGCCAACCCGCCGTACGGGAAGCGACTGGGCGACGGCACGCTGGACGGCCTCTACCGCCGTTTCGGTGCCGTGCTGCGTGACCGCCTCCCCGGCTGGCGCCTGGCCATGGTGTGCCCCGATCCCAAGCTTGCGGCTGCCGCCGATCGTCGCCTGCGACGGGTGGCCCGATTTCGCCACGGCGGGCTGTCGGTGCAGGTGTTCGAGCGTGGGGCTGAGACCGATTCCGAGGGGCCCGATCTCCGTGGGCCCGATCCCGGGGAGCGGGCCGAACCGATGGATCCGCTCAGCGCACGAGGCGGAGCTGATCCTCAGCCGAGCTGAGAAGCACCAGCGTCGAATCTGATTCCTCCCAGGCGTCGACACGACTGAGCGCCGCCGTGAGCGCCACCTCCTGGGCTGCGGCCGCATCGCCGCACTCCCGGGTGGAACCACCGGCGATCGTGACGCCGGCTCGACCATCTGGCAGGAGGCTGAAGGCGCCGAGCCGGGTGCCGCAGGCGCTGCTCACTGCGATCTCGCCGAACTGGGCGTCCAACGTGACGGCGGTCGTGCCGGTGAGGGGCGCCGCCTCGCCCTCGATCACGAACTCGTCGAGTGTGAACACGCCATCGAAGCGGAGGTCGACGAACGTGGGCCCAGTGACGTTGGCTGTGCCATCGCCGTCGTTCTCGTCGTTGGCTGCGCAGCCAGCCACGATCAGAGCCAGGGCTCCGAAGAGCAGCACAGCTTGCCTCACGCCGAGGGACTCTAGCGGGGAGCCCCCGGGGTGAATCCGAGGCCGATCCTCACCAATCGGGAACCGATCGCCCCGGTGACGGCGAAAACGGCTCGACCAACTGGTGCCATCGGGCTCGAACCCTGGCACGAACACGAACAAGGAGCGCACCATGGCGTTCGTCGGATTGGATCCTGTCGCCACCCGGGCCTTGGCTGCGGCGTTGACCGGAGCCGGGGAGCAGACTGACGGCATCCAGCGCGACGTCACCGCTGCGCTCGCGCTGTCGCAGTTGGAGTCGGCAGTGCCGATCACGCTCGACGATGTTGGCCTCGGCCTCCAGCGGGTCGGGGTCGTGCTCACGGTGCGGGCCGACGTGGCTGAGGGATTCACCGTCGACCCTGCCGATCTCGTGGTGCGCCTCGGTCTGACCCTCGCGGAGAGCGAGGCCGTGGCGGAGGCGCTTGCCACGTCGATCGCAGACGGCACCCTCGCTGCCGGGCCCGACGAGACCACACCCCTGCTCGATGCGCTCTTCGCCCGAGGGGTGGCCGCCGAGGCTGATCTCGACGAGATCGCCGCCGCCCTCGGCGTACCCCGAGCGGTGCTGAACCTCCAGATCCAGGCGCTTGCCCTCAACGGGGTGATCCGCCGCGATCACGTGCTCGCCGCGCTCGCAGATGTGGACGACCTGCGCATCGACTCCACCGCCGACCTGCTCGACCTCGCCGGGGCCCCTCTGCCGGCCGACGTGGTGGATCGCCTCGACGCGTTCTATCTGCCGGCGTTCCTGTCGGGCACGCCGATCGACGAAGGCCGACTCTCCGACGATCAAGCCCGCGATCTCCGCCTGCTCGCAGGGGCGCTCGGGGGCGGTGAGGTGCGTGTCACCTTCACCGAGACCTACTACAGCAGTAGCGACAAGGAGGACCGGAAACGGACGCGAACCGAGCCCATCGACAATCGGCGCACCCCGGTTGGGTTCGCCGTCGACTTCGTGAATCGGCGGCTCTATGAGGGGCTGGCCGTCACCGCCACCACCCGGGCGATCGATCACAACCTCGACCGGTTCGCCTCTGGCGAGATCTCGATCGCCGCAACGAGCGAGGCGTCCGGGCTCTCCGAAGCCGAGGTGAGCCGGGCCGTGGCCATCGCCGCCGAAGCCCGTTTCCGCCGGACCGGCGAGCCGCTCGATCTCACCGCAATCCCCGCGTTCGCCGGGCCAGGCACGGTGGACGTGACGACCGATGGCTCCGTGGTGCTCGCATCGGCCTCAACGGAGACCTCGACCGACCCGTCGGCCGGCCTCAGTGGCCTGACCGATGCCGAATTGGCGAACGAACTAAGCGAGATCGGTGCGGGCATCGACACGACCGCAGCGGCCCGGAGCGAACGGGAGGGCGAATCGTTCGAGTTCGGCGTGATCAGCGGCACGATCGGGTTCGGCGCGTCGTTCCTGGGCCCTCCCGGGGTCGCGGCCGCAGTGGTGGTCGGCGGGATCGCCGTGGCCGAGGACTATGCGGCCCGCGCTCAGGTGGAGGAGTACGACGAGGAGATACGCGAACTCCGGGCCCAACAGGAGCAGATCCGCCAGGAACAGCTCGACCGGGCGATCGCCGACGCCGACGAAGAGGGCTTTGCGTTGGACGAGGAAACCAAGAACGACATCGCAGCGCTCGAAGGGCGCATCGATGCCCTCAACAACGAGATCGCCGATCTCGACGATCTGCGGGCCGATGACATCGACGCCGGGTTCCTCACCACCACCGCAGGGGAAGCGGCAGGGAGCCTGCTCGGTGTCGCCAGCGCTCGGGCCAAGGGCCTCGATGCCGCCGTGTCGTTCCTCACCGGCAACACCTTCACCTTCGGCAGCATTGGTGTCGCCTACGTCGGGCCGGACGCCATCGACGCCGATCGTCGTCGTGAGATCGAGGAGCTGTTGGCCAGGCGCGACGCGCTGCGCCGCGAGCAGCTTCGTGAGACGGGCGACCCAGCCGGTGTGTTCACTGAACAGGAGGCGGCGGTCGAGCTGGCCGACGCCGAGTTCGAACTCTCACAAGAGATCGAACGGGCCGAACAGGAGCGAGAACGCCAGGCCCAGGCCGAGGCCGAGCGACGCCAACGCGAGGCCGACGTGGTCGACGCCCGGCGTCGGGAACAAGAGTTCAACGATCTCAACCGGGACGAGCGGTCCGAGCCCAACGGAGGCCAGGTCGACCATGCCGATCCGGGAGTCGGTCACGGCGACCTACCCGACAGCTTCTGAGGTCAGCGCCTCCGGCGCCGTGGTGGCCGCTGTCGCCTGTGCTGCCTCTGTCGCCTGTGCAGCGTTCGGGGCGGGCCGTCGCGCTGCGCTGCTCACGGTGGGGAGCTGGTGGCGGGGCCTGGTGGTCGACCGGGCGATCTGGCGGACCACCAGCGCCACCTGGCCGGCGAGCCACCTCGCGCTGGAAAGGGGCCGACGGATGCCGCCGAGCGGATTGCCGATCCCCCGGAACGGGTGGCGCAGTTGCGCCACCATCCCCGCCGGCATCGGCTCGTCGATCCCGTAGTTCTGCGGCCGTCGATCGGCGGGCATGAAGTAGGTGCCGAACAGCTGATCCCACAGCGGCAGGAAGGCGGCGTAGTTCGAGTGGATCGCCTGGGGATCGTTCGTGTGGTGCCAGTGATGGAACTCGGGTGTCATCACCACGCGATGGAGTGGTCGCAGCCGCCATCGCACGTTGGCGTGGAGGAAGATGCCGAGCGCGATCTGAATCACTGCGAGGGCCCCCGCCACCTCGGGGGTGTAGCCGGCCGCCACGAGCAAGACGAACGGCGGGGCCACGAGGGCGCCGTCGAGGGGATGTACCCGGAACCCGCTCACCCAATCGAGGTGTTCGGTGCTGTGGTGCACGGCGTGGAAGCGCCACAGGAGCGGCACCTCGTGCGACCAGCGATGCGCCCAGTAGAACACGGCATCGAAGAGCACGAAGCCCACGAACGGCAGCGCAACGGTGGGGATCAACCCCACCACCGGTCGCAGGGCCAGCCCGGGAATCCAGGCAAGCGATGCGATCCCGATCACGATGGCGACCGACGCGGTGGCGATGTTCAGAGCCGGAGCCGCCAGGAGGTAGCTGAGATCCGTGGTGACCTGAGGGCGACGCACCGGTTGGCCCCGGTGGCGGGGGAAGAGCTTCTCGAAGGGCACCACCAGCACGAACACGAACGGCAGGATGAACAGCGGTGAGCGGTCGAACGCGAGCGCGCCTGCTATCAGGCCGAGCACGAGTACCGCCTCGACGATCCGGCGTCGACGGAGCAGCCGGCGATGTCGTGGCCTGGGATCGATGGGCGCAGACGGCGCCAACTCCGAAACGGTGTCGGCGACAGGAGGTGGCCAGTGCCCGGTGACGGTCATACCCGAAGCGTCGGCGTCGGGGTGGGTCGCCCACAATAGGGGCACCCCCTCACCACGTTGAGTGTGGGGCACTCAGGTCAGCCGGGCGCCCATCTCGGAGAGGCGGATGCCAAGTTCGTGGAGCTCGGGTTCGTCGAGGTTGGCGAAGCTGAACCGCACCCAGCGCTCGTCGCTCGGCGTGAACGCCGTGCCGGGGATGGCCAGCACGTCGTGGTCGAGTACGAGCCGTTTGATCACTTCGGCCGTGTCCATATCGGCGAAGGGATGGCGGGCCCAGCCGAAGAACGCACCGGCTGACGCCAGCTCGAACCCACCTGGCCGCTCGGCCATGACGGCTTCGAACACCGCCTGGGCGGCGGCGATTCGTGCCACTTGGGTGCGACGCCAGTCGCGGGCGTGGCGAAGGCCGGCGATCACGGCCTCCTGGCCGATGCGGGGCGCGCTGATCTGCACGCAATCGACCAGCTTCAGCACCTCGTAGATCACCTCTGGCCCAGCGACGACCGCCCCCACCCGGTATCCCGGGATGGCCAGATCCTTCGAGAAGCTGTGCAGGCTCACCACGTGATCGGGCCACGCGCTCCGTGCGAACACGGCATGGGGTGGGTCGGTGACCGCCCGGAAGTTCCGGTAGGTCTCGTCCACGATCAGAGCAATGTCGTGCTCGACGGCAACATCGGCGAAGGCCTCGATCACCAGCGGCGGGATCGTCACACCCGTCGGGTTGCCGGGCGTGACGATCACGATCGCTGCCGTGCGTTCAGTGATCAGCGCCCGGGCGGCCTCGGGGTCGGGCACGAGGTCAGCGCCCGGGGTGAGGTACACGGGCGTGACGCCGTCGAGCTTCAGCCACATGTCGTGGTTGAAGTAGTACGGCACCGCCATGATCACCTCGTCGCCCGGCTCGGTGAGGGCGGAGGTCACCACACAGAATGCTTGGTTGCATCCGCTGGTGGGCAGGATCTGCTCAGGGCTGATGGGTGAGCGGTAGTCGGTGGTCAGCTCGGCGGCGAACGCCTCGCGGAGCTCGGGGAGCCCGGGCGGTGGGGCGTAGCGGCCGCCGTCACCGGAGTGGGCCACCTCGGCGATACGGGCCGCGATCTCCGGCGCCGTCGGATACGACGGGGCCGCTTGAGAGAGGTCGAGCAGCGGCCGCGTACTCGTGCGGTGGGCGAGCCAGTCGTGCGCCTCGGCGATGGGCGACGCCGTGAGCTGGAGAGTGCGCTGGGTGAGCCGCATGGGCGCCACCCTAGTGCCGCCGTGTCCTGCTCTCGGAGTGGATGCGGCTGAGTGCAACCGGCACCACGGGCAGAGTGAGCCCGGCCGAGAGGAGCTGTGCGTCAGCCGCCAACGAGGGCGCGGGTGATGGCGGTGGCGGCCGCCGCGATCAGCACCACGACCACGAACGGCAAGCGGCGCCACAGCGCAAGGCCGGCGGCGACGATGCCCACTGCCCTGGCATCGAGCGACCACTCCTGATCGGCGACGAAGGTCGACACGGCCACCAGCGCAGCGAGCAGCGGCGCCGGCAACAGCAGCGCCATGCGCTCCACCACGGGCGGGAGGCGGCGATCCCCGCCCAGCAGCAGCGGTCCAGCCGCCTTGAGGGCGTAGGCACCGATGGCCAACGTCACGAGGGTGACCACCGCAAGGCTCATGACGGCTCCCCCTCGGGCTCGGCGCTCGGCTCGGGCGCAGCGTCGGGGGTTCGCCACGGGCGCACGAGCACCACGGCGGCACCGGCGGCGATGATCGGCATGCCCGGTGGCAGCACCGGGGCGCCGGCTACGGCGATGATCCCGCCCACGATCGCGATGAGGCGCTGGCGGGGATCGTGCAGCCGTGGCCATAACAGCGCAAGGAACGATGCAGGGATGGTGGCGTCGAACCCGTAGGTCTCGATCACCGACCCCGCCCCGCCGAGCACCGACGCACCCAGCAAGGTGGAGGTGTTCCAGAAGATGAACAGGATCACACCGCAGACGAGATAGCCGTAGCGCTGCCATCGTCGGTCGGCCTGGGCCGAACCAACGGCGGTGGTCTCGTCGATCATGAAGAACGACGCGAAGGCTCGGAACCCCAGCGAGCCCTTCAGCGCAGGGGCCATCACCACCCCGAACGCCAGTGTGCGCAGGTTCAGCAGCAGCGCCGCCCCCACCGCAGCAGCCACCGTGACCACGAGCGGGGCATCCGGCCCCGCATCACGGAGCACGCTGATGGCAGCGAACTGGGCTCCGCCGGTGAACACGAGCAACGAGAACCCCATCGCCTCGATGACGGACAACCCGGCCTGGCGGGCAGCGACGCCGAACGCCACGCCGAACGGTGAGACGGCCAGCGATATCGACAGGACCTGCCGCAGGATTGCACCGCGAGGTGAATCGTCGGTCTCGGCGTGATCGGCCTCGGACGGTTCGCCGTCGAGCGAGTCAGCCATGGTTCGGGCGAGGGGAGAGCACGATCCGTCGGTTGTACTGGCGACGGCCGCGGGCAACAACCGAATTGGACTGTGCTTTGGTTCGGCCCTGCCCACTGGTGGTGGGGTGGGGGCGGATGCAAAGATCGGCCATGGCCATCCCGACCGAACTCGTGGACATGACCGTCCCGCCGCTGGTGCACGACGTGGACGACCGATGGACCATGGCCTACGCGGCCGCCCTCGACGACTGCCGCCCGGCCTATCACGACACCACCAGTGCTGATGGGGTGGTGGCCCATCCGGTGTTCGTGGTGTGCGCCGAATGGCCGGTGATCGTGTCGAGCCGGGCGGCCACCGAGGCGGCTGGGGTGTCGGCGGCTGAGGTGATCACGTCGGTGCACGCCACCCACGACACCGAGATCCATCGGCTGGTCCGGCCCGGCGATCGGCTCACCACCACCATGGAGACGGTCGGCCTCGTGCAGAAATCGCCCGGCGCCATGTCGATCACCCGGCTCCGCACCGTGGACGCCGCCGGCGAACCGGTGGCGACCACCACCCAGAACGGGATCTACCTCGGGGTACCGCTGGCCGGCGACGACCACCCCGATCCGGAACCGCCCGCTTCGATCGAGGGCGTCGAGCGCCGTGGCACCCCAACCGAGGTCACGATCCCGGTGCCGGCCGGCGCAGCTCACACCTACACCGAGTGCGCCAGGATCTGGAACCCGATCCACACCAGCAAGCAGGTGGCCCTCGACGCCGGGCTGCCCGACATCATCCTTCACGGCACCGCCAACCTCGCCCACGGCGTGACGGCGGTGATCGACACCGCCGGGGGAGGCGATCCTCGTCGGGTGCGCAGGATCGCCTGCCGGTTCGCCGCAATGGTCCGGCTTCCCGACACCCTCACCGTGCGGGTATGGCCTGCCAACCCCACAGTAGACGGCCGATTGACGGTGCCATTCGAGGTGATGAACCAGGCCGGGGAAACCGCGGTGCGTGACGGTCTGGTGGTCCTCCGCGGTACCTCGTCGAGGCCGTGACGTCGCCAGATTCGGCTGCTTGCCCTGGTAGGGGTGGATTGGTCTTGTGCGGAAGAATCCGCACGTTGTGGCCTCCGACCACGGCGCGTCACTGGACAGACCCCCGGTGGTGACCGCTATCTTGCGTGCCGAGATCGGCTTCCCCCGGTCGATCTAGCGGAAGGGCGTTTGTTGTATGAGGGCAGTTCTTGGTGCGCGTCGTCGCAGCGCGGGTAGCCGTCGGTTCTGGATCATCGGGGCCTCGCTCGCCCTGATCGCGTCAACGCTGTCGGTGCTGCCGCTCAGTGCGGTTGAGGCGTCGGAGGTGCCACTGGAGCGGATCACCAACGACTTCACCGATCCGTCCAACTTCGGCGCAGACATCGACATCGACGGCGACTTCGCCGTGGTGGGCGCCCGCGACAACTTCGGCAGCCCCGGCGAGGCCTACGTCCTGCAGAACACCGACGGCTTCTGGACCGTGATCCAGACCTTGTTCTTCGACACCCTGACCCCGTCCGATCAGGCCGAGTACGGCCAGGCCGTTGCCATCAGTGGCAACAACGTGGTGGTGGCTGGCGACAACATCCTGCAGTTCTGGGAGCGGCCCGACGCCTCGTCGCCGTTCACCAGCGTGGTGGCCTACGCCCGGAGCAACACCGAGGCCGTCGACATCGAGGACGACGAGGCCGTCATCTTGCGCCAGGGCGCGGCCGAGGCCGAGGTCTTCCGCAAGACCACCACGGGCTTCATCTGGAACTCCGAGGCCACGCTCGTGGTGCCCACCACGATCACCACCGAGCGCAACGACGTGGTGATCTCCCCCGACTTCGGTGGTGGCGGCGACGAGGCCTTCATCGCCGTCGGTGCCCCCGACAACGGCGACGGATCCGTCTACTTCTACAAGAAGAGCGGCGGCACGTGGAACACGGCCGTCGACTTCACCCTGACCAACCCGGAACCCACCACGACCACCGGCAATGAGTTCGGTCGATCACTGGCCGCTGACACCGACGTGCTCTTCGTGGGGCACGCCGGGGCTGGCGCAGTGTGGGTCTACGACGTGGACGGTTCCGGGCCGAACTCGCCGCAGAAGGTCGTCTCCAGCACGCTGCCCACCGAAGGCGCCTACGGCCGCGACATCGACTATGACTCCAGGTCGGGGCTGCTGGCCGTCGGTGCGCCGGCGATTGTCGGCGGCGGCGTGGTCTACGTCATGGAAGACGTGGGCGGAACGTGGACCGAGGTGGAGGCCCTGACCGCCTACGACGGCGCCAGCAACGACCAGCTCGGTCACAGCGTCGCCATCTTCAGTGAGACCATCGGCACCGTCGAGGAGGGCGTGTACCTGCTGGCCGGGGCCATCGGTGCCGACATCGACCCGCCCGTTGCCGGCGACCCGGTGAAGTCCAACGGCGGTGCCGTGTATCCGTTCTACATTCGCCAGCCCACGGCGCCCGCCAACAAGACGGTGTCGACCGAGGGCCCCCTCAGCCGGTTCTACGGTCAGGCCGTGGCCGCCGCCGACGGCGTGGTGCTCGTCGGCGACCCCTTCGGCAACGACGACGACGGCCGCGTCGAGGTGCGCTCGGCCGACGGTGCCGGCAACTACACGGTGATCGAGCAGGTGCTCACACCACCCAACCCCGACAACGGTGGACGCTTCGGTGGGCTTCTCGCCACGGACGGCAACCGACTCGCTGTGGGCTCGATCAACGACAACCGGGTGGACATCTACGAGCGCCCGGCTGCTGGAAGCGACTACGCCTTCGTCACCGACGTGAACGTGGCACTCGGCGGCGGCACGAATCTCACCACCATCGACCTCGATGGAACCACCCTGGTCGCGGGGAGCTCGAACACCTCCTCGTTCGGGGTCTACGACATCGTGGCCAACACCTCCTTGGTGCTTCCCGCGGGCGGGGCGACCGAGGAGACCGACGACGTCGCTGTCGAGGGTGACGTGATGGTGGTGAGCTATCGCGATTTCGTCGACCCCAACGGCCTCGGCACCGTTGGCGTGTACGTCGACGACCCGATCGACGGGTGGATGCTCGACAGCACCTTGACCAACCCCGACACCAACACCACCCAAGACTTCTTCTTCGGCGACTCCGTTGACCTCGAAGGCGACACGCTCGCCATCGCCGTGCACGACTCCGACAACGCGGACTTCTCCGGTGCCGTGTGGATCTATGAGCAGACCGCCCCAGGCCTCTTCGGGGCCCCGGTCAAGATCAAGTCGGCCAGTCCAGGAGTTTCTGACGCCTTCGGAGCCGGCGATCTCTCGATTGACACCGACATCGTTGTGGCCGGCCACCCCGGCCAGGGCAACGGTGACGGCCTCAACGGCCGCACCGGTGGCGCCGCGATCATCAAGCGTGATCCGGACACGGGCCTGTGGAGCCTTGACTCGGAGTTCAAGGCGACTGACCGGAACCTGTTCGACCAACGCTTCGGCTTCTCGGTGTCGATCACTGGCGGCGAGATCGTGATCGGAGCCCCCTGGGACGACAACGAGAACGGTGAGAGGGGTGGCGCCGCCTACACCTACACCACCACGATTCCGACTGGCAGCACGCCGGTGGTCTCCACCATCGACAGCGTGACCGTCACCCCAGGGTCACCAACGGTCACCGCCGGCGCCACTGGCATCTCAGTGGCCGATCTGCCGCCAACGGCGGTGGACGGCTACGGCGGGACCGGCTCGCAGAACATCGTGGGCACCTCGCTCAACTCGGTGGACGCCGCGGTCACCGCTACCAACCCCAGCGAGATCCTCGACCAGACCACGATCGGTGACCTGGGCCTTGACGGCCCCCTGCTGGAGTCGATCCTGCTGTCGGACGTGATCATCGATGGTGGCTGGGATCCGGTGCTGCTCGGCACCGACTTCGAGGGCCTGCCGCTGCAGAACGTGACTCTGGCCGATGCGATCTCCACCGGCAATCTCGACAACGCCCAGCTCAGCACGCTCGATCTCAGCGCCACCCCCGTCGGCGCGATCCCCGTGGGCGCCATCGCCGTGGCCAGCACCACGCTCGACGACCTCACGCTGCCCGACGGGCTGGACTGGTGCACGCTGCTCGGCGACATCAGCCCCACCTACAACTGCAGCACCACCCCGGCGGCCGACACGAGCAGCGACACGTTGATCGATCTCGCCATCCAGGGCACCCCGGTGGGCGCTATCCCCGTTGGCGCCATCCCGATCCGCAACGTGCCCGTCGGTGCGATCCCGGTGGGGGCCATCCCCGTGGGCGCCATCGACATCGCCGGTACGCCGGTGGGTGCCATCCCCGTTGGCGCCATCCTCATCCAGGGGGCGCCCGTTGGTGCCATCCCGGTGGGTGCGATCCCGGTTGGTGCGATCCCGGTGGGGGCCATTCCCGTCGGCGCGATCGACGTCGGCAGCACGCCGGTGGGAGCCATTCCCGTTGGCCCGACCGGCCAGACCATCGGCGGCATCCAGCTCTCCGAACTGAGTGCCAACGGCGGCGTCGCCGCCTCACCAGTTGGCGCCATCCCGGTTGGTGCCATCGACATCACCGGCACGCCGGTCGGTGCGATCCCGGTTGGTGCGATCCCGGTTGGTGCGATCCCGGTTGGTGCCATCCCCGTTGGTGCCATCGACATCGAGACCACCGAGATCTCCTCCACGCCCGTGGGCGCGATCCCCGTTGGTGCCATCGACATCGACTCCACCCCGGTTGGCGCCATTCCGGTGGGTGCGATCCCTGTGGGCGCCATTCCGGTTGGCGCCATTCCCGTGGGCGCCATTCCTGTGGGCGCCATTCCTGTGGGCGCCATTCCGGTTGGCGCGATTCCCGTCGGAGCCATTCCCGTTGGCGCAATCGACCTGGCGGCCAGCCCGGTCGGTGCGATCCCGGTCGGTGCGATTCCGGTTGGCGCCATCGGCACCTTCGTCGACTGCTCGCTGATCGACTGCGAAGGCGACTTCACCTTGGCTGACGCGCAGGACGCCGGTGCGTTGCTCTCCACGGTCACCATCGGCGACTTCGAGGGCCTCGACATCGGCATCACGTTCGGCGACCTCGTCGGCGTCGGTGGGTTCTCCGAGGCCGACCTCCGAGCCCAGATCGACGGCCAGGGCACGGTGGCGACGCTCGCCGATTTCTTGACCTTCGACGACATGACCTTGGCCGAGCTGCCGAGCGTGCCGGAGCGCAACTCCACCACGCTTACCGAGCTTGGTGCGGCGGCACTGGCCCTGATCACCTTGGCCGACCTGCTCGCCGCCACCGGTGAGGACGAGGCGGATCTTCAGGCCGAACTGACCGCTGAGGGCCTCGTCGATCTCGAAGACCTCGTGGCCCAGGGCGGCTCGCTCGACGGGATGATCCTCGGCGATCTCCCGTCGGTGAACCAGCCGGTCGGGCCCTATCTCGGCGCACTCAGCACGCTGCGCCTCGGCGACATCCTCGACTTCCACCCCTCGCTCGGCCAAGGCGACGTCGACTGGGGCGGGGCCACGCTCGCCGACTTCAGCGACTGGCAGGATGTCACGCTCGAAGAGCTCACCACCTACAACGGCACCACGATCGCTGAGCTGATCGACCTGCTCGTAGCCAATGGCACCGACGGTGACCTCACCTTCGGCGATCTGCTCCTCGCCCTCGTCGGCGTGGAGGCCTACGAGTGGGCTGAAGTTGATCTCGGCGCCATCGAGCTCGACTCGACCTCGGCTCCGATTACGTTCTCCACGGGCTTCGAGATCGGTGGCGACTCTGGTGTGCCCCGCACGCTCGACATCTTTACCACCATCCCGCTCGACGCCCAGTACGTGCCCAACACGGCCACGCTGACCGAGATCAGCACGAACGCCAGCCCGAATGGCTTTGGCGAGCCGACCGTCACCGGCAACCAGCTGAGCTGGAGCCTCAATGGCGTGGACGTTGGCGGTGAGTACGTGGTCTCGTTCGATCTCGTGCCCTCGTTGTCGCTCGGCACGTCGACGGTGACTACCACCGGTCGCCTCGCCGGCTCTGGCGTGCAGGCCACGGCCACCGGATCGGTCGGTGTGTCGCAGGCGTTCGAGCCGAACGACGACATCGGCGACGCAGGCGTGATCACGGCGATCTCGAACACGATCTACGCAAGCCACATTGCCAGCGACACTGATGTGGATCTCTTCCGGATCGACCTGCAGGCCGGGGCTCGCCTGGCCGTGTCGCTCAGTGACCTGCCCGCCGACTACGACCTCGTGGTCTACGGGCCACCGGCCCAGCCGGTGTCGGATCAGCCGGCGCTGCGTCAGTTGAACCCCACCGAGGTGCCGGATCTGACCCTCGAGGCCACTGAGAACACCAGTGGCGGCGAGATCCTTCAGGACGTGCCGCTCCAGGACCTCCCGGTGATCGACATTTCGAACAACCGAGATGGCGACAGCGAGACGATTGACATCGCCTCGGTCCGCAGCACCGGCACCTACTACATCCAGGTGTCGGGCTACTCGGGCGCCAACAGCACCGACCCCTATGCGCTCTACGTGAATGTGGCGGACCCGCCGGCCCCGTTGGCGTGTGTTGGCCAGGACTACCAGAGCTCGGCGAACACTGGCACGCTGCCCGACGCCACCGCAATGGCCGGCGTGAACACGCTGATCCTGGTGAACCAGGAGCGGCTGTTCGGCAAGTACGGCACTGACGCCAACACGGCGCTCACCGCCATCAACGACCTCGTCACCTACACCAACGTGACCAACCCCGGCCTCGGGGTGACCGCGGCGATCGTGCCGGTGGACGGCGACGGCAACGTGCGAGCGGCCTACGCCGCCCTCGATGCGGCCTCGTGCGAGCCCGACAAGGCGAACGCCGTGGTGCGCGAGATCAACCGGGTGGTCGACGATATGCGCAGCCTCGATCCGAACACCGAGATCGAGACGATCATGATGGTGGGCGACGACGACATCATTCCGATGGCTCGCCTCGCCGACGACACCACGATTGCCAACGAGTCGAGCTACGCCAACACGTTCCTCGACACCAGCGCGAACTCGTACTTCGGCGCCCTCGTCAACAGCTACTTCCTGAGCGACGAGCCCTACGGCGACGTGAATCCGATCCAGTCGGGTGAGCGGATCCTCTACGTCACCGACGTGGCCCTCGGTCGTTTGGTCGAGACACCGTCGGAGATCGCCGGCCAGGTCGCCGCCTTCGTCGGCTTCCAGGGCCAGCTCGATCCCTCGACCGGGTTCGTCACCGGCTACGACTTCCTCGACGACGGGGCCCAGGCCGTGTCAGACGCCCTCACCGGGCTGCCCGACACCACGTCGGTCAACACCGTCATCAACGAGACGTGGTCGACGGCCGATGTGATCGCCGGGCTCTACCCGACGTCGGGCGACTCGCCCCGGATCTCGTCCATCAACGCCCACTACGACCACTACCGGGCCCTGCCCGCCGACGAGAATGCAGCTGGTACGGAGAACGACCTGTTCACCACGGCTGACGTCGACGACCCGTCGCGGGCCGGACGGCTCCTCGGCCGCCAGCTCCACTCGATGGGCTGCCATGGTGGCATGAGCGTTCCCGACGAGTTCTTCCCCACGAACGACCCCAGGGCCCTCGACTGGGCGCAGGCCTACGCCCGTCAGGGTGCGACCTGGGTTGGCAACACGGGCTACGGCTACGGCGAGACCGAAGGCGTCGAGCTGTCGGAGCGCTTGATGGCGCTCTACACCGAGCGGCTCGACGGGTCGGTGTCGGCTGGTGAGGCCCTCTTCTACGCAAAGCAGACCTACCTCGGCACCCAGCAGGCCCAGTACGGGGCGTTCGACGAGAAGGTGCTTCAGCAGGCCACCTTCTACGGCATCCCCTTCTACCAGCTGTCAGTCGCCGTTGAGCCGCCAGCGGCCCCGCTGCCCCCGCAGCCCACCACTGTGCCCGTGGCCGACTCTGATCTGGATCTGACCACGATCATGTCGGATCCGTCGTTCACGCCGACAGCCGTCGCCGGTCAGGGCCAGTCGTGGGAGGCGTTCCTCCCCACTGGTGATCTTGGCGTGCCCGACCAGCAGTCGACGCCGTACGCCCCGATCGTCCCAACGGTCAGCTACGACGTGAGCTTCGTTGGCGGCGACGGCGAACCGGTCGAAGTGGCCCAGGGCGCGGTGATCTCTGCGCTGACCACCACTGACCTGCCGAACGTCAACCCCGATCTGGCCCTGCCGATCGTCGACGACTCGGATGTGGAGGTCGAGCCGGCGGTTGCCGACATCAACACCGACCCCGGAGTGTTCGTCTCGTCCTACGAGACACCCGAGGGGCCTCGCCAGGCCGTGACCTCGCTGCTCAGCACCTTCAACAGCACCGCAGCCGACGGTGACGGCACAATGCGGCTGTTCCAGGAGCTAACGCTCGAGGTGTACTACCGCGACCCGGCCAACAGCGCCGACCAGATCCGGCCCACGTTCGAGTCCGTCACGTCGACCATCGATGGCGGCGTCTTGGTGATCGAGGCCACAGTGGCCGACGATCTGCCCGACAACGTGATTCGGGTGTTGGCTCTCGTCGTCGAGGACGCGGGGACCGACACCGAGTGGACTGCGGTCGAGCTCGTGCAGGTGGAGGGTGACCGCTGGAGCGGCTCGCTCCTCGTGACCGGCACCGAGATCGAGTACCTGGTCCAGGCAGTGGACGGCTCAGGCAACTCGGCTCTGACAACCAACAAGGCCCGACTGTTCAACGAGGACCCGGCCGAGGTGCCTCCGTCCGACCCGAACATCAACGTGACGGTCTCGCCGGGTCTGCCGTCGGGCGCCACGTTCTACGGCGGCCCGGTCACCGTGTCGGCCAGCACCGACAATGGCGCTGCCATCGACTACCAGGTGGACGGGGGCACGGTGATCGTGGGCGGCGCGGCGGTGAGCGTCCCGCTGGATCCGGCGACCATCGGCGATGGAGCCCACACGGTGCGGTTCACCTCGGGCGAGGCGCTCGAAGAGACCACCGTGCTGTTCGACACCACCGACCCCGTGGCCACGATCGTCAGCCCGGCCGATGGATCCGAAACCGAGGAAGGTGAACCGCTGCTGATCTCGTTCAGCTGTGCCGACGCTGCGTCGGGCATCGCCGCTTGCAACGGCGCCCTCGACGGCGGCACCGTACTCGACGGTACGACGGTCACCCCATCGCTCGGGAGCCACACGCTGGTGGTCACGGCGACCGACTCGGTCGGCAACACCGACTCCACGTCGGTCACTTTCGACATCATCCCGGCCGTCAACCCCGGTGATCCCCTCGTGATCGAAGATCTCTGGGTGGACGGGGTGGCCCTGCCAGGTGAGCCCGTCGAGCTGCTCGCCGAGTTCAGCAACGACGACGCCAGCCACACGGCGACAATCGACTGGGGTGACGGCACGGTGTGTGACACCAGCGCCGGCGATCCCAACTGCTCACTCGTCGAGGTCGCCGGCTCCATGTTCGGCGAAGTCTCGGCGACCCACACCTACGCCACCGGAGGCGTCTACACCGTGGCGGTCACCATCACCTCGGTGTCAGGCGAGTCGGTGAGCGCGAGCCAGACGCTGTACTCGTGCACGATCGTCGGCACCAACCGCAACGACGTGCTGCGCGGAACCAACGGCGACGACGTGATCTGTGGCCTCGCCGGCCGGGATCGCCTCATCGGACGCGATGGCAACGACGTGCTCATCGGTGGTCCGGGCAACGACACCATGCATGGCGACCGCGGAGACGACATCCTGCTCGGTGGCGGTGGCTGGGATCGGATGTTCGGCTGGGCGGGCAACGACACCCTCGTCGGTTCCAGCGGCAGCGACTCGATGTTCGGCCACGGCGGCAACGATGTGCTCATCGGCGGCGCCGGCAAGGACAACATGAACGGTGGCGGCGGGGCCGACATCATGCGTGGCAACAGCGGCATCGATCGCCTCATCGGGGCCAGCGGCAACGACGTGATCCGCGGCGGCACCGAACGCGACGTGGTCTGGGCCGGTGGCGGCCTCGACCAGGTGTTCGGCGGTCCGGGCAACGACTACCTCAACGGCGGTTCCGCCAACGACGTCATCAAGGGCAACGCCGGCAACGACTTCCTAGCGGGCGGCCGCGGCGTTGACGAGCTCGATGGTGGCGCCGACAACGACACGTGTCGCACCGGCGGCGGCGCCGACGTGCTGATCTCATGTGAGTCCTAGACAACAGAGCGCTCTCGCTGAGCCTGGGTAGGGCACAGCGACCGGGGGCGGCGGGGTGTTACGGCGGGCACCTCACCGCCTCCTTCGCGTCCGGCGCGCGCTGTGCGAGCGTTACCGTCAGGCCAGTGGGTGGCGACAGGCGGGAGAGCTCTATGCGATTGGCGCGGGTCGCGTTGGCGATGATCGTCGTCGCGATGGCATGCGGGGACACGAGCAAGTTCGACGCCAGCACCGCTGGGGCCGGTGGCGACTCAGAGCCACGAGGCTTCACGCCGGCCAGGACATCGCACTGGCGGAGGGTAAAGCGGTGGCGGCAGCCAGAGGTGGCGTGGTCGCCGAAGCAGGCACCAATGGCGGCTTCGGTCAGACCGTGCTGATTGACCACGGAGACGGCGTGGCCACCCGCTACGCCCACCTCAGCGCAGTCAAAGTCGGAGTCGGCCAAGAGGTGAATGGAGGCGAACAGGTCGGTGAATCGGGGCGGTCGGGTACAGCCACCGCTCCGGTTTTCTTCCAGGTCATCATCGACGGCGAGCCGATCGACCCCCTCGACGTGCTCCCCTGAGCCTGTTGAAGCCGCCCCGGTCCCGTTCCCTACGACGGAGCCAGCTCAGCCGTCCATCACGCCGAGGCGTTGACGGTAGTCGGCCGCCTCTGCGATCGCCGCCGCGGCGCCCTCCGCGTCGCTCCGGTCCGATGCGATCTGGGCCAGCGCCTCCAGGCAGAGCACCAACTCGTAGTCGAGCTGCTCCGCCCGAGCGGCGTCGGCCGCTGCCGTCACTTCAGCGAGTGCACTCGCATCCTCGGAGGCGTGGAGCCCGACGGCGAGCAGACGACGAGCCGGCACGTCGATCGTGACACCGCCGCCGATCCGTTCGCTCAGTCGCAAGAGCTCACGGGCCTGGCCCACCATCTGGGGCCCAGGAGGTTCGATCTCCACGAGGCGGAGCCGGCTCTCGACCACATAGCCCTGAGCGTTGGTGGCCTCGGCGGCCTCGAGCACGCCCGAGAGCAGCTCACGGGCCCGCTCGACGTCACCTCGGCGCCCAGCGAGGCGGCCCAGATTGAGTGCGGCGGCCTGGGCCACCACCTCGTAGCCAGCCGCCGTCGATCGCCGATGTGCCTCCTCGAGCATCTCCTCAGCCTCGGCGTACCGCCGTTGATCGGCCCGCACTTCACCGATGTTGTTGAGCGACGACACCATCCCCGCCAGGTCACCCGAGGCCAGCCGCAGCTGGTACGACTGCTCGTAGAGGTCCACGGCCCGGTCCCACTCGCCGGCGTAGTAGGCAGCGATGCCGAGGTTGTTGTACAGCCCCGACGCCAACACGGCGTCGTCGATCCCGTCGACCAGTTCCTGGGCCCGCACCGCATGACGCTCGGTGTCGGGGTGGCGGAGGTAGGTGCCGGCCAGCTGCATCAGGTAGTGGGCCCGGAAGCGGGCCTTCACCGCGCTGGTGAGGTCGTCGGCCACTGGGCTCGCCGCCTCCCAGCAGTCCTGGTAGCGACCCTGGCGGAAGCGGATACCGGCGATTGCCACAGCGAGTTCGGCCGGCTCGTCGGCGTACCCGTGATTGAGGGTCGCCGCTGCGTCGAGCCCCCGTCGATACCAGCGAGCGGCCTGGGTGTAGCGGCCCTGCCGTTCGTTGATCTGGCCCTGCTTGCGGAACAGGGGGAGCCGTTCGTGGTCGTCGGTGGCGAGCAGCGTCCGAGCCTTCGAGTACGCGTCGATCGCCACCTCGTAGCGACCGGCCAGTTCGGCGGCGTCGCCGAGGAGGGTCGCCACCTGGCTCCGCTGCCGGCGGGTGACGTCGGTGGGCCACCGGCCTGCGTCGAGTGCCCGGTCGTAGGCCTCGATCGCCTCGACCGGCGACGAGAGCCGCATGGCGTGGTCGCCTGCAATGCGAGCGTAGGCCCATGCCTTGCGATGGGAGCGGGCCTCGGCGAAGTGCCACGACAGCACCGCCGAGGAGTCGGCGATCGATGCGGCTGCCTTGGTCTCCAGGTGATCAGCCACCCGGCCGTGCACCGTGCGGCGGCTCGCGTAGGGGAGGCCCTCGTAGGCGGCGTCTCGATACAGCGACTGGGAGAACGTCCAGCCGCCCGTGCTGGTGCGCTCCACGATCTCGGCCAGGGCCGGATGTTCGATGTCGGAGGCGGCTGCGCCGAGCACGGCTCGAAGGGCGGCGCCGTCGAAGCGCTGGCCGAACACCGACGCCAGGCGAACCACCCGCCTGGCCTCGGGCGGGAGGTCGTCGATCCGGGTGGCGAACAGCCTTTCGACCGAGTCGGGCAGTTCGCTGCCACCTCGTCCGACGGCCCTTGTGAGTTCGACGGCGAACAGCGGGTTTCCGCCGGCACGGCTCACGACGGCATCCAGCGCTTCGTTCGACAGCGATCCCTGGGCGGTGTCGATGGCAAGCCGTCGCAGTTCGGCATCCGACACAGGGCCAAGCGTGAGCCGGTGCATGTGGGGCTCGTCGATGTCGAGGCTGGCGCCGACGTCGCGCCGGGTGACGAGCACGGTCCAGGGGTGATCTACCGACACGCGGGCGAGGTGTTCGATCAGCTCACGTGACCCGTCGTCGATCCACTGGATGTCTTCGACCAGGAACACGAGTGGGCCCGACGAGGCCGAGTCGAGCAACTCCACCACGGCGTCGTGCATTCGAGCCCGGCGGAACGCCTCGCCGATCGCAGCCGCCTCCGGTGTGTCGGGCACGTCGGCCCCGAACGGGATGGCCAGCAACGGCAGCATCGGTGCCAGCTCAGGGGCCGCCTCGGCCACGATCTTGGTGAGTGTCTCGCCGGCGTAGCTGCCGTCGGCGAAGGCGTCGAACCCGAAACCCGACCGGAACAGCGGGCGGGCCACGCCATAGGGGGTTCCGCCACTGAACTGCGGGCAGACGCCGCGGAACAGGATGAACGGCGACCCGTACGACCAGGCCTCGTCGAGGGCCGCGCCCACCACCCGACTCTTGCCCGAGCCGGGCCCGCCGGTGATCTCGACGACACGCCCGGTCTCGCTGATGGCCCCGCTGACCAGGGCGATCTCGTCGGGGCGGATCGTCACGCGGTGGTCGGCCACCATGCCGCCAACGTCGTGCTCGGCGCCGTGCACGACGTGAGCCACGATTGGCTCGGACTTGCCCTTCACCAGGAACGGTTCGAGCGGGGTGGAGGAGTAGCTCGCCCTGGTGTCGTCGAGAACGTCAGCCACCGCCACGATCTCGCGGTGCCCGGCCTTGCCGAGCATCCGGGCCGCAGTGTTCACCACGTCGCCCATGAGGGTGTAGGTGCGCCGGTGGGTGTTGCCGAGGAAGCCTGCGAAGGCTCGGCCGGTCTGCACCCCCTGGCGCAGTGTGAGCGGGCTGTCGATCTCGGCGATCTCCAGCGCAGCCCGCAGGATGGCGTCGCTCGTGTCGCCGACGGTGAGCGGGGCGCCGGCGCACAGCACGAACTTGAACCCGTCGGTGGCGATGTCGGTGTGGAGGGCGGCCGCTCCGCAGCTGGCGACGGCGGTGTTCACCCCGTCGACCAGGTGGCCCAGATCCTTGGCCAGTTGGTCCGGGCCCGCCTCGGCGAGCGCCTCGCTGATCCCGGTGGCCATCAGGAAGCACACCGTGACCAGGCGATGCTCGCCGCCGAGGTCGTCGAACGCATCGAGTTGTTCCACCACGGCGGGCGGCATGAACACGTCGAAGCCGTGTTCATCGGTGGGGCGAGCGTCGAAGCCGGAGGGGGGCAGCGTCGGTTCGCCAGTGAGGATCACGCCGCCGGAGTGGCTGCCGCCGACCAGTTCGGGGTCGAGGAGGGCAGCGATGTCGGGATGGGCGAGCGTCTCGCCCTTGGCCGCAGCGCCTTCGAGCTCGATCACCATCGATGCCGCGGCGCCGGTGATGATCAGGTCGCGGGGTAGGGAGCCGGCGAGAAAGGTGTCGAACGGGCCAGAGCTGATCCCGACGGTCATCGTGAGGTTGGCCCGCCGCGCCGCCCCCAGCGTTCGCAGCGCGCTCTGCATGGCGAGGCCGGCATGAGCCGCCCGCCGCTCGTGGTCGTTTCCACGGAACAACACCAGCAGGGCGTCGCCGCCGAACTTCAGCACCTCGCCGCCGTAGCGGTATGCCGCCTGGATCAAGCCGTCGAAGCAGAGGTTGATGAGGACCGTGATCTCCTCGGCCCCGGCCTTGCCCTTGCCCGCCAACTTCTCCGACAGCGCAGTGAACCCCGAGATGTCCGCCGACAACATCGACCCGTCGACCGAGGTCCAGAATGAGCCCTCCCGGGGTGCCAGTTCCAGCGCCAGACGGGGGACGAAGGGGGCGAGCCGGTCCTCAGTCATACCGGCCTCGCTGAGGGTGGGGGTCCATCCACGCCCAAAGGATAGAGAAGCGAGCGGAGCCCACGGCGGGACTGTGCCAAGAGCGGTAGTGTGCGGAAGATCCCGCATTGGAGGTTCCGCAATGTCTGACGAGCAGTCGATCACCGCCCGCGAAAACGGCCCACTGATGGTTTCGGGCGGTGTGCCGCTGCGCCGCAAGAGTGCGATCCACTCCGAGCACGGCGAGCCGCTGGCCTGGCAGACCTCCGACGAACTCACCGACAAGGGCACCTATGCGCTGTGCCGCTGCGGGGAGTCGGCCAACAAGCCGTTCTGCGACGGCGCCCATCTCAAGGCCGAGTTCGCCTGTACCGACAACGCAGGTGAGTCCACCTACGACGAGCGAGCCACGACGCTCGGCGGCACCGGGATCACGGTGCGAGATGACCGCAGCATCTGTGTGCATGCCGGCTTTTGCGGGAACCGGGTGACGAACATCTGGAAGCAGGTGGCCGACACCGACGATTCGCTGGTTCGCCTGGCGGTGATCAACGAGGTGGAGAAGTGCCCGTCCGGGGCGATCACCTTCCGCTTCGTCGACGACGACGCCGACACCGAGCCCGACTACCCCACCCAGATCGGCGTGATCGACGACGGTCCGCTCTGGGTCACGGGTTCGATCCCGGTCACCGACTCGACCGGGACCACCATCGAGACGCGGTCGCGGGTCACGCTGTGCCGCTGCGGTGCCTCGGCCAATAAGCCGTTGTGCGACGGCAGCCACAAAGAAGCCGGGTTCACCGACTCCTGAGGGCGCCTCTTGGCGAGTGGGTGGAGGCGACGTCCGCACTGCTCGACCCGCTGGACCTCAAGTCGACACCGGCCGCCCCTGACCCCTCGACTGCGTCAACGACATCCGCGTGCTCTGGGGGTGGCAGGCGACGGGTCGACCGGGTCCACAGTGGCCAGGCGATCAGGCCGAGCGGGATCGTGAGGAAGAACGTGGCGAACCGGAAGATGAGTACGGCTGCGACCACGGCGGCCTCGTCTGCGCTGCCAACGGCGGCCAGGGCGCCGGTGAGCCCGAGCTCCATCACGCCGAGCCCGCCCGGGGTGAGAGGCAGCGCAGTGACGAGCCGGCCGAAGGCGAAGGCGGCCAGGATCCCCGCAGCCGACAGCTCGGTGGAGGTGACACCCACAGAGCGGAGGCAGAGCACCAGCAGCAGATAGACGTTGAGATGGCCGGCGAGCGTCCAGAACGTGAGGCGTAGGCCCCGGGTGCGCACGAGGGCGAGGGTGTCGGCTCGCATGCTGTCGAGGCGCTCGATCCACCCGTCGCCGACACCGGGCAGCCGATCGAGGGCGGCGCCCACCACGGCCGACGCCGTGGGGCCGATGGCGAGCACCGCAGCGAGCACGGCCACCACCACGAAGAACGCAGCGCCGACGGCGGCTGCCTGGATGAGCCCTGGGCCGACGGGGCGCTCGGTCGACAGCCAGGCCACCGCCAGGAGCGGCAACGAGAGCTTCATGAAGATGTCCCACACGCCGGTGACCACGATCGAGCGGGCCACTGCGCCGCGTCCGAACCCGATGCGGCGGTACATCGACCACGTCAGCCCCACTGCGAGGGCACTGCCGCCGGGCACGGCGTTGGTCACTGCCGACGTGACCCAGTCCACCAGCAGTGCCGGGCGGAATCTCAGCCCGGGGAGTGCGGCGAGCTGCGACCACGATGGTGCGGTGAGGTTGAGTGCGCCCACCACGACGAGCGCCAGGGCCAGCTCCAGCCTCAAGTCGCCGAGGGCTGCCCACACCTGCCCATAGGAGGCGAACGACGGGAGGCCCCACACGAAGGCGGCGCCAACCACAACGAGCCCGACGATCGTCTGGATCGGGGCCGACGTCCACCACGCACGCTGGCTGGCGTCGGCCTCGCGCTCGTTGGCGTCGGGTGGGAGCCCGTTACCGTTCCGAGGGTCACCAAAGGGCAGATCGCCCGGTTCGATTGCGATGTCGGGCCGTCCGCCCATACCCAGGACCTCTTCGACCACCGATCCGCCCCTCATTGGGCGGTGGCGTCACCACGGGCCCAGGATAAAGCATGGGGCCGCCAACGTTGCCACGGGCCGTTGTTTGTCCCCGGTGTGTCATGGGCGGGTCGCGGCCTGGGGTGAGCGAGCCGGCTCTGACCTGGCATCCTTGACGGTGGTGACACACGCCCTCGGCCCTGAAGACGAGCAGCGTGCCGGCGATCTCCGGCGGATGAAGATGGTCGCCACCGGCATGCTGGTGGTGGCGGCCATCATCTTTGTGCTTGCCCGGGCCTATGAGGAGGCCCAGCCCTGGCTGGGTTACGTGCGGGCCACGGCCGAGGCAGCGATGGTCGGCGCCCTGGCCGACTGGTTCGCGGTGACTGCGTTGTTCCGCCACCCGCTCGGGATCCCGATTCCGCACACGGCGATCATCCAGACCCGCAAGAACCAGATCGGGGCGAGCCTGGGTGGGTTCGTGCGGGACAACTTCTTGACCTCCGAGGTGATCGCCGAGCGGCTCCGTGAAGCCGACCTGGCGGCCCGGGTTGGGCGTTGGTTGTCGCAGGAGGACAACGCCCGCTCGGTGTCGGCGCAGAGCGCGGCGGTGGTGAAGGGCGTCACCGAGGTGCTGCAGGACGATCTGGTGCAGGGCGGCATCGAGCAGGTGGTGCAGTCGCGGGCCCGTGCCGTGCCGGTGGCGCCGTTGATGGGGCGGGTGGTCGAGGCCGCCTTCGAGGGGGATCACCACCAGAACCTGCTGGAGGCGATTCTGCGGAGCCTCAGCGGCTTCATGGGGGAGAACCAGGAGACCTTCCGTCAGCGGCTGTACGAGGAGTCGCCATGGTGGGTGCCGGAGCAGGTCGACGACGTGGTGTTCGAAAAGATCTACGAGGTGGTGCAGAGCTTCCTCTTGGACGTCGGCTCGGATCGGAACCATCCGATGCGGCTCGAGATCGACAAGCGGACCATCCGCTTCGCCGACGACCTCAAGAACTCGCCCGCCCTTGCTGCGCGCGGTGAGGAGCTCAAAGAGGAGCTGCTCGCCCACCCCGAGGTGCGGGCCTGGTCGGCGTCGCTGTGGTTGCGGATCAAGGCGGCGCTCATCGACGCAACCGAGGATCCGGAGTCGGATCTTCGGGTGCGCCTCGACGGCGCGCTGGTCGGCGCTGGCCAGTCGTTGGAGGCAGACCCTGAGGTTCGGGCCCGCATCGACGCCTGGATCATCGATGCCACCAGCTACGTGGCCGAGCAGTTCCGCCACGAGGTGGCCGACCTCATCGCCACCACGGTGCAGGGCTGGGACACCCAGGAGACGGCGGACCGCCTCGAGTTGCAGGTTGGCCGGGATCTCCAGTTCATCCGCATCAACGGCACCCTCGTCGGTGGCCTGGCGGGCCTCGTGATCTACACCGTGTCTGAGTTGATCTTCTGACGGCGCTGCGCCACGGCGCCCGGTCATGGGTCGGCCGCCGGTGCTCGGGGTCGGCGGTTCGTTCGGTGCTGACGGGGTAGCTTCCCTACAGGCGGTGGGCGGACGTGAACTGCTCGGTTCGAGTCGAGGCGGAGGCGCCAACGGCCCTCGTGCACCCTGTGATGATGCCGGCTGCACAGCGGCACCAGATTGGCGAGATCGGTCGGCCCGCCACTCGACCACGGCCGGATGTGGTGCACCTGGCAGCGATCGATGGGCTGGCCGCACCCGGGCCAGGCGCACGTGGTGTGCACTGCCCGGAGCGCCGCCCACTGGGCGTCTGTGGCCGTACGGCGGTTGCGGCCGACATCGAGTGGGAGCCCAGCTTCGTCGAGCACCACTCGGCGCAACTCAGCGTCGCAGCACAGGCGAGCCACCGCCGCCTGGGTGAGTTCGTGCCCGTTCCCTGTACGCCCCGGCTCGGCCTCTGGCGGCACGTCGTCACCGGCCCGGGCGGCCGCCAGCGTGGCCACGTCGACCACCACCGAGATCGCGGCCCGCATGCGCCCGCCGGTTCTGCTCTGATCTGCGCCGCTGGCGTCACCGGCACCGCCACGACCGCCGCCACCGGTGACGAGCCCCACGAGGGCGGCGGCCGCCAGGTTCGCATCCCGGCTCGTGGGCTCGCTGGCAGCAGCCGCCAGCCGCACGGTTTCGCGATCGACGGCCGCGGTGAAGATCTCATAGCGCTCGAGGTCGAGCGCGCCGGCGAAGCGGCCCATCTGTGTGCGTGGGTCGGCCCAGTGCCGGAACTCGCTTGCTGCCCGCTTCTGCTCAGCAGAGGCGTCGGCCTCCCCCGGGTCGGCCTCTCGAACGGCGCGGCGCACCACAGCATCGAACGAGTCGGCTGGGAGCCTGCCGGCCTCCCGCACCAGGTCGTCGACCCGAAGTCGGCCTCGAGCGTTCTCGTTGAGGTTGCGCGTGTGGCGGGCCAGACTGTCGAGCTGATCCGCGCCTACCCGACCGGCACCGACACCAGCCGCCAGATCGGGAGCCCAGGCCAACACCTCGGCGCGGGCTGCCTCGTCGCGGGCGGTGCGGGCCCGTACCCGCCCCTCATCCAACAGAAACTCGTCGGCCGGCGCAGACCGACCCTCTGAGGCCAGCGCATCAGCCCGTGCGCCGATCGTCGCCACCAGCGACGCCACGTTTGCCTCAACGGACCTCGCCTGCCGCAGCAACACCGCCAGCGCGGGCGCTTCCACGCCATCCGCCGCAGCGGCACTCCCGCTCAGCGCCCGGGTGACCCCACCCACGAGCGACCCAGCGGCCACGAGATCATCGTGAAGTTCGCATCCAGCCATCGCCCACCCCTCGGGGAACGACGATCTATATGGGAAGCCGCAAGCCGCAGGCTTCG
>JBCCFL010000018.1:0-101276 GCA_039029735.1 Actinomycetota bacterium | reverse complement strand
CGACAGTTCGAGCAGCTGGCTCACCCGTTCCACGAGGGCCAACGCCGCCTTCGGCGACGGAGCGTTCGGCACGTAGCCCGGGATCGTGCCCCACAGCGACACCGAGCTGGTGCCGTGCTCCTGGAGCGCGTTGTGGAGCACGCCCACGATGCCGGTGGGCCCTTCGTACGACGAGGGTTCGAGGTCGAGCCGTTCGTTCAGCTCCCGGTCGTAGCCGGAGGTGTACACCGTTGCCGGGCGGGAGTGGGCCACGTCGGCGATGAGCGCCCCGAGCGAGATCACGAGCTTGACGTTGAACTCCTCGATGAGAGAGATCAGCTGGCGGGTGAACGTCTTCCACATCAGCTGCGGTTCGACGCCGACGAGCACGATGAGATCCCGGGTGGCGGTGGGAACGGAGACGGCGGCGATCTCGTTGGCGGGCCAGTCGATCTCGCGGCCGTCGCCGTCGTCGACGAGCCGGATCATGGGCCGGGTGGTGGTGAAGTCGTAGAAGGGTTCGGAGTCGATCGTGGCGAAGGTGGTGCCGCCGAGCCGGTCGCGGATGTGGCTTGCTGCGGTGGAGGCGGCGTCGCCAGCATCACCCCAACCCTCGAAGGCGGCGATCAGGATCGGATCCCGCAGGGTGGGCCGTGGTGCCGTCCACTGGATGTAGTCCATCGATCCCACGTTAGCGCTGTGCCGAGGTTCGGTCCCGGTCGCCCGACACACGACACACCCCGACATACTGTGGCCGTGGACATCCTCGAGGTAACCGAAGTCACCGATGAGCTCGTGGCCGCCTTCGAGCGGCTCATCCCCCAGCTGTCATCGTCGAACCCTCCGCCCTCCCGCGAGTTCCTGGCCCATATCGCCGGGTCGGAGGCGTCAACGCTTCTGATCGCCGTGGAAGACGGGGTGATCCTCGGGAGCCTCACGCTGGCCGTGTTCTCGATCCCCACTGGCATCCGAGCCTGGATCGAGGATGTGGTGGTCGACGATGCGGCCCGGGGCAAGGGCGTGGGCGCCGCGCTCAACAACGCCGCGATCGATCGGGCGCGCGAGATCGGGGCCACCACGGTTGATCTCACCTCCCGACCGAGCCGAGAGGCCGCCAACCGCCTGTACCAGCGCCTCGGGTTCGAGGAGCGCGAGACGAACGTCTACCGCTACAAGCTCTGAGTTATTCGCCGGTGAAGTCGGCCGGCCGCTTCTCCATGTAGGCGGCGATACCTTCCCGGAAGTCCTTCGTGGCGAACAACGGGAGCAGGGCCAGGTACTGGCGCTGCACGTGATCCTCGAAGTCCTCGGTCATGGCGTGACGCATCATGCGCTTGGCCGCCCGTACCGCCAGCGGGCCGTTGGCCGCGATCTGGTGGGCCATGGCACGCGCCGCGTCGGCCAGCTCGTCCGGCTCCACCACACTGCTCACGAGGCCCATCTCTTTGGCCTCGGCCGCGGTGAGGGTACGAGCGGTGAACAGCAGCTCAGCCGCCTGTGACCACCCGACGATGCGGGGCAGCAGCCACGTGCCGCCGCTCTCGGGTACGAGGTTGCGGGCGGTGTATGCCGCCGACAGCTTCGCTGTGGTGGCGGCGATGCGCATGTCGCACCCGAGGGCCAGGTCCATGCCATACCCGGCGGCGCCGCCGTTGAGCGCAGCGATCGTGGGAGTGTCGATCTTGTTGAGCACGATCGGGGGTGCGTCGCGCAGGTCGAACTCGCCGGGCGCCATCCGCGGTTGCTCGTCGCCAGCGGTGTCGAAGGCGTCGCCCGACTGGGCGGCCGCCATGTCGAGCCCGGCGCACCACGCTCGGCCAGCACCAGTGAGCACGATCACCCGCACCTCGGGGTCACGGTCGGCCTTCAACAGCAGCTCGCTCAGGCCTTCGAGCATGGCTCTGGTGATGGTGTTCATCCGGTCGGGCCGGTTGAACGTGATCGTGGCGACTCGTCCGTCGACGTCGTACAGCAGCTGATCGGTCATGCCTCGACGCTAGGCCAACGACCGGCCCGGGATCGAACGTGGCGGTCGACTCACCGGGCGACGAGGCCGGTCTGGTAGGCCACGACCACCAGCTGGGCCCGATCCCTGACCGCCAGCTTGTTGATCAGCCGGCTGACGTGGGTTTTGGCCGTGAGGGGGCTGATGTAGAGCGCCTCGGCGATCTCGGCGTTGCTGAGGCCGAGCCCCACCTGGGTGAGCACCTCAACCTCCCGATTCGACAGCGGAGCCAGGCGGGAGCGTTGCTGGTCGGGGCTGGTGCTGGTCACGAAGCGGTCGATCAGCCGTCGGGTGATGGCGGGGGCGAGGAGAGATTCTCCCCGGTGCACCGCCCGGATGCCGTCGAGCAGCTGTTCGGGTCTGGTGTCTTTCAACAGGAACCCCGAGGCGCCCTCCTCGAGCGCTCGGTACACGAAGTCGTCCAGGTCGAACGTGGTGAGCATCAGCACCCGGGTCTCGTCCAGCCGCGGGTTCGCCACGATGCGGCCGGTCGCCTCGATCCCGTCGACGTTCGGCATCCGGATGTCCATCAACACCACGTCGGGTCGCATCTCGTGGGCCTTGTCGATCGCTTCGGCGCCGTCGCGTGCTTCACCGACCACCTCGAGGTCGGGCTCGGCGTTGACGAGGGCGACGAACCCGAAGCGGATGAGTTCCTGGTCGTCGGCAATGAGCACGCGGATCATGGTCGACCTCCATCGACGTGGCGACCGTAGGGGAGCGAGGCCGCCACCTCGAATGTGCCGTCGGCATGCCGGCTGGTGGTGAGCCAGCCTCCCATCGCCTCGGCCCGTTCGGTCATGCCGACGATGCCGACTCCGGTCGACGGCACAGGCTCGCGGTCACCAGCGCCGGGGCTGTTGGTGATCGTCACCCCGATCTGTTCGGGCTCGTAGGAGATGTCGATGGAGACCGCAACCGGCCCTGCGTGTCGGGTCACGTTCGTGAGCGATTCCTGGATGATGCGATACAGCGCAACCGTCACCGTCGACGATGGTGCGACGGTGGGCGCGCCGCGGGTGTTGACGGTCAACTGGAGGCCTGCCTCGATGGCACGGTCGAACAGGGTGGCCAGATCCTGGTCGGTCCCCGGGGTCGGGTGGGTCGACGAGATGTCGACGTCGGCCCGCAGCAACCCGAGGAACGCCCGCAGCTCGTCGAGCGATTCCCGTCCAGCTTCGTTGATGATCTCGAGGGCCCGCTCGGCGTGGTCGGGGTCTCGGCGGAGCAGCCGGGCGGCGACACCAGCCTGGACGGTGATGTTCGACAGGCTGTGGGCAACCACGTCATGCAGGTCGCGGGCAATGCGCTGCCGCTCGTGGTGCACCCGCGTGGCCGCTTCGATCTCGACCCGTTGCGCCACTCTGCTCTCGTTCACCCGAAGCAGCTCGGCGGTCACGAGAACCAGCAGGATCAGCACCACTTCGCCGGCCGTCTCCTCCACCATCGCCGTCGGGCCCACGACCACCAGCGAGAGCACGCCAGCCACGAGGGAGACAACGACCGCAATGGGAAGCAGCGGGCGCCGCAGCGTCCGCGCTGCGGTGAACAGTGCGACGATCGCCGGGATGGAAAGCGCGATCTCGGTCTGACCAACGTCGGCCACGGCGATCCGTAGCAGCGAGATCAGAGCTACGACCGCGAGCGGCCAGGATCGACGGACCGCGAGCGCGGTCGCGCCGGCGAGAACGGCGAGCACCGCGGGCAGCGTGGCCTCGCTGCCGTTCGCGCCGAAGTCGAACGCGAGGTCGGCGATCCCGAAGGCCGCGGCGCCGATCACCAGGAGGGCGTCCACCACCACCGTCGGCGGGTGCCGACGCCAGACGGGGGGCCGAGACGAGGCGGCGGAGGTCAACGTGGTCACCACCGGATTGTCGCCCCGCACTGCGGTTGCCGCGTACTCCCTGGGGTGTATTGCGAGCCGCCCTCGTCCGTACGCGCCGCTCGGCCGCCTCCATGACGCTGATTCTCATCGACCGGCAGTGCCACACCGGGCACCGCCGCTACCGAAGGAGACATGACATGAACAGGATCAGAGGCGTCGAGGTCTTCGGGCTTCCCGTGGCGGGGGCCGTGCTGGCCGCCATGGCGGTGTTCGTCTACCAGTGGATGTGGTTTGGATCGGTGTTCAAGGTTCGATGGAACCTCCTCATCGGCCTGCCTGAAGATCAGCTTGTGATCCCGCAGGTGTGGTGGGCGGTGGCCTTCGGTTTCATCCTCGCCCAGATGTTCGGCGTGGCCCACGTGCTGAAGCGGGTGGGCTGGCCGTCGCTGCGCTCGGCGCTTACCGAGGTCGCTGCGGTGGCGGCGCTGTTGGCGGCACCGCTCGCCGCCTACCCCCTGCTCTATCACCCGGACCACAGCTGGGAGCGCTTCGCCTACGAGGCTGGCGCCTTCGTCATCGGGTGGTTGCTCGGCGCGGTGATCATCTGGGGTGCACGTCGTCGGCCGGTGCGGCCATGACCGACACCGTGACCTCATCCGAGCCCGGCCCAGCGCCGGCTCCCGCCCCCGCACGCAGCGTTGCGCGGCGCGTCCTGGGCCCCAAACCGATCCGGCGGCTCCTCGTCGGGCTCGCGTTGCTCCTGGCCGTTGCGGGCTGGATCGGCCTCGAACTCTTCCAGCTCCAGGCCGGCCTGGGGGCGCCGACCCCCGACGCCATCTCCGCCGCAGCCACCCAGAGCCAGACACTCGATCCGCCTCCCCCGATCGAGACCAACGACTCGTTCAACGTCGCCGTCGACGACGGCGTGACGGTTTCGGTGCACGTGCGAGAGACCGACGGTGCCACGGCAAACGTACTGCTGGTGCACGGCGCCGGTGGTGGTGCGTGGGTGTGGGAGGAGTTCTTCGAGCAGTTGCCCCAGCACCTGAACGTCTATGCGCTCAGCTGGCGTGGTCACTTCACCAGCTCACCCGTCGCCGACGCCGACACTGCCGACTATGTGGCCGACCAACGGGCCGTGATCGCTGCGATCGGCGACCGCAACGAACTGCCCGTCCACGTGGTGGGTCACAGCTACGGCGGGGCCACCAGCGTGCTGGCCACGGCGCAGGCCCCCGACGAGGTGGGCTCGCTGCTGCTGCTCGCCCCCGTGGTGCCACTCGACTACTCGTTCGTGCAGGCGACCGTGGCACCGGTGGTGGTGCCGTTCTTCCTCGACAGCTCGGCGCAAACCGAGGAGGAGGCAATCCGCAGCGGCTCTGGCCCGGTTGGCGCCTACGTGGACATGTTCCTCGACGAGGCCCAGATGGAGCGGTACTGGGAGCTGTATGCGGGCAAGCCCTACTCGATCGAGAAGCCCAGCCTCATCGGCGTCGACGGCATCTCACCCGACTGGCAGGACCTGCTCGACGAGTCGTACCACTCGGTGGCCGACGCCGGTGTTCCCGTGCGCATCGCGGTGTCGCCCTACGACAACGTGGTGTCGATTGACGACCAACGCGAGACCGCCGCTGCCATCGGTGCCGAGGTCATCGAATTGGAGAGCGGGCACTATCTCCCCCTTGACGTCGCCGCCGAGGAAGCCGTGCAGCTCGTGATCGACGGCCTGGAGTGATCTCGCCGTGATGGGCCTCGGTCGGGTGGGGCAGCCCGACGTGGGTGTTGGGTCAGGGCAGGATCGGCGGGCCGATGAGCGACACGCCACCGCCCTGCTCCAGCACGTAGATCCCACCGTCGGGCCCGCGCCCGAACGCGATCACGTTCTGGGCTGGCTCGTCGAACCGCAACGGCGACTCCACCACGGTTCCGTTCGCGTCGCGGGCCACACCGTTGATACCGCCTCGGCAGTAGTCGGAGTAGAGGTACACACCGGTGAGCGTCGGGGCGTCAGGGCCGCGGTACACGTGGCCACCGGTGATGGAGCACCGGCCGGCGCTGTGGTCGTAGGCGAGGATTGGGGCCACGTGCCCGTCGGGCGCGGGGCCACCCACGTCGGACGGTTCGAACGCCTCACGCAGCGCCCACCCGAAGTTGAGCCCGCCGCGTTCGGCCGGCACCACGTTGATCTCCTCGAACGCGTTCTGCCCGACGTCAGCCATCCACAGCTCTCCGGTGACGTCGTCGAAGCTGATGCGGAATGGGTTCCGCAGGCCCCAGTGCCAGATCTCGGCCTGGGCGGCTTCCTGCCCGACGAAGGGGTTGTCGGCGGGGATCTGGTATCCGCCGTCGCTCGAACCTTCCGGGTCGATACGCAGGATCGCCCCCAGCAACGTGTCCAGGTTCTGGCCGTGGCCCTCCGGATCGTTGCCGCTGCCGCCGTCGCCCAAGGCCACGTAGAGCATGTCGTCGGGGCCGAACACCACGTCGGCCCCGTTGTGGTTCGAGAACGGCTGTCCCACCACGAGCACGGTGGTCTCTTCGTCTGATCGGGCCGCGGTCTCGTCCATCGGGAACGACGCGATGACCGAGTCGCCGTTGGCGTCGCTGTAGTGGGCGTAGAGACGATCGCCGGTTGGCGAGAAGTCGATGCCGAGCAGGCCCCGCTCGCCGTCGGTGGTCACTCGATCGCTGATGTCGAGCACCACCTCGTCCTCAACGGTGAAGCGGCTTCCCGACTCGGGTGGCTCCGGGGCGACCGTGAGGCGCCGCACCCGGCCGTCGCGCTCGGCCACCCAGAGGTCGTCGCTGCCGGGCCGGGCGACGAGAGCCATGGGCTGGTTGAGTGCGGCCACGAATTCAAGGCCGTAACGCTCGGCAGCCCACGTCTCCGACGTGGCTGTGCCGTCGGCCGGGGTGGTGGCGCCGGGCGCAGTCTCCTCGGTGGAGCTCGCGGCGTCGTCAGTCGAGGCCGTGTTGGCCTCGTCAGTGGAAGGGGTGTCAGCGGCCGAGGCCTCGGTTTCGGCCGCCTCGTCCTCAGTCGACTCGGTGGTGGTCGTGGCGGCTGCGGTGACCACGCTCGGCGCGTCGTCCTGAGCGCCCGAGGTGTCGGTGCGGCGAACGTCGGAGCAGGCCGTCACCGCGAGCGCGACGGCCGCGACCACGATCAGGGGGCGACGATGCCCCGCATGGAACAGGGGGATGCGATTCACCCGCCCAGTCTCGTCGAGTTCGTGGGCCCACCGCGCATCATCGGCCAGGTTGTCGTCGATTCCCGGGTGTTTCCACCGTTCCGCCACGAGCCCGACAGGGCGGTACCCTGGGGACCCGTGTCCGACTCGACCCCCCAGAATCTGATCAACACGGTTCGTGAGGTGCAGGGTGTCGCGGCCAGGTACGGAGCTGTCTCGATTCTGAACGTCATCAACCACCAGATCCTGCTCAACATCGCCCACAACGTGTGGGGGTGGGGAGGCGGGGTGTCGAACGTGTTTGCAGCGTTCCTGGCCGCCATTCCGGCCTACTTCATCAGTCGACAGTGGGTGTGGAAGGTTCAGGGAGCCCACAGCATCCGGGGTGAGGTGGTGCCGTTCTGGACCCTCTCGTTGCTCGGGCTGCTGATCTCGACGGCGCTCGCCGAAGGTGGAGAGCGCATCTTCGGATCCGGTCTGCCCGTGGCCCTCGGCAGCCTGCTCGGCTACTTCATCGTGTGGCTCGCCAAATTCGTGATCCTCGACAAGATGTTCGAGGCATCGGCCCGTCGGATCGAAGGGGAGTCGTTCGACCCCACCCCGTCGTCGGCTCCTCCTCGCTGACAACGCAGATCGCGGTGAACCAACAGACGGGTCCCATCAGTGACGCAGAACGGCTGGTGGCCGAGGCTGCCCGTGGGTTCATGCCGCCCGATGAGGGCATTGCGCTCAGTACTGCCGCCGCGGCCGCCGATCCAGCGCTGGGCCCGTTTCTCGAGGTGGGCAGCTATTGCGGCAAGTCGGCCTGCTACCTCGGCCCCGTCGCTCGACGGGCCGGCACCGTGCTCTACTGCGTTGATCACCATCGCGGGTCGGAGGAGAACCAACCAGGGTGGGAGTGGCACGAGCCCGATCTCGTGGATCCGGTGGTCGGTCGGATGGACACGTTGCCGTTCTTCCGTCGCACCGTCCACGCGGCCGGCCTGGAGGGCGTCGCAGTCGCTGTGGTCGGCGACTCGCCCGTCGTCGCCGCCACGTGGGCCACACCGCTGTCGTTTCTGTTCATCGACGGGGGTCATGGTCGCGAGCCGGCCCGGCTCGACTTCGAGGGCTGGACCCCGCAGGTCGCCCCCGGCGGGATCCTCGCCATCCACGACGTGTTCGCCGATCCGGCCGACGGCGGTCAAGCCCCGCACGACGAGATCTACCAGCCGGCCCTCGCCTCGGGGCTCTTCACCGAGGAGTCGACCACCGGCTCCCTGCGCGTGCTCCGCCGCCGCTGACCTCTCCTACGCCAGTTCGGCGCCGAGCGTGCTGCAGGCCTCCAGGTGGCTGTCGTGGGCGCCGGCGAAGCGCAGGATCACGTGCTCGGCTCCCGCCTCGACGAACGCGGCCACCCACTCGGTGAGGCCGGCCCTGGGGCCTGCGTAACAGGCCTGGACGCCTCGCATCACCTCGGGCGGGGCGGGGTAGTAGGCGGCGAGGAAGTCGTTGAGGGTCTGGTCGGCGGCGGCCGAATCGTCGTCGAGCGAGATCGTCAGGTAGGTCGAGATCGCGACCTCTGACGGATCCCGACCGGCTTCCTCCGCTGCTGCTCGCACCTCGGGCACACCAGCGGTGAACATCTCGATCGGGCCAATCGGCATCCACCCGTCGTAACGGGCGCCCGCCCGCCGCTGACCCGGTGGGGACGAGCCGGTGATCCACAACGGTGGGCCTCCCGGCTGGTGAGCTGACGGCCCGATCGATGCCTGGTCGATCGTGTAGAACTCACCGTGGTGGTCGACGGGCTCCCCGGACCACAGCTGTCGGCACAGGGCCAGGTGGTCGTTCATGCGCCCCAGGCGACGTTCGAACCCGACGCCGAGTGCGTCGAACTCGGCTCGGTTCGATGGCGAGTCGGCTCCGATGCCGACGCCGAGGACGAGCCGACCCTCGGCCAGGCGATCGAGGGTGGCCACCTGATGGGCCATCGCCACCGGCTGTCGCAGCGCGGGGATGAGGACGGCGGTGCCCAACGTTGCCTCGGAGGTCCGCATCGCGATGGCGGTGAGCATCGTGAGCGGCTCGTGCCGAGGTCGAGAGGTGATCGAGTCGCCGACCCAGATCGACTGGTAGCCGAGTTGCTCGGCCCGCTCGGCCAGGGCGATCAGGCGGGCCGTTTCGGGCTCGCCCGACATGATCGCCTCCCGGGTGGGGATGAGATAGCCGATCGATGGGCTCATGGGTGCCCAGCTCAGACGATGTCGTCGGTGAAAAGCGAACTCGTGGGGTTGGTGCCCTGGATGGCGTCGGCGGCGAGGATCACCGCCGCAGCGGTGTAGGAGGTGCGCTCGTCGCCCGGGTAGTGCACGTATTCGGGATAGACCATGCCGGTGAAGTAGCGCCCGTCGGTGTCTCGGAGGCCCTGGGCCCAGGAGAGCAGATGGCGGGCGGTCTCGGTGTCACCGACCGCTTCGTAGGCAATGGCGCACTCGCAGGTCTCGGCCGCGGTCACCCATGGCCGGTCGGACACGCAGCGCACGCCCTTGCCGTCCATGATGAACTCGTCCCATCGGCTCTCGAGCCGCTTTGCGGCGTCATCGCCGGTCACGGCGCCGACGAGCACCGGGTAGTACCAGTCCATCGCCCAGCGGTCCTTCGGCTCGAAGGCGTCGGGCCTGTTGGCGATCGCGTCCACGAGGCGATCGCGGCCCTCGGCCCACCAGGGCCGTTCCACCCCGAGCAGCTCGGCGATGCGAACCGCACAGCCGAGACTGTGGCTGATGGACGACGACCCCGTGAGTAGGGCGTAGCTCCACGGCGTGCCGTCGGCCCGGCGGGCCCAGATCACCTCGCCCCGCTTGGTCTGCAGGTCGAGCACGAACTCCATGGCGGCGTCGACGCAGGGGAACAGCGCCTCGACGAACCCTCGATCGGCGGTGGCGAGGTAGTGATGCCACACGCCGGTTGCGATGTAGGCAACACAGTTCACGTCGAGCTTCGAGTCCTCGATGCCGTCGGCGAGGTAGTAGTTGTGCCAGCTCCCGTCGGTCCGCTGCCGGTCGACGAGCCACTGGTAGCCGAGCTCGGCCTCGCGTACCCGACCCACGGTGGCGAGGGCCATGGCCGACTCCACGTGGTTCCACGGATCGCAGTGGCCCCCCGGGTACCACGGGATCATCCCGTCCGGGAGCTGCAGATCAGCGAGGGTGCGGCCTGTCTCGACGAGCTGAGCGGCCGTGACGATGCCGTCGACCTCGGGTACCACCATCGCCGTCATCGGGCGGGCTCCAGGTTGGCGCCGGCGCCCACGAACTCGAGCTCGCCCGCATCAGCGGGGTGGGGGCGGTCGGCGTAGACCACGAGGCTCTTGCCGAGCACCGGGTTGAGGAGACGGTCGGCGGTGCGGGTGACGGTAGGTGCGTCAGTGATGTCCCAGGTGAGGAGCTTCAGGTAGTTCTTGACCAACGGGTGGTCGGTGTTGTCGAGCCCCACGGCGCACTTGAGCCACCAGTACGGGCTGTGCAGTGCATGGGCCCGATGGTGGTCCACCACAGAGAACCCGCTCGCTGCCAGCTTGGTGTCGAGCTCGGGCCGGGCGTAGATGCGCACGTGGCCGCCCTCACTGATCGGCGCGTGGTAGGCCTCGTTCAACCACCAGCAGATCTGCTCCGGGATGGCCGACGGCACCGTGGCCGCCATCCGACCACCCGGCTTCAGCACTCGCCACAGCTCGGCCATCACGCCCAGGTCGTCAGGGACGTGTTCGAGCACCTCGGAGGCGATGATGCGATCGAAGGACCCGTCGCGGAACGGGAGGCGGCCACCGTCGGCCTGGGCCACACCGACGCCCACCTCGGAGCCGAACTCATCGTCGAGGTACATGGCGGCGAAGGTGTTGGCGCAGCTCACCAGCTCGTCGCGGGCGAGATCGACAGCGAACACGTTGGCGCCCCGGCGGGCGGTCTCGAACGCGTGGCGCCCGAACCCCGCGCCGAGGTCGAGCACGGTCATCCCCGGCCGCAGCGCAAGCCGGTCGTAGTCGACGGTCAGCACTAGGACGCGTCCCGTTCGGCGCGCTCGGTGGCCTCGCGGCGCAGTGCGAGCACCTCGCGGTACTGGCCGACGGTGTTCTGTGCGGTCTGACGCCAGGTGTAGAGCCGGCTCACCCGTTCACGGCCAGCGGCGCCGATCCGGTCCCTGAGTTCAGGATCGTCCAGGCCACGTCGTAGCGCAGCCGTGAGGGAGTCGGCATCGCCCGGTTCACACCGCAGCACGGTCTCACCGTCGACGCCAGTGACCTCGGGCAGCGCGCCGCCCGACGTGGCGACCAGCGGGGTGCCGCTGCCCATCGCCTCGACCGCGGGCAACGAGAAGCCCTCGTACAGCGAGGGCACGACCGCCAACTCCGACTCGGCGTACAGCTCGACGATGCGCTCGTCGGG
This sequence comes from Actinomycetota bacterium, assembly GCA_039029735.1. Lineage (GTDB taxonomy): Bacteria > Actinomycetota > Acidimicrobiia > Acidimicrobiales > SZUA-35 > CADEDH01. The sequence continues at coordinate 89,852 of JBCCFL010000018.1, read as the reverse complement.
CACGCCGGTCACGAACTGCACAGCGTCGGACAGCCCGAGCCGTTCGATCAGCTCGGCCGAGCGGCCGCCTTCCTTGGCCCGGCCGATCACGGTGAGCGACACGTCGCGCTCGGTGCGCAGCTTGGCCATCGCCTCCAGCAGGAACCGGAGGCCCTTCAGCTCGACATCGGCCGAGGCGGTGGTGATGAGCCGGCCGGGGATGCGCTGCACCCCTGGCATCGGCTTGAACAGGTCGGGATCGACGCCGACGTGCACCAGGCGCATGCGCTCCCGGTCCACCTTCATGTCGGTGTGGATGTCATCGATCGAGTTCTCCGACACCACCACGATGCGGGGCATGCGGCGAGCCACCCGGCCCTGCATCTCCACGAACCCATACCAGCGGCGCTGGGTGAGGCGTTTCCACCAGTTCGGGGCCGCCTCCATCTCCAGCCTCCGATCCACCGTGATCGGATGGTGCAGGGTGACGGTGGTGGGCATGATCCGGTCGATGGCCAGGATCCCGTACCCGAGGCATTGGTTGTCGTGCACCATGTCGAAGTCGGCGGTGCGCTCACGCAGGGCCTGGTAGGCCCGGATGCTGAAGGCCAACGGCTCGGAGAACGTGCCGGCGGAGAACTGCAGGATCTCCACCACGTCGGCCATCGACTTGATCTCCCAGTAGGCCGGGAAGCGCCCCGGGTACTGGTCATTGAAGATGTCGAGGCTCGGGAGCTCGTGGAGCGCGATGCGATCGTCGAGCACGGGGTAGGGCTGACCGGAGAACACCTCGACGTGGTGGCCGAGGTCGACGAGCGCCTTGGTGAGATGCCGGGTGTAGATGCCCTGGCCGCCTACGGTCGGTTTCGAGCGGTAGGAGAGGTAGGCGAGCCGCAGAGGACCGTCGGTCTCGAGGGATGATGTGGTCATTGGCCGCTCCGGTGTTCGGGGGAAGGAGGGCGGATTGTGCTGCCCGACAGCTGCAGGACAGCTGTTTGACAGTGTAAGGCCGGCTCGTGTGGTGTCAGCCCCTACCCTCTGCAGCCATGCGAGCTGTGGTTCAGCGTGTCGCGGAGGCCAACGTCACCGTAGACGGCGAGGTGGTGGGTTCCATCGGGCCGGGGTTGTGCGTGTTGTTGGCCGCCACCCACGGCGACACCGAGCGTGAAGCGGTCAAGATCGCTGGCCGGTTGGCCAAGCTCCGCATCTTCTCCGACGCCGAGGGCAAGATGAACCGCTCGGTGATCGACACCGGCGGCGCCGTGTTGGTGGTGAGCCAGTTCACGCTCTATGGAGACACCAGCAGCGGCAACCGGCCGGGGTATTCGAACGCCGCCCGCCCGGAGGTAGCGGAGCCTCTCATCGAGCGCGCCGTGCAGGAACTGCGCGACCTCGGCGTCGAGGCCGCCACCGGCCGCTTCCGGGCCGACATGAACGTGCGCCTGGTGAACCAGGGCCCCGTCACCCTGACGCTCGACGTCGACGCACCCGCTGGCTGACCAGGTTCTCCCTGGTGGCCTAGGGTGGAGCGAGGGCAAGCGAGCAGTGGCGCGCAGTGAGGTGATGGGGACATGAGCAGCAGCGACAGTCCGGTACCCGGGTGGTACCCGGATCCGAACCAACCGGATCAGCTCCGCTACTGGGACGGTGCGACCTGGACCGACCACACCACCCCGGCTGCGCCCAGCCTGCAGGATCAGCCGCCCTATCAGGCACCCCCAGCCCCCGGCGCGGTGCCGCCCTACGCAGCGACTGCTGCGCCGCCCCCTCCGTCGGGCCTGGGTGACATCGGCGAGTGGCTCGGAGGCACGTTCAAGGTGCTGATCTCACGAGTCGTGCCACTCATCATCTTGATGGTGGTGGTGCCGGTCGTCGGGCTGATGGCGTTGGCCGTGGTGTTCAGCCTGTTCGCGAGTTCTCTCGAGTACAACCGCATCACCGAGAGCTTCGACGGTTTCCGGCCCGAGCTGCTCGTGGTGGCTGGCGTGGTGGGTCTCGTGTTCGCCCTGGTGTCGATCGTCGCCTGGCTCGCGGCCTACCACCAGCTCTACTACGGTCACGCCGACCGGAACCCCTCGCTCCGTGACTCGTTGCAGACCGCCCTGTCGCGCCTCCCACGGACCATTGGTTGGGGTCTACTCCTCGTCCTCATCTTCCTGGTGGTCTATGCGGTGATCATCGGCCTGATCGTTGCGCTGGCGGTGGGGGCAGGGGGCGACGCCGCCATCGCGCTCGTCGTGCTGCTGGTCGTGGTTGGGTTCCTCGCCGCCATCCCCCTTGCGTTCTGGCTCTACGTGCGCCTGGGTTTCCTCGGCGCGGCGCTGGCTGTTGCGCCGCGCGGCACGAATCCGATCAGCGCGTCGTGGAGCTTCTCCCAGGGCCGCTTCTGGCCGACGCTCGGGCGGTTGCTGCTTCTCTACCTGATCGTGCTCGGGATCGGCTTGGCCGGGAACCTCGTGTCGCAGTTCACCTTCGTGGCCGTGCCCTCCGCGATCGAAGCCGATTTCGTCACCGACCCCGTCACTGGTGATCTCGACTTCGAGATCGACGGACGCCCGGTCGACTCCTTCGACGTGATCGACGGCGAATGGTTCGTCCCGAACCTCGGTGTGTTGCTGCTGATCGTCGTGGTGCTCGTACTGAGTTCGGTGATCCAGCAGGTGGTCAACATGTCCGGCATCTCAGGGCTGTACCAGCGTGGGGGCGGGCCGGCCGACCGCGAGCCCTAGTCGTACTCTGTCGTAATCCGCCGTCAGATCTCGACCGCGATCGAGGGCGACGCCGAGCGCCGGCGATCCAGGCGGTACCGGGCCTGGGTGACTGCTACGGATGCTGCGCCTGCCAGGCCCACCAGCCAGAAGCCCCACACGCTCGCCGGTGTTCGCCCGTCGCGGAACTCGACGGTGTGGATCAGGGTGCGCTGCTCGCTGATGCCGGTGCGCTCGATCACGTTGCCGTCCGGATCGATCACGGCCGAGAAGCCCGTCGGCGCCACCTGCAGCACCCACCGGTCGTTCTCGACCGCCCGAAGCTGGTTCGACGCCACCTGCTGGGTCTGCACCTGGGTGAGCCAGTACGACGACCCGTTCGTGGGGTTGGTGAGCAGCTGCGCCCCGTCACGAACGGCGGCCCGGCTGCGCACCTCGAAGAACCCCTCCCATGAGATCGACACCCCGACCGGCCCCTGCGGCGTGTCGAGCACAGCGTCGCGGGTGCCCACCACCACATCACGCCCCGGGATCTCGTCGTTCACCAGTTCGATGATGTTGCGGAACGGCACGTATTCGCCGAAGGGCACGATGCGAACCTTGTCGTAGCGGTCGATCTCGTCGCCCTCGGGGGTGATCGTCGAGTGGTAGTTGACGGTCTCGGTGTCGGAGATCGGGAAGAACCAGCCGGCAAGCACGCTCGCATCGGTGTCGGCGGCCACGCCCCGCACCAGCGCATCGGCTGTCTCGCGAGACAGCTGTGATCCCGGATTCACCACGTTCTCCGGCCAGATGATCAGGTCGACGGGTTGGTCGAGGTACGAACTCGCCTCGACGTGTCGGCCCAGCACCACCGGTTGCTGGCCCGAGGAGGCTCGGGTGCGCTGCGGTCCACCGCCCTGCACGAGTGCCACGTCCACGGTGTCGACCACGTCGGAACGGGGCCAGCCGCTGCCGACGAGCACGATCACCAACGCCACGGCGGCGCCGACGAGGGCTTGTCGCGTGTGGCGACCGACGGCGGAGGCCAGCGCCTGGCCGATGACGACGACCACGACGACGACGAGCAGTGAGCCGCCGAGGCGCGCCGCGAAGATGATCGGGGTATCCACCGGGCCCAGGGCGAGATGGGCCAGGGGCACCCCACCAAAGGGCCACGACCAGCGGGCGAGTTCGGCGAGCGCGATCGTCAACGGGAAGACCCACCGCCGCTCCGGTCCACCGGGGGTAAGCAGACCGGCCACGGCGAAGTACCCGCCGAACAACGCACCGGCCACCACGTATCCCGGCGCCGTCAGATCCCACATCCACAACGTGGCCGGGTACAGCCAGGCCGCAGACACGAGCCAGCTCCGCCGCATTCGGCTGCGCCACGGGCGATCGGCGATGAGGCCGTCCCACAGCGCGATGCCGATGAACGCCAGCGGCCACCATCCCCACGGTGGCACCGATGCGGCGATGGCCAGGCCAGCGGCGATGGCACGGGCCCACACGATCGGGTCGTGGCGTCGGGTGCCAGCTTCGTCGGTGGGCGGTGGCGGAGCGTCGACATCGACATCGACATCGGCTTCTGCGTCGGCTGACGGGGGCGATTCGCGTGGTGCGTCGGTGCTCACGGGCTCGTCAGGCCTTGGCTGAACTGTCGGCGCGGGCCGTGATCTTCGCCGCAGCCTGTCGCCCACTCTCGATGCACGCCGGGAGGCCGATGCCCCGGTAGGCGGCCCCGACGAGCGAGATGTCAGGGGTGACACACAGGGCATCGTCGATCCGAGCCACGCGGTCGGCGTGGCCTGGCGTGTATTGCGGGAGCGCCCGCCGCCAGCGGTGCACCCGCACGGCGATCGGTTCGGCCGTGACCGGCACCACCGACGACAGGTCGTCGAGCAGCGCCGACGTGAGGGCGCCGTCATCGAGCTGTGATGGCCGGTCGTCGCCATAGCGGCCCGACGTCATGCGAATGAGCACCGTGCCCTCACGCTGGTAGTGGGCCCACTTGGTGCTGAACCACGTGGCCGCCGTCATGAGCCGACCCTCGGGCCTCGGCATCAACACGCCGGCTGCGTCGAGCACCCGGTCGACACCGGAGACCGGCAGCTCCACGGTGACCTGGGCCACGCTGGCGTAGTCGATGCCGTCGAGTTCGGTTGCCACCCTCGGGTTCGCTTCTCCCAACAGCACCGCTGTGGAGGCAGCCGGCGTGGCGAGCACCACGGCGTCGGCCCGGTCACGGGCGTCGGCCAAGCCGGCGGGGCCGTCGACGGCGTGGTCGAGTCGAAGGTCGGCACCGAGGGCGGCGAGGGCCGCCGTGAGTTCGTCGATGATGCGGGCGATGCCCCCCGGAAGCCCGAAGAACACGGGCTGGGCTGGGCCAGTGGAGCCGAGCATTGGCCCAGCGTTGGGGCGCAGTGCCGACAGGCCGGTGATCAGCGACGGGCTGCGTTCGAGGGCCGTGGCGAGCAACGGTGCGCCGGCGGCGAGGCTGAGCCGGTCGAGATCGGAGGCGTTGATGCCACCGAGGATCGGGTCGATCAGCCACTCCGTGACCTCGTCGCCGACACGCTCGCGGCAGATGGCGCCCACCGATGGGTCGGCACCGTCGAGAAGGGTGGAGCGGTCGAGGTCCAGATCCTGCCCCGCTCGCTGCACCCCGCCGGTGGTGATCAGGCCAGACCGGGTGAGGGCATCGAGATCGATCGGGACGCCGAGCATCGAACCAGCGGGGAGCGGGAACAGCCGGCCCGCCCGGGCGATGTAGGCGGGCACGGGGGCCACCGGGCTGGTGAGTTCGGCCTCCAGCCCGAGATCCCGGCAGAGCTGGCGACCGGGGGCGACGCGGGCGAGGAACGTGTCGGGCCCGGCGTCTACCGGCCGATCGCCCACCGGGCTCGTGTGCACCTTGCCGCCCCAGCGCGAGCTGGCCTCATGTACCTCGACGGCCCAGCCGGCCTTGGCCAGGTCGAAGGCGCTGCAGAGCCCGGAGATGCCGCCGCCGATCACGATGGCCCGCTTGGTGGTGCTCGGTGCCGCCACGTCAGTCGCCGTCGGTGGTGCCTGCGCCAGCGGTGCTGGTCGTGGTTGCGGAGGCCCCAGCGGAGGCACCGTCGGCTCGACCCTCGGCGTGCACGAGGGCCACCACCTGTTCGAGAATCTCCGGGTTCGTCTGGGGCAGCACACCGTGGCCGAGGTTGAAGATGTGGCCCGGGTGCCCGTCGTTGTCGGCCAGGACCCGCCGCACCTCGGCCTCGACCGCCGGCCACGGCGCCAAGCACAGGGCCGGATCGAGGTTGCCCTGGAGCGCCACCCGGCCACCGGTGCGGGCTCGGGCGTCGCGCAACGAGGTGCGCCAGTCCACACCCACGCCGTGGGCACCGGCGGCGGCGAACTCGTCGAGCAGTTCACCGGTGTTGATGCCGAAGTGCAGCGTCGGTACCCCGAGATCGGCCATGGCGGCCAGGATTCGCCTGCTGTGGCCGGCCACGTAGCGGCGGTAGTGCTCGGGGTGGAGCGCCCCGGCCCAGGAGTCGAACAGCTGGATCGCCGATGCCCCGGCCTCGACCTGAGCGGTGAGCGTGACGATGGCCTGGTCGGCGAGGCGCTCGCACAGCTGGTGCCACAACGCCTCGTCTCCCACCATCAGCGACTTCACCTTGGCGTGATCTCGAGACGGCCGGCCCTCCACGAGGTAGGCCGCAAGGGTGAACGGGGCGCCGGCGAACCCGATCAGCGGCACGTCGAGCTCGGCCACGAGGGCCCGCACCGTCTCGGTCTGGAACCCGAGGTCTGCCTCTGCGTCGAGCGGGCGGAGGCGGTCGAGATCGGCGGCCGATGCGAACGGGTGCTCACATTCGGGGCCGACGCCGGGGGTGATGTCGATGCCGAACCCGGACGCCCACACGGGGGTGACGATGTCGGAGAAGAGGATGGCGGCGTCGACCCCGTAGCGCCGAACGGGCTGCAGGGTGATCTCGGCCGCCCGCTCGGGCACGGAGATGGCATCCAGGATCGTGCCCTCTCCCCGCACGGGGAAGTATTCCGGGAGCGACCGGCCGGCTTGGCGCATGAACCACACGGGAACCCGGGAACCGGGCTCCTGGCGGAGGGCTCGGAGAAGGGGGGCATCGTGGTGGGGGCCGCTCACGAGGCTCACGGTACCCGCGGTGACACCTGCCTCAGCCCATCGGAGAGCCGTCGGAACGGGGCCCGGAACCCAATACCATGGGGGTCCCCCTCATGTCAGGAGTGCGGTGACTGACAAGCATCCCGAACTGGCGGCCGAGCAGGCGCACATCGATCGGGCCTACCGGCGATTGGACGAGTCCCGGGACGAGGCACTTCGGCTCAAGTCGATGGTCGAAGTCGGGAAGGGCGGAACCAACCAGGCCCGCTGGGAGCGCGAAGTCATCAACGAGAACATCGCCACCCGGCTCCAGCAGCTGGAGCTTGGGGAGCGTTCGCTGTGCTTCGGGCGCATCGACCAGGCAGAGGAGGCCGGTGGCGGCAGCTACCACATCGGCCGCGTGGCCGTGGCCAGCGAGCAACAGGAGCCGCTGATCGTCGACTGGCGGGCCCCCGTGGCCGAGTCGTTCTATCGGGCCACGGGTGGCGACCCCCAGGGTCTGGTACGGCGCCGCCACTTCACATCCCGGGGCCGCACCGTGCTGGCCCTCGAGGACGAGTTCTTCGGCGAGGCCGCCTCGGCTGGCGCCGTCACGATCAACGGTCGGGAGCTGCGGGGCCAAGGGGCCCTCATGTCGGCCCTGGAGGAGAACCGCACCGGCCGCTTGGGCGACATCATCGGCACGATCCAGGCCGAGCAGGACGAGATCATCCGAGCCCCGCTCCCGGGGGTGCTCGTGGTGCAGGGCGGGCCGGGCACCGGCAAGACCGTGGTTGCGCTCCACCGCGCCGCCTATCTGCTCTACACCCATCGGTTCCCGCTCGAGGGCCAGGGCGTACTCGTCATCGGCCCGAACCGCCTCTTCCTCGGCTACATCGAGCAGGTGCTCCCCTCGCTCGGCGAGGCCGGGGTGGAGCTGGCCGTGCTCGCCGACCTCGTCGGTGACGTGCGGGTCACCGGCCGTGATCCGATCGACGGTGCTCGCATCAAGGGTGACCTGCGCATGGTCAACACCGTGCGGCGGGCGCTGAAGGACCGCCAGCGGGCGCTTCGAAGCGATCTGGTGGTGGGCGTCGGCGCTCGACGGGTGCGGATGACGGTGGCCCAGAGCCAGGCGATCGTGGACGACGCTCGCCGGCGCTACCGCACCCACAACGCGGCCCGGAAGTTCGTGTGGGCGTCGGTGTATGACGCACTGGCCGAAAGCCACCCCGACGGGATGTCGGTGGACACGCTGAAGGATCAGCTGGAGGCCTCCGCTGTGGTGGCCGAGGCCATCAATTGGATGTGGCCGCTGCTGTCACCAGCTCAGCTCCTGCACGACCTGTACGGATCGAGGGCGCTCATCCGCTCGGCTGCCCTGAAGCTCAGCGTCGAGGAGCAGGAGGCGCTGTATCGGCCGTGGGAGGAGGAGATGGACGCCTCCAAGGTGGTGTGGACCACCGATGACGTGCCGGTGCTCGACGAGGCGCGCGAGGTGCTCGGGCCCCGCTCGAAGCGACGGGGCGACGACGAGACCCGCACGTATGGGCATCTCGTGGTCGACGAGGCGCAGGACCTGTCGCCGATGCAGCTCCGCATGCTCACCCGACGGTCGCTCAACGGCTCCATGACCATCGTCGGCGACATCGCCCAGTCCACCGGCGCATGGGCCCACAACTCGTGGGACGAGGTGCTCGAACACCTTCCCGATCGTCGCCCGCCCCGGCGGCACGAGCTCACTGTTGGCTACCGCATCCCGAAGCCGTCGATGGACCTTGCGGCGCGGGTGCTGATCGAGGCCGCACCCGACCTCAAGCCGCCCACCTCGGTGCGGTCGGAGGGAGAGGAGCCCCGGTTCGTGGGATCCAGCGCCCCCAACGCACTGACCAGCGACGTGGTGGCCGAGGCCGTGGCCGAAGCAGCCCAACCCGAGACGGGCAACGTGGCGGTGGTGTGCCCAGCCTCGGTGTACGACGACGTGGTGGACGCATTCGACGCGGCCGAGGTGGAGATCGGGCGGGCGCCCCGCGACGGGCTGGAACGCCAGATCACCGTGGTGCCGGTCGGGCTCGTCAAGGGCCTCGAGGTCGACGTGGCAATCGTGGTCGAACCACAGGCGATTCTCGACGAGGAGCCTCAGGGGGCTCGATCGCTCTACGTCGCCAGCACCCGGGCAACCAAGCGCCTCGTGCTGGTGCACGCCAAGCCGCTTCCTGCGCTCCTGCAGGGCTGAACGCCCAGGCTGCGATCTCGGTGCAACGCTGCGGCCGGTGGCCGGGTGATCAGGTGCCGGCCAGTTCGGCCACGACGGGGGCGAACGCCTCGGCCTCGTCGGCCCCCACGATCACGTAGCTGAAACCCCAACGCTCACGGCGGGCCCGCAGGTCCTCGGCGATCTGGGCTGGGTTTCCCACCATCGACAGCGGCGATTCCAGCCCCTCCTCGGCCGTGATGCCGAGACCCTGGGCCAGCATCTCGGCCACTCCGGCGCGATCATCGGTCACGTTCACGATGAAGGTTCGCAATTGCAGTTCGATCTGATCGAACCGGTCGCCGGCGCCGGCTCGCACCCACTCGACCTTCTCGTCGAACCTCGGAGCGAGTGCGTCGCGGGCTGCGGCCGCGTCGATCACTCCTGCGGCGAGGTTGGGGTTCACCCCCACGATGTCGGCGATGCGGCCCGCGGTCCGCAGCATCCGCGGTCCACCGCCGCCGATGAGGATCGGCGGACCGGGCTTCTGCACCGGCTTGGGCGTGCCGTCCATGTCGGCGATCGTGTAGTGCTCGCCGTCGTAGCTGAATGGTCCGTCACCGAACAGGCCCTTGAGCACGTCGACGGCCTCGACCATCCGCTCGATACGAACGCCGGCCCGGTCGTGGGTCATGCCCGCCTGGTCGTAGTCAGCGGTCATCCAGCCGGCGCCGATGCCCAGTTCCAACCGCCCCTCCGAGAGCAGGTCGAGGGTGGCGGCCTCTTTGGCGAACACCACGGGATGGCGATAGTCGTTGCACCACACGAGGGCTCCGATGCGCAGCGTGGAGGTGGCGTCCGCCGCCGCCATCAGCGCCACCTGCGGCGCGAGCTGGTCGTCGAAGTGATCGGGGATGGTGAGCGTGCTGTAGCCGAGGTCCTCGATCATGCGAGCCTGGTCCACCCACGCTGATCGGGAGGGGGCGGCCTTGGTCTGGACTCCGAAGCGGAACGGTCGCGTCATGGCCTGAGCCTACGACCATCGGCTCGGCTGCGATCCACCGAAATTCGCCGAGTTAGCCCGGAGCCGGCTCCTAGCGTCGAGGCATGGAACTGGTATGGCCCGCCGAGCAATACCTGGAGAGCTACGTCGCCGCGCTCACCGAGGGGTGGAGCGCCAACACCATCCGGCCCGAACACGCCCAAGAGGAGCTGGTCGCCATCGCCGACGACGCAGAGGCGTTCCTCGCGTCCAAGGTCGACCGGGAGGGGTCGGGGCCACCGATCACGCTGTCGGACGGGACGACACGGCCACGGCTCCCGGGCCTGAACCGGTGGATGTGGGACGGCGCATTCGCCGGCTCCATCAACCTGCGGTGGCAGCCGGGAACCGCAGAGCTGCCACCGCACGTGCTCGGCCACATCGGGTATTCCGTGGTGCCGTGGCGCTGGGGGCGGGGCTATGCCACGCGGGCGCTGACGCTGTTGTTGCCCGACGCGGTCGCCGCAGGGCTCCCCTATGTGGAGCTGACCACCGAGACCGACAATCGGGCCTCGCAGATCGTGATCGAGCGCAACGGCGGTTATCTGGTCGAGCGATTCGAGATCGGAGCTGAACACGACGGGGGCGAGGCGCTGCGGTGGCGGATCGACCTGTCGGGCGTCGAGCCATGAGCACGGACCAATTCGTGGACGTGCACGACGAGGTGACGATCCGTCGGGCCAGGCCCGGGGACGGTGAACAGCTCTACTCGCTTTGGGTTGCGCTCGCCCACGACGGGGCGGCTGCCGATGACCGGTACCAGCTCCGCAGCGATGCCGAGCCTGCGGCCCGCCAGTTCATCACCGAGCGCTGGCTCGATCCCGACGGGGACCGCCCAGTGTGGGTGGCAGAACAGGGAGCTCACCTCGTGGGCTTCATAGCCGTGCGTCCGGGTGACGGCGGTGCCGTACTCGACACACCCCCCACCCTGGCGATCAGCGACCTGTACGTCGGACCGAACGCCCGCCGCGCTGGTGTGGGGCGGCGCCTCTTCGCGGCGGCCCACCAGCATGCCGAGTCGGTGGCGGCAATATCGCTCGAGGTCGGCACCCTCGCCCTCGATCACCGCGCCGTGGCGTTCTGGCGAGCCATGGGCTTCGGCGACTGGCGGGTCACGCTCCAACGACCCGTCGATGCGAGTCCGTGATCGAGCCTGCCCCGTCGGGGCGTCGCCAGTAACACCTGCCGGCGTTCGGCCGACGTGCTCTGTAGGGAGAGGGGTCGAACATGTGGCGTCGGGCATTGGCAGTCGTTGGAGTTGGGTATTGGTCACGCTGCCGTCGAGTGCCGTGGAAGCTGAGCCGGCCCACGGAGAGCTGGAACTGACGGTCTCAGCGCCAGTGTTCGGCGAGACGTTGGGAAGTGCCGTGGCGATGTCGGGAGAGACGATCGTCGCGAGTGCGCTCGATCCCTACGGCGACGGCGATCATCCCGGAGCCGTGTACGTGCTGACGCCCGACGAGGCCGGTCGGTACAACGCACGCAAGCTCACCCTGCCTGCCACACCGGGAGTCGAGCCCCGGACTGAGCCTCCGTTCGAGGACTTCGGGGGCGACGTGGCGATCTCGGGCAGCACCGTGGTGGTCGGCGTTCCCTTCAAAAGCGTGGATGTCGACTACGGCGGTGCCGTCCAGGTGTTCACGCTCATCGCCGACGGTGGCTTCTTCTCACGCCGAATCGCACCGTCGACTCCGGTCGCCGGTGCGAGGTTCGGGCTTCGGTCGCCATCAGCAACGATGTGATCGTGGTTGGGGCCTTCGGGGATGCGCACACTGGCCGTTGGTCTGGGGCGGCCTACGTGTACCGACGCTCCGACGAAGACTGGGCCGGGCAGAAGCTCGTCGCGTCAGATGCGGCCCGAAGCGACTACTTCGGATGGGCGGTGGATGTCGACGCTTCCACAGTGGTGGTGTCGGCCCGGGGCGACGATGATCACGGTGTAGGCTCGGGCGCCGTCTACGTGTTCGAACCAGCAGCCGACGGTTCGTGGGCTGAGCACAAGCTCACGGCCTCGAATGCCGCCAGCGGCGACTCCTTCGGCGATGCTGTGGCGATCGACGGTGGCACGATTGCTGTCGGCGCACCGTTCGCCATCATCGATGACCGCCAGGTGGGCACCGCCTACACCTACACCCGGGGACTCGATGGCGGTTGGGACGAGCAGGAACTCGGATCGAGAACGCTCCGCAACCACACCACGTACGGCTACGCGGTGGACGTTGATGGCGATGTGGTGGCGGTCGGGGCTCCGGGCGTCGTCCATGGGCCCGACTGGGTTGGCTCGGTGTTCCGCCACGGTCCGGCCGTCGGGCGGTTGTGCGACGGTCTGCCCGTCACCGTGGATCTCAATCTCGGTGACACGCCCACCGATCGCGCCGATGTGATCCTCGGCACTCCGGGGTCCGATCTGATCGCCGCCCTCGGCGGCGACGACGTGGTCTGTGCTGGCGGCGGCGCCGACCTGGTGCTCGGTGGCGATGGCGCCGACGTGATCCGGGGCGGCCCGGGTGATGATGTGCTCATGGGTGGCTACGGCGCCGATGTGTTGAGCGGCGGCAGCGAGAACGATCGGATCCACGGCGGCTTCGGCGACGATCTGGCCTGGGGCGGGTCCGGATCCGACACGGCAACAGGAGGCCCCGGCGACGACGTGGTTGCGGGTGGAAGTGAGTCCGACGTGAGGCTCGAAGGCAACGGCGGCGACGACATCGTGACCGGGAACGGCGGCTCTGAAATGGTCGATGGTGGTTGGGGCGACGACGAGGTGCGGGGCGGCCCCGGTGACGACCTCGTGTTCGGTGGAGCCGTCGGCGACGACTTCGTGGCTGGCAATGACGGAACCGACGTCTGCGACGGGGGTTGGGCTGATCTGGCCCGCGGCGACGTTGCTGCTGTGAACTGCGAGTCGGTGCTCAGGGTGCCCTGATCCCGCCCAGGCCAAGCCCGTCACTTTCGATGTGGGTGAGAGGCCGTTCTATGCTTCGGTCCGGCATCGCAGCCGCACGGAAGGGGAGCACCGATGGAACTTCGACTCGACGGCAAGACCGCGCTCGTGACCGGTGGATCAGCCGGTATCGGCAAGGGAATCGTGAAGGCCTTCGCCGACGCGGGCGCCAACGTGATGATCACGTCGCGCAAGGCCGACAAGTGTGAGGCGGCCGTGGCCGAGATGGCCGGCAGCGACGGCGACGTCGACTACATCGCCGCCCACATCGGCCACCTGGACGAGGCCCAGCGGGTGATCGACGGCACGATTGAGCGCTTCGGGAGCCTCGACGTGCTCGTGAACAACGCCGCCACCAACCCGTGGGCGGGGCCCATGATCGACTGCGACGTGCCACGGCTCGACAAGACCTACGAGGTGAACCTCCGGGCGCCACTCCAGTGGACACAGGTCGCCTGGAACACCTGGATGCAGGAGCACGGCGGTTCGGTGGTCAACATCGCATCGGTCGGCGGCTTCACGACCAGCGAGGCCCTCGGCGTGTACTGCATGTTCAAAGACGCCCTGATGCACATGACCCGCCAACTCGCCGCTGAGGTGGGCCCGAAGGTGCGGGTGAACTGCATCGCCCCCGGTCTGATCCGTACCGACTTCGCCAAGGTGCTGTGGGATGGGCCCCGTGGGCACGCCATCGCCGAGGCGCTTCCGATGAAACGGCTGGGGGAGCCATCCGACATCGGCGAGGCGGCCCTCTACCTGTCGGCTGGAGCCGAGTGGATGACCGGCAACGTCATGACGATCGATGGTGGTGAGTTCGTGTCGGTGGCCGGCGAGTTGGCGCTGGAGGAGTAGCGCCCGCAGCTAGGGCTTGAGCTTCTCCTCGAAGAAGCCGAGCACGCGGTTCACCGTTGGTTCGTCGCGCTGCTCGGTGAGCACCGAGTGGTCGCTCGACTTGGCGCTGGGCAGCTCCACCGCGATGAAGGCGTCGCCCAGCATGTTCTCGAGGGTCTCGAACCGTGAGCCCACCAGGCGATCCTCGGTGAAGCGCAGGCCGAGCACCTGGCATCCCTCGCGGGCGCGACGCACAACGTCCACCTCGTCCTCGGGCGAGAGGTTCAGATCAGCGCCCCGTCGCTTGCCGATGGCGAACGGTAGCGACGGCTGCGAGAGCACTGGGGCGAGCATCAGGTCGTCGACCATCATCCCGAGGGCGAACCCACCCGAGAAGCACATGCCGACGGCGCCGACCCCCGGGCCACCCACCTCGGCATGCACGTCCTGAGCCAACGCCCGCAGCCAGGCGATGATCGGCGACGTGCGCCGTAGGGCCATGGTGGTGAACTCACCAGCGATGCAGATCTTGGCCGCAGAGGCCATGGAGTAGCGGGGCGACGGCTTCTTCCCCGGTACCCCAACGAGATCGGGCATCACCACGGTGAATCCGCGATCCACCACGTCCTCGGCGAATCGGGCCACGTTCGGGGTGATCCCGGGTACCTCGTGGATCACGATGACGGCTGGCCCCGATCCCTTCCGATAGGTGGGGTACGTCATCGTTCCGAGGCTGAACTCTCCGCTCTGCCAGCCCGCCAACACCGTGCTCACGTCGTTCCTCGCGCTCATCCTGGATATGCCGAAGCGGACCATAGTCGGTGGCGGCCTGTCACCGCCCGTCGTCGTTCAGCTGTCGGGCGTGCGGCCGAGAAGCCGGAACGAGATGGCCACGAACGCGGCGATGCCCACCAGCCACACGGCTGCCCGACGAAGGATCACGCCAACGTCGGTCGCCGGCTCGAAGACCACGCCGTTGTTCGGCGCGTAGTTGAACCAGCCCCCGTCGATGACGGCGCGCCCGTCGAGCCATGTGTTGAGTGCCGTCGTCACCACGAAGATGGCCAGCCCAACGGCCACCACGGTCACGTTCTGTTGGCGGCGGTTCACGAGCCGAGGATGGGCTTGGCCCAGGTGACGGGGCGAGCGAAGGACTCGATCACCGGAGCGAACTCGTCGAGGGCTCGAAGGGCGAAGTAGGTGATGCCCCAGCGACTGTTGCATCGCTTGATCTTGGCCACGATCTCATCCACGGTCCCGACGAGCACGTAGGGCGTGGTCATCAGCTCGTCGAACGAGGTGGTGCCGAGCCGTTCGATCACTGGCGCCAGTTCGGCCTCCGGGTCGTCGGTCACCTTGGCGATCTGTACGAGCGCATTGATCTCTGGCGGTGGTCGCCCGGCCGACGCCGCACCGGTCACGATGTCGGCCACCTGCGCGTCCACCCGGTCCGGGGCGAACCGCACCTCGTGACGGTGGCCGTCCTCGAGGGTGCGGCCGAGGCCTGAGAGGCCCACGGTGTCGGCGATCGCCCCGGCCGCCTGCAACACGTTCGATCCGTTCCCGGCCACCATGATCGGGAGCCGCTCCTGTACCGAGCGGGGAACCTGGGCGCTGGTCAGCGTGTGGCGCCGACCGTCGACCGACACCTTGTCGCCGTCGAGGAGGTGGCGCATCAGGCGGGCCATCTCGATCATGGCCGCCTTGCGCTCGGCTGGTGCCTCCATTTCGATGCCGGTGGCGGCGTACTCCTGCGGGGTGTGGCCGGCCCCGAGCCCGAGCTCCATCCGCCCTCCGGACAGGTGGTCGAGGTTCGACACCTCCCACGCGAGTTGCACGGGGTTGCGCATGTCGGAGTTCAGCACGAGTGTGCCGAGGCGGATACTGCGGGTGCTCGCAGCGACGGCGGCCAGGGTGGTCAGCGGCGCCCGACGGTCTGGGCCGACATGGTCGGCCATCACACAGACGTCGAAGCCGAGCTGTTCCGCCCGCCGTGCGGCGGCGATCACGTCGTCGTCGTATGACGAGGTGATCTGGTAGGCGAAGCGCACCGGATGGTTCATGGCACGACGCTAGTCGTGGGCATTCAGACCCGTCAGACGAACCGGCCGTCGACATCGGCAGCGAGCACGGGTGACCGCGACCAACTCAGGTAACAGCTCGCACTGGCAGCACTCGTGGCCCTCGGGTGACGAGCGATGGCACCCATTCGATCCGGCTCTCGTCGATCGTGTAGGCGCCGAAGCGATCGAGCACGGCATCGAGCGCCGCCTGGAGCTCCATGCGGGCGAGCGATGCCCCGATGCAGTAGTGGATGCCGTGCCCGAACGAGAGCGGAGGCGCCTCGTTCCGGTCGAGCCTGAGTTCGTTCGGGTCGCTGAATACCTGCGGGTCACGATTGACCGCGCCGAGGAACACGTTGATGGACTGGCCCGCCTTGATCGTGACCCCGCCCACCTCGGTGTCGACCGACACCGACCGGGGGTCGCTCTGCACGGTGGGATCCCACCGCACGAGCTCCTCGATAGCTGAGCTCCAGAGATCGGGCTCGGCCATGAGCCGGGCCCGCTGCTCGGGGTGGCGAGCCAACGCCACCAGCGAGGTCCCGATCAGCCCCATCGTGGTCTCGTAGCCGGCGAAGAGGAGGAACGCGACCATCGAGACGAGTTCATCCTCCGACAGCCGGTCGCCGTCCGCTTCGGCTTCGACCAGGGCGCTCAGCAGATCCTCGGTCGGCTGCGCCCGACGCTCGGCCGCCAGCTCCCGGAAGTAGGCGTCGAAGTCGGCCACGGTCTCGCTGACCTCGAGCGGGTCGAAGGCGACGAACGGATTCAGGATCTTCACCATCGAGCTCGAACACTCCTGCAGCCAGGCCCACCGATCTCGGGGTACACCGATCAGCTCGGAGATCACCTGGACCGGAAGTGGCTGGCACAGTGCGGTGAACAGGTCCGGCTCGGGGTCGTCCGCCACGGCGTCGAGCAGATCCGAAACGATCGCTGTTGCAGCCGGTCGGATCCGTTCCACCTGCCGGGGCGTGAACGCCCGGCTCACGAGGGCTCGGAGCCGGGTGTGCATTGGCGGGTCGACCAGGAGGAGGAACTGGGTCACGACCTCGGTCGCACGTGGGCTCAGCTTGGTGTACGGAGGAACCTCGAACAGCAGCTCCCGCTGCGGCTCCACGATCGCATTCGGGTGCGACAGCAGTTCCCGAGCCTCGTTGTAGCCGGTCACGAACCAGCTGTTGTACAGCCGATGCCACGCCACCGGCCCGTCGGCTCGGATGCGCTCAAAGCCCGGATAGGGCCAGGAGTAGCGATCGGGGCCGAGTTGGTTGCCCCAACGGTCCCATCGGAACAAGGCGTCGGCCAACCTCGGCCGGGCCACCACCTGACGGATGATCGGAAACACGAATCGTTCGACACGCATGCTTCGGCCCTCCCTTCTGCTCGTGAACTGATTCACGAACTTTTGTGAATCCTTTCACGATCCTGACCGGATGTCAGTGACATTCGTCACGGCCGGTGGCTGTCGGTCGCCGCCCGTAGGCTCAGAAGGATGGGCGATGCCCCGCAACCTCGGCGATCACCAGCAGGTCAGAGCACCCCATCGGGTGCTGGCACGGAAGCCGTGGGCCGCGTCCGCCACCCCGTGCTCGACGGGTTCACCCCGGCCGCGGCCGAGTGGTTCGACACCACCTTCCCCGAACCAACGCCACCCCAGACCGAGGGCTGGCCTCGCATCGCCGCCGGTGACCACACCCTGATCCTGGCTCCCACGGGATCGGGCAAAACGCTCACCGCGTTTTTCTGGGGCCTCGATCGGCTCGGGTCCCAGCCGAGGCCCGAGGAGAAGACCCACCGCACGAGGATCCTCTACATCTCGCCGTTGCGGGCCCTCGCCGTCGACGTGGAGAAGAACCTCCGGGCACCGCTCCAGGGAGTGCGGCTCGCCGCCGAGCGGTTGGGAGAGCCGTTCCACGAGCCGCACGTCGCTCTGCGCACCGGCGACACGCCGGCCGACGCTCGGCGCCGGCTGGCCGGCGACCCGCCCGATCTCCTCATCACCACCCCCGAGTCGCTCTACCTGATGCTCACCTCCCAGGTGCGGGAAACGCTCGCCGGCGTGGAAACGGTGATCATCGACGAGATCCACGCGCTGGCGGCCACCAAACGGGGCGCCCACCTCGCGCTCACGCTGGAACGCCTGGAACGGGTGTGCGATCGGTCGCCGCAGCGGATTGGACTGTCGGCCACTCAGCGGCCCCTGGAGGAGATCGCCCGCTTCCTCGGCGGCTACGCCGAGGGGAGGCCCCGCCCCGTCACGATCGTCGATGCCGGCGTGCGCAAGGAGCTTGAGGTCGAAGTCATCGTCCCCGTCGAGGACATGAGCCGCCTCGGCGAGACGATCGACGAGCCCGTGTCGGGCCCAGCCGCCGGTGGCCCACCGCGTCGCAGCATCTGGCCATCGATGCATCCGCGCCTCCTGGAGCTGGTGCAGCAGAACCGCTCCACGATCGTGTTCGTGAACGCCCGCCGGCTGGCCGAACGGCTCGCCACCCGGCTGAACGAGCTGTACCTCGAGGCCGAGGCGGGCGAGGACGACCCGGACTTGCCCAGGGGGGCCGAAGCCACCGGGCGTTCGGTCGACGAGGGCGTTCGCGAGCTCGTGATGGCTCATCACGGCTCGCTCAGCCGTGAGCAGCGGCTGATCATCGAGGATCAGCTCAAGCGGGGCGAGCTCAAGGGGCTCGTGGCCACCTCGTCGCTGGAGCTCGGCATCGACATGGGCGCCGTCGATCTCGTGGTACAGGTGGAGTCGCCAGGCGCAGTGTCGAGGGGCTTGCAGCGGGTGGGGCGGGCCGGGCACCAGGTGGGGGCGCCGAGCCGGGGCAAGTTCTTCCCGAAGCATCGGGCCGACCTCGTCGAGGCCGCCGTGGTCGTCGATCGCATGCAGCAGGGCCTGATCGAGGAGACCTACTACCCCCGCAACCCGGTCGACGTGCTGGCCCAGCAGATCGTGGCCGCCTGCGCGCTCGACGACTGGTCGGTGGACGATCTCGGGGCGCTGGTGCGGGGCGCAGCCAACTTCGCCGAGTTGTCCGACGAGGTGTACTCGGCCATCCTCGACCTGCTCGCCGGCCGCTACCCGTCGGACGAGTTCGCTGAGCTGCGCCCCCGCATCATCTGGGACCGGGTCGAAGGAGTGGTGCGGGGCCGCCCCGGGGCCCAGCGGTTGGCCGTCACCTCCGGCGGCACGATCCCCGACCGTGGTCTCTACGGCGTGTTCCTGCCCGACGGAACCCGCGTAGGAGAGCTCGACGAGGAGATGGTGTACGAGTCGCGCCCGGGCGAGACGTTCCTGCTCGGAGCGTCGACGTGGCGCATCCAGGACATCACCCATGAACGGGTGGTGGTCACCCCTGCGCCAGGCCAGCCCGGCAGGATGCCGTTCTGGCACGGCGACGGTCCAGGTCGGCCTCTGGAGCTGGGCCGCGCGATCGGGGCCTTCGTGCGCGAGATCACCGGTACCGAGCGGAGCGATGCGATCGCGCGGCTTCGGGAGCGCCACGGGCTCGACGATCTCGCCGCCCACAACCTGCTCCAGTTCCTCGACGACCAGCTGGAGGCTGCCGGGCGCGTGCCCGACGACCGCACGATTGTCGTGGAGCGCTTTCGCGACGAGATCGGCGACTGGCGCATCTGTGTGCTCAGCCCGTTCGGGGCTCAGGTGCACGCACCGTGGGGTATGGCCCTCCAGCATCGGCTCACCGAGCAGTGGGGCTGGGAGGTCGAGCTGATGTGGAGCGACGACGGCATCGTGATCCGCCTGCCCGAGGCGATCGACACGCTCCCGCTCGACGAGCTGCTGATCGATCCTGACGAACTCGACGAACTGCTCGTCACCCAGTTGCCGTCGACAGCGATGTTCGCCGCTCGCTTTCGCGAATGCGCAGCCCGGGCGTTGTTATTGCCGCGTCGCCGCCCGGATCGGCGCACGCCGCTGTGGCAGCAGCGCCAGAAGGCGGCCGATCTCCTTTCCGTCGCTGCGAAGTACCCGAGCTTCCCGATCTTGTTGGAAACCAGCCGGGAGTGCCTGAACGACGTGTTCGACGTTCCGGCGCTGCGTCAGGTGCTCGGCGACCTCCGGAGTCGCAAGATTCGCGTCCACCCGGTGGACACCGCCTCGGCGTCGCCGTTCGCTCAGAGTCTGCTGTTCGGCTGGATCGCCCAGTACATGTACGAGGGCGACGCCCCACTGGCCGAACGCCGGGCCGCCGCATTGTCGCTCGACCGCGATCTCCTACGCGATCTGCTCGGCGCCGAAGAGCTCCGTGAGCTGCTCGACCCTGAGGTGCTCGCCGCGTTGGAGGCTGAACTCCAGCGGCTCGCCGACGACTGGAAGGCCAAGAGCGTCGACGGCGTGGAGGATCTGCTCCGCTGGCTCGGCCCCCTCCCGGTCGACGAGATCGCCCGGCGGTGCACCGAGAGCCTCGACGCCGCCGCCGCCGTCGATCAGCTCCTCGACGAGCGTCGGATCATCGCGGTAGCCGTGGCCGGCGCCCAGATGGTGGCCGCCGCCGAGGATGCGTCCCGGTTGCGCGATGCGCTCGGCGTGGCCCTTCCGCCTGGGCTCCCAGCCGCATTCACCGACTCGGTGGATGCACCGCTGCACGACCTGGTGTCGCGGTTCGCCCGCACCAATGGTCCGTTCCTCGTTGGCGAGGTCGCCGCCGCGCTCGGCGTGGATGGCGACCGGTTGGAGCCCGTGTTGCGCGATCTCGAACGCGAGGGCCGGGTGGTGCGCGGTGAGTTCCGACCGGCGGGCGTGTCGCGCGAGTGGTGCCACGCCGACGTGCTGCGAGTACTGCGCCGGCGGTCGCTGGCAGCGCTGCGGGCCGAGGTGGAGCCGGTCGAGCAGGACGTGCTCGCCCGCTTCCTCCCGTCGTGGCAACACGTCGGCGCCCGTCACCGTGGGGTGGACGGCCTGGCCGAGGTGATCACGGCCCTTCAGGGGGCTGCACTTCCGGCGTCGATGCTGGAGTCGGCCATCCTTCCGGTGCGACACCCCGACTACACCGCCGCAGATCTCGACACGCTGCTCACGGCCGGTGAAGTGGTGTGGGTCGGGGCCGGTGCGCTCGGCGCCGGTGACGGACGAATTCGGCTCGTGTGGCGCGATCAGGCGCCCTCGCTCGTACCGGAGCCCGACGATCCACCGGAGGGGGCGTTGCACGACGCCATCCGGGCTCACCTCGCGGAACGAGGTGCCACGTTCTGGTCCGACCTGGTGGCCGCGGCTCAGGCTGCCGGGTGCGACTACGACGACCCGAGCGTGCTTGGTGCCTTGTGGGATCTCGTATGGACCGGCGAGGTGACCAACGACTCCCTCACCCCGCTCCGAGCCCTGGTGGCGGGGGCCACCCCCAAGCGCCCTACTCCTCGACGGTCCGGGCGCACCGGGGGCCGGCGGCCCAACATGCGCTCGCTGTCACGCCTGGGTCCTCCGGCTGGTACCGGGCGGTGGGCGCCGGTGGCGCCGCTGCGTCGCCCGCCGGTGAGCGCCACCGAGGCCGCCACCACCCGGGCACTCCAGTTGCTGGAGCGCTATGGCGTGCTCACC
This sequence comes from Actinomycetota bacterium, assembly GCA_039029735.1. Taxonomy (GTDB): domain Bacteria; phylum Actinomycetota; class Acidimicrobiia; order Acidimicrobiales; family SZUA-35; genus CADEDH01. Next base: position 68,435 of record JBCCFL010000018.1, on the reverse strand, counting down.
CGCGAGATGGCTCTCGCTGAGGGCGCCGAGGGTGGGTTCGCCGGGGTGTATCCCGTGCTGAAGGAGATGGAGGAGCGGGGCCAGGTGCGCCGCGGCTACTTCGTCGCCGGCCTTGGGGCCGCCCAGTTCGCACTGCCGGGCGCCGTCGACCGGCTTCGCGACGAGCGGCGAGCTGAGCTGCCGGCTGAACCCGATCCGTGGAGCGACCACGCCGACGAGCCTGAACCGGCCGGTCCGCTCGTGCTTGCGGCCTGCGATCCAGCCCAGCCCTATGGGGCTGCGCTGCCCTGGCCCGACACCGAGGGTCGGCCGTCGCGAGCCACCGGCGCCTACGTGGTGCTCAGCGACGGGGTGCCGCTCGCGTTCCTCGAACGGGGAGCGAAGTCGATCGCGGTGTTCGCTGGCGCCGAGGAGGATCCGTCGTGGGTGGCGGGCCTGGCCTCGCTGGTGGCCGATGGGCGGGTGCGGTCGATCGAGGTGCAGAAGGTGAACGGCATGCCCACTGCTGAGGTGCCGGCGATCGCCGATCTCTTGAGTGCCGGCGGGTTCCGGCCGGGCTACAAGGGCCCGATCCTCCGCCGTTGAGAAGCTCATCCGGGCCCGGAGTCAGCACGGACCTGAGTGTGGCCCGCGCAGCTTCGTAGGGGCGTCCCCCTCTTTCGAGCCGCAGTCGGCGGTCTCTAGCGTCGCGACCATGACGGCCACCGCATCCCGCCGTGTGCTCGCTGCTGGGCGGCTGATCGCATTCGTTCTCGTGACGGCCGCGATCGTCGCTGTCAGCTCGGAGCGAATGTTCTGGTACTGGTCGACGTCATTGTCGGATCACCTCATCGTGACGCTGGCCTACTCGCCGGCCATCGCCGGGGTGCTGTGGGCGATCAGCCGGCATCACCTTGCCGGTGTGACAGGCCTGGTGCTGGCCGCCCCACTGATGGGGTACTACGTGGAGGGCGTGTTCACCCCGATCGTCTACACCGGAGGGCCAACACCGCTCTTCCCCCTCTGGTTCGCCGCCTGGCACGGGGTGCTCAGCGTCGGCCTGTTGCTCTGTGCGATCCGCTGGTGTCTCGTCACCGGACGGGCCAGCTCGCTGGCCGCGCTGTCGGCGGGGCTCGGCGTCTTCTGGGGGCTGTGGTCGATCACGCTCACGCTGCCCGAGAACGTGAACGATCCCGAACTCATCGCCGATCACGGCGGTGCACTCACCGTGCTCGATCCGTTGGCGTTCACCGGCTACGCCGTGCTGTTCACGCTCGTTGTGATGGCGGGGCATGCACTGCTCGGGCTCGGCTTGTGGCCGGCCCGGTTCGATCCACCCCGGTGGGCCCGATGGCTTTGGATGCTGTACACCGCCGTGATGGTGATCGCATGGACGTTCGTGGTCCCGTGGGCCGCGCCCATGTTCGTGGTGTTGATGGCAGCACAGTTCTGGGTGCTGCGGCGCTCGGAACGACCCGGGGCGCACCGATCGATACTCGTGGATCTCGATCGTCCGATCCGGTGGCCGCTGCTGGCGGCCCTCACACCCATGGCGGCACTGGCGGCGGCCACCTATGCCCTGCTGTGGTGGGTCGACCTCTCGAACGACGTGTTGCGAGTGATCTTCTACGGCGTGATCGCCGTTCAGACCCTTGCCATGGCGGCTGCTCTGGCGTGGGCCGTGCGTCGTGCGCTGCGTGCCCCACAGCCACCGGTGGCCCCACCAGTCAGGCCGACGGGCGGTTCGATCGGTAGTACTGGATGAGCGCGTTGGTCGACGAGTCGTGAACCAGCGCGCCGTCGCCGGTGAGCTCGGGTTCGATGGCGGTGGCCAGCTTCTTTCCGAGCTCCACGCCGAACTGATCGAAGGAGTTCACACCCCAGATCACGCCCTGGGTGAACACCTTGTGCTCGTAGAGGGCGATGAGGCGGCCGAGCGTCCACGGGTCGAGCTTCTGACTCATGATCGTGGTGGTCGGACGGTTGCCTTCGAAGCCCCGTTGGGGGTCGTCGTGGCTCTGGCCGAACGCCAACGCCTCGGCCTGGGCGAACATGTTGGCGAGCAGGAGCTCGTGATGGTTGCCAACGGCATCGGTGGGCTCCACGAAGCCGATGAAGTCGGCCGGGATCAGCCGGGTGCCCTGGTGGATCAACTGGTAGAAGGCGTGCTGACCGTTCGTGCCGGGCTCACCCCACACGATCGGGCCGGAGTCGTAGGTCAGGCTCCGGCCGTAGCGGTCCACTCCCTTGCCGTTCGACTCCATGTCGAGCTGTTGGAGATAGGCCGGGAACCGGGCGAGGTGGTCGGCGTAGGGGAGCACAGCGTGGGATTGGGCGCCCCAGAAGTTGGAGTACCACACGCCGAGCAGGCCCATCATCATCGGGATGTTCGACTCGATCGGCTCGATGCGGAAGTGCTCGTCCATCTGCCGCATACCGCTCAGGAACTGTCGGAAGCCGTCGGGCCCGATGGCTGTCATCAGCGACAGGCCCACGGCGGAGGCCACCGAGTAACGGCCACCGACCCAGTCCCAGAAGCCGAACATGTTGGTGGTGTCGATCCCGAACTCGGCTACTCGCTCGGCGTTGGTCGACACGGCCACGAAGTGCCTCGCCACGGCATCGGCACCGAGGGCGTCCACGATCCACTGACGGGCGGAGCGGGCGTTGGTGAGGGTCTCGATCGTGCCGAACGTCTTCGACACCACGACGAAGAGCGTGGTGGCGGGATCCAGATCCACGAGCGCTTCGTGGAGGGCGGTGGGATCGATGTTCGACACGAACCGCACGTCGAGGTTGCGGCGCGTGTAGGAGCGCAGGGCGTGGTAGGCCATGGCCGGCCCGAGGTCGGACCCGCCGATCCCGATGTTCACGATCGTGGAGATCCGTTGGCCGGTGGCGCCGGTCCAAGATCCAGCCCGTACCGCGGTGGCGAACACCGACATCCGGTCGAGCACGGCGTGTACGTCGGACACGATATCCACGTCGTCGACGAACACGAGGTCGCTCGCTGATCGGCGCAGGGCCGTGTGCAGCACTGACCGATCCTCGGTTGTGTTGATCCGCTCGCCGTCGAACATGGCATCGCGCTGCTCCTCCACGCCGGCCTGACGGGCCAGGGCGGTGAGGAGATCCACCGTTTCAGCGGTGATCCGGTGCTTGGAGAAGTCAACGTGGAGACCCACGTTGTCGACCGTGAACCGCTTGGCCCGCTCCGGGTCGTCGGCGAAGAGCTGGGCAATCGTGGTGCCCTGCATCCCCTCGGCGTGGTCGGCCAACGCCTGCCACGCTGGGTTGGTGTCGATCGGAGCGGGAGCAGCCGCGGCAGCGGCATCGGCGGTCATGAGCTGAAGCGTAGATCGCGGAGCGCCTGCCGTCGCGCCGGCGGGCATGACGTCCCGAGGTGTCAGCCCGGCGTCACGAGACGGGGCGGGGGCTCCACGTGCCGTCGGCCATCCGCTGGGCCCGCTCGACGTGCCCAACGAGCGGCAGATCCGCCACGTTGCTCAACGGGAGCCACGCGGCATCGGCCGTCGAGCCGTCGGTCTCCATGACCTTCGGCGTGCCCTGGGCCGTCATGCGGTAGAAGAGCCGCACGTGGTGGGTATGGGTGAACCGGTTGAACTCACTCGGCGTGGCCGTGATCGAATCGATGCCGATGAGCTCGTCGAGCGTGCCTTCCAGCCCAGTTTCCTCGTAGAGCTCGCGGTGCAGCGCCTCTTCGGGGTGCTCGCCCCAGTCGACGCCTCCTCCCGGAAGGGACCACCGGCCTGCGTCTTTGTCGCTTGAGGCCATCTTGGTCAACAGGATGAGGCCGTTGTCCTCGATCCAGGCGTAGACCCCTAGACGGCTGCGTCGAACCTCCATGCATGGAGAAGGTAGCGCCTGCAGGGCGCCGCCGCCTCGCGGCGACGCCCTGGTTTCAGCGTAAGATTTCGCGCTCAGATCTCCTGCGAGATCGCCTGGAGCACGTTGAGCCGTGACGCACGGATCGCCGGGATCACCGCAGCCACCACTCCGGCCAGGGCGGCGGTGATGATCACGAGCATCACCGTCTCGTACGGGATGGCGATCGTGTCGATGAACGAATCGGGGATCGCCGTCACCGCGGCCCAGGCGAACAGCACCCCGACCACGAGGCCGAGTGCCGCGCCGAACAGGCTCACGATCATGGCCTCCCACCGGATGGTGGAGCTGATCTGCTGACGGGTGGTGCCCACGGCCCGCAACAGGCCGATCTCCCTCGTGCGCTCCACGACCGACAGCACGATCGTGTTGATCACCCCGAGGAAGGCCACTACCAGGGCAAACCCGAGCAGGTAGTTGATCACCGTGACGAGGCCGTCCACCTGGCTCTCCTGGGTTTCCAGGAGTTCCCGGTTGTCCTGGGCCGTCACCGAGGCGAACTGGCCCGCCAGGTCGATGGCGCTCTCCTTGACGGCCTCGGGGTCGGCCCCCTCCTCGATCGACGCCAGCACGAACAGATCGTCATCGGTGGCGACGTGTCGCTCGTAGACGCTGAGGTCGATCACCAGCGGGGTCTCCGGGAACAGCCGGTCGTCGGTGAACAGGCCCGACACCGTGAGGGTCTCGGTCTCCAGGTCGGGGAACTCGACGTCGAGCGTGTCGCCAACGCTGAGGCCTCTGGCCTCGGCCTCGGTGTCGAGGACGAGCACACCGTCGGACACGAGGCCGCTGGTGTCACCCTCGCTCACGCCGAGCCGGAACAGGTTCTCCCCGGTGGCGGCGTTGTAGGCCACCACGTCCACGATGTCGTCCTCGCCGTCGGCGTCAACACCGAGCCGCACCTCGTTGGCTCGCAGCCCGCTGACCTCGGCGATGCCATCGAGATCCGACAATTCGGCTGCCACCTGGCTGGAGAACGGCGAGTTGGTTTCCTCGTCGAACAGGAACAGATCGGCCTGGATGGCCTGCTCGAACGTGGCGGCCACGCTGGCCTTGAGCGACTCGGCCACCACGCCAGCAGCGGCCACGAGGGCGATGCCGATGGTGAGCGCCGTGGCGGTGGCAGCGGTGCGTTGCGGGCTGCGGGCGGCGTTGCGACGAGCCATCCGGCCAGCGAGCCCGGCGGCTGAGCCGCCGAAGCCGATCGATCGGCCCGATATGGCGCTGGCCAGGATCAAGAAGCCGGTGATGGCGGCGATGGCCGCAATCGTGGTGCCGACGGTGAACCCCACCCAGGAGAACACTGTGTCGGGCAGGCCGTCGCCGACGGTGAGCCGGATCAGGGGAAGGCCGACGCCGAGCACGAACAGGATGCCGCCCAGCACGTAGGGCCGGCCGACGAACTCGACGAACGGACCGGCCACGATCGCACTCAGGAGGGCCACGCCGATGAAGGTGAGCACCGACCCCACGCCGAGCAGCGTGATCACCGTGGTGGCGCTCTGACCGCTGCTGAACAGGCCGAAGCCCAGCACGATCAGCCCGACGCCGAGCACCACGGCGCCGATGATCACCTGGCGGTTGATCGACGCCGCTGAGGGAGCCTCGTTGCGCATGGCCGCGATCGGCGACACCCGGCCGGCCATCAGTGCAGGCAGAAGCGCCGAGATCAGCGTGGCACCGAGGCCCACGATCAGGGCGATCCACACCGTGCGCAGTTCCAGCACCGTGCCGGTGTCGGGGAAGCCGCCAGCGGCGTTCAGGCCTGTCTTGATCAGCCAGGCCACGCCGAGGCCACCGATGATGCCGAGGAGTGAGCCGATCACGCCCACGATCAGCGCCTCGAGCTGCACCAGGGAACGGATCTGGCCTCGGGTGGAGCCCACCGCCCGCAGCATGCCGAACTGGCGCAGCCGCTGGGTGACCAGGATGGCGAAGGTGTTGTAGATGATGAACAGGCTGACGAACAGGGCCACCAGGGCGAAGCCGAGCAGCACGTTGCGGAAGATCGTGAAGAACGTCTCGAACTCCGAGTTCGCCTGATCGATGATGGCCGTGCGGTCGAGCACCTCGGCCTCTTCGGGCAGCACGGTCTCGACGGCGGCGATCATCTCGGCGGTCGACACGCCACTCGCCCGGGTGAGGGCGATCACGTCGACCTGACCCACCTTGTCGAACTGCTGCTGACCGGTCTCGAAGTCGAAGAACACGAAGAAGGCGCCGGCCGTGATCGGCAGCTCGCCGATGCCCGACACCACGAACGTCTGCTCGCCCTCGTCGGTCTGGAACCGGTAGCTCTCGCCCACCACGATGTCCTCGCCCGTGATCAGGCGGTAGGCATCGGCGTAGGTGGTGTCGATGGCGATCTGGTCCGGGCCGTTCGGGGGTGCACCTTCGGCCAGGCTCAGCGCCTCCGAATCCTCACCATCCCACGAGAAGGCGATGATCGGCCCGCCAGCAGGCTCGATCGTGGACACCGAGCCGTCATCGCTCGGCTCCGCGGTCTCGTCGATGAGGATGTAGGGCCGGAAGCTGACGCCAGGATCGAGCTGCACCGTCGGGATGGCTCGATCCACCTCGGGCAGGGCGTCGACCTCGGCAATGAGCGTGTCGGGAATGGTTCGTTCGTCCTGACCGAACTCGAGCTCCGCCACCTGCACCTGGGCGTCGATCTCGTTCGTCGAGTTGGCGAACAGCTCGTCGAACGTGGCCGAGAGGCTGTCAGTGAGGATGAACGATCCCGACACGAACGCCACGCCTGCCGTGACGGCGATCGTGGTGAGGATGAGGCGCCCCACGCTGGCTCGGATGTTGCGGAACGAGAGCCGGCGCACGGTCTTGTCGCCGAGGCCGGTCACCAGGGTGTGCACGATCAGGGCCGCGACGATGGCCGCGAGGCCCCACAACACATAGTCGTCGAGCATGGCGTCAGCCCTCGAGCGTCTTGATGCGGTCGAACACCGCATCGGAGGTGGGATTCGGCATCTCGTCGACGATGCGACCGTCACGCAGGAACAGCACGTGATCGGAGTACGAGGCCGACACGGGGTCGTGCGTCACCATCACGATCGTCTGGCCGAGCTCGTCGACGGCCCGTCGCATGAACTCCAAGATCTCGGCTGCGGTTTTGGAGTCGAGGTTGCCGGTGGGCTCGTCGCCGAAGATGATGTCGGGCCGGCTGGCCAGGGCCCGGGCCACAGCCACACGCTGTTGCTGGCCGCCCGACAATTCGTTGGGGCGGTGATCGAGGCGATCAGCAAGGCCGGTGGCCTGCACCACCTCGTTGAACCACTCCGTGTCCACCTTGCCGCCGGCGAGGTCGAGCGGCAGCGTCATGTTCTCTTGGGCATCGAGCGTCGGAATGAGGTTGAACGCCTGGAAGATGAAGCCGATCTTGTCGCGGCGGAGCTCGGTGAGGGCCTTGTCGCTCAGCCCGGACAGGGCAACGTCGCCAACGAAGGTCTCGCCGCCGGTGAGCCGGTCGAGCCCGGCCATGCACTGCATGAGCGTGGACTTACCCGACCCGGACGGGCCCATGATCGCCGTGAAGCGACCCCGGTCGAACTGGACCGACACCTCCCGGAGGGCGTTCACGGCGGTATCACCCTGGCCGTACACCTTGGAGGCCGCCATCGAATATGCGGCCGCATTGCCGGTCGCCGCCGGCGGCGCCGGTGGTGCGCTCGGCGGCATCGCGGAAGCGGTGGTCTCTGCGTCGGTCATTGCGCTCTCCCTTTGGTGCGCTCATCTCGGTGCCAGCGGAGCCCTCCTCACCTCACGAGGGCGGCGCCGAGTGGTGTTCATACTGCGCATGGACGAGACTCGGACGAGTCGCCTACTTCGCCTAGGTCCGCAGCCAGGCCGCAGTATCAGGTCCGACGATAGTGGGCTCCGGGAGCGGATTGCTGACCAGCAGAACCTCGTTGTGGTCGGGAAGCTGAACAGGGGTGGAACCGAAGTTGACGACACAGGTCAGGCCGCTGCCTCGTCGGTAGGCCAACACGTCCGGGCCGAGGTCGATCAGCTCAACGTCCTCGTCGGCGGTACCCAGATCGGATCGGATCGCCAGCGCCTGGCGGTACAGCTCGAGCGTGGATCCGGCCTGGCCACTCTGGGCGGCAGCCGAGTGGCTCGCCCACCCCGCAGGCTGGGGTAGCCACGGCTTGGCCGTGCCGAAGCCCGCAGCCGGTTCGGAGTCGTCCCACGGGAGGGGAACCCGGCACCCGTCGCGGCCCTTCATCGTGTGCCCGGAACGGGTCCACACCGGATCGTCGAGCACATCGAGGGGCAGGTCCCAGACCTCGGGCAGGCCCAGCTCCTCGCCCTGGTACACGTAGGCCGACCCCGGGAGCCCCAGCATCAGCAATGCCGCGGCCCGAGCCCGGCGCAGGCCGAGCTCCACGTCGAGGGCCTCGGCCGGCCCGTCGAGGGGCCAACGGCGCCAGTTGGTGCCGTGCGGCAGCCCGTAGCGGGTGGCCTCGCGCATCACGTCGTGGTTCGACAGCACCCACGTGGGAGCCGACCCGACCTCAGCGGCAGCCTCGGTGGCCGAGACGATCACGTCGGCGAAGGCCTGGGCCTCCCACTCGTTCTCGAGGAAGTCGAAGTTGAACGACTGGTGATACTCGTCGGGGCGCAGATACAGCGGCAGCCGATCGTTGCGCACCCAGGCCTCGGCCACCATCATCCGGTCGCCGTCGTACTCGTCGAGCACCGACCGCCAGCCGCGGATGATGTCGTGGATGCCGTCGCGGTCCCAGTGGGGGTGGTTCGGCATGCGAGGCGAGCCGAGCAGTCCGGTGCCATCGTCGCCCAGGTCGGGGAAGGTCATGTCCTTCACCAGGCCGTGGGCCACATCGATGCGGAAGCCGTCGATGCCGCGGTCGAGCCAGAACCGGAGCACGGCCAGGAACTCCTCGACCACCTCGGGATGCTCCCAGTTGAGGTCGGGCTGCTCGGGAGCGAAGAGGTGGAGATACCACTGGCCGTCGTCGAGCCGGCTCCAGGCCGGGCCGCCGAACACGCTGCGCCAGTCGGTTGGCGGTTCGGAGCCGTCGGGGCCCCGCCCATCGCGGATGTGGTACCGCTCGCGCACCGGATCGCCAGGAGGCGCGGCCACGGCAGCCTTGAACCACTCGTGCTGATCGGAGGTGTGGTTCGGCACGAGGTCGGCGATGATCCGGATCCCCCGCTCGTTGGCCTCGGCGATCAACGTGGCCGCCTCGTCGGTGGTGCCGTAGGCCGGATCGATCGTGCGGTAGTCGGCCACGTCGTAGCCCCCGTCGGCCAGTGGCGAGAGGTACCAGGGGTTGATCCACAGTGCGTCGACCCCAAGATCCTGGAGGTAGGGGAGGCGCTGACGCAGCCCGGTGATGTCACCGGTGCCGTCACCGTTGCCGTCGGCGAACGAGCGAACGTAGACCTGGTACACAACCCCACGACGCCACCACGGAACCTCGGACTCGGATGATCGGTTCATCGCGCGGAGGCTACCGGCGGCCAGACTTGGACCCGATGCCCGAGGGCGACACGATTCATCGATCTGCGAACCGGCTGGCGGCGGCGATCACCGGCGAGGCGGTGCAGCGAGTGGCCACCCCCAGACGGGCGGGTGCGGTGCCTCGGCGCGGGGCCACGGTGGAGCGGGTGTGGGCCGAGGGCAAGTACCTCATGATCTCGTTCGACGACGGGCTCGTGCTGGAAACGCACATGAAGATGAACGGCAGCTGGCACCTGTACCGCCCTGGTGAACGCTGGCGCCGGTCGGCGAGGGCCGTGGTGGCCCGCATCGACACCGAGCCCTGGGTGGCGGTCTGCTTCTCCGCCCCGCACGTGGAGGTGCGGCGGGGGGATCGCCCGGCACGGGGTGTGCGAGGCGGCGGCGGCCGCCTCCGAGCCGAGTTGGGCCCCGACCTCACCGTGGCCGATCCCAACATCGACGCCGCTCTGGCCCGCCTGGCTGGAGCCGACCAGGGCCGGACGATGGCGGACGTACTGCTCGACCAACGGTTGTTCTGCGGCGTTGGCAACGTGTTCAAGAGCGAGGTGCTCGCCGCCTGCGGGATCCACCCCGATCGTGCCCTCGGCACCGTTGACGGCGCTGACCGCCGGCGGCTGCTCACCACGGCCAACACCCAGCTCATGGCCAACGTGGGGGGCGGGCCCCGCACCACGGTTCCGGGTGGGCTCGCGGTGTACGGGAGGGGCGGCCAGCCCTGCCGGCGCTGTCAGCGGCCCATCGAGGCCGGCCGGCGGGGCCAGGGGGCGGGCAGACCCACCTATTGGTGCCCTCGGTGTCAACCACAAACAGGGATCGGGCCGACGGCGTAGAATTGGGGCAATGGCGTCGTGCCCCTCATGCGGCCAACCGGTCGAGCCCAATGCCCGGTTCTGTCCGTGGTGCGGCGCGCCCTTGGCGGTCCCCGACGAGGAACGACGGGTGGTCACCGTGCTGTTCGCCGACCTCGTGGGCTTCACCGGTCTGGCCGAACGGATGGACCCGGAAAAGGTAAAACACTTCGTCGACCGAACGTTCGAGCGGCTCGCCGTCGACATCACCTCGTTCGGCGGTGTGGTCGACAAGGTACTGGGCGACGGCATCCTGGCGCTCTTCGGCGCCCCGGTGGCCCACGAAGACGATGCTGAGCGGGCGGTGCGAGCGGCGCTGCGCATGCACGAGACGATCGCCACGCTGTCGGCCGAGTCGCGGGGCTGGCGCCCCCAGGTGGCGATGCGTATCGGCATCAACACCGGCGAGGTGCTCGTCGGCACCACCACCGCCGGCGGCGACTACACGGCCATGGGCGACGTGGTCAACGCCGCCAGCCGGCTCCAGAGCCTGGCCCAGCAGGGGCAAACGCTCGTGGGCGCCACCACGCAAGCTGCAACGGGCGACGCCATCAGCTACACGCCCGTGGGCAGCCTCCCCGCCCGGGGTCGGGACGAGCCGATCGAGGCCTACGTTGCCGTTCGGGCCGAGCGGCTTCCCGGGCTCCACCCCCAACGCGGCCCGGTGTTCGTCGGCCGCCGCCACGAGCTCGAACTGCTCGAGGCCCAGGGTCGCCTGGCCGTGGACGGCTCCCGGGCGCAGCTCGCAATGGTGGTGGGTGAGGCCGGTATCGGCAAGACCCGCCTGGTGAGCGAGGCATCCGGCTTCCTGGCCCTCACCTACGACGCCCGGGTACTGGAGGGGCGCTGTCTGCCCTACGGCGAAGCCAACGTGTGGTGGCCCATCGCCGACCTCGTGCGCAACCTCTTCGGCCTCGCCCTCGACGCGCCGGCGGCCGACACCGAACTCCACCTCCGGGCGAGCCTGCTCAGCCACCTGACCGAAGCCACGCCGGAGACCATCGAGCGGTCCACCACGGCGCTGCTTCACGCGCTCGGCTACGACACCCCGCTGCGGGGCGGCGACCGAAACCGCAACCGCTCCGAGGTGATGCTGGCGGTCACCACCGTGCTCGAACGCGAGCTGGCGGAGCGGCCCGTGGTGCTCGTGCTGTCGGACATGCACTGGGCCGCGCCGGCCGTGTGGGGCCTGATCGGCCACGTGCTCACCGAGCTCGCTCGCCATCGCCTGAGCGTGTTCATGACCACCCGCCCCGACCACGAAGACCAACTGCCCAGCGGGCGTCACGGTCTCACGGTGCTCCAACTCGGCCCCCTCGGCGATGATGCGGCCGCTCGTCTGCTGGCGGAGCTGCGACCCGAGCTGGAGCCGTCGATCACGGCCGAGCTGGTGGATCGCAGCGGCGGCAATCCCTACTTCCTCGAAGAGCTGGCCGGCCTGGTCGAGACGCGCGCCGGGGTGGTGACTGCGGGCCCCGACGGTGTCGACCGCGATGCGCTGCCAGCCACCCTGCGGGGGATCGTGTCGGCCCGGCTCGATGCGCTCGAACCCGGCCAGCGAGCCCTGTTGGAGGACGCCTCGGTGCTCGGCCGTACCGGGCCGGTGAGCGGCCTCATGACCCTGGCCCGCGAGAGCCGCGGCGCGACCGGCCTCGATGCCGAACTCGACGGCCTGGTCGACGCCGAGCTGCTCGAACTCGACGGTGCCCGCTACCGGTTCCGCTCCAACGTGGTGTGCGACGTGGCCTACGGTCGGCTCACCAAGACGGTTCGGGCCCAGCGCCACCACGGCATCGCGTCGTACCTGTCGGACCAGGACGAGTCAACGCTGCGCAACTCCGTGGTGGTGGCCATCGCCGAGCACTACCGGTGGGCCGCCCATCTCATGCTCGAACTCTCGGAGGTTCCCGGCCTCGACCTCGACTCGGTGCTGTCGCAGGCGCTCTACTGGCTGGAGCAGGCCGGCGAGCGGGCGCTCGACGTTGGTGAGCCCCGTGAGGCGCTGCGATGGTTCGACGCCGGCGTGGAGCTCGGCGATGGTGACGACGACGTGCTCGCCACGATGGTGTTCGGCCGGGCCAAGGCTCGCACCGAGATCCATGAGCTGGCCGCGGCCCGGGCCGACCTCGATCGGCTGGCCGCCATGAGCTCGCTCGATCCGCTCGTCGCAGCCAAGGCCCAGCTCGTGCTGGGCGACCTGGAACGCAAGGCCGGTGATCACGCCGCCGCCGTGGTGGAGCTGGCGAGCGCAGCTGAGCGGTTGGCTGCGCTCGATGCCCCGGATCAGGAGGCCCTGGCGCTGCGCCTGATGGGTATCAGCGAGATGATGCGCAACGACGACGCCGCTGCCCGCGCCGCCTTTGCCCGGTCGCGGCAGGTGGCCGAACAGGCGTCCGACCCCCGGGCCGAGGGCTGGGCCCTCCAGAGCCTGGCGTGGCACGCCTTCCGGCTCGGCCGGGTCACCGAGGCCAACGTGCTCGTCGACGAGGCGGTCGAGCTCTTTGGGTCGGTTGACGACCAGGGTGCTCTCGTGTGGGCCCACGGCGTGCAGGCCTGGGTGGCGTTCCACACTGGCGACTGGGAGGAGGCCCGCCGGCTGGTGGACAGCGTGCTCCCCGAAACCCGACGCCGTGGTGACCCCTGGGCCGAGGGCATCATGGCCAATCTCGACGCCACGCTCCGGCTGTGGAGCGGGCAGGCCTCCGAGGCATTCGACCTGGCTCGCAGCGCCAGGGCTGCGGCCGAAGGTACCGACGACGTGACCCTGGCCGTGCTCTCCCGCACGATCGAGGGTCGGGCGCTCGTGTCGCTGGGCCGTATCAACGAAGGCACCAAAGCCCTGGAAGACGCCTTCGCCCGGTCGGTGCAGGCCGGCGACGCCGAGAGCATGCGCATGGCCGTGGTGGTGAACTGCGCGTCTGCTGCCCGTCTGGGGGAGCCCGAGCGGGCCATCCGGTGGGCGGCGCGCCACGAGGAGGGTTTCAGCGATCAGACCATCGTGGGCGAGCCCGATCTCGTGGTGTCGCTCGCGCTTGCGCTCCTGCAGCGAGGAGCGGTGCCCGAGGCGGCCTCACAACTCGGGTGGGACGACGAGACGCCTCGCCGCGGCTCGTTTGCCTCGGCCGTGGGCTCGCTGGTGGCGGCGGCCGAGGGCGATCAGGCTCAGGCCCAGCATCTCGTTGACGAGACGCTGAAGGGCCCCGCCACCTATCTGGATCGTGTCTTTGCCCTCATCGCCCAGGCTGCGGTGGCCCTGCAGCGAGGAGACCACGACGAGTGCGAGAGCGCATTGGTGCGGGCCGGTGAGCAACTCGCAGCCACCGACGACCTCACCAGCCGGCAGCTGGTCGACCTCGCCGGCGCCGTGTTCGGCCGCGTCCCCCGCACCGAGGCCGAGTCGAGCATGCGCAACATCGGCATGGACCCTCGGGGCTGGACCACAGCGCTCGAACTGGTCGCCGATCCGATCATCACGCCCCGGCTAGCCCAGGTGGGTGAGGGCGCGGTCGCGGATCTCGGCGCCGATGGCGAGTGACGCCGTGGCCGCCGGCGACGGTGCATTGAGCACCGACACCACGCGATTGGTCTCCGACCACACGAAGTCGTCGAGCAGGCTGCCCTCGCGCGACACGGCCTGAGCCCGCACACCGGCCGGAGATGGTTCCAGGTCGTCGGCGGTGAGTTCGGGCACGAGCCGCTGCAACGCACGAACGAAGGCACCCTTCGACAGCGAGCGGTAGTACTCGCCCATCCCGGTGCGCCAGTACGAGGCCGCGAGGCGCCACCACCCGGGGAACCGAGCCACCTCGGCCAGGTGTCGAACGTCGACGTCGCTCCAGCGGTAGCCCTCGCGGGCGAGTGCCAGCACGGCGTTGGGGCCGGCATGGATCGATCCGTCGATCATCCGGGTGAGGTGCACCCCGAGGAACGGGAAACGTGGGTCGGGTACGGGGTAGATCAGGTTCTTGACCAGCGACCGGCGGGCCTCGGTGAGCCCGTAGTACTCGCCCCGGAACGGCAGGATCTGCTCCCGCAGTTCGGGCTGCACGTGGCGAGCGAGCCGATCACTCTGGAGCCCTCCGCAGGTCACCACCAGGTCGGCCACGAGCTCTTCACCCCCGGCCACGGAGATCCGCACCTCGGAGTCGGTCTCGGTGAGCCCCACCACCTCGGCGCCGGTCTTGATGGTGGCCCCGTTCTCGGTGAGCAGTCGGGCCAGCGTCAGGCACACGCCGCCGAAGTCGACGATGCCGGCGTCGGGCACGTGGAGGGCATCGATCCCGGCGGAGTGGGGCTCCCGCTCGGAGAGTTCACTGCGCCCGATGCGCCGGGCCTTCACCCCGTTGGCCTCGGCCCGCTCCTCCAGTGCATCCAGCGGGGCGACCTGGTCGGCTGTGGTGGCCACGATCACCTTGCCCGAGATGTCGATGGCAACGCCCTGCTCGGCGCAGAACTCGATCATCGCTGCTCGTCCGGCCCGGCAGGTGAGCGCCTTGTTGCTGCCGGGCTTGTAGTAGATGCCGGAGTGGAGCACGCCCGAGTTGTGGCCCGTCTGGTGGACGGCGAGCGCCGGCTCCTTCTCGAGCACGGACAGGTGGATGTCGGGCCTCGCCTGTTGGATCCGCCAGGCGGTGGCGAGGCCGACGATGCCCCCGCCCACCACGATCACGTTCATCAGCCGGACTCCGTCGACTCGCCCTCGGCTGCGTCGGGATCCGCCACGTCGACCTCGACGGGGGCGGGCTGGGGCGGAATGGCGATTTCGAGCCCAGGCGAGATGTCGTTTGCGTCGGTTATGCCGTTGTATGCGGCCAGATCGTCTGTGGTCACGTTGTAGCGGTCGGCGATCACCGACAACGTGTCGCCCGGCTGCACGGTGTAGAGGATCTCCTCGGGCGCAATGGGGGCCGTCGTGGTGGTGGTTTCGCCCTCGGCCAGGGGAACCGTGGTGACCACAGCGTCGGGGCTGGTGATCGACACCCCGGCGATATCGGGATCGGATCCGAGGTCGTCGAGGGCGTCGTCGGGCGCGGTACGACCGCAGGCGGCGACGATGAGCGCAAGCGCCGCAACCGTCAGGGCAATGCGGGTACGGGCCACGGGGAACCTCCTGACTCGGACCGTGATCGACGGGCCAGGGCGGCTCGTCGTCACATCGAGTATTGCCGACCGCTGCCCGTGGGCGGCGGAGGGCAGCTCAGCGTCGACGGTTCCGCTTGTTGCGCCCCCGCCCCTGGGTGCGGGCCCGACGGTTCGATCGGGCGCCGTCCCGCACGTCGTCGGCGTCGGCCTTGCTCCGCGATTCGGCCCGCTTTGCGTACTCTTCCAGCTGCTCCTCCTGCAGTGCGAGCTCGGCGTGCAGGTCTCGCCAGTGGGCGAGACGGCGTTCGTCGATCCTGCCCTCGGCGATCGCGGCCCGCACGCCGCATCCGGGCTCCTGATCGTGGGTGCAGTTGGCGAACCGGCACAGCGTCTCGGCCTCGGTGATCTCGGGGAACGCACGGGCCAACCCGTCATAGGCCTGCCACAGGCCGATCTCGCGAATCCCTGGCGCGTCGAGCATCAGGCCGCCCGAGGGCAGAGGGATCAGCTCTCGGGTCACCGTGGTGTGGCGGCCTCGGCGGTCGGCGGCCCGCACCTCACCCGTGAGCTGCACTTCGCCGTCGGACAACGCATTCACCAACGTTGACTTGCCGACGCCGGACAGACCCAGCAGCGCCACCGTTGCCCCGGGGCCGCATACCTGGGCGATGGCGTCGAGCCCGGTGCTGTCCACGCTCGACACGAGGATCACCGGTACCCCGGGCGCCAGGAGGTTGGCGGTGGCGAGCACCGCGCTCGGATCGGCCACGAGATCGGCCTTGGTGAACACCAGTACCGGGTCGGCGCCGCTGTCCCAGGTGACCACGAGCTGTCGTTCGATACGGCGTTCGTTGAGCTCGCGGTCGAGCCCATGCATCACCAGCACCGTTTCGGCGTTGGCCGCCAAGACCTGTGGCTCGGGGATACGGCCCGCAGCGCGGCGGGTGAGTGCGCTCGACCGGGGGGCGATGGCGTGCAGTGTCGGCCTGTCGCCATCGTCGGGGCGGAAGGCCACGAAGTCACCGGTGGCTGGGGCGATGTCCATCTCGGCCCGAGTGCTGCCCGACGCCACGAGCTGGGCGTCACCGCCGGTGAATGCGAGCGAGAACCCGCGGCTCACCCGGGCAAGCCGGGCGGGGACGAGGGGTGGGTCGTTGGGCTCGAGATCGTCGAACCAGGCCTGGTGATCGTCGGTCCAACCAAGTGAGGCGAGGTCGGGCGTGAGCCGGGCGAGGTCGTCGAGTTCGCCCGTTGTCACGACAGGTGCCGCGTGAAGAAGTCGAGCTGGAGTCGCAGCAGGTTCTCGGCCACCGACACCTGGGGAGTCATGTGGGTGACCCCCGACAGCGGGAGCACCTCGTGGGTGGCGCCGGCCGCGAGCAGCTCGGTGCTGAACCGCAGGGTGTGGGCCGCCACCACGTTGTCGTCGGCCAGGCCGTGGATCAGCAGCAGGGGCCGGTCCAGCGAGACCGGTTGGCCCTCGATCCACAGGTCGCTCTGGTCGTAGTGCTGGGTGTCGGTGGCGGGGTGGCCGAGGTAGCGCTCGGTGTAGTGGGTGTCGTAGAGGCGCCACGTGGTCACCGGCGCCCCGGCCACCGCGGCATGCACCCGGTCGGGGCGGCGCAGCACGGCGAGGGCAGCAAGGTAGCCGCCGAAGGACCACCCGCGGATCCCCACCCGGTCGGCATCGAGGAACGGGTGGGCGTCGAGCACGGCGTCGAGCGCGGCGATCTGATCGTCGAGTACCGGATCGGCCAGGTTGCCCCACACCGCCCGCTCCCAGTCCGGCCCGCGCCCGGGGGTGCCCCTGCCATCGGTCACGAGTACGGCGTAGCCCTGCTCGGCGAGCCAGCGGGACACGAGGTGAGGGTTGTGGGCCTTCAACACCCGCTGGGCGTGGGGCCCTCCGTAGGGGTCGAGCAGCACGGGGAGCGGCCGTTCGCCGTCGTGGTCGGCGGGGAGGAACAGCGCCGAGGTGAGCTCGTCGGCGCCGAGCCGCACGAAGAACGGGTCGGCCCGGAACCCGGGATCAGGGCTGTGGTCGGCGATTGTGGCCACCGTGGTGAGTTCGCCGTCGGCCACGGTGCGAACCGTGGCCTCGGCCCCTGGCTCCTCGGGCGAGGACCGCACCACCACCAGGGTGGAACCAGCGGCCTGTCCGTGGTGCACACCGGGCTCGGTGGTCACCGCAATCGGCGCCGACGCCGCGGCGCCGACGGGAACGAGCCGTAGGTGCACCTCATCGGGCTCGCCCCACCCGGCCACGAGCACGTGGGCGTCACCGGTGTCGTCGCCGGTGCTGGTCACTCCGAGTACCGAACGCACGTTGCCCGATGCCGTTGGCACGCCATCCACCACGAGCCGCTGCTCGCCGTCCACCGGTTCGACCGTGGCCAGGCCGGCCGATGTCCAGCGAGGGGTGCCGGCCACGAGGTCCACCCAGACGTCGTGGGAGATCGCCCGTATCTCGGCGACAGCCCCGGAGGCCGTGTCGACCTCGGCCATTGACACGAGCCGTTGATCGCGGGTCTGACGCACCACGAGCGGCGGATGGCCGGCCTGCCACACCACATCGGCCAGGTACTCGAAGCGCCCGTCGTCGTCCCACGCCACGGCCACCGAGGCGCCGCTGGCAACGTCGACGACCTCGAGGGCGGTGGTGGCGTTCGCAGTGCCGGCCGCGGGGTAGCGAACGGGGTTCGGGGCTCGGTGGGGATGGGCTGGATCGGCGATCCACCACTCGTCTACCGGGCTCTCGTCAACTCGTGCGACCGCGAGGTGGGTGCCGTCAGGGCTCCACCAGAAGCCTCGGGACCGGCCCATCTCCTCGGCGGCGACGAAGTCGGCTCGGCCAACGCCAACGGTGGGTGACGTGTCCTCCACCACCAGCACCTCGGTGATCGATCCGTCGGTTGCCACGGCCATCACCCGCAGCCGATCCCCGTCGACATAGGCCACCTGCTCCCCGGCGGGGTCGAGCCGGGGGTCGAACACGGTGCCGGGCACCTCTGGTGCCGTGACGTCGCCAGAGGCGAGATCGACCACGAACAGCGAGCCGGCCAACGCGAAACAGGCCCGCCTGCCGCTCCGGTCGGTGGCGAAGCTGACGATGCCGGATCCGCTCTCGCGCGCCCGTTCCCGTCGTGCCCGCTCCGCTGCGGGCAGCGACGAATCGTCGGTGCCGAGCGAGCGGGGGTCGACCACGAGCCGCTCGGCGCCGGTGGCCACGTCCAGGCTCCACAGCCCGAGCACGGCGTCATCCGCGCTCTCGGCTCGGCAGAACAACACCATGGCGCCACCGGCCACCACAGTGAGATTGCGAGGGGCGCCGGTGGAGAACCGGGCCGTCCGGGCGTAGCGGGCGGGGAAGTCGGCCAGGGCCTCGGTCCGCGTTGAGACATCGGGAGTCACGAGGTCGACAGTAGTGCGGTCATTCCCGATCGCTCACAGGAATCCCGGTTAGCGCCGATATCCTCTCTAGTCATACAGTGCCGTTCTATATGGCGGCACTGGGAGCCTGCTCGGGTAACCACCCAGACCCGAGACGACCAAGGAAGAGGATCTGACACGATGAGCGGTATGAAGGTCTGGATCGATCAGGACCTGTGCACCGGCGACGGTCTCTGCGCCGAGATCGCGCCCGACGTCTTCTTCGGTAAGGACGATGGGCTGTACTACGTGAAGGAAGCGTCGGAGAACTTCGGCGCCGAGAAGCTGTTCGACGGAGAGACGAATCCCGCCGGCGCCGAGGGCATGGCCCGCATCCCCGAGGGCGACGCCGCCCTCGAGCGTGTGATCGAATCGGCTGAAGAGTGCCCCGGCGAGTGCATCTTCATCGAGGTTCCCTCGTAACCACCCCACATCGGGTGTGCGCCGGGTTCGCCCGGCGCTCCAACAACAAGATCTGACACAGAGAGCTGAGCCCCTGGGCTCAGCTCTCTGCCGTTGTGGCCGATTGGCCTTTCGTGCGCCTGGTCAAACCCGCCCTCGCCCTGGCACTGCTCGGCGCGCTCGCGTACGTCTGGACCCGCCACGAACCTGTGCTCGCCGCCTATCGCACCGACCACGAGCCCGTGCCCGTGCAGCTTCGAGGCCTGAGCCTCGACCACGAGCGCACGGTCGTGCCGCCGTCGCCGTTCGCGCTCGACCCAGCCGTCGACACCCGCACGCTCCATCCGATGCTCACCCAGGAGAGTCTCGCCGGCCTGGGCGCCGGCTCTGCTCGCATCCGCGGCGGTACGAGTTCCCTCGCTGGCACCGTCGTGGGCCCCGACGGGCCGGTGGCTGGGGCCACGGTTCGGGTCGAACGGCACTCGAACCGGGGCATCGCCGATCTCGACGTCGACACGAACCCCGACGGCACGTGGTCTCTCGGTGGCATCGTGGGCGGCCGGTACCGCGTCCGGGCCTGGGTGGACGGCGAACTCACGATGGCCGAGTCGATGGTGCTGTTCGTCAACGACGACACCGATCGCCAGCTCACGCTTCCTGTGGGGCCGATCGACCCCACGCCCGACCTGAGCTTCACCCACCGTGGCGACGTCCAGCTCGGCGGTCGTGCGGTGGTGGCTGTGACCGTGAGCCGCCGGTTCGTCGGCGCCGACGGCGTGGTGCAAGTGGTTGGCGTGCGCAACAGCGAGGTTGCCCTCGTTGTGGCCGGGCCGGGGTTGGTGGCCGAGCCGACCGTGACCACTGACGCCGAGGGCGTTGCCCGCTTCACCTTCTCGTGTGAGGGCGTCGGCGCGAACTCGGGTGTCGTGCGTATCGACGACCTCCAGGCCACCTTCTCGCTGCCGGGATGCCTGAAGCCTCCGCCACCCGCGGCCCCCGCGCCCGCCGACGCTGCGGACGACCCCGACACCGGAACCGACGCGTCGGGCTCGCCCGGCGCGGCACCGGGCCCCGCCTCCGAGCCGGTGCATCAGATCGGCGCCGTGCTCACGGTTCCGTCCACGACGGCACTGCCCGTGGTCAACCCCACCACATCGTCAACAGCCTCCACCACGTCGACAACATCGACAACGACGACCGAGGACGGCGATGGCTGATCTCTCTCCGCGTCGATTGGCCGATCGGTGGTCGGGGCGCCTCGACGCTCTCGTGCTCGGTGGCCTCCGCCTCGTCGTGGCCGTTGCCGTGGTGGGGTTGATCGCGCCCCCGGTGGCGGCCGCCGTGGCCGTCGGAACCTTGATCTACGTGCCGGTGCCGACCGCCGACCTGCCCGAAGAACGACCCCAGATCAGCGCGGTGCCGTCCGAGGTGTTCGACTCGCAGGGCCGTCAGATCGCGGTGTTCCGGGGGTTCGACCGGTCCAGCGACGTGCCGCTCAGCCAGATACCCGACGTGGTGCGCGATGCGGTGATCGCAATCGAGGATCAGCGCTTCTGGCAGCACCAGGGCGTTGACTTCGAGGGCATCGGCCGCGCGGCTCGAATCAACCTCGAGGTCGGCCAGGTGGTGCAGGGCGGCTCCACCATCACCCAGCAGTACATCAAGAACATCTATCTCACCAACGAGCGTACGTTCGAGCGCAAGCTCAACGAGGCGCTGCTCGCAGTCGAACTGGAGAAACGGGCGACGAAGTCGGCGATCCTTCACGGCTACCTCACCACGTCGTACTTCGGGGAGGGCGCCTATGGGATCGGTGCCGCCGCCGAGGTCTATTTCGCCAAAGACGTTCGTGAGCTCGACGTCTCGGAGGCGGCGACGCTGGCCGGAATCATCCAAGCCCCCACACGGCTGTCCCCCCGCAACGACCTCGACGCCGCCGAACAGCGCCGACGAGTGGTACTGACGGCGATGCGGGAGCAGGGCTATCTGGACGATGCCGACTACGAGCGGGAGATGGCCCGGCACCTATGGCTTCCCGAGCAGGGGGCCAAGCCGTCCCCGTCGGTGACAGTGCTGGCTGCCCGCCCGCTCAAGGGGGCGATCGACCACCCCTTCTTCGTCGACTGGGTGGAGGCCGAGTTGCTCGACCAGCTCGGGCCCGACCTGCTCTACCGCGGCGGCCTCACGATCGAGACCACCATCGACCCCAGCCTCCAGGCCGTGGCCGAGCGGTCGGTGGCCGAGCGGCTGGTGGGCACCGAGTATCCACTGGAGATGGCCCTGGTGTCACTGGAACCGTCCACTGGGCACGTCAAGGCCATGGTGGGCGGTCGTGATCACGAGGGCAGCCAGGTGAACCTGGCGATCGGTGGCTCCACCGGATTTCAGCCTGGTAGCTCGTTCAAGCCGCTGGTCATGGCAGCGGCATTCGAGAAAGGCATGGATCCCGACACCCGCTACGCCGCACCGGCGTCGTGGACCGTCCCCGGATGCTCGGGCCAGTGCACGATCTCCAACTACGACCACGCCAACCGCGGTCGCATCACCCTGCGCGACGCGATGCGGGCGTCGGTCAACACGGTGTTCGCCCAGCTCGTGCTCGACGTCGGGGTGGCCGACACCGTGGAGTTCGCCCGCCGGCTCGGGCTGGATCGGCTCGACCCCGATGCCGGCTACGGGGCCTCGCTCGCCCTCGGCGCCGCCGAGAGTTCCACATTGGAGATGGCGTCCGCCTACGGCACGTTCGCGAATCGCGGCCAGCGGGTGCCGCCCACCGGTGTGCTGCGGGTGATCGACGCCGACGGCAACGTGTTGATCGACAACACCAATCAGGCTGGCGAGCAGGTGGTGGACCCGATCGTGGCCGACAACGTGACCGACGTGCTGGTCGGCGTGGTGGAGAGCGGCACCGGCCAGCGGGCCCAGCTCACCGATCGACCCGTGGCCGGCAAGACCGGCACCGGCCAGAGTTATCGTGCCGCCTGGTTCGTTGGCTACACCCCGTCGGTCTCGACCGCAGTGTGGATGGGCCACGCCGATGCGCTCCGGCCGCTGCAGAACATCAACGGTGTCGGCAACGTGACCGGCGGGTCGCATCCGGCGATCGCCTGGCAGCAGTACATGGTGGCGGCCACCGCTGGCACGCCGGTGGAGCCGTTCCCCGAGCCGGCCGAGATCGTGCCTCCATCCCAGACGTCGTCCGACGGTGATCGTCGCCGCGCGGTGGTGGCCGACCAGGAGGAGGAGATCACCGTTGCCGGTCCGCGCTCGCCTCGCGGCGGGTTGGCCTCGGACTGCGACGGCCAGAGCTGCGAAGTTCGCCTCATACCGGCCGTGCCTGCCCTCCCTGAGCCGGTGCAGCCCGAACCGCCGATCGCTCTCCCCGAACCGGAGCCGACCGAGGGCAGCAGCGCCGCTGTCACCGGTAGCCAGTCGGCCTCGTCCACTCCGCCCGCCGGCCAGAATCCCGCCGCGGGTAGTCCCACCACGACCGGTCCCCCCGGTTCGACCAGCGCTCAGGAGCAATGATGACCGCGCTCGTCCGCACATTCCGTTCGCCGTTCGCTCGCCGCAAGGGTGGTGTCGCCCCGTTCGTCGCGCCCCAGCGGCGGGTACGCCGCAGCCTCGCCGTGCGGCGGTGGCGCCGACGCGGGTTCGTTCCCGTCAGCCCGGGAAGGCCCAAAGTGGCCCACCGGATTCTGCCCCGGACGGTGATCGGCATCTCGTTCACGCTGTTGGCTTTCGCGGTCGGTACGGCCTTCAGCGGTGCAGCGTTCTACGCCTACTACGACAATCGTCTGGCCCAGAACGAACAGGCCGTTTCGCGCTTCGTCGAGACCTTCGACGATCAGTTCACCGACGCCACTGCCTCGCTCGACGAGCTCCGCCTCGACTCGATCGCCGACATCAGGGCCGAGCTGGCACCGCTGGGCGAGCTGGTCACCGAAGCCCAGGGCGTGCGGACGTTGCCAGGAATCGTCGGCGGGTCGGTGTGGACCCTCGAAACCCGTGACAGCGATGGCGTGGCCGTGGTGGGATCAGCATTCGCAGTGGCCCCGCACTCGGGCGGCACCGCCCTGGTGACCAGCTACGACCTCGTCGAGGCCTCCACCGTGACGCCGTCACCACCAATTGAGTTGTCGAAGGGTGAGCAGCGGATCACGGCGTCGCTGTGGGCGTGGGACGTGCAGAACGATCTGGCGATCGTGACCGTCGGAGAGGTGATCCCACCGCTGGATCTCGCCGACGACGACGCCCAGGTGAACAGCGTCGGTCTCCCGGTGTTCGCCGTGAGCGGTGTCGGCGGGCGGGGTGCCACGGCGTCGCCCGGTCTGCTGATCGACCAGGCCGTCACCGGGCTGCAGCACACGGCTGCGGTGGGGGCACTGTTCGAGGGTGGACCGTTGGTGACCGGTGACGGGCTCGTGGTGGGTCTGGCCTCCACCGCCTATCGGCCCTATGGCGTGGAGCACGGTCAGGTCTTGGCTGCTCCGGGAGTGACGGCCCTCTGCGCACGTGTACTCACATGCGCCGAGGGCATAGTCACCCTGGACTGAAGCTGTCGCCACGGCGGATTGGCGACACGCTCCTCGTCAGGCCATTCGGGCCGGGCCCCCGGAGGGGGCCCTTCGGGAGTTCGCGGGCGAACTCTTCGGGCGTTGTGCTCGTGTGGGGCACGGCGGTCAGGCCATCCGGGAGTTCAGGACCACGAAGCTGGTGACGGCGCGGTCGGAGTGGATCGATCCCGCTGGAGTCTTGATCTGGGTGGATCCGCCGCCGTCGAGCATCAGGCCTTCGGTGACGCCGATCGAGATGGCGTAGTCGGCGAGCTGTCGCGTGGTCATCGACGTGGTGGTGATGATCACCACTTCCTGCCCGTTGATCCCGATGAAGCTGTGGGCCTTGCTCTTGTTCGTGTAGCCGTTCGTCAGGTTGATGCCGGGGAATGCGTCGGCCCGTACCCCCTGGTGCACGATGGAGATGCCCGACACCGCCGCCTCGACGCAGCGCCCGGGTCGGTAGGTCTGCCCCATCCACACGTGAGCCCATTGGTTGTGGCCGGCGCCGTTGCACCCTGGACGGAGGCGGATGATCTGGCCTCGGGTCGAGTTGTCCCGCGTGCCCGACAAGGTGCCGCGGGCCACCAGCGGCCCGATCGGTGTGCCGCCATCGGTGAACCAGTTGGCGTTGGCCACCACATGGCCGCCCACGGCCCACGCATGGGTGGGCCGTCCGGTGACGGCGTTGAAGTCGACGAGGGTGCGGTCGGCCACCACGGTGACCGTCGATCCGTTACGACCAGCAAGGAGGCCGGGTTCCACCTCGACGAGCCCGAGCCTGGCCCCCGTCCGGCAGGCCGAGGACGTTCGGTAGGGCCATCGCTGGGCCACATCCCCCGACGCCGTGATCCAGTCGACCATCCGGTGCCGGCCGTGGTTCTGGATCACCCTGAGCCAGTGCGCATGCCCGCTGCTGTCGGCGGTGCGGCCGAAGAGGTTGCGGTAGATGATGTTGACGAAGGCGGCGTCGCTCACGCCGGAGTAGATCCGGCGGTACTCGTTCGACCGCATCATGACGTGGGCGACCTGGTGGCCTGCGTAGCCGCGGCGCCGGAGGCGGACTCCGTTGGCCAGACCGCCTTCGTCCGGCAGGCGGCCGAAGAGGGTGCGGTAGAGGCGGGCCGTGTGCGCTCCGGTGGAATCGCAGGTGATCGAGAGCGGCGGCGGGGCGGCGGTCGCGAGTGTGTTCGAGAACGAGAGTGATGCGGTCAGGGTCGAAAAGAGTGCGAGGAGGACGGCGAGTACCCGCAAACGAGAATCTCACTTTCAGTGGTTGGATACTCACTGAAAGTAAGATGTCGAACGATCCAGATCGATGGGCAGACATGCACCAACACGCATGGTCCCAACGGCCCATGCCATGGTCCGAATGGCCCAGATCTGGGCCGAACGCGGCCCCTTGCCGCCCTGGTGCCGCCCTGCGTCAGCGCTGACTACGGCCGAGCACGATCAGGGCCACGAGCCCGAGCAACGCCTTGCCGAGCCCGATCGGCTCGAAGACGTCATCGGGGCGACCGGGCCGGACCGTGCGGCCTTGGGCTGCCGCGCTGGCGGTGGCGAGCGTCATGGCATCGGCCCCGGGGCCTGGTAGCGCCCGCTCGGGCGCCTCGGCCCGGGCTTCCTCGACGAGCGCATTGAACTCCGCTCCGACGATCACGGCCAGTGCCGTCAGCTGGAGGAAGATCATCAACGCCGCCACCGACCCGAGCAGGCCGTAGGAGGCCGGCATCCCGCCCACGTTCGACGAGTAGACGCTGAACGCGATGGCCAGCAGCAGCCACAGCACCGTGGCCAGCACCGCACCGGGATTGAGCCACCGGGTGCCCGGGGTGCGATCGGGGGAGTAGCGGTAGAGGATCGTGAGGCCACCAGCGAAAAGCAGCGCGAACACCGGGAGTTGCAGGATCGTGATCGCGGCCTCGGCGGCTGCGCCGAGGCTCACGTTGGCCAACACGGCCGGTATCACACCGACCACGCCCACCATCAGCACCACGCCCACGATGGCGCCGGCCGTGAGCCCGTAGGCGAGGAGCCGCATCTTCCAGGCCGCCCGTGTCTCCTCGGCCTCGTAGGCGAGGGCGATGGCCACCATCAGTTTCTGGACCGCACCCGACGAGGAGAACAGGGCCAGGGCGAGGCTGAGCACGAGCGCGAACACGTTGCCGCTGCTGGTGGTGATGTCGCGCAAGAGGCTCTCGACGAAGGCCTGGGTGGTGTCGTCCAATGAACCGGCAGCCGACTCGATCTGTTCGCGGATGCCGTCCTCGTTGCCCTGGTTCACGATGCCGTAGATCGAGATGGTGGCGAGCAACGTCGGAACGAGAGCCAGGAGGCCGTAGAAGGCGATGCCGGCCGCCATCACCACCACGTTGTGGCGGCCCACCCGCTTGGGGAGGGCCTTGGCCGCCGTCCACCATTCACTCATTCGTCGTCGTCTCCGCCGGTGCTCCGGCGTGCGCCACGCCTCACACGCGGGACCTCCTCGCCCTCATCGAGGATGTGGGCTCCAGTCCAGTCGCGGCTCGCGCCCCGCGTGCCAGTGCGGATTCGCTTCGGACGGAAGGGCTTCTGTGGGAAGTTCACCCGGTCGAGCACCACAGCGAGGGCACCGAGCACGAGGGCGCCCATGATCAACAGCGTGATGGTGCTGGCGTCGATGCTCACAACAGCGCCTCGCCGATCCGTTGCCAGGCCTCCATGGGCACCGCCTGCGCATCCGCTTGGAGCACCTGCACACATACGTGGTCGGCCCCTGCATCGTGGTGAGCCTTCACGCGGCCCACCACGGCATCGATGTCGCCCCAGGCCACGATGGCATCCACAAGCCGATCGGACGCACCGGTGATCTCCTCCTCGGAGAAGCCCATCCGCATCAAGTTGTTGGCGTAGTTCGGCAGGCCGAGGTACACCTCCATGTGCTGCCGGGCCACCGATCGTGCGGTGTCGGCATCGGACTCGAGCACCACCATCTGCTCGACGGCCAGAAGCTTGTCGGGCCCGATCGCTTCGCGGGCGATGACGGTGTGCTCCACCGGCACGAAGTAGGGGTGGGCGCCGTCGGCCATCTCCGCCGAGAGGGCCAGCATCTTCGGACCGAGAGCGGCGAGCACGCGGTTGGGCGGTTCGGCCGGCTGCACGCCGCGGAACATCGAGGCATCCATGCGCTCCAGGTAGGTGCGCATCGTGGACAGCGGCTTGGAGTAATCGTGCTTGCGTACCCACTCGGTGAGGGTGTGGTGGCTCACGCCGAGGCCGAGGAGGAACCGGCCGTCGTGGGCCTCGTTCAGCGTGATCGACGCGTTCGTCGTTGTCATGGCGTCACGGGCCCAGATCGAGGCGATCCCGGTGGCGACCTTCATCGAGGAGGTGGCGTCGAGCATCATCGACGCGGTCACGAACGGGTCGCGGCTCACCGTCTCGGCGATCCACAGCGTTGGCCAGCCCGCTTCGTCGAGCTCGGCGACTGCCTCCCTCACCATGGAGGCGGGATGCCGGTTGAGCACGTCCTGCCAGATCCCGACCCGTCCGATGTCGATCATGGGCCCCAACCTATCTCACGCGTTCCACCACCAGCGTCAGCGACTCCACCGCCCGGTCGGCCCACCGGCGCTTGTAGTCGAGGTCCATTCCGAGGTCGTAGATACCGGCGGTCCCCGAGTCGGCGAGCTGCTCGATCTGGTGCAACTGGAGGAGATGGCCGATCGAGTGCTCCGGGTGGTCGGCGTCGTAGCTGAGCTGCAGGCCGCGGTAGCGCCGCCCCCGTCGCCCGCCGAGGATGTAGCCGACGTCGACACCGTCGATGGTGGCCACGAAGGTGGTGAGACGGCCGAGGGCGGCCAGGCGGCCCGTCATGATGCGGTAGGTGAGCTCCATCGAGGGGCTCATCAGCCCGTCGAGCTCTCGTCCCTTCCACGACCGTGCCTCGATCGCGAGGATCCGTTCGTAGGCGTTCGGGTCGGTGCTCACGTCGACGATCGCCAGCCCGGCCTCGTCGGCCGCGGCTCGGGCTCGCCGGAGATTGCGACGGAACCGGGCACCGCGCCGGGCCCACCACCCGTCGATGCCGTCGTCCAGTTCGGCCTCGATCCTGGTGATCCCCGGCGCTGCGCCCACCGGCCCGAGCCGGGCCAGTCGGGTGGCCACCCGCAGTGCCCGCGACCCCGGTTCGACCGATGGGGCGAACCCCGGCAGGATCAGCCGGTGCCAGTCGGTGCGGCTCGACAATGCGGCGACCACGGCATCGGCCACTGGTTCAGGGGTCGCACCCAGGAGCGGGCAGGCGAAGCCCCAGAGCGGCTCGAGGCCGGCGATCACCGCAGGCTCGCCGTTGGCTGCGGGGTAGCGGGCGAGCAGGGCGAATCCGGGATCGTTGGCGGTTCCGGCGGCGATGAGGATCGGCTCGGCCCCGCTCCCGAACCCCCGGTGTACCGGCTCGATCCAGTCGGGCCCGGAGCACCATTGGTCGACCTCGGCAGTCGCCGCGACGGCAGCCTCGACCGCGTCAGCGGCCGGAGAGCCGACGCCCAGATCGGCGAGTGTCAGAAACTCCACAGCTGAGCTGGGGTCGCGGCCGGACGAAGAGCGGCTGGTTGTTGTAGGTTGACCACGTGTGATCGCCAGGTGGCGAGGCGATCCAGGGCGAAAAGGACGATGACTCGAACATGGTGACGGCCGAAACGGTTGCAACTTTTGCCCGTGACGGTGTTGTGGTGATTCGGGGGCTGATCACCGACGACGAAGTCGGGCTGATCTCTTTGGGGATCGACAAGGCGATGGCGCGCCCGTCGCCGGCCAGGATCGTGGCCAGTGGCCCCGACGATCCCGGGCTGTTCGTCGAGGACTTCAGCCGGTGGGGGGAGATCGACGAGATCGGTCGAGTGGCGCTGCGGTCGGCGGCAGCCCAGACGGCGGCCGAACTGATGGTCACCCCGGCCGTGCGGCTCTACCACGACCACATTCTGGTGAAGGAGCCCGGAACGCATCAGCGCACACCCTGGCATCAGGACCAGCCTTACTACAACGTGACCGGCCAGGGCGTGAGCGCGTGGATCAGCATCGACCCTGTGCCCGAGGAAGGAGCGCCCGAGTTCTGGGCTGGTTCGCACCGCGGGCCGTGGCGGCTCCCGCGAACGTTCCTCGAGCAGGAGGCCAAGTGGTTCCCCGAGGGCACGCTGGACGAGATCCCCCCGATCGAGGAGAACCGAGCCGACTACGACATCCGCCGCTGGTCGATCCAGCCCGGCGACGTGATCTTCTTCGACTTCCTCACTCTGCACTCGGCGCCCGGGTTCCCGTTCGAGACCCGTCGGCGAGCGTTGAGCCTGCGGTACCTCAGCTCGGAGGCCCGTCACGCCCACCGACCGTGGAAGACCTCACCGGAGTTCCCCGGGCTGCAGCGTGAGCTCCCCGAGGGTGCCGAGTTCGACCACCCGTACTTCCCCCAGGCCTGGCCCCGCTAGCGGCCCTTCCAGTTGGGGGCACGCTTCTCGGAGAAGGCCTTCGGGCCCTCTACGAAATCCTCGGACTGCACCATGGCCCGCACCGAGTCGTATTTCGCCGCCATCGACTCCTCGAGCGACGCCATGTCGAGGCTGCGATACACCACGTCCTTGCTGGCCCGGACCGACAGCGGCGCATTGGCCGCGATCATGCCGGCCCACTCACGGGCCGTGGCCATCAGTTCGTCGTCGGGCACCACCTTGTTCACGAACCCGAGTTCGTAGCCCTCGGCCGCGGGGACGTGGCGGCCGGTGAGGATCATGCCCAGTGCCCGCTTCGATCCGATCTGACGGGGCAGCCGCTGGAGCCCACCAGCGAGCGCAGCCAGGCCCACCTTCGGTTCGGGCAGGGCGAACTTCGCACTCTCGCCGGCGAGGATGATGTCGCACGCGAGCGCAATCTCGAACCCCCCACCCATGGCCACGCCGTTCACGGCGGCGATCACGGGCTTGGTCATGTCGAAACGCGAGCTGAGACCGGCGAACCCCATCGGCACCGGGAACATCTCGCCGCCCTCCGCCTGGTAGCGGAGGTCGTTGCCGGCACAGAAGCCACGGCCAGCCCCGGTGATGATCGCCACCCAGAGGTCGTCGTCGGCGGCATAGTCGTCGAACACGCCGGCCAACTCAGCGTTGGCCGGTGGATGCAACGCATTGAGCTTGTCGGGACGATTGAGCGTCACCGTCATGATGTGGTCGGCCTTGTCGACCTCGCAGTACTCGAGCGTTGCCATCGTGTGGTCCTCCTCAGCGGTAGATGGGCGCCAGCGACGACCATCATGGGTCGCCGGAAGACCGGCGTCGAACTGGGGCTCAGAGCCGGTGGGCGCAGGCGGCGATCGCGGTTGCGGAGGTGTCGATGTCGGCGTCGGTGGTGGCGGCGTCCGACACGCTGATGCGCATGGCCCGCCGCCCCTGCCAGGTGGTGGGCCCCACCCAGCAGGTGCCGTCGGTCTGGACAGCGGCGATCACCGCATCGGTCCTCGTATCGTCGCCGAAGCTCACCAACACCTGGTTCAGCACGACTGGGGCCAACACCTCGGCCCCCACTCCAGCCGCAGCGAGGCGGTCGGCGAAACGGGCCGCCTGGTCGCAGGTGCGATCGATGAGGGCCGCGAGGCCTGATCGCCCGAGGGTGGCCAACACGGCCCACACCTCGATCGCCCGCGCCCGCTGCGACATCTGGATGCCGTGGTGCATGTTGGCGCGCTCGTCGCTACCCGGGAGGTAGGCAGCATCGGCAGTCATCGCCAGGCGCAGGTCCTCAGCCCGGGCGCAGATCGCCACCGCGGAGTCGTAGGTGACGTTCAGCCACTTGTGGGCGTCGGTTGCCCAGGAGTCGGCGTGCTCCATCCCGGCCACCAGGTGGCGCCGGTGATCGCTGGCGGCCGCCCAGAGCCCGAAGGCCCCGTCGACGTGCACCCAGGCCTCGGTGGCCCGGGCGGCGTCAATCACCTCGGGGAACGGATCGCTGTGGCCGGTGTTCACGTTGCCAGCCTGGGCGATCACCATTGTTCGTGGTCCGATGGCGGGCAGTCGGTCGGCGCGGAGCCGGCCCGCGTCGTCGGTGTCGACGGGTATGACCGCTCGCTGTCCGATACCGGCCAATCGCAGGGCCTTGCGCACCGACACGTGGATCTCGGCTGAGGTGACCACCTCGATCGGCGGGGCTCCGGTGAGCCCGTCGGCATCGACGTCCCACCCCGCCCGCCGCAACAGCGCATCGCGCCCGGCGATGATCGCCGTGAGGTTGGCCACGGTGGCCCCGCCACAGAACGTCGCCGTGGCCGAGCCGAGGCCGAGCAGGTCGCACACCCACGTGCTGGCGATGGCGTCGAGCCTGGCGGCGACTGGCGACATCACCGGGACGGCGGCGTTCTGGTCCCACGCCGCGGCGATCACTGCGGCCGCCCTTGCCACGGGCTCGGTGCCACCGGTGACGAAGCCGAAGTAGCGGCCTCCGGTGGAGTCCACCGTTGCCGGCGAGCCGAGCGCATGGAGGTGATCGAGCACTGCGGCGGGATCACCGGGATCATCGGGGAGATCGGCCAGGAGATCATCGAGCCCAGCCACGGTGTCGGCGGCAGGGAACACCGGCCGGTCACCAGTGCCGAGGTGGGCCAATGCGTGCTCGGTCGCCTGGCGTAGGAGGGCCTCGTCGGTGGTCATGGAACGTCCTTGGGGATCGGGGCTTCGTCGTCGTGGGCGCTGACTAGGTTGGCGGCATGGAACTCGGAGCATTCTCCATCAGCCTCAACGTTGCCGACCTCGACGCGTCCACCGACTTCTACCGCGCACTCGGGTTCGAGGTCACCGGCGGCGACGGCGACTCGTGGTCGATCCTCGTCAACGGCAACACCGTGATCGGGCTCTTCCACGGCATGTTCGACCGCAACATCATGACGTTCAACCCCGGGTGGAACGGGCCGGGCCAGGAAGCCGATTCGTTCACCGACGTGCGTGAGCTCCGGAACCGGCTGGTCGAGGCGGGTATCGAGCCACAGGTCGACAACACCGGCGACAGTGCCGAGGGGCCGGCCCACGTCGTGATCACCGACCCCGACGGCAACCCGATCATGCTTGACCAGCACCGCTGAGATCGCGCCGCCACGCCGCCTCTCGGCGAAACGGCGTCAGTCCCGTCGCCCGGTGAGTGCGAGCTGTGCCCCCAGGGCGATCATCACCGCACCGCCACCGGCCCCGAGCCAGCTCAACCGGCGGGGGGAGCGGGCCACCCATGCGCGGGCAGTTCCGGCGGCCAGGCCCCACACGCTGTCGGCCACGAGGGCAACTGCCACGAACACGAGCCCGAGCACCGCCATCTGCAGACCGGCCGGTGCACCGTCGGGCACCACGAACTGGGGGAACACGGCTGCAAGGAGGGCGATCGTCTTCGGGTTGGTGACACCGACCACGAAGCCCTCGGCCAGCACGGTGCGGGTCGGGTGGCCACCGTCCACATCGGCGTCAGTGAGTTGGTGACCACGGTGGCGGATCGCCTGAACCCCCAGCCACACGAGGTAGGCGGCTCCCGCCAGTTTCACCACCGTGTAGGCCGCGATCGATCGTTCGAGCAGTGCCCCGAGCCCGAGGGCCACGATGATCACCTGCACGTAGACGCCTGCCGCGTTGCCAACCACGGTGAGCAACGCCGCCCGGCGGCCCAACGCCACCGCGCGGCTGATGATGAACAGCACGCTCGGCCCCGGCACCACGATGATGGCGAGCGCGAGCGCAGCGAAGGTCAAGAGTGCGGGTACCGAAGGCATGACCGCCGACGGTACCAAGCACGCGCCACACCAGCCGAGGAGATTCGTCGTGAGCCGTGAGCCGTGAGCCGTGAGCCGTGGCTCGGGGCTGGCGACCAGGCCGGTCAGCTGATGATGGCCTCGACTTCGATCTCGATCACCGTGCCGTCACCGAGCAGGCCCGACACCTCCACCAGGGTGGAGGCCGGGCGGATGTCGGCGAACACCTCGCCGTGGGCCCGGCCGAAGTCCTCCCACAGCGAAACATCGGTGATGAAGCTCCTGGTCCGCACCACGTGTTCGAAGCCTGCGCCGGCTTCAGCCAGGGCGGCCCCGATGGTGGCGAGGATGGCCTTCGTCTGTTCGTAGGCATCGCCGGGGGCCACCACGTTGCCGTCGGCGTCCACTGCAACCGTGCCGGCCACCGCCACGTGATTGCCAACGCGGACGGCCCGGCTGTAGCCGACGATGGATTCCCATCGGGCGCCTGATGACACGTGCTGTCGATCTGTTGTCATGACCTCAGCCCTGCACGTCGAACGAGCGGGCCCTCAGCCGGCGCATGCCTTTGAGCCACCGGTCGGGATCGTCGGCCTTGCGCTTGATGTACTCGCCCACCTCGGGATGGGGGAGCACGTGGAACCGCTCCTCGCGAATCGCCTCCACCACCACGGCGGCGAGTTCGTCCGGCTCGATGATCCCGTCGGTCTGCCCGTCGCCGAGGCTGCGCGGGGCCATCGCGGTGTTCACACCCTGGGGGCAGAGCACCGACACCCGGATGCCGTCGTCGCCGTGGGTGATCGACAGGAACTCGGCGAGCTTCACCGCGGCTGCCTTCGTCACCGTGTAGGGCCCGGAGCCAATGGCGGCGAGAAGCCCTGCGGCCGAGGCGGTGTTGAGGAGGTAGCCCTCGCCCCTTGCTGTCATCGAGGGGAGCACGGCCCGTGCCGCATAGAGGTGCGACATCACGTGGAGGTCCCACTGAGCCTGCCACAGCTCGTTCGGCGCGTCGGTGAGTACACCCTCGCCACCCGCGCCTGCGTTGGAGGCGAACAAATCGATCGGGCCGTGTCGATCGAGCGTGGTCTCCACCAGCGCTGCGATGTCGTCCTCGTTGGTCACGTCGCAGGCCACGCCTTCGCAGCCCAGTTCGGCGGCGGCGGCCTCCACAGCGTCTGCGTGCAGATCGGCCAGCACCACCGTGCGGGCACCTTCGGCGAGAAAGGCCTTGGCCATCGACCGGCCAATTCCTCCGCTGCCGCCGGTGATCACGGCCACTCTGTCGTTCATCTCCATGGGTCAGCTCCTCGCAAAGCGGATCGGGGTGGTGAGGTGTTGCATCGAACGGGCGGGGATCACTCGTTCACGGTGTTGAGCAGGTTGGCCAGATGGCCCGAGAGGCGCAGCGGAAAGTCGAGGTCGTAGGCCTCCTCGGGCGCATCGCGCACGGCCTGGTCGAGCACCACGGCATCGTCGCCGACGAGTATCCGCCACTGCTTGGCCTTCACCGCATCGAGGATGACAGTGGCCGCCTGGGCCGCAGTGGTGGGGGCGTTGTTCCGGAAGGCGTTCGACAGCTCGGTCACCTCCGGGTCGGGCTCGGCGCCGCCGGCGTGGACCTGGAACGAGTTGCCGGCAATGCCGGTACCAATGTGGCCTGGCATCACCACCGACACGCCGATGTGGGGAGCGTTCATCTTGAGATCGGTGATCAGCGCCTCGCTGAACCCCTTCACGGCGAACTTGGCGGCGCTGTAGGCGCTGTGGGGACGGTCGGGGCCAATGGACGCCCAGAACCCGTTCACGCTGCTGGTGTTCACGAGGTGGGCGTCGTCCACCTTCATCATCTCGGGCAGGAAGGCGAGGGTGGTGTGGAACACGCCACCCCAGCACACGTCGAACGTGCGCTGCCACTGGTCACGCTCGATGTCGACAACCGATCCGCCACCGCCGATCCCGGCGTTGTTGAACAGCAGGTGCACGCCACCGGGGTGGGCGGCCACCACCTCGTCGCGAAAGGCCAGGATCTGGGCTTCGTCGCTCACGTCGCACGTGTGGGTGGTGATGCGGGTGCCAGCCGGCGCGTCGGCCTCGGCCAGCGCCTTCGTCTCGGCCGCCGTGTCGGCGAAGATGTCGCACAGGGCCACGTGGCAGCCCTCGGAGGCCAGTTGTCGAACCAGCTCACGGCCCATGCCATCGCCGCCACCGGTGACCACCGCAGTGCGGTTGGTGAATGAATCCATCGGGCGATGGTGGCACGCCGTCGGGGCTCGACGCACGGTGGAAACCCGAGCCGACGAACACACACCCCTCGACTACCGTGCGGGCATGGAGATCGCGGCCGGCCTCGACTACGTCCGTGACAACTCGCGGGCGGTGATGCTCACCACCCGAGCCAACGGGGCGCCGGCAATGGCCCCCGTGACCGTGGCGGTGGTCGACGACCAGATCACCATGAGCACCCGGCAGACGGCCTACAAGGTGAGTCACCTTCGCCGGGATCCCCACACGTCGCTGTGCGTGTTCCCCGACAAGTGGTTGGGGCGGTGGGTGCAGCTGAACTGTCGAGCCACGGTCACCGACCTGCCCGACGCCATGCCCACCCTCGAGGCCTACTACCGCACGCTGCGAGGCGAGCACCCCGATTGGGACGACTACCGCCGGGCGATGACCGAAGATCAGCGCTGCATCGTGACGTTCGAGATCCTCTCGGCTGGCCCCGACGTGCTCGGCTGAGCGATGGGTTTCGAGGTCGACCCCGTGATTCGCCGGCGGGCCTCCGCCGCTGGCGCCGACGCATGGTTGGACGGGATCGACGGCCTCGTGGCTGACCTCGCCGCCGAGTGGAACCTCAGCGTCGACTCGTCGCCGCTGTCGGGTGGCACCGAAGGGGTGGTCCTGGCCGCGACGACGGCCGATGGTCGAGCTGGGGTGCTCAAGCTGCTCTCAGACGCCGACTCGGCCATGGCCGAGATCACGGCGCTGGCCCGGCTCGGGCCAGGAGCCGGGCCTGCGCTCCTGCAGCACGACACCGCACGGGGCGCACTGGTGATCGAGCGGCTCGGCCCGAGCATGGCCGACCTCGGGATCGGACCGGCCTCGGCGCGACTGCCGCTGCTGTGCGCAGCCGCCGCCCGCGTGTGGCGCTCGCCGGTCCGTCCGGCTGACGCGGCCGAGCTGATGACCGGTGAGGCCAAGGCCCGCTGGCTTATCGACTTCGTCGCCACCGAATGGACCCGGCTCGATGCCCCGTGCACGCAGCAGGCCCTCGACCACGCCATCACCGCCGCCGAACGGCGGCTGGCGGCGCACGACGACGAGCGGTCCTGCCTGGTGCACGGCGACGTCCACCGGTGGAACGCGCTGCTCAGCGATCGCCCCCGATCGCGAGCCGAGGTCGACACCAGCCGCCCCGACCGGCTGCGGTTCACCCTGGTTGACCCCGACGGGCTGTGGGCCGAGCCCGCCTACGACCTCGGCATTCTCATGCGCGAAGACTCCGATGACCTTCTGCGAACCGGCGCCCGCCACCGCGCCGAACGGCTGGCCCGCTGGACCGGGCTCGACGTCGATGCGATCGCTGAGTGGGGTGCGATCGAACGGGTGTCGACGGCGTTCGTGGCACTGGATATCGGCCTCGAAGGCGACGCCCAGCAGATGCTCGCGGCGGCGGAACTGGCGGCCACCCAGGGGAGCTGACCGCTGAGTTGGATCACCGCTAGATTCAGCGGCCGACCATCCGAAGGGAACCCATGGCCGACATCACCAAGCGGACCGCCAAGCGCATCGCAACGCACCTGCAGCCCGACGAACACGTGGAGGCGGCGTTGCTGATCGAGCCGAAGGGCACCTACGGGCCCGGCATCGTTGCGCTGGCGCTGCTGCCTCGCACGATGTCCAAGGTGATGGAGAGCTCAGCTCGTGACGCCAACGCCGAGTCGGGTGGCTTCGCAGCGTCGTTCCCCGGTGGGTCGGCCGCGTTCACGATCACCAATCGCCGCATCCTGGTGGTGCCGTCGAACGGCTTGACGTTCAAAGACCCGGCCGCGCAGTACGAACTCGGCTCAGTGGTGGTTGGTGAGATCTCGAACCGGGTCATCGGCCGCCGCATGCAACTCGTGTTCGCCGATGGCAGCGCGGTGCAGGTCGACATCCAGCGCGGTCAACCGATCGAGAAGGTGCAGAGCTTGCTCGGAACCGTTGGCACTGTCTGATCCGACGACGGTGGCGCCGTCAGTTCAGGAGCGTCGAGCGATCCGGCTCCACAGGGGTGGCGCCACGTCGTTGGTCTCAACCGGCGAGAAACCGGCGGCCGCCAGGGCGGTGTCGGGATCGAACGAGCGCCACTGGAGCCGATACGGCTCGTAGAAGCCCCGGAAGTTGTCGAGGTCGTCGTTCGGCGTGTCTGTGAGCACCAAGGTGCCGCCCGGGCGGAGCACCCGATGGGCCTCGGTGAGGATCGCCGCCTTGACCTGGTCGGGGCACTCGTGCAGCACGAGTGTGAGCGTGACGGCGTCGACCGACTCGTCGTCGAGCCCGGACTGCTCCACGAACCCCTGCTCGAGGGTGAGGTTCGGACACTCGGCGTTCTGGACACGAGCGGCGGTGAGCATGAACGGCGACGCCTCGATGCCCAGCACCTCGGCGCGGGGCAGACGGCGAGCGACCGCTGCGGGCCCGTCACCGGTTCCGGAGCCGAAGTCGACCACCCGTCGGGCGTCGGCCGGCACCAGGGCCGCCAACTCGTCGCGGATCCCCAGCGAGCGATCGATGTGGGCGTCGGCGTAGATCGCCTCCATCGCCGCCCGATCACCGGTTGCGGCCGTTTCGCTGAGCCAACCGCCTGGCACGGAATGGAACGGCATCTTGTAGTACGCCGGGAACTCGAGATTGGCGTAGGGCGCCAGCTCGGCGTCCCAGTCGATGGCAGCGAAGTCGGGGGCCGTCATCGAGCCCATGCGCCCGATCACCGTGACCATCGAGTCCA
This sequence comes from Actinomycetota bacterium, assembly GCA_039029735.1. Lineage (GTDB taxonomy): Bacteria > Actinomycetota > Acidimicrobiia > Acidimicrobiales > SZUA-35 > CADEDH01. Next base: position 30,997 of record JBCCFL010000018.1, on the reverse strand, counting down.
TCGGTTCGTCGGTGGCCAGCTCGGTTTCGATCAACCCCTGGTGGGACTGTGGTGCGGGCCACCGGGTCGATCCGAGTGAGGTGAAGATCTTCGCCAGCGTTCCCTGCTCGGTCCCCATGGATGAAGCGTAATTCACCTGGTGGAAGCGTGGTATCTGGCCCAGGCGCCCGGCGGCGTGAGGCTCTACGATCCCCCCATGGCAGAGAGCACGGATCATCCGCTGGCCGGAATCAAGGTGGTCGAGATCACCAGCATCTATTCGGGGCCGATGGCGGGAATGATGCTCGCGGAACTCGGCGCCGACGTGGTGAAGGTCGAGAGCCCCGATGGTCCGGATCCGCTGCGTGCGAGTGGTCTTGCCGCCGGGCCCGACTCGGTGAACAGCATCTTCTACTCGCTCAATCGCGGGAAGCGGTTCTGTGCGGTGGACGCCAAGAGTGATCGGGGGCGAGCCGTGCTCCATGACCTGGTGCAGGAGGCCGACGTGTTCCTCCACAACATGCGGCCCGGCAAGGCCGAGGCGCTCGGGCTCGACTACGACACGCTGCATGCGGAGAACCCGCGCCTGATCTACGGCGCAATCTCGGGCGTTGGCAACGAGGGCCCGGAGGCCCACCTCCCGGTCTACGACTACGTGATGCAGGCCAAGATCGGGATGGTCGACTACCAGCGTGATCTCACCACCGGCGCCAGCGATCTCGTGCACCAGGTCGTGGTCGACAAGACGTCGGCCAACGGGCTGGTGCAGGGCATTCTCGCGGCGCTGTTCATGCGCGAACGGACGGGCCAGGGGCAGCGGGTGGACGTGCCGATGGTGGCCGCCGGGCTCGCCTTCCTGTGGCCGGACGGCATGGCGGCCGCCCACGCCGAGCTGAGCCCGGCCATTCCGCTCGAACAGATGCCGCCCTGGCTGGAGCATGCACCAGGATCGTTCCTGATCGTGTTGCCCACGTCCGACGGCGAGATCGCCACTGGCATCCTGCTTCCACCGTGGGATGGGCTGTGCCTCGCCATCGACCGCGTGGATCTCGTGACCGACGAGCGCTTCTCCGAGCAGCTCAACCGGATCCTGAACCTGCCTGCGCTGATCGAGGAGGTGAAGGGCGAGGTGGCGAAGCACACCACGGCTGAGATCTTGGCCCGCTTCGCCGAGCACGACTTCGCCGCTGGCGAGGTGAAGAGCCGACGCGAGGTGCATGAGGATCCCACCGTGCAGCATCTCGGCCTCATCAGTGAGACCGATGTGGAGGGTGTCGGCCGGGTCCGTCAGCCCGCCCCGATGTGGAGCTTCAGCGGTGCCGGCACGGCTCGAACCACGAGCATCGGGTTCACCGGTGGTCAATCGCGCGAGGTGCTCGCCGAACTGGGTCTGTCGAGCGATGCGATCGAGTCGTTGATCGCCGATGGGGTGGTGGCGGTCACCGACGGAACCGCTCCTCCGGAGTGAGTCCACTGGTGGTGATTGGCGGGATTGTGCGGTGGATCTCGCCGAATCCGGGAACCAGCGCGAGCATTCCGGCGTTTAGTTCATACTCACCGCAACACCTCGGGCATGAGGGCCCGTGGCGGTGGAGTGGAGGGAAGGGAGCGGTGCGGTGTTTCTGATCATCGGATTCGTTGGTGTTGCGCTGCTCGCGCTGGCCCTGATCTTCGACGACGTGTTCGAAGGGATCCTGCCCGAGAGCGACTGGTTCTCTCTCACGTCGCTGGCCACGTTCTGCGTGGCGTTCGGCTTCGGGGCCTACGTGCTCGACACCGAGGTCGGGTGGCCAGCCGCTCTGGCCGCCGTTGGTGGCGCCACAGCCGGTGTGGCCCTCGCCCTCGTCGCCCTCCGGTGGAGCCGATCGCTCTCCACCATGTCGACCGACGCCACCCCCGCAGCCGACGACCTCATTGGCCGCGAGGGGCGGGTCATCACGCCCGTACCCGTCGGGTCCACCGGCGAGGCTCTGGTTCGTCTCGGCGGCCAGCAGATGAAGCTCACGGCGGTGGCTGCCGCCGGTCAGGCAGAAGAACTCGAGCGGGGCGCCCCCATTGTCGTGGTGCGCGTGTTGTCGTCAACCCGGGTGGAGGTCCAAGCGGCCGACGCCTTCTGGGGTGACTCGACACCCTCGTTGGACCGCTAGCCCCTCCGCGGTCCGCATGGCGCAGCGTTGCGCCACCCCCACTACTTCCAGCAACCGAAAGGACATGTCACATGCCCACGCTCCTCTTCGTCATCGGAGGGGTGGTGCTCCTCCTCATCGTGGTCGGTCTCCTCGTGCTCTCACGCATCAAGGTCGCCGGTCCGAACGAGGCGTTCGTCATCACCGGCCGGAAGGGCAATGCGGTCACCACTCAGGCCGGCGGCGTCAGTACCGACCTCTCAGGTCAGAAGGTGGTGATGGGGGCGAGCGCCTTCGTCATCCCCATCGTGCAGAAGCTCGCCGTCCTCGACTTGTCGTCGCGTCAGATCGCGATCACGGTCGGCTCGGCCGTGTCAGCACACGGCATCAAGTGCTCACTCGAAGGTGTTGCCGTGGTGAAGGTCGGTGGCACCGAAGACGCCATCCGCGCCGCCGCCCAGCGGTTCCTCGGTCAGCAGAGCGAGATCGACCACTTCACCCAGGAGGTGCTTGCGGGCTCGCTTCGGGCGATCGTCGGCCGGCTCTCGGTGGAGGAGATCATCAAGGACAGGGCAGCCTTCGCCCGAGAGGTGGCCGAGGAGGCCGAGTCGTCGCTGACCAATCAGGGTCTGGTGCTCGACACCTTCCAGCTGCAGGACATCCAGACCGAGGGCAACTACCTGCGTGACCTCGGCCGCCCAGAGGCGGCTCGAGCCGAGAAGGAAGCGGCCATCGCCGAGGCGGTCGCTCGTCGCGAGGCTGAGCAGGCCCGCCTGAAGGCCGAGGAGGAGGTGGCCGTGGCGAACCGCGAGCTGTCGCTGCGCCAGGCCGAGATCAAGTCCGAGACCGATGCGGCGCAGGCCGAAGCCGAAGCCTCCGGTCCGATTGCCAAGGCTGCTCGCGACGAGGATGTGATCGCGGCTCAGGAGAAGGTGGCCGAGCGCCAGGCGCAGCTCAAGGAGCGCCAACTCGACACCGAGATCCGCAAGCCGGCCGATGCCGAGCGCTACGCCGTTGAGCAGGCGGCCGAGGCCAACAAGAACCGCTCGATCCTCGAAGCCGAGGCCCAGCGGGCGGCCACGATCGCCGCAGCGGAGGCGCAGGCCGAAGAGTCACGCCTCGTTGGCGCCGGTGAGCGCCAACGGCGGGAGGAGTTGGCCAAGGCAGCCGAGATCGAGGGCCGGTCACAGGGTGAGGCCGAGAAGGCCAAGCGTGAGGCGATCGCCGCCGCCGTTCGGGCCGAGGGAGACGCCGAGGCATCGGCCATCCTCGCTCGGGGCCAGGCCGAGGCCGAGTCGATGACCAAGAAGGCCGACGCCTACGAGCAGTACGGCCAGGCCGCCATCGTCGATCTGTTGGCGGGAATGCTGCCCGAGCTCGTCAGGGAGGCATCGGCGCCGATGTCGGCCATCGACAAGCTCACGGTCATCTCCACCGAGGGAGCATCGGATGTGACCAGGGCCGTTGCCGGCAACGTCACGCAGGGCATGGAGCTCGCGTCGGATGTGCTCGGCGTGAACCTCGCCGACCTGTTCGGCCAGCTCGCCGCCCGCGGTGGCATCGAGCCCACCAACGGCGACAGCGCTGCTCCCGCCGTCGAGGCGGGCGGCTGACAACCCGGTGATGGTCGATCGCTGGCGCCAGCAATCGGCGCTAGCGGTCGGCCGCCGTCCCGCGGAGGCGGTTGATCAGGTCGTCCTTGCCGTCGTAGGAGGCGCCGCAGCTCAGGCAGGCGGCGACACCATTACCCCGCTGCACGATGCCCGTTCCTCCACAGTCGATGCAGGGCCGGACGTGCGAACCCCGGGCGTCGTCGCCGGGCAGGCACAGGATGGCCTGATCGCTGACTGCTCGCATCACCTCGGTTTTCTGGAGCAGCCCGCGAGTGGACACCTCGGCCGCCCGCATCTCGAACGTGCCGGTGTCGAGATCGAAGTCCTTCTCGACGAGCTGCTCGTCGGTGAGCGACAACACCTCGCGCATCTGCGTCTCGAAGTGGTGCACGATCTCGGCGGTCTGCGCGTCGTGGGCGCTCTCCACGATGGAGATCGTTCCCCGCAGCCGGTTGCCCAACACGGCGCTGCCTGGCGGGCTGGCACCGTTCGCCAGCGTGTCGATGATCTCGGCCTGCGTGGTGATGATCAGATCGTGGAAGCGCGTTCGCGACACCATCTTGAGCTGGGCGAGCGAGTGCTTGTAGATCAAGTACACGCGGTCGTCGTAGCCGTACAGGTCGGCGTAGGCCGTCTCGATGTTCTCCTCGATGATCCGTTCGAGCGTGGCCTCGCGGGCGATCCAGCACGCACTCCAGAAGTCGTCGCGGATCTGTTCGAGGTCAACGCCGTCGGCCGCCTTGGCATCCGCGTTGACGGCGGCCGGTTGGATGCGGATGTAGAGGCTCGATGAGATCTCGCTCCAACGGGCGAGCTTGGCGATCAGCACCCCGAGCGCATCACGCACCCGTTGGGCCTCGGCCCGGTGCCGCTGCTGGCGATTCTTGTGCAACGACGACGCGAGCGTGAAGGCGCTGATCATGACCGCGATCACGGTCAGCAGATCACCCGTTGTCAGTGTCAGTTCCACTCGAACGCCCGCCTATCACCCCAGCAACTCGCCCGAGGGTACAGCGCACGCACCGGTCGATCAGCTCGCCTCGGCCGCATCACGGGCAATGGTGGTGGCGATCAACCGGTGTCGCCGTCCACGGTGGCGAACACGTCGTCGATTGCCGCACGTAGGAAGTCGGCGCGATCAGGCCGAGTGTCCGGGGTGGAGCTGTCGGTCAAGCCCACCACCACCATCACGCCGCTGCGGCAGGCGTGGCCCCAGTACGTGAGCTGGCCAACACCGTGGGCCCGGTAGCCGGGGCCGGTATCGAAGTCGCCGGCCCGGGCGGCGCTGAACAGCGAGCATGCGGCCTCAGCGTTGACGCCCTTGCCGTCGTCGAACTCCTCGATCAGACCAACGACATCAACCGGAGTGCCGCTCGCGTCGCTGGCGAGTGGGCCAAGCAGCTCGTTGGCGCCACCCTCTTCCCGCTCGGTGACGGCGGTGAGGATTTCCGGGTAGGCAGTGGCCGAGAACGCAGCGGCTGTGATCGTGCGGACCGGGCCGACCTCCCAGGTGCATCCCTCGATACCGAAGAAGGCATCGACCGCGTTCTTGGACCTGACCGGGCCCTTGCCGGCGAAGGTGATCAGCTGCACGTCGGTGAGCAGATTGCAGGCGTCGAGATCGAGGTCGAACCCGTCGAGATCGGGAACCGGCTCCTGGTCGTCGTCACTCGCCTCGATGAGGGCATCGTCGCTGTCGGCTTCGGGTGCCCTCACGGTGAAGTAGGTGGTCTCCAGCCCTGGTTCCAGGTGCGGGTGCGGGGGTCCGACCTCGATGGTTGCTGGGAGCGAGCCCGAGATCTCGAACACGAGCTCGATCGTCGACCGGCCCTCTGTGATCTCGCGAGAGACGTCGATGCTCACCGGACCGAACCACTCGTCGCCGGCGCCCACCCTCACGTCGGTTCCGAGTATCTCGTTGTTCTGCGTGAAGGTCAGTGACTCGCTGGTGTCGGTGGCGGTGAGCACCATGCTCAAGAAGACGAGGCCAGGATCGGCCACGTCGGGCCCGATACTCGGCGCCGCCGAGACGCTGTCGATCTCGATGAAGAAGTTACGGCACGGGCCGCAACGCGTGGGTGTTGCGATCGACGTCGTGGCGTCGGGCTTCGCCACCAAGGGACCATCGATCTCGGCGTCCGGTTCGTCGATCGAGATCGAACCCGGTTCGAGCACGATCGGGATCGACAATCCGAAGCCGTCCACCGACGACTCGTCCACACCGGCCTCGAACGCAACCTCCACCGCCGAGTTCGGGATCCCGAACACGAGCGGCTGATTGAACACCGCGCCGGCGACCAGTTCGACCTTGGGGGGTTCGACCGGCTGGTAGGTCCGGTCGTCGACAACGATGCGGAACGAGTCCGGGGTGGTGACCGACTCTGCTCCTGGAGCGCCTGACGCCGCCACGTAGTGGAGATCGACCACGAGGAATTGCTGGCCTCGTGCCGGGGTCAGCGTCTGCCAGGCGTCGGTGGCCACCACCCTGTCGAGCTGGAGCCACCCCCAGGGGCCCCGCGGCTGGCTCGGATCGAGTGTGGCCTCCATCTCGACAGGCATCTCGAACAGGCCGACGCGTGTGCCAACTCCCGCGGCGGCCGGCCGCACTGGTGCGGGCTCGTTCTCGTCGGATTCGGCCGTATCCGGCTCGTCCTCGGCCGACTCCGCTGCGGCAAGGAAGGCGTCCATCGGATCTTCGCCCGAGCTGCAACCAGCGGCGACGAGCACGAGCGCGAGACAGGCGGCGATGATCGGGCGGCGGACGAGAAGTGGCCGCCCGTCCGTTCCCATGCCCATTCGCCCGTTCCTCCGCTCGTGCCGGCCCTGGGGTGCGCTGCGCAGCCCCAGTGCCCATCGCCGACCATACGATGTCGGACCTCAGAAACAGGTCAGAGGGCCCCGTGGCTGGACGCGCTCCTTGGCGGATTCGATGAACGGTCGGGTCGGCGGCGCTCGTCGGTCATGCGGTGGGCAGACCAGACGGCGAATCCGGCGACGGCTGCGAACAGCCCGGCAACGATGATCGAGATGGGGTTGAGTGCCGGGGCGCCGAACGACAGCACCATGTCGCACAGGTCCACGAAGGCTCGGAGTCCCAGTGCCAGCCAGAGCTCCTCGGGCCGTCGCCGCACGGCGGTGAACAGCAGGAGAGCCGCCAGGCCGAGATTGCGTGCCGATCCTGTGATGAGGCCCACGTACGCTCCTGTGGCGCTCGCCCTGTACCCGTCGAGCCTTTCCACCCGGCGAGCTGACGTTGCCTGGCTGCGAGCCCAGGTGATCGACGCGGTGCAGGCCCGGTGACAGCAGCGCCGAACGACAAACCGGCCGCCGGGCGAGGCCGCCAGTAAACTTCCCGGCCATGGAAGCACGCGGAGAAGCGGCTGGAGCCGCCGAGGTCGAGGAGTCGGAAGAGAAAGCGGCGCATCCGATCGAGCTGTTCTTCGATCTGGTGTTCGTGTTCGCGTTCACCCGCGTGGTGTCACTCGTGATCCACGACCTCACGTGGAACGGAGTGATCGAGGGGGCCGTCATCCTCGCCCTGCTGTGGTGGGGCTGGGGCAACTGGACGTGGACGCTCAACGCCGTCGACATCGACGTTCGCCAGACTCGGGTGGCGGTGTTGGTCGCCATGCTCGGTGTGTTCCTCATGGGCTTCGCCGTTCCCGACGCCTTCGAGGGCTCGGGCATGTGGGTGGCGATCGGCTACTTGTGGGTACGGCTCGTGGCCGGGGTCGTGATGTACAAGGGCACCCGGGACGACGAGATGGAGCACCAATCGGTGCTCCTCTACATGCCCGTGTCGGCCGTCGGGCCGATCCTGATGCTCATCGGCGCTGCGATTGGGGGCGAGGCCCAGCTCTGGATCTGGCTCCTCGGGGCTGCAGCCGAAGTCGGTTCTGCGGCGATTGCGGGCCGGACCGACTGGCGGGTGGACGCCGCCCACTTCGCCGAACGGCACGGCCTGATCATGATCATTGCCCTCGGTGAGGCGATCATCGCTGTTGGCGTTGCCCTCGGCGACGTGACGTTGGATCTCGAACTCGCCTATCTGCTCGGCGTCGGGCTGGCCATCGTGTCGGCCATGTGGTGGGCCTACTTCGATCGCCTCCAGGGCAGCTGGGAGCACGCCTTGCGCGAGGCCAACGTGCACCAGACCGGCAGCATCGCCCGCGACGTGTACTCCCTCGGCCACTACCCGATGATCGTGGGGATCGTGTTCATGGCGGTGGCGCTCGAAGAGGCGTTCCACCATCCCGAGGATCCGATGAAGGCCGTTGTGCGCTGGCTCTTCGTGGGGTCGTTGTTCCTCTACCTGGTTTCGATGACGGTGGTGACCCTGCGGTGTTTCTCCCGGGTGTTCCTCTACGAACGCCTCATCGGCATGGCGGTGATCGCTGGCATCGTGGCGTCGTGGGAGACCAGGGCCGATCGGGTGGTGTTGGCCGCCACGGTGGTGCTGATCATCACGATGGTGGCGGAGTTCATCCGGTTCCTGCCCTACATACGGGGGAGCGTCACTGAGGAAGCCACCGACGAGGTGGCCACCACCTAACGCAGCGAGATCCCGGCGGTCTTGGTTTCGAGGTACTCGTCGAGCCCCTCGTGCCCGCCTTCGCGTCCGATGCCCGATGCCTTCATGCCCCCGAAGGGCACCGAGGCCGAGGTCGGGTTCACGTCGTTGATGCCGATGATCCCGAACCGAAGCTTCTCGAACGCCGTGACGGCCGTTTTGAGGTTCTCGGTGTAGACGTAGGCGGCGAGGCCGTAGTGGGTGTCGTTGGCCTGGTCGATCACCGTGTCGACATCGTCGTAGAACACCACGGGAGCCACTGGGCCGAACGTCTCCTCGCGGTACACCACCATGTCGTCACGAACGTCGGTGAGCACGGTGGGGGCGAAGAAGAAGCCTTTGTCGAGCCCGTCTTCGGTGAGCCGGTGCCCGCCGACAGCCACACCAGCCCCCTTGGCGGCGGCGTCGTCGACCTGGGCTGCGACCTTGGTCACCGCCGCGTCGTCGACGAGTGGCCCCACACCCACGCCGTCGTCCATCCCGTTGCCAGTCACGAGGCCGTTCACCCGTTTGGTGAGGGTGGACACGAAGGCGTCGGCGGCATCGGTGTGCACGTACAGCCGGTTGGGGCTGATGCAGGCCTGGCCGGCGTTGAGGAACTTGAGCGCAGCGGCCCCCTTGGCGGCATTGTCGGGGTTGGCATCGGGGTAGACGATGAAGGGGGCGTGACCGCCCAACTCCACCGACACACGCTGGAGCGACGCCCCCGCCTTCGATGCCAGCAGCCGACCAACGGCGGTCGAGCCGGTGAACGTGAGCTTGGCCACCCGATGGTCGGAGGTGAACACGTCGCCGATCGGCACCGGATCCTGGGCAGTGACCATGTTGATCACGCCGGGGGGCACGCCTGCCTCGGCGAAGATCTCGAACGTGGCCTTGGCACACAGGGGGGTGGCCTCGGCTGGTTTGAGCACCATCGTGCAGCCGGCGGCCAGCGCCGGGGCCATCTTCCGCGTGAGCATCGAGATCGGGTAGTTCCACGGGGTGACCATGGCCACCACACCCACCGGCTGGCGAACCGTGAGGAAGCGCTGATCGCCACGGCCTGACGGAAGCCACTCGCCGGCGATCCGGCGGGCCTCCTCGGCGTACCAGCGGATGAAGTCGGCGGCGTAGCCCACCTCGAACGTGGAGGCACGCAGCGGCTTGCCCTGCTCGGCTGTCATCAGCCGGGCCAGATCGGGGGCCCGCTCGTTCATCAGATTCCAGGCCCTGAGCAGGATGTCGGCCCGGTCGTAGGCCGACGTGGCCGCCCACGACGCGAAGGCCTCATCGGCCGCGGTGATGGCGGCATCGGCGTCGGCGGCGTTGCCGTCGGGGGCGTCGCCGATCACCTCCCCGGTGGCCGGATTGATCACGTCGAACCTGGTGCCGGTCGATGCCTCGACCCACTCGCCATTGATGAACATGCCCGCACCGTACTTCGGACCCGGCCCGAGGTTGTACTGCGCTGCAAGGTCGGCGAACGCGTAGTCGCTGCACTTCACGCGGTGGTGGACCCTCACCTACACTGCGAAGTTCCGAGCAACGGCTCAACGGGTGGTTGGGAGCACGAGAAGATGGCGTTGTCCAGGTTCGGTCGATCATCGACCGGCGATGGGGAAGAGACCAACGGGTCTCGTCCCGCGGCCCGCTACTCGACGGCCGGTCTCGTCCGTCGCGGGCTGAGCGGCTCACCGTGGCCGCGGGCGTGGCGCGAGCACGAGCTTGCCTCGTCGTACGACGTGGTGATCATCGGTGCCGGCGTGCACGGACTGGCCGCGGCCTACTACCTGGCCCACAACCACGGCATCACGAATGTGGCCGTGCTCGACAAGGGCTACCTCGGCGGCGGTGGGTCTGGCCGCAACACGGCGATCGTGCGGTCGAACTACCTCACACCAGAGGGTGTGGCGTTCTATGACCGCTCACTCCAGCTCTACAACTCGATGACCGAGGATCTCGACTTCAACGTCATGTTCTCGGAGCGGGGCCACCTCACGCTCGCCCACACCGACTCGGCGCTGCGCACGATGCGCTGGCGCGCCGAGGTGAACAAGCTCCAGGGCATCAACTCCCAGGTGGTCACCCCAGACGAGATCAAGGCCCTCGCCCCGAGCCTCGACACGTCGAGCCATCCCCGCTACCCGATCGTCGGTGCGCTGTACCACCCACCAGGAGGGGTCATCCGCCACGACGCCGTCAACTGGGCCTACGCCCGCGGGGCCGACGCCATGGGGGTGCAGATCCACCAGAAGACCGAGGTCACCGATCTGCTCGTTGAGGGCGGATCAGGGGCAGACGGCAAGGGCCCAGGCGGTCGCATCACCGGCGTGCGAACCACCAGGGGTGACATCTCCACCCCGATCGTGTTGAACGCCACGGCCGGTTGGGCCTCGTTGATCGCGGCGATGGCCGGTGTACGGCTCCCGATCACCACCCACCCCCTGCAGGCGGCGGTGACCGAACCGGTGAAGATGTTCCTCCCGACGGTGGTGGTGTCGGGATCGCTGCACGTGTACGTGAGCCAGACCGATCGGGGCGAGCTCGTATTCGGCGCCTCCGTCGATCCCTTCGCCACCTACGACATTCGGGGCAGCCTGGAGTTCACCGAGGAACTGGCCGGCCACGTGCTGGAACTGATGCCGGCGCTTGGCCAACTTCGCCTGCTGCGGCAGTGGGCCGGGCTGTGCGACATGACGCCCGACTACTCACCGGTGATGGGGCCGACGCCGGTGGAGGGATTCTTCTGCGACGTCGGCTGGGGCACCTACGGCTTCAAGGCCGGCCCCGTGTCGGGTGAGCAGATGGCGGAGAACATCGCCACCGGTGAGGTCCCGAAGTTGTTGGAGCCGTTCGTCCTGAGCCGATTCGCTGCCGGTGCCCTGGTCGGCGAAAAGGGCGCAGCCGCCGTCGGTCACTGAACGCGAGAGACGAGGAACCTGAATCACGATGCTGCTCGTGCCCTGTCCGAACTGCGGACCGCGCAACGCCTCAGACCTGCGCTACGTCGGCGAGACGCCGGCTCGGCCCGATCCCCGGTCGACCACCTCCGACGCGTGGCGGGACTACCTCTACATCCGTGACAACAGCGCAGGATGGCGCACCGAGCAGTGGTACTGCCGCGTGGGCTGCCGTCGGTTCTTCACCGTTGAGCGCAACACCAGTACCAACGATGTGCGGCCCTCGCCCCTGCCCCGGCTCGCCCCCGAGGCTCCCGGCCGATGAGCAGCCGGCTCGATCCTCAACCCGGCGAACAGCTCGACCGGAGCCGCGCCCTGTGGTTCACCTGGAACGGCAAGCCGATCACCGGGTTCGCGGGCGACACGATCGCATCGGCGTTGGCCGCCAACGACATTCGCATCCTCGGGCGGTCGATGAAGTACCACCGGCCGAGGGCGCTGATGACGGCCGACTACTGGGATCCGAATGCCCGGCTGCAGGTCGGCGACGAGCCCAACGTACGGGCGGCCCACCGGATGCTCGAAGCCGGCATGCGAGTCAAGGCCCAGAACGCCTGGCCATCGGTGGAGCACGACATCAAGGCGGCCAACGGCCTGGTGTCACGGTTCCTCGGGCCTGGCTTCTACTACAAGACGTTCAAGAACCAGTCGCTCTGGCCGGCCTACGAGCGGGTGCTGTCCACCTTCGCCCCTGGGGGCACGGTGAACCTGGAGTCGGAGCGGGGCTACTACGACAAGCGCTACGCCCACCCCGACGTGGTGGTGGCCGGCGGAGGCCCGGCGGGGATGTCGGCTGCGCTCGCGGCCGCCCTCGATGGTGCGTCGGTCATGCTCGTGGAGCACGAGTACCACCTCGGCGGGCACCTGCGCTGGGGCGATGAGGCCGATCGTCATGCCGCGGCCGAGCTGGCGGTCGCCTGCCACAGCCACCCGAACGTCGAGGTGCTGGTCAACTCGACGGTGACCGGGCGCTACGAGGACAACTGGGTGGCGATCAACCAACGCTCCCACCAGCTGGCCGACGAACGGCTCATCAAGGCCCGCGCCAAGATTCTGGTGGTGGCGGCCGGTCTCATCGAACGGCCCTATGTGTTCGACGGCAATGACCGGCCGGGTGTGATGCTCTCCGGTGGCGTGCGACGACTGATCAACCTCTGGGCGGTCAAGCCCGGTGAACGGGCCGTTGTGTTCACCGCAAACGCCCAGGGCGATGCGGTGCTCACCGACCTCGAACGAGCCGGCGTGGAGATCGCCGGTTTCGTGGACGCTCGGGCCGGGGTGACCGTGTCGTCGGCGCACGGGTCGGGCAAGTCGTTGCGCTCGGTCACCCTGAGCGACGGCAGTCGCTTCGACGCCGACCTGCTCGTCACCGCCACCGGGTGGACGGCACCGACGTCGCTGCTCAACATGGCCGGTGATCGGCCGGTGTATCACCCGGCCGGTGCCCGGTTCGTGCCCGGCGGACGCGTGCCCGACACCGTTCTCGCCACCGGCGGCATGATCGGCGACGGCACGCTCGACGAGCTCGTGGCCCACGGACGCGCCACGGGCTCGCTCGCGGCCGCTCGGGCCGACATCATCGGTGCTCGGCTTCAGAAGGCCACCCCTCGGGCCGTGCCCCTGTTCAGTTCGATCGGTGAACTCCCGCCCGACGAGCGCACCCCTCTTCCGGCACCGGGCCACCTCGAACTGTTCCGGTCCGACACCCACGGCATCGTCGACTACTCCGAGGATGTGAGCTCCAAGGATCTCGTGGCGGCTGCCGCCGAAGGTTACGACTCGGTCGAGCTGCTGAAGCGCTACACCACGGCCACGATGGGCCCCGAGCAGGGCAAGCTCGAAACCGTGAACACGGTGGCTGTGTTGGCCGAAGCGCTCGACTCCACGATCGCGGAGGTGGGCACCACCGTGTGGCGGCCGCCGTTCGCCCCGGTGTCACTGGGCGCCCTCGGCGGCCGGCTGTTCGAGCCCACTCGGGTGTCGGCGCTTCAGCCGTGGCACGAGGCCCGGGAGGCAACGCCGATCAACGCTGGCCAGTGGATCAGGCCCGAGCATTACGGCGATCCCGAGGCCGAGGTGCGCCACGTGCGCAGCGCAGTGGGGATCATGGATGTGACGCCGCTCGGCAAGTTCGACCTACGGGGCCGGCACGTGCCAGAGCTGTTGAACCTGCTCTACACCAACGCCTGGTCGAAGCTCGAGATCGGCCGGGTTCGCTACGGCGTGATGTGCGCCGAGGACGGCGTTGTGATGGACGACGGGGTGACTGGTCGCCTCGCCGACGATCACTACCTCATGACCACCACCACCTCGGGTGCTGGCAGCGTGGGGGAGTGGGCCGAGAACTGGTTACAGACGGCGCACCCCGACTGGGATGTGGTGGTCACGCCCGTGACCTCGGCCTACACCTCGATCAACGTTGCGGGCCCTCGTAGCCGGGATCTGCTCGCACGCCTCACTCCGATGGATCTCGCCCCCGAGGCCTTCCCCTACATGAACGTGCGGGTGGGAACGGTGGCCCGGGTTGCGAACTGCGTGGTGTGGCGGATCGGGTTCACCGGTGAGCTGAGCTACGAGGTGCACGTGCCCGCCGGCTATGGGCCCCATGTGTGGGAGGCCCTGCTCGAAGCGGGCAAGACCGAGCCGGGCGGCATCCGTCCATTCGGCCTGGAGGCTCAGCGGATCATGCGGTTGGAGAAGGGCCACTTCATCGTGGGCCAGGACACCGACGGCCTCACCAAGATGCCGACCACCGGGCTGGGGTCGCTGGTTCGCCTCCACAAGGAAGACATGGCCGGCAAGCCCGAGCTGGCGTGGTCGATGGCGGCCGCCGCCACCGGCAAGGGCCCCCGTCTCGTTGCCCTGCAACCCAGCATCCCCACCCTCGTCCCCGACGAGGCGTGTCAGATCGTGCGATCGGGAACGAACGAGATCATCGGTCGCGTGACCTCGTCGCGCTTCTCGCCAACGCTCGAGCGATCGATCTGCCTTGGCCAGGTGGAGGCATCCGAAGCCGTGCCGGGGGCCGAACTCACTGTCGTGCTCACCGATGGCTCTCGCACCGGTATCAAGGTGATGGCCGAGCACGCCCACTACGACCCCGAAGGAGCGCGGCTCCGTGTCTGAGATCGATCCGCCGATTCCGGTCGGCAACGGGTCCGAGAACGGATCGACCAACGGTGGTGGCCCGCCGATGCCGCCACTGCAGTCGCGGCCGGCTCGCACCCCGCCGGCGTTCGCCAGCCCGATCGTTGACGTCTCCACTGCGCCGCCCGATGGATCGGGTGTGATGCTCGGGGACCTGAGCCATCTCACGAAGGTGCTGGTGCGGGTCACCGCCACGAGCGGAACGCCGCTCGGTCCCTTCTTCGGGAGCAGCGAGGTACGAGGCGATGCTCTGGTGTGTGGCACCCGACCACAGGAGTGGACCGTGATCGGCGATAACCCGTCGGTGGCCGACGTGCTCGAACAGGCCGACGGGTACTTCGTCGACATCACGCACGCCCGCGCCCTGGTGGAGGTGGCTGGGCCCGAGGCCGCCCGCACGCTCGAGAAGGTGTGCAGCGTGGACTGGAGCGACCGGATGACGCCTGACGGCGCTGTGCTCTCGGCGTCGGTTGCGAAGGTGACGTGCGACGTGATCCGGCGTGACCGCAACGGCAGCGCCGTGTACTTCCTGATGACCGATCGCTCCTACGGCCAGTACCTGTTCGACGCGTTGGCCGACGCCACCACCGAGTTCGTCACCGGCTGACGCCTCGCTCTCAGCGGGCCGACCCGGGCCGGCGCCGATGTTCGCGGTCGAGCCACTGGTTGGCGATCCGAGCGCGGCGTTCCAGCTCCGACACCGTGGCTTGGGCCACCCGCGTGACGCCCGACTGCTTGTTGAGCTCAGCGTTCACCTGGGCGTGGCTCTGGCCGGTGAGAGTGGCCAGTTCACGCACCAGATTGTTGTTGATGCTGCGCTGACGTTCCCGCTCGGCCCGGCCGCCCCGGTCGCCTCGCCCGTCGTCGGGGCCGACGGGAGGGAGCGCGTCGAGGTCGATGACCAGCGATGGGTCGGCGTCGCTGCCTGGCGGCGGCTCCGGCACGCTTGGCTCGTCGACCTGGGCGAACAGCTCGTCGACCTCGGTGGGCTCCGCTGTCGCCGTTGACGAGTGCACGGCGAAGAGCGACAGCTGGTCGGCCTCCATGTCACGATCGGCCGCCTCGGCCCGCTCCGCCTCGGTCTCTGCGTGGTGCTTGAGGCGGTGCCGCCGCGACTCGGCGATGGTGTTGGCGTAGTGACGCAGCCGAGGGTCGTCGGGCACGTACATGTAGGCCCGAGCCCGGCCGCCGGTATAGCGGACGATGCGGCCGACCGCCTGGCGGAAGAAGAGCTCCGTGGTGGTGGTCGTTGCGTGTACCCCGACCCTCAGCCGGGGGATGTCGACCCCTTCCGACACCATGCGCACGGCCACGATCCACGGGTCGACCCCGTTGGCGAACCGATCGATCTTGTTGGACGCGTCGGAGTCCTCGCTCACTGCGACAGTGGCGATCACTCGGAAGCGGTCACGGAGAAGGCGGGCGATGGCCTGCGCGTGGTCCTGATCGCTGGCGATCACGAGGCCGCCAGCATCGGGCTGCCGCTCTCGGATCTGGCCGAGTTGGCGGTGAGCGTGGCTGAGCACCGTGGGCAGCCATTCCCCGTCGAGGCTGAGAGCGGCCCGGAGCCGTTGGTTGGCCAGGGACCGGGGCAGCGGATCGTCGAACGTGGCGGCCAACGTGGCCCCATCGGGAGCGGTCCACTCCATGTGGCCGCCGAACCGGGGGAAGTACACCGGGCGCACCACGCCGCCGTCGGCCAGGGCCTCGCCGTAGCCGTACTCGATGTCGGGGACGACCTGTTCGCCGACGTAGCGGAGGAACGGGATCGCAGCGGTGTCGCTCCGGAACGGCGTGCCCGACAGGGCGAGTCGGCGGACCGCAGGCTCGAAGGCCGTGCTCACCCCTTCCCCCCAGGCCAGTTCGGCACCAGCGTGGTGCACCTCGTCCAGGATCACCATGCCGCCATCCACCACGGTTCGTAGCGCATCGGCCGCCGTGGCCACCTGCTGGTATGTGGTGACCACTCCGTGCAGATCAGCGGGCAGGGGCTGGCCGGGGGCCCAATCGGCATCCAGGTGGAGCCCGAATCGCTCGGCCGCTTCCGCCCACTGGGTTTTGAGGTGGCGAGTGGGTGCTACTACCACGAGGCGCCGGTTCAGCTTCGGGAGCGTGAGGCGGGCGGTGGTGAGCGCGAACGTGGTTTTTCCCGCTCCAGGCGTGGCCACCGCCAGGAAGTCGGTTCTGTCCGAGCTCTCGTAGGCGTCGAGTGCGGCCCTCTGCCACGGCCGGAGCCGCAGTGTGGTCGCCGATCGTCGAGCAGACGGGCGAGCCCCGCCCGACGGGGCGGAACGAGCGAGGGAACCAGGTCGAGACATGAACGATCGAGTGTGCATCGACCTCGGGGTGCTCAGCTACCCGAGTGACCGATTCCTGCCAGATGACCTGCGGGAGGGGTGATTCGGGGCGCGAGCCCGCCGCTGCAGGAGGGGGACCTACCTCCTGCAGCGGCGGTGCGGTGCCATCGTCGAGACGGCCGACGCCGTTGTCGGCCGTCCTCCCGGCTGTGGTCTAGACCACGACCTCCGGGATCGACGGCGGATCAGTGTCCTCGGTCTCGCACATGGGGACGTCCATGCCTCCGTCGACCGGCTGGGTCCACTCGGCCGGGATCCAGGCCCCGTCCACGCTCATGAGCCACATGTCGCCGAAGAGGCCGATTGGGCTGACGTAGGGGCCTCCGATGCTGGCGCACATCACCTCGACGGCTTGAGCCTCGTCATAGCCCTCAGCCATGGCGCAGGCCGTGCTCGCGCATTCGTAGGCGTTCACCCCGAAGCCGCCCCCGGTGATCTCCACCGAGATCGGCTCGGCCACTGTCGGTTCCTCGTTGGCGGGCATCTCGTCGTCGCCGTCGGTGGGCATGTCGCCGTCGGCGGGCATGTCGCCGTCGTTGGCGGGCATGTCGTCGGTCGGCATGTCGGCGTCGTCGACCATGCCGTCGTCCACGTCGGTGACGTCTTCGTCGGCTGGCATGTCGTCGTCGTTGGCGGGCATCTCGCCGTCCGCTGGCGTCTCGTCGGTCGGCATGCCGTCTTCGTCGTCGGCGGGCATCTCGTCGGCGGGTGCCTCGTCGAGGATGTCCTCGTCGGCGGGCATTTCGCCGTCGTCCGGCATTTCGCCGTCGTCCGGCATTTCGTCGTCGGCTGGCATTTCGTCGTCGGCGGGCATTTCGCCGTCGGTCGGCATGCCGTCTTCGTCGTCGGCGGGTGCCTCGTCGAGGATGTCCTCGTCGGCGGGCATTTCGCCGTCGGTCGGCATGTCGTCTTCGTCGTCGGCGGGCATCTCGTCGTCGGCTGGCATGTCGTCGTCGCCGTCGGTGGCGTCTTCGTCGTCGGCGGGTGCCTCGTCGAGGATGTCTTCGTCGGCTGGCATGTCTTCGTCGGCGGGCATGTCGCCGTCGGTGGGCATGTCGTCGTCGCCGTCGGTGGCGTCTTCGTCGTCGGCGGGTGCCTCGTCGAGGATGTCTTCGTCGGCTGGCATGTCTTCGTCGGCTGGCATGTCTTCGTCGGCTGGCATGTCCTCGTCGTCCGGCATGTCACCTTCGTCGGGTGGCATGTCGCCCTCGTCGGCGGGGGCCTCGATCATCGAGGCGATCACGTCGCAGGGGAGATAGGCGGCATCGGGCGTGCCGAGCACTTCCTGCCAGGGAACCACGACGACGGGCACGCCGAGGGACTCCAGCTGCGACCGGCAGCTCGGCGACACCCATTGCTTGGAGTCGTCAGAGAAGTGGAACCAGCCGTCGCGGCCGGGAGCGAACTTGTCACTGGTGATGATGATCCGGGCGGCATCGTCCTCGCCGGCGACCATGGCCTCAACACCGAGGGCGGCGACGACGTCGTCGCACAACAGCGTGGGGCTCGTCGGCGTGGCGAGGATCTCAGTCCACGACTTGACCATGGCGGGCACGCCGCCCAGCTCGAGCCGAGCCCGGCATCGAGGCGACACCCACTGCTTGGTGCCGTCTTCCCACATGAGCCAGCCGTCGTAGCCGGCGGCGATCTTGTCGCCCGTGACGGCGATCATCGCACCGTGTTCGTGGCCGTCGGGCATGTCCTCCATGGGCATCTCGGCGTCGGGCATGTCCGGGTCGGGGGCGTCGTCCGCCGGCATGTCAGCGTCGGGCATGTCCTCCATGGGCATGTCGGCATCGGGCATGTCGTCGACCGGCATGTCGG
Source organism: Actinomycetota bacterium (assembly GCA_039029735.1). Lineage (GTDB taxonomy): Bacteria > Actinomycetota > Acidimicrobiia > Acidimicrobiales > SZUA-35 > CADEDH01. The sequence goes on along the minus strand of JBCCFL010000018.1, from coordinate 12,439 downwards.
CGTCGGGCATGTCCTCCATCGGCATCTCAGTGTCGGGCATGTCCGGGCCGGGGGCGTCGTCCGCCGGCATGTCAGCGTCGGGCATGTCGTCGATGGGCGGCTCCGGATCCCCGCCCCCAGGCAACGGGGGAGGGCCCGTGTCGTCGGCCTCGACGACGTCGGATTCGTCGGTCCCTTCGGTGGGCGGCATGTCAGCCGGCTCGACGTCGCCATCGATGCCGGTCGACTCAGGCATGTCAGTCGAGTCGGTGTCGACGTCGTCGGGGGCCTCGGCGCCGTCGGTCTGGGCCGACGACGTGGCTGGGAACAGCGCGAGCGCAAGCACGACGGCCGCAGCTGCGATGGCGCACCGGGCGAGCACACGCCACGGGCTGAGGGTTGAACTGGGTTGTTGTTTCATGGTCTGCCTCCAGGTGGGTTGGTGGTGAACCGGGGTTTGGGGGTCGGGGCACGACGAAGTAGGCCTTCCGGCGCGTCGAGAACCAGGGAGGTTCAGCTCGCGGCGGTGGGCTCGCTCGGTGCGGCGGTGTCGTCCGAAGCGGGAGGTTCCGCGTCGGGTGCGGGGGTGTCGGTCGCCGGAGCGTCTGGCTCGGCGGTCGGATCGGAGTCGGTCTGGTCTTCTCCTGGGGCGATGTCAGCGCCAGGAGGGGCTGGGAGGTCCTGCTCGGCCCCAGCGTCGCCTTCTGTCTCGGGGCCAGGATCAGGGCCTGGGTCGGCGGAGCCTTCAGGCTCGGGCTCAGCGGCAGGTCCCGTACCGGCGTCGGTATCGGTATCAAGTTCTGGTGAGGGCGCTGGGTCCGGTGCCGGTTCGGCGATCGACCCGTTGTCCACCCCGTCGTCGACTGGCTCGGCGTCGGTGGCGCCGGGCTCCGGAGCTGAGTCGGAGTCGGGGTCGGAGCTCGACGAGCCGTCGGCGAGTGGCGCGTCCGACGAGGCCTCGTCGTCCTCCGCAGGCGCAGAGCCGTCCGGATCGGGCTCCGGCTCGGGCTCCGGCTCCTGGGCCGGAGCCTCAGCACCGGGGGCCGGAGGCTCGTCGTCTGTGGGCTCGTTGTCTGTGGGCTCGTTGTCTGTGGGCTCGTCGTCTGTGGGCTCGTTGTCTGTGGGCTCGTTGTCCCCAGGTGTCTCGACGGTGACGCCGTAGGTGAGACGGAGCTCGTCGACGACGAACCCGGTCACCTCGCCGCCTAGCGACACCACAATGGTCTTGCCCCGCACGGCGATCGGCTCCACCGGCACGATCTGGCCCTCGGGGCCGATCGCAGTGACCGTGATGTCGCTCTCGTCCGCCCAGCTGGGCGGGCGTGGGAGGGCAAGGTCTGTTGCCGGTCCCCGCAGATGCTGCACCGTGATGCCGTCGTCGTCACGGTCGACGGCGAGCCAGTGCACGCCGTCGGCCAATCGGGCGTTGTTGAACCGGCCCTCGTAGATGCCGGCGATCGCAGCTCGATCGGGTGATTGGGCGTGGAACCCGTCGGCGGCCACGCTGAATCCACTCACGTCGACTGTGGCGCCCGAGCCGGCGGCGTCGGCGTTGGCCGTGATGGTCATCGTCGGCGAATTGGTGTCGGGGTCGACCCACACCGTTTCGAGCACCGACAGGTCATCGCCAGGGTTCTCGATCGATGCCAACTGGGCACCAAAGGTTCGCGACGCCACCACCCGTTGGTACGCCGCCACGGTGCTGAGCCAGCCGTCGTTGTCGGCGTCGATCTCAGCGGCGAGCCCATACCCGAACGTGAGGTAGTGGGCCAGCAACGCGGGGTCGTCTGCAGGCCACGCCACCGGGGTGCCAGCGTCGGGCAGGAAGACCACCTTGTCGTGCACCAGGTCGGCCGCCAGTGGGTAGGCCACCCAATCCACGTACTCAGCACCCAGGTGCTGGAGATGGCCCATCTGCTGCGCCGTTCGCAGCGACCCAGTGAGGCCGACCGCGCTCCCGGAGAGGTGGTCGAATCCGCTCCCGACGAACAGCGGTGTGGCCTCGCCGAAGCGTCGGTACTCCTCGATCATGGCTTGTGGGTAGGCGGCCGCTGTCGGCGTGGCCCGGTCAGGCCCGAGCACCGCAGTCCACGTGCGGCCGTACTCCGGTGTGGTGAACAGGGCGCCGACTCCGAGGCCCTGGTAAGCCGTGCCGATGTCGTCGTTTGCCGCCTGAACGGAGGGGATCCACGGCAGCACCACGTACCCACCCGCGGCCTGCCAGGGGTAGCGCTGACCCCGCGCCGTGCGGGCGGCTTCGGGGCTGTCCGACATGCGGGGGAGCACCCCGGTGATGGGATCGACCTTGTTCCACACGGTCCAGTCGACGAGGGAGCTGGTGGTCACGCCCTGCGCGGCAGCCGCGTCGACCATGGCCTGGAAGGCCTCGGTGGAGCCGTGGCGGTCCCAGTCGATCGGAAGGCCATCAGGCAGGCTGGGGGCGAGGCGAGGTTGGGTGTCGCCGTCAGCACCGTCAGCACCGTCAGCGTCGGAGCTGTCGGCGTCGGAACTGTCGGCGTCGTCGGCACTGTCAGGGCCGTCCGAGGGCGTGTCGGCCGAGCTGGCGTCGGGCTCGCTCTGCTCGCCGTCAGTTGCGCTGGCCGGTCCGACCTCGATCCCGAACACGTCGTCGGTGTCGGCTACGGGCTCGTTCGAGTCGGCATCGGTGCTCGTATCAGGGCCCTCGGGCTCGGTCACCACAACGGGAGCCGTGACCGGTGCCGAGTCGGGCACGGACTCCACCTCGATCGGAGGGGGCTGCCAACCCGACATGCGCAGCACGCTCGGAGCCGGCAGCATCGGGAGGACGTCGGCCTCGATCGCGGCCCATGTGTCGCCGTCCTGCCCGTCCTCGGCTCGGGCGGTGGCGAAGCCGTCCACGTCGAGGCTCACGACAGGTGCGTCGGCGAGCGCTGCAGCGTCGATGCCGTCGAGGGCAGCGAGCTTGGCTGCCAGTGTCGGGTGACGGGCGGGATCGTCGAAGCCGGCGTCGGATCGGTAGAGCGCCGTCACCTCACGGAACGTCCAACCAGTGCGCAGACGTACCGTCGGGCTCGTCCATGTATGGCCGGTGCCGACCGCAGCATCGGTGGCGATCCCGATCGACGCTGAACCATCGTGCCCAACAGCGGTGATCGTCGCTGGCTGAAGCGCCGGGAGGTCGGCATCACGGTCGGGCAGGAGCCCGGCGTGGAAGGTGCTGTCCTGTACGAGGTAGACGCCGAGCTGACCCGTGGCGGAGTCGAGGGCCACGAGGTCGGCGAAGAGGTCGGGCCGGCTCACCGAGGTGGAGCGGCCCGCGGTGAAGAACGGCTGTTGCAGGGCCACGCCCTCGTGCAGGGGGAGGAGCACCTCGTTCACTGCGGCGGCGGGGAACTCGACCTCGTGTGGGAACGACACCGACCGGATGTCGAGGCCGGTGTCGTTGGTCAACTCGGCTCTCATGTCGAAGCCGTCGGCGGCGAGCGCCAGGAGCTCCACCATCATGGTCAGCTGATGGTCACCGTCGTCGAGCGTCCAGGTCAGCTCGTCGGTGAGGGGATCGAACGTGAACGAGTGCGTGGTCGAGGTGGCCGAGAACGACTCGGATGCGAGCACCGGCAGCGTCCGCTCATCGTCGAAGACGATCTCCCAGAGGCTCTGCCCGTTGAGGGCGTCAACCACTCGCTCGCCCGACTCGAGATCCTCGATGAACAACAGCCCGCCGTTGTCCGGATCGAAGCCCGCCCGGTACTCGGCCCCCGGTGGGCTGAACTCGATCACCTCGGCGCCGGGCTGGGCCTGACTCGCCCCATCGATCAGGTGCGCAGCATCGGGGGCGATTCCGGCTGCGGTGTAGAACCACTCGCTGTCACCCGCCCCGAGGTGACGGCACGAGCCTGCGGACTCGACGCCCGAGCGGACGCACACCAACTCGCCGGTTTCGGCGCTCGTGGGGAACCCGTCCGCGGAGGCGAACACCGCTACGCGGGTCACCGCCTCGTCCACGGGTTGGGCCCAGGTGATGGCCACGTCGTCACCGTCGGTGCGGGCGGTGACCTCCAGTGGTGCTCGGTGCGTGCGCACGATGCGAAGGTCGTCGACGTGCACGGTGCCGCCGTCACCCGACGGGTCGTGGGGGGCATCAGCCAGGAGCTGAAGGGCGACGACGTTGGCGGCAGCCAGCTCGGCAGCGGGCAGCGACCAGACGACGTCGGTCCACGCATCGGCCTCCTCGATGGTGGCGTCGACGTCGACCGAGGAACCGTCGGCGGTGTGCAGTCGCCACGTGAGCGGAAGCTCGGCCAGCGTGGACTGGGCGACGGCCGTGATCTCGGTGTACTGCGACCAGTCACCCTCGTCGGGGAGTGTCCACACCCGGTTGGTGCCCATGCCGGGACGCTCGTCGAAGCCGAGTCGGCCCCACGAGAAGGTGAGTGCTCCGGCCGAGCCCCCAGCGGTGACGGTGCCGCTGACTCCAGCGGCCTCCGTCCCCGATGTGCTGGGGGCCCAGGCCAGCCCCGGCCCTTCGAACGCATCCCAGAGCTCGGCCCCATCGAGCCTGAGTGCGTCGAGGTGAAGGCGGAGCGTTCCCAAGGTTGCGGCGCCTGCCGCTTGCCGGTCGTGGTAATCGAGCAGTCCGACGGAGACCTTCTCCACGTCGGCCAGGACCTCCGGGTCGATTGGCTCGATCTCGTCGCCGTGGCCGGCGAGGGGGAAGATGACGGCGTCGTTGCGACCGGGGCCGATCTCGCGGCCGGGAAGCATCGGCACCTGGGCCGACACGCCTGCGCTGTTCGTCAACTCGAGCACCAGAGCGGGTGGGCCGGCGGGGTCGTCCTCGAGGTGAACGTCGAGCGTCACGATGCGATGGTCCGACCAGTCCTCCGGTGTGGGGAGTGGTCCAGACGTCGACACGAATGCCACCGCCGGCAGCGGCTCCGTTGTCTCCGGCTCGTCGTCCTCGCCCTCGTTGCCGGCGGCGTCATCCCCGGCGTCGGTATGGCCTGTGTCGCTGTCGTCGCCTGCGTCGGTTTCGACCTCGGTGTTGGTCTCGTCGTTCTCGTCGCCCTCGCCCTCGTCGGTCTCGTTGCCGGCGGCGTCGTCCCCGGCGGAGTCGGTCGGGGTCGTGTCGGGCTCGGAGCCGTCGTCTTCAGCCGGTGCGGGGTCGTTGGCCTCGGTGTTGAGTTCCTCGCTGCCCGGGGCGTCCTCAGCGGTATCGGGGTCCGGCTCGTCGGCGGTGGCGCCGGCGTCCGGAGCGTCCAGCGTGTCGAGAGCGGCACCGTTGTCTTCGTCGGCGCCGTCCTCGTCGGCGGCTGGCGAGTCATCGTCCTCAGCCGACTCGTCTTCGCCCTCGCTGTCGGTGTCGTCGCTGGCGGGGCCCTGTTCGTCGCTGTCGGTGTCGTCGCTGGCGGGGCCCTGTTCATCGCTGTCGGTGTCGTCGCTGGCGGGGCCCTGTTCGTCGCTCGTGGCATCGTCTTCGTCCGCGGTCGACTCGTCGGCGTCCGTGACGTCTTCCTCCGTGGACGGCTCGTCATCGTCACCATCGGACGGATCCGGTTCTTCGATGGGGTCGACCGGGGCCACCAGCGGCACCTGCACGCGCAGCGCGCCGTCGCCCTGGGTCTGGCGGGTCCGCTCGATCGACACCGTGGCCCGCTGCTGTTCCGGGTCATTGGCGTCGACCCAGGTTCGGGACTCGAAGTCGTCGAGCACGAAGGTGTTGGTCGGCCCGTCGTAACGCTCGACGGGCATGGCCTCGATCAGTGTCCGGAGATCGTCGGGGATCGCCGCCACCTCGCTCAGCGTCTGATCATCGATCGTGAGATCGATCTCGTAGGCCGTCTCCTCGGCCTCACCATCGGAAGGCAGCGCGGTGACGTCGAGCTCGCAGCTCGTTGTGACCAGCGCAAGAACAGCGAACAGCGTCGCCCAGCGTGGTGTGGCGATGTGGAAGGTGTGGCGGAATCGGGCGCGTCGAAGAAGGCTCATGAGATGCCTCGAGAGGTTGCGGTCCCGCCAGTGGACAAGTGGGGCTATGTCTGGAACTCGATCGGCGTCTTCAGCCCTGACTCTGGAAGAATCGGGCCGCTGACTGAAGTGAGCCTGATCGGAGGCCCAGGTGCTTGGTGTGTCGACAAGCCAATGACTGGTGGGGTGAAACTGCCCAACAGTCGCTGGGTAGAACGACTTACGGTCGGGACTATATACCCATGACTTCCGTGGGCAAAAGTCCCCACCGACTCTTTTTCAGGCCTTTTCTGCGTTCACATCTTTCGACAATCAGCACGCCGCACGAACGCCCACATCGATGAAATGGACGGATGGATGGTCGCATCATTGACGGAGCGGTTCGGGGCGAGCCTGCGGAGCCGCCGGCTCGTTGTGGTGGCGGCCGTGTGTGCCGGCGCCTTGGTGCTGGCCCTCGCCCTCGTCGTGCGATGGTACGTGGCTCCTGGCGCGGGCAGCGCGGCCGATGTCGATGCCGTGGTGGTGCTCGCCGGCGGTCAGGGAGAGCGCCTCGACCGGACCGAGGCGCTCGTCGCGACTGGCGACGTCGACGACGCCACGATCGTGTTCATCACCGGGAACCGGCGCTGGGGCGGGTGGCCCGACATCGAGCCCCTGTGCACCGATGGCCTCGAAGGCGTGCGCGTGATCTGCGCTGAGCCCACCACCGATGACACCAAGGGCGACGTGGAGATCGCCGCTGCTGTCGCCCGCGAGAACGGCTGGGAGTCGATTGCGGTGGTGACCTCGGACTATCACATGCACCGATCACTGATCCGGTTCGATCAGTGCTTCGGTGGGCGTACCGAAGCCGTGCCCGCCGACACCGCCACCAGCGTTCGTCTCGTGGGTCGAGAGATCCTCGGCACGGTCGAGGCCCGCGTCCTCGATCGCTCCTGCGACATTGAGGCCCTGGAGATCGAGACGGTCGACGACCCGGACTCCGAACTCAACGGCATCACCCGAGCCGTTCCGAACGGCTGAGGCTCAGTCGTCGAACACCAGGTAGGCGCGGGCGATGGCCTCGAACGTCAGCGCCCACATCGACCACGCCTCCGGCTCGGTGTCACCCGGCAGCTGCGCCTTCACGTGGCCGGGGTCCTTGCCCTCCACGAGGGTGAAGCCGATACCGACCGCGAAGATCATCTGGGCGAACATCGGGAGCGTCATCGGTTCGATCAGCCGGCCCCGGTAGCGCTCGAGGAGCACCTCGTAGAGCTGGAGGTAGGCCTGGGCATCGGGGATCTCATCGACGGTCCAGGGGGCAACGTCCTGCCCAGCTGCGAGCATCTGGCTCAGCTCGCTCGCCCGGAGGGCAATGGTGGCCAGGTTGCGTTGGTCGGCGGCCCCGTACCGGTGGTTGGCGTCGAGAACCATGCGGATGGCGCGGTTCATCTCGGCGCGCCGTTCCTCGACGCTGGTGGGGACGGGTCGGGCCAGCAGCTCCATCACCATCTCCATGAGCGTGTCGTCCGGCTCGTCGAGGCGGCGCTTGATCTCCGCCCGGGCCCACCGCCCAAAGTCACGGCGGAAGGCCTCACGGGGTGTGATGCCGGTCTCGCTCCAGAGTCGATAGGCGGTGGCTCGTGACACCCCGGCCCGAGCGGCCACTGCCTCCAGCGACAGCCGACCGAGGCCGTCCTGAATGCCGACTGCGATCACGTCATCCCAGGCTGCGGCGAACAACCGCTCTCGCGCCGCGGCGGCGCGTCGGGCCGCTGGGGTGAATTCGTGGTCGTTGTCGCTACTCACCGCGGCGCGAGAGTACATCTTCGGCGTCAGAGAGTGGCATCGTGCGCACCCTGCGCGTCGCTTGCGGCGGCGTATCGCCCGGTCGTTACCCTCAACCGCTCGTGACTGACACGACCTCGCCCCCTCCGGCAACGGGTCATGAGCCGCTGATCGTGCCCCTCCGGGCCCTGATCGTGCGGCCAGAACTCGCCGACCGGGTGATCAGCGGGCCCTATGACGCCTACACGGCGAGCGAGCGTCAGGCCATCGCCCGCCGCGAGCCGCTCAGCTTCCTCAATGTCACTCGCTCCCCGGATGACGTCGACCCTGCGGCCACTGCGAGTGGTGAGGCCGACACCGATGAACTGGTGGGCGGGGCGCAGGCCGCCCTGGCCCGGCTCCTCGCCGCCGGCGCCTACGACCAACAACAGGAGTCAGCCCTCTACCTGTACCGACTCCAGTACGACGCCCACAGCCAGATCGGCGTGGCTGGCCTGGTGCCAGTGGACGCGTTCTCCGACGCCCGGATCCGCCATCACGAGGCCATTCGGCCGGAGCGGGCCGAACTGCTGGCCCGCCACCTCCTCGCCACGGGTGCCACGTCCAGCCCGATCGCCCTGAGCTATCGGGCCGACGCGGTTGTCGACGAACTCGTCGCGGCTGCCGCCACCGACGCTCCGATCGTCGACCACGAGCAGGACGGCGTGACCCAGCACGTGTGGGCTCTCAGGGGTGCGGCGGCGGGCGAACTGACCGCGGCAATCGGCGATCGGCCGCTCTACATCACCGACGGCCACCACCGGGCGGCCGCTGCCATCCAGGCCCGCGAGCTCGTGCGGCGTGGTGAGCCGTCGGCGGGCCCCAGCCAGGTCTCCGCGCTCGATCGGGCCTTCGCCGTACTGTTTCCCGACGACCAGCTCCGGGTGCTCGCCTTCCATCGTCTCGTGCGCGACTCCCAACGGCGCGCCGCCGACGTCCTGGCCGATGACATGGCCCGGCAGGGCCTCGCGGTTCGCCAGGATCGGTCGAGGGTCGAGGCCGCCGCTCCCGGGCCCGGGGAGGTCGGCGTGTACTGCCGGGGGCATTGGTTCATGGTCGAGTTGGCCGCGGGCGCCAGTGATCGTGCCCTGGATGCTCTCGACGTCGAACGCCTCGAACGCCAGGTGCTCGAACCGGTCTTCGAGGCCGACCCGACCGATCTCAGCGCCGTGGAGTATCTGCCGGCGGTGTCGGGTGTCGATCGCTTCACCGAGCGCTGCGACGCCGCAGACCTCGTGGGGCTCACCATGCATCGCACCACGACCGCTGAGCTGTTCGCCGTCGCCGATCAGGGCGACCTGATGCCACCGAAGTCGTCGTACTTCGCGCCGAAGCCGCGATCGGGCGTGTTTCTTCGATCGCTGGGGACGGGACCGATGGCGCCCTACGGCGCTAGCTGAGGGTCAGCAGGTCGCCTCGGGCCATGTCGGGGGTGACGAGCCGGTCGAACACCTGGAGCCGGTCGAACTGCATTGCGTAGGTCCTCGCCTTGTCGGCCCTGGCGGCCCGTTCCTCGGGGCCGATCGCAAGCAGCGCCTCGTCCAGCGCATGGGCGATGGCGAGCGGCGAGCCGGCGGGGATCGTCATCGCCGTGTCGCCGACGGCTTCTGGGATGCCGCCTGTTGCGGTGGTGATCACTGGGCCGCCGCCGGCCAGCATCTTCTCCACCAACGCGATGCCGAAGGTCTCGACGAACTCGGTGCGGGGCTTGCTCGCCAACACATAGGCACCGGAGCCGGCCATCAACAGGGGCTTCTCGGCATCGTCGACATCGTCGAGGAAGGTGATGCGCGAGCCGACCCCAGACCGGTCTGCCCGTGCCTGCAGCTCTGCTGCGCTGGGCCCGGTGCCGGCGATCACGAGCCGGCGAGAACCAGCAGCCGCCGACTGGGCGAAGCCGTCGATGAGATCGTCGGCCCCCTTGGCCGGCGTGAGCCGCGACAGGAACAGGGCGTAGCCGTCACGTTCGAGGCCTCGGCGTTCCAGGGCGGCGGCGATGGCAGCGTCGTCGAGATCGACGAAGGCGGAGGTGTCGATCGCGGGGTACGACACCCGGATCCGGTCGCGACACGCCGCGGCGAACGTGGTGCCGAGGGCATGGTCGACGTCGGTGGCGGCCTCGATGATCCGGTCGACGGTGTACTGCGACACCGCCACCGGGTGGTCGTGGGCCAGGTAGGTGGTGAACACGTGGGCCGCCGAGCCGTAGCAGCCGTCGGCCACGCACGCCTGGACGAGGCCGGTGATGTCGGAGCCGACGGCTTCGGCGATCGTGGTGACGTTCAGGCGGGGGTCCATCATCCGGGCCACCGACAGAGCCTCGATGGCGGCGGTCGCGTGGGGCACGAGGTAGAGCGACAGGCACACCGTTGGCACGCCGTCGGTGAACAGCTCGATGAGCCGGCCGGTCATGCCTGCGGTGTAGCGACCGTCGGGAACCTTGTAGTCGCCAACGGGTTCGGGGCGTTCCACCGTGATGCCGGGCGAGTAGGGCAGCACCCGATCGGCGGGTTTCAGCGGCAGGTTGGTCAGTGCATCGAGAGGCCAGGTCACGATGCGCACGTCGTCGAAGCCGCGCAGCAGGGCTGCCTCGGCCAGATTGCGCGCCTCACCGGAGTGCCCACATATCACTGGATCGGCCCGCACCACGATCACGAGGCGCCGACTCGTACTGGTGTCGATCGAGTGGGGGAGAGACATCGGCATGGTCCTTTCGCGGTGAGGTTTCGAGAAGTGCTCGGCGGAGTGGGGCAGGAGATCAGGCGGTGGGCAGCGCAGCGGGTGGATGCGACGTCGGCCAGGACGGTGGCGGTTGGTCGCAACCCCAGGTCGATGGTTCGTCGCCCAGTTCGAGGTGGAGCCGACGGCCGCTGTGGAGTTCGGCTCCGGTGAGCCAGGCCCGATCGAGCGGCCGGCCGTCGAAGGTGGCCGCCTGCACGAACTGGGGCGGGCTGTCGGCGTCGTTCGGGCGGTGACCGGTCGTGTCGACCACGAGTGGGCCGCCTGCCGTTGCGATCTCGGATCGGGCGAACAACGGGGTGTTGATCAGGAACAGGCTCTGGCCCGCCACCGGGAACAGCCCGAGGCCAGCCCAGACGTACCAGGAGCTGAGGGCGCCCGAGTCGTCGTTGCCGCACAGCCCACCGCGCCCTGGGCCGAACTGGTTGTGGATCGCAGCGTGCACGATCTCGGCGGTGCGGTCGAGACGGCCGACGTAGTGGTAGGCCCAGGGCACTTCCATGTCCGGCTCGTTGTTGAGACCCTCGAATCGGTTCAGGGCGTAGCCAGCGGCAATCGTGGCCGCGTCTGGCAACTCGCCGGGCTGCTTCACGGCGCCCTCACCGAACCCGAAGAAGCGGTCGAGCATGGCCACGAAGGCATCGGCACCACCCGCGAGTTCGATTCGGCTGGCCATGTCGGGCAGGAGTCGGAACGAGTAGTTCCACTTGCCGCCCTCGTAGAACGTGGAATCGATCAGCAGCCCCGACTCGGGGTCGAAGGCTGAGCGCCACTGGCTGGCCAACCCATCCAGCTGATCGGCGAGGGCGTGGTCACCGACGAAGCGGGCGATGCGGGCCGTGCAGTGGTACCCGGTGGCGAGGTCGAGCGTGTGGGTCACGGGATGGGCCACGCCCGATTCGAGGAAGTCCTCGCCGTAGTTGCGGAACAGGTCGGTGTGGAGGTTGGCGAGCGTGTTGGCCCAGTCGATGGCGCCGACGCCGAGGTCGGCTAGATCGGCGAAGAACGTGTGGGCGAGGGCGCTGGCCTGGCGGAAGAAGCGATCGGCACCCCGGGCCATGCGGTAGCCGATCGGGAAGTTGCCCTCCTCCTGCGACACCAGCAACAGGCTCTGGGCCAGCTCGGCTGCTCGCTCGGGGGCCAGGGCGGTGAGCAGAGGCAACTGCGTCTTGTAGATGTCCCACATCGTGCAGATGTCGAACACGAACGGCCCGTCCATCGGCCAGAAGGGGCTCTCGTTCTCGGCGAAGCAAGGCTTGATCAGCGAGTGGTACAGCGACGTGGCGAACACCGTGCGCTGGGCCGGGCTCCCGCCCTCCACCTGGATCCGGCCCAGGTGCTCACGCCAGGCCGACGTGGTGGCCTGGTGACGGTCGTCGAAGCTGCGGGGCTGCTCGCCGCAGTCGGCTCGGAGGTTGGCAGCCGCCTGTTCGGTGCCGCGCAGGGAGAAGCCGATGCGCACCTCGACCTGCTGGCCAGATTCGGTCGGCCCCAGCAGGATCAGCCCGAACGGTCGAAGCGTGGTGATGCGGATGGATTCGAAGTCGAGCCGTCGACTGCCCGCCATGAGGCGCCGGTCGTACCAGAGCATCTGGTGCCAGCCCGGTGCGTCACACTCGATGTGCACGGCGAGGGGCACGCCCTCCACCATCATCTCGCCCCGAGCCACTCCGTTGCCGAGGCTCTCGAGGCTGGCTCGCATCGGCACGGTCTGGCCATAGTCGATGGCGAGGCCCCCCTGGGAGAAGTCGACCACGAGACGGGCGTCGCTGGAGGCGGGGAAGCGGTAGCGATGTACCGCGCTCCGGGGGCCGACCGTGACTTCGGCGCCGATACCCGAGCCGAGGCGGGCCGAGTAGTAGCCCGGGTGGGCCGACTCCTCGGTGAGGGCCCAGGCGGTGCCCAGCTCGTCGAGCGGTTCGAGCATGGGCGTGACTCGCAGGTAGTTGTAGTACTTGCGGAT
>JBCCFL010000017.1:0-103360 GCA_039029735.1 Actinomycetota bacterium | reverse complement strand
GCAGTCGGTCGACTGCGGCGGCGGATTCGGGCAGAAAGGCATCCTCGTCGTCGAGGAGCTGCTGATCCCGTTCGCCGCCCACGATCTGGGCCGACCCGTTCGCTGGATCGCCGACCGGTTCGAGAACCTGACCGCAGACGCGCACGCCCGAGAGCAGGTGCATCACATCACCCTCGCCGCCGACGCCGACGGCCGACTGGTGGCCATCAAAGACCAGATCATCGTCAACTGCGGCGCCCGCAACATGGTGGGCCTCGTGGTGCCCTACAACGCCTTGTGTCACCTCATTGGGCCCTACCGGGTGGACAACGCCGACCTCGAGGCGTTCGGCGTGATCACCAACTCCACCTTCACCTCGCCCTACAGAGGCGCCGGACGCCCTGAGGCCGTGTTCGCCATGGAACGCGCCCTCGACCGGCTTGCCGTCGAGCTCGACATGGACCCCGCCGAACTCCGGCGTCGGAACCTCGTGACGGCGGAGGAGATGCCCTATCGCACCGGCCTGCTCGACCGGCGTGGCATCGCTCAGGAGTACGACTCCGGCGACTACCCCGCCATGTTCGAACGTGCGGTCGAGATGATCGACCTTCCTTCGGTGCGCGCTGCCCAGCAACAGGCCACCCCTGGTACGCGTGTCGGCGTCGGGTTCGCCCTCTACCTGGAGATGACCGGGCTCGGCCCGTTCGAAGGGGCCCGGGCCGAGGTCATGCCCTCGGGGCGGGTGCGGCTCTACACCGGAGCCCCGTCGCAAGGTCAGGGGCACCGCACGGTGTTCGCTCAGATCCTGGCCGACGCCGTTGGTGTGGCCTTCGACGACATCGACGTCGTGGCCGGCGACACCGCCACGATCCCCTACGGCGTGGGCACCATCGCCAGCCGGGCCCTCGTCACCGCCGGCAACGCCACGGCCCAGGCCGGCACCTTGCTCAAGCAGCGCATCCTCGATGCTGCCGCTGGCGTGCTGGAGGCGAACGCTGATGATCTCGACCTGGTCGATGGTCGGATCAGCGTTGCCGGAACCCCAGCCGTGCAGCTCACCCTGGCCGAGCTGATCCGCGCTGTCCCCAAGCTCGCTGGCGGGTCCGGCAGCGATGGATTGTCGGAGACGTCCTATTTCCGACCCCCGAACTACGCCACGGCCAGCGGCGTCCACGCCGTGGTGGTGGAGGTCGACACGGCCACCGGTCGTGTCGCGATTCTCGACTACGTGGTGGTGCACGAGGCGGGTCGGATCGTCAACCCGGTGATCGCCGATGCCCAGGTGGTCGGCGGGGTCGGTCAGGGCATCGGGGGCATCATGTCGGAGTATCTGCGCTACGACGAAAACGGTCAGCCGATCACCTCGACCTTCGCCGACTACCTCATGCCGGTGAGTGAGATGGTGCCCGAGATCAGGCTCGACGAGATCGTGTGCCCGAGCCCCACCAACCCGCTTGGAGTGAAGGGCCTCGGTGAAGGCGGGGCCGTCGGCCCTCCTGCGGCGATCGCCAACGCAGTGGAGGACGCCCTCCGCGATCACGGGGTTGTCGTCCGGAGTGGACCCCTCACCCCGAGCCGCGTCCGAGACCTGCTCCGCGAGGCCAGCGGCTGATGGCCCGCCCGGCCTCCCAACTCGGTCCGCTGCGCCACGTTGAGCTGCGGACGGCAGCGCCGTTCGACGAGATCGTCGACTTCTACCGAACCTGGGGGCTCGACGTGGTGGAGAACACCGGCACCGCCATCGCCTTCCGCGGGCTCGGTCCGGCCCATCACCTGGTCCGGTTTGTGGCGAGCCAGCAGCCCGGTCTCGGTCACATCGCCTTCGCCGCACCGTCCCGTCAAGCCGTCGACGCGCTTCACCGCCAGTGGGCGGATGCTGGTGTCGAGATACGGCTCGAACCGCAGATGCTCGACGCGCTCGGTGGTGGGTACGGGTTCGAAGTTGCCGACCCCGAAGGCCGCGCACTTCGCGTGATCACCGAGATGATCGCCGCCGACCCACGGCCGCCAGGCCCAGCGGTTCCGGTGGGGATCACGCACGTGGTGCTGAACACCGTTGACATCGAGTTGCTCTGCGCCTTCTACGTCGAACAGCTCGGCTTCGCCGTGTCCGACTGGTCGGAGCGCCAGATGGTGTTCCTCCGACACGGGCGTGACCACCACTCGATCGCGTTCAATCAGGCCGCCCACCCGTCGGTCAACCACGTGGCCTACGACCTCGCCTCTCTCGACCACTTCCTCACCGCTGTCGGGCGCATGAAGGCAGCTGGCGTCGAGCCCTTATGGGGCATCGGTCGCCACGGCCCCGGCAACAACTGCTTCGCCTACTACGGCGACCCTGCCGGATTCGTGCCCGAGTACACCGCCGACGTGCAACAGATCGTCGACCCGGATTGGGTTCCGCGGGTGTGGCAGCGGATACCCGCCCAGTCGGACCTGTGGCACCTTGCGGGGCCGCCCTCGCCCGAGTTCCGACGCATCGGTGCCGGCCTCCCCGACCCCGGCCTCCACTCGCCCCGCTGGCCCCGGTAGTGCCGTTGACCGATGGGTGATCAGATCCGCGTGGGCATCCTCGGCTGGGGGGCGATCGGGCGCGAGGTCGCAGCCCTGGTCGACGCCGGAGCGGCCGACACGCCCACGGCCACCCAGCGACTCACCGCAGTCGCATCCCGATTCCGTGATGGTGAGCCACATGCGCTCGCCGTCCCCGCGGCCGCGCTGGCCGAACACTGCGACGTGGTGGTGGAGGCCGCCGGGCCCGAGCCGCTCAGAGCCCATGCCTCTGCGTATCTGCGCGCCGGGGCCGACGTGGTCGTGGTCTCCATCGGCGCCCTGGTCGACGACGAGGTCCGACGCGAACTGACCGGCATCGGCCCGGGGCGCCTCCTGCTGAGCTCCGGTGCCATCGGAGGGCTCGACCTCATCAGCGCGGCGCAGCTCTACGGCAGCATCGACCGCGTTCGACTTGAAACCACCAAGCCGTCGGCGTCGTTGGTGCGCGCCTGGATGACGGCCGCCATGCAGGCCCAGCTCACCGCCGCAGAGGAGCCCGTCGAGTGTTTCCGGGGGTCGGTGGCCGACGCGGTGCGGCTGTTTCCAGAATCGCTGAACGTGGCGGCCGCGCTCGGCCTCGCCGCCGGCACCCTCGATCTGGTGGAGGTCGTGGTTGTGGGCTCGCCGACGGCGACGACCAACAGCCACCAGATCACGGTCTCCGCAGCGAGCGGCCGCTACTCGATTGCGGTGGAGAACACCCCGTCGCCGTCGAACCCGCGAACGTCTCACCTCACCGCGTGGTCGGTGTTGCGGACGCTGCGGAACCGGGTTGGTCCCTCGGGGTCGTTCCTGTGACCGGCTCGCCGGGAGTGCGCACCCGACACATGAACGGGCTGGCCGTGAGCGAGGCCGGTGAACGGGCCGCCGTGCCGGTGCTGTTCCTCCACGGGATCGGATCGTCTCGCTCCACGTTTGCCCTGCAGTTCGCGCACGTTGGCCGCAACCGGTGGTGTGTCGCCCCCGACGCCCCCGGCTACGGCGACTCCGACGACAATCCGGCGATCGTCGCAACGGACGACTACGGCGCGGCCATCGTCGATCTGCTCGATCAGTTGGAGGTACGCGCCGCAGACCTCGTCGGTGTGTCGTGGGGCGGCGTGATCGCAGCCCGGCTCGCGGCCACTCACCCCGAGAGGGTGGCACGGCTCGTGCTCGCAGACTCCACTCGTGGCTCAGCGGTGGACCCGGCCCGGGCCGCGGCGATGCGAGCCCGGCCCGGCGCCCTGGCGAGCGACGGAGCGGCAGCATTCAGCCAGGCTCGGAGCCACCGACTGCTCTCGCCCGCTGCTCCCTCGGAGCTGGTGGCCGCGGTGGCGGCCGACATGGCTGCTGCCATACGACTGCCCGGCTACGCCCAGGCCGCCAACGCCATGGCGAGAACCGACAACACCGAACTGTTCGCCATGATCGGCTGCCCCACGCTCGTGATCGTCGGCGAGCACGACGTGGTCTGCCCGCCGGCCGAAGCGGCGATCTTGACCGAACACATCCACGGCGCCAGCCTGGTGACGATTCCGGACGCCGGGCATCTCTCCAACCGTGAGAACCCCATCGCCTTCAACCGGGCGCTCGACACGTTCTGGGCCGACCACCCCCTCGCCGGGGGCGTGGGCTGAGCGTAGAAAGGACCACCATGGCCAGTCAGGACGAACTCGAATCGCAGATCGACGGCTTCCTCGCCTCCAGGGAGAGCCGTCACGAAGACTGGGACACACTGGCATTCCAGGCCAAGGCGGGCGACCAGTTCCGACGGGCCCAGATCCGCTACATGGGATCGGGCGGGACTGGCAACCACGAAGGCGACAGCCGCATCCTCCAGGCCGAGCACTTCACCTTCTCGAACATGTTGTTGCCGCCGGGGGCTGAAGGCCCCGAGCACAACCACCACGACGTGGAGGAGGCATTCTTCGTGCTGGAAGGCGAGCTCGAGGTGCGGGTCCACGACCCGGTCGACGGCACCCGCTCTGCCGCACGCGTGCTCGGCTACCGCGACTTCATCAAGATCCCGGCCGGCGTCCCGCGGAGCCTCAAGAACGTTGGCGACTCGGCCGCCTTGTTCTGCGTGATGCTGGGCGCAGCGAAGCCGCAGATCCCGACCTACCCGGACACCTCTCCGATGGTGGGCGTGACCCGTGACTGATCCCCGAGGCCGCGGCTGAGGTGACGGAGCGATCTGCTCTCGACGGTCGCACGGTGGTCATCACCGGCGCGGGGCGCGGCCTCGGTCGGGCGATGGCGGCCGCGGTGGCGGGAGCCGGGGCCCGGGTGGAGGCCCTCGACGTCGCCGCCGACCAGGTGGAGCGCGTCGCAGACGACTTGCGCACCGCTGGCCACGACGTGCGCCCCCACGTGGTGGACGTGGCCGATGAAGCCGCCGTGGAGGCGTTCTTCCTCGACCTCGATCACGCCCCCTGGGGCGTGGTGAACAACGCAGCCATGGCCGACGCCGTTGGCGGCGCGTCGTTCTGGGAGATCGATCGGTCCACCTGGGACGAGCTTCTCGGCGTGAACCTCACGGGCAGCTGGCTCGTCGCCAAGCACGCTGCACCGGCCATGATCGCCGCCGGCGAAGGTCGGGTGATCAACCTCGCGTCAGACGCTGCGCTCTATGGCAGTCCGAGGCTGAGCCACTACATCGCATCGAAGGGCGGTGTGCTCGCCCTCACCCGAGCAATGGCCCGCGAACTCGGCCCACACGGCATCACCGTCAATGCGGTGGCGCCGGGGATCGTGGAGGGCGAGTCGACGGCTCGGGTGCCAGCCGAGCGGCACAAGCTCTACGCCGACAACCGAGCATTGCGGCGCCCCCAACACGCCGATGACGTGGTGGGGCTGATCCGATTCCTCCTGTCCGACGACGCGGCCTACATCACCGGCACGACGCAGGTGGTCGATGGTGGGTTCGTGATGCCGTGAACGGATCGGGCATGGACCTCCACCTCGCCAACCGTGTGATCCTCGTGACCGGCGGGAGCTCCGGTGTCGGGCTCGCCGTCGTCGACGACCTCCTCGCCGCGGGGGCGCGGGTGGCCACCTGCGCCCGCGACCTCGACCGCCTCGCTGCCGCCACATCAGCGCTGACCAGTCATGACCCCGACCGCCTGCTCGCGGTTCGCTGCGATGTGCGCCGGCCCAGCGACGTCAACGCCTTCGTGGCCGCAGCCCACGCTCGCTTCGGTGCCGTCGACGGCCTGGTCAACAACGCTGGGCAGTCGCTGATGAAGTCGGCCGCCGACACCACCGGCGCGGAATGGGCCAGCGAGTTCGATCTCAAGATCGCCGGGGTGATGAACCTGCTGCAGGCCGCCCGGCCTCACCTCGCCGCGAGCGACGCTGGCGTGATGGTGAATGTCAATGCCGTGTTGGCCCGCCAACCGGAACCACGGCTCGCGGCCACCAGTGCCGCTCGGGCCGCATTGCTGAATCTCACCAAGACGCTGTCGATCGATCTCGCCGCTGAAGGGATCCGGGTGAACAGCGTGTTGCTCGGGTTGATCGACACCGGCCAGTGGCGCCGGCGCTACGACGAACGCGCCACCGACGACGGCCAGTCCTATGAACAGTGGTCGGCCGACCTGGCGGCCGACCGGGGCATCGTGCTCGGCCGGCTCGGCACGGCAGCCGAGGTCTCGTTCGTGATCACGATGCTGATGTCACCCCGAGCGTCGTATGTGACTGGAACCGCGATCGACGTAGCTGGGGGCGTCGGGCGCTATGTCTGAGCGATCGATGCCTGCCGCTCCTCGGGTGCTGTGCGATCTCGCCGCCGCCCATGGCGTGGCTGCCGCGTTCGGCATCGTGAGCGTGCACAATCAGCCGCTCGTGGATGCGTTGGCGGCCGCTGGTCGCTACACACCCGTGCGGCACGAGGCGACAGCGGTGAACGCCGCCGACGGCTACAGCCGAGTTGCCGACGGGCTCGGGATCGCCGTGACCAGCACCGGAACGGGCGCTGGCAACGCCGCGGGTTCTTTGATCGAAGCACTCACGGCTGGTTCGCGGGTGCTGCACGTCACCGGCAACATCGATTCGGTGCACCTCGGCGAAGGGCGCGGCGTGATCCACGAGACGAAGGCCCAGGATCACATGCTGGCGGCAGTGTCGAAGGCCCAGCACACGGTGCGATCGGCCGACACGGTCGCCGCCGTACTCGGCCGGGCCGTCGACGAGGCCCAGCGCCCACCCACCGGCCCGGTGAGCGTCGAGATCCCCATCGACCTGCAGTACGCCCCTGGCCCCGACCCGTCCACCGGCCCTGCGTCGGCCGCCGGCCCTGCTGACGGCTCCGGCGCCAATGGTGCGGCGGAGATCGACGGTGACATCGACCGTGTGGTCGCCTTGTTGGGGGCGGCAGAACGGCCGCTGGTGTGGGCCGGCGGTGGCGCCGTACCCGCCCGGGCCGAGGTGGCCGAGCTGTGTCGCCGCCACAGCATCCCACTGGTGACCAGCAACGCTGGCCGAGGCGTGATCGCCGAAGACGATCCACTCGTGGTCGGCAACTTCGCATCGAGCCCGGACGGGCAGCAGCTGCTCGACGAGGCGGATCTGTTGGTGTCGATCGGTACCCACTTCCGCTCGAACGAAACCCGGCACTACAACCTCCGGCTCCCGGATCGCCACATCCAGATCGACGTCGACCCCGCGGCGATCGGTCGGGCGTATCCGTGCACGGTTGGCATCGTTGGCCGGGCCGAGCACGTCATCCCCGTGCTGCTCGCTGAGGGTGTGCCCCGGGATCGGGGCGGCTGGTGTGCTCGTGCCAGCGAGCTGGCCGCCGAGGCGCGGGCTCAACTTCGGGCCGGGATCGGCCCCTACGCCGAGCTGTGCGACGCAATGCGAGCGGTGCTCCCTGCGGCGTCACCCCTGGTGCGCGACGTCACGATCCCGTCGTCGAGCTGGGGGAACCGCCTGTTGCCGGTACTGGACCCCACCACGAACGTGAACGCCCGGGGCGGTGGGATTGGCCAGGGTCTGGGGATGGCCATCGGAGCAGCCTCCGCCCGCCCCGAGTCACCAACGCTGGTGATGGTGGGCGACGGGGGCCTCGCGGTTCATCTCGGTGAGCTGGCAACGGTGGCTCAGGAACAGCTTCCGATCGTGGCGGTGGTGTTCAACGACGGCGGCTACGGGGTGCTGCGCAACCTGCAGGACGCCCACGTCGGCCGCCGCAGCGGGGTGGATCTCGCCACGCCCGACTTCGCCGCGCTGGCCGGCGCCTTCGGCATCGAGCACCGGCGACTGGCTCACCCGTCGGAATCCCTGCGCACCATGGAGGGGGCGGTGGCGGCTGGTGCACCGATCCTCGTCGAAGTCGACTGCGACGAGTTCGGTCCGATGCCGGTGCCGTTCGTGCCTCCTGTCCCCGTTCCCTGATCCGAGGAGAGGTGATGACCAAGCCGTACCTTGAACCACACCAGTCGAGGATCCACCCCCCGAATGACTTCGCGAACCGGCTCGGCGACGCCATCGAGGTCGCCTATGCGGCTGGCATCCATGATCTGGATGGATTGGTGGCCCACTTGAATCGAAGCGGCCCGGCCCCGGCTGATGCCGACGTGTGGACCACGGACCGATTCGTCGAGCTGATGGCGGAGTTGGGCCAGTGACGGCGCCGACGTCATCGGCGCAGGCCAATGGTCAGCCGGCCGTTGCGAGTGACGCCGTCGACCGCCTGGTGGCCGACGGTGTGAACGATCGTTGGTATCCGGTGCTCCCATCGCACCTCCTGGGGCCGGGCGAGGTGAAGGAGATCCGACGGTTCGGGTATCGAATCGCCATCTGGCGCGACGACGACGGCCAGGTCCGCGCCCTGGAGGACTACTGCCCTCATCGGGGCGCCCCCCTGTCGGCCGGAGACGTTCTCGGAGATCGACTGCGTTGCCCCTACCACTGGGTTGAGGTCCGCCACGACGGGGTGGTGACACGGGTGCCGGGAAGCCCCGGATGCAATCTGGAAGGGAGCCGGCCAACCCGGGTGTTCCCCGCCGAGGAGCAGGCCGGCGCCATCTTCTTGTTCAAGAGCGCCGATCTCCACGCGGAACAGGTACCGGCCCTCGTCCTCCCCGAGCAGCTCACCGACGCCGCCTACAGCTCGTTCCTCTGCTACGTCGAGTGGGGCGGTGACTATCGCCTCATCGCCGACAACGTGATGGATCCCATGCACGGTGCCTTCCTGCATCGCCAGTCCCACTCCATGGCGGAAGGAGAGATGAGTGCCGAGTTCGTTCTCACCGACACCCCGACGGGCTACGTGTTCGCCAAGGCCGGCCAGCAAGGGGTGAACTTCGACTGGACCGAGTTCGGTGACACCGACGTGATGTGGATGCGCCTGGAGATTCCCTATCCCCCTACGGGTGGCCCCGCCCGCACCTTCGGGATCATCGGGATGTACACCCCGGCTGGGCCCGATCTCACGTCGGTGTTCTTCTGGCGGACCTGCGAGGTGGGCGGTTGGCAGCGTGACGTGTGGCGGTTCCTGTATCGCAACCGGCTCGAAGCTCGGCACTGGCAGGTGCTCGAACAGGATCGAGCACTGCTCGAACGCATGGAGCCCGACGGCCGCGAGCGCCTGTACAGCCACGACCGGGGTCTTGCCCGGCTTCGTCGTTACCTACGTGCGGTGGCCACCGAGCAGCTGGCCGGCTCCGCCTGACGGCCGGCCGCCGTCATCGACGCTGGCGACGCAGGCCAACTACCCAGGCGAACCACCCAGGCCAACCATGCGGGGCGACCACGCAGGCGAACCACCCAGGCCAACCATGCGGGGCGACCACGCGGGCCCGGTCACGCCTCGTGCTCGGAGGCCACGAGCCGACAGCCCAGCTCGACTAGGAGCCGCTCGTCGGGGTCGTCGAGGTCGACCGACAACATTTCCTTGATGCGCTCGATCCGGTAGCGAACGGTGTTGCGGTGCAGGTGGAGGGCATCGGCCGTGGCCGACACGTTCTGGCCCGCCTGGAGGTAGGCGTACAGGGTGTGCAGTGCCTCCCGCCCTCGCTCGGTTGGCTCCAGGAGCGGGCCCAGGATCTCGTCGATGATCGGTCGCACCCCGTCGATCTCCGCCCACTGCAACAACGCACGGCTGAATCCGAGCCGGTCGAAGTGCTGAGCCTCGTTCGCCCGCCCCCGGTCGCGGGCCGAACGCACGGCGGTGGTGGCCTCGTTCACGCTCGTGCGCAGGCCCCCGACGCCCAGGTGCGGTGTGCCGATCCCGACATGGATCTGGAGCTCGTCGAGCACCGGACTGGCGGCGGCGATCGCCTGCTCGGCCGCCCGGCCCACATCGCGGCTGACCAACTCCCCGTGCGACGTGGTGCGGCTCGACACCAGCACGATCGAGGCGGCGGTGCCGGCCCGAGTCCAGGTGCCGCCGGCCCGGCGCACGGCGTCGAGCACCAGATCGGCGATTCGCTGTTGGGCCCGGAAGGTGTTGATCGCCGCCGCCGACGCATGGTCCCCCACGGGGAGGGGATGGTGGCAGTCGATGCAGATCGCACAATGCGAGCCGTCGATCGGGAACCCCGACTGGCGGAGACGGCCAACGGTGTCGGCCGAGGTGCCGGCATCGGTCAGCAGGATCTCGTTGACCAGTTCCGAACGGGTTGCCTCGGGAAGCTCCCGTGCCTCGTAGTCGGCCTGGAGGAGCGACTCCACGTGCCGGGCCACGTACGACATGGCGGTGGTGAACAACGCCGAGGCCGCGGGGCGCTCGGTGGTCAGGTACCACCGCACCACCCCCTGCACCCGGATCGACAGGTCGTGCTCGGTCACGGGGGCTCGCACCAGGTTCACCCGCCGGCCCAGCACGCGGGCCACGGCGTCGAGCATGGCATCGATGTCGTCGGTGGTGGTGCAGTCGTCTGCCGCTCGACAGATGCGTTCGAGCGCCGCAACCTCGGCCTGTTGCCCGCCGCGGGTGAGATCACGCAGGAGCACGGCGAGCGTGGTCACGTCGTGCTCGGCCACGAGCGAACCGAGGGCGATGCCGTAGCGGCTGGCCGTGCGCTGGCCAGTGGCGCTGGGCCGCCCGCCGAGCACTGCCGCCACCCCAGGCGTGGTGCGGCCGACGGCCAGATCGAAGCGATAGGTCGCAACGTCATGGTGCAGGCTCGGGTCGAGCACCACCACGTCACCAGGCTCGGCGGCCTCGAGCTCGTCGAACGAGTGGGCGGCCCGCACCCGGATCACCGGATTCGAGCCAAGATGGGCGAACTCGGGGTCGATCACCACGGCATCGTCGAGTTGCGACAGCACGACGGGAACCGTCTGCGGCGTGCGTGGGATCGCATCCAGATCCGACACCATGTCGTCACCGTACGACTCTTGTGCAGGCTGCACAAGAATCGATCCAACATCGTCTGATCCGCTGAAGACGGGGCCTCTGGCGAACCCTACGGTTGCCCCCATGATCGAGATCGGACTGGAGGAGCTGGAATGGCTCACTCTCGGCGCGGCGGTGTTCGGGGCTGGGGGTGGCGGCGATCCACTGCTCGGATCGCTGATGGCGAGCCGAGCCATCAGCGAGTCGGGACCAGTACAGCTCGTCGACCTCGATGACCTCGACGGCGATGACCTGATCGTTCCTGCCGCCATGGTGGGCGCTCCCACCGTCATGACCGAGAAGTTCGCGTCGGGCGATGAGGGCGATCGACTGATCGCCGCCCTCGAAGCACAGCTCGGCAAGCGGGTGGCTGCGTTCTGCAGCGGCGAGCTCGGCGGCATCAACGGCGTGCTGCCCGTGACGTGGGCGGCCCGCAGCGGGCTCCCCATCGTCGACTGCGACCTGATGGGCCGGGCCTTTCCCGAGCTCCAGATGACCACCGCCGCACTCGCTGGGGTCGACATCAGCCCGGTGATCATGACCGATGAGCGGGCCAACATCGTGAGCTTCACCACGGTGACGCCCAAGTGGGCCGAGACGCTGGTGCGAACCGTGGTGGGGGCCATGGGGGGCGAGGCGTCGATGTGCCTCTACCCGATGACGGTGGCCGAAGCCCGTACCGCTGCCGTGCCCCGGTCGATGAGCCGGGCCATGGAGGTGGGCCGGATCCTGCTCGAAGCCACCGACGACCCGATCGGTGCTCTCTGCGCCGCCGTGGAGGGCTTCCCCCTCATGGAGGGCAAGGTGGCCGACGTCGACCGCCAGACCACCGCCGGTTTCGCCCGCGGCACCGCCACGATCGAGGGCACCGGGCCCGACAGTGGCCGCCTGCTGCGGATGGAGTTCCAGAACGAGAACGCCGTGGTGATGGAGGACGGCAAGGTGCTTGCCAGCGTGCCCGACATCATCACCGCCGTCGACATCCACACGGCCCGCCCCATCGTCACCGAGCTGCTCCGCTACGGGCAGCGGGTGGCACTCATTGCCCTGCCGTGCGATCCGGTGTGGCGCTCCGATGAGGCGTTGGCGGTGGCCGGGCCCCGGGCCTTCAACTACGACATCGACTACGTCCCGGTGGAGGTGCTCCATGGCTGAGACGAACGGCGCCCCGAGCTATCGCCTCGGCATCGACGTGGGGGGCACCAACACCGACGCCGTGATCCTCGATCACGACCTCCGGGTGCTGGCCAAGCACAAGTCGCCCACCACGGCCGACATCGTTGGCGGGATCTCCGCCGCCATGACCGCCGTGCTCGACGCCGCCGGTGTGGAGCCGTCTGCCATCGGCCGGGTGATGCTCGGCACCACCCACGCCACGAACGCCGTGCTCGAACGCCGGGGCCTGGCCCGGGTGGCAGTGCTACGGATCGGCGGCCCGGCCACGAAGTCGGTACCCCCGTTGTGGACCTGGCCCGACGATCTGCGCAACGTGGTGTCGGCCGGCGAGGTGATCATCGACGGTGGCTTCGAGTTCGATGGCTCGGAGATCGTGCCCCTCGACGAAGACGGCGTGCGGGCCTTCGTGGCCAGTCTCGATCCGATGCCCGACGCCTTCGCCGTGGCCAGCGTGTTCGCACCCGTGTCCGACGCCCACGAGGTGCGGGTGGCCGGCATCATCCGCGAGATCCACCCCGATGCCCAGATCTCGTTGAGCGGTGCCCTCGGATCGATCGGTCTCCTCGAACGGGAGAACGCATGCGTGCTCAACGCAGCGTTGCTGTCGGTGGCCAACAGCATCGTCGACGGTCTGAGCAACGCCCTGGCCGAGAAGGGCATGCACGCCGTGCCGTACTTCGCCCAGAACGACGGCACGCTGATGGCGATCGACCGGGTGCTCCAGTTCCCGGTGCTCACCATCGGTTCCGGGCCGGCCAATTCGATGCGCGGCGCCGCCCACCTCTCCGGCCGGGCCGACGCCATCGTGGTCGATGTCGGGGGCACCTCCACCGACGTCGGCGTGCTGGCCTCCGGCTTTCCCCGCGAGTCCACCGTGCCGGTCGAGATCGGTGGTGTTCGCACCAACTTCCGCATGCCGGACCTGTTGGCCATCGCCCTCGGCGGCGGCACCAAGGTGACCGCCGCCGAGGCCAACGGTGCCGCTGACGCACCAGGCGTGAAGATCGGCCCTGAGAGCGTGGGCCACCGGCTCACCACCGAGGCCTTGTGCTTCGGCGGTGCCACCCTCACCCTCAGCGACGTGGCCAACGCGTCGGGGCGGGCCTCGTTCGGCAGCCACTCCGTTGGCGACCTCGACGCCACCGTGGTGTCGGGCTCGCTCACCGCGATCGACGCCATGCTCGAAGGCGGGATCGACCGGATGAAGCTCAGCCGCTCACCCCAGCCGGTGATCGCGGTGGGGGGCGGGAGCATGCTGTTGCCGGCCGAGCTGGAAGGTGCCAGCGAGGTGATCCGGCCCGACGACTTCGACGTGGCCAACGCCATCGGCGCCGCCATTGCGTCGGTGAGCGCCGAGATCGACCAGTTCTTCTCCGTGGCCGAAGAGGGCCGCGAGGGCGTGATCGCCAAGGCCAAGCAGAGCGCCATCGACGCTGCCGTGGCCATCGGGGCCGATGCCGCTGCCACCGAGGTGATCTCGCTGGAGGAGCTGACCATGGCCTACATGACCGACAACATCATCCGGCTCCGGATCAAGGCCGCCGGCCCGCTGCGCTGAAGGCAGCGACCCCGAGTCGACAGTCCGAATCGAACACCTGAATCGAAAACCCCGAGTTCCGTACCAAGGGAGAGAGACACACCATGAGTACATCAACGAGAGGACCAGTGCGCTGGCTTGCGTTGCTGTTCGCCCTGATGCTCGTCGCGGCCGCCTGCGGAAGCGACGACGACACGGCGAGTGACGACGAGTCGACGGACGACACCACGGCGGAGGCCACCGAAGAGGAGGCCGAAACCGACGAGGAGCCAGTCGAAGACGACGAGGCCATGGAAGACGAGGAAGCCATGGAGGACGACTCCGGCGACCCCGTGCAGGTGGCCTACCTGTCGGCCAGCTCGGCCAACACCTGGCTCACCGCCTCACGTGAGTCCATGGAGAAGGTGGCGGCCGACTCCGGCATCGAGATCGTCGAGTTCGACGCCCAGTTCGACCCCGCCCTCCAACAGCAGCAGTTCCAGGACGCCGTCTCGTCCGGCCAGTACGCGGGCATCGTGCTCGTGTCGCTCGTCGGCTCGGGCTCGATCCCCGACGTCGAGGCGGCGCTCGACGCCGGCATCGAGGTCGTGGTGTTGAACCAGGTGGTTGGCGACGACCTCACCACCGTGGAGCCCCAGGTGGAGGGCATCGCCGCCGCCGTGTTCGAGCCGCCCCAGATCCGCGGCGAGCGGATCGGCGAACTCACCCTCCAGGCGTGTGCCGATCTCGATCCCTGCAACGTGGTGTACTTCTACGGCATCCGCGGTGTGCCTCTGGACGAAGCCGTGCGGGCCGGGTGGGACAGCGTTGTGGCTGACTCCGCGGTGACCGTGGTGGCCGAGGCCGAGGGCCAGTACCTCGGCCCCGACATCGGCCTGACCGCTATGCAGGACGTGCTCGTAGCCGCCCAGGAGATCGACGTGGTGATCGGCGCCGACCAGTCCATGCAGGGTGTGGAGCTGGCCCTCGACGAGGCCGACGGTTTCGACGACGTGCTGATCATCGGCTTCGGTGGCAGCTCCTACTCGGTGGAGGCCATCGCCGACGGTCGCTGGTGGGGTGGCCTCTACGGCGCTCCCGCCACCGAAGGCGAGCTGGCGATGCAGGCCATGGTCGATGCCTTGGACGGCACCGACACCGGTGGCGTTGATCCGGCGCAGTCGGTGCCCAATGGTGGTCTGATGACCCCCGACAACATCGCCGACTTCAGCCCGCAGTGGGACGGCTGAGCCCGCACACGGGGCTGAGCCGACGTGGATAGTCAATGACGATCATCGAGTGCCGCGGTGTCACCAAGCGATTCGGTGGCACCGTGGCGCTTGACGACGTTTCGGTCGCCGTCGAGGCCGGCACGGTGCACGCCCTCGTCGGCGAGAACGGCGCCGGCAAGTCCACCCTGGGCAAGGTGTTCGCCGGGGTGCATCAACCCGATGCCGGGGAGATCTACATCGACGGCGAGCGGGTGGACCTGCGGTCGCCGTCGGCGGCGCTGGCCCGGGGCATCACGATGGTGGCTCAGGAGCTCTCGCTGGTTCCTGGTCGTTCTGTGCTCGATAACGTGCTGCTCGGCATCGAGTCGAGTCGCTACGGCGTGCTGCGCGGGCGTGACGCCCGCCAACGCGTGGACACCCTCGCCGCGGCGCACGGGATCGAACTCGACCCGATGGCGAAGGTCGGCTCGTTGTCGGTGGCCGAGCAGCAGCGGGTGGAGATCTTGCGGGCTCTTGCTCGCGACGCACGCGTGATCGTGATGGACGAGCCCACCGCGCGGCTGTCGCACGTGGAGGCGGCGTCGCTGATCGAGAGCCTCCGGACGCTGGCGGCGAGTGGGGTCACGATCGTGTACGTGTCGCACTTCCTCGACGAGGTGCTGGAGCTTGCCGACGAGATCACCGTGCTGCGCAACGGTGCGGTGATCCGCACCAGCCCAGTCGCTGAGGAAACCCGGTCGAGCCTGGTGGAAGGGATCGCCGGCCGTTCTCTCGACGCCGCCTACCCCGAGCGGCGGCCGGTTGCCGACGACGCACCGGTCATGGTCCGGATCAACGGGCTCTCGAGGCCCGGCGAGTTCGACGACGTGTCGATCGAGGTGCGTGCTGGCGAGATCGTGACCCTGGCCGGCCTCGTCGGTTCGGGCCGCACCGAGGTCGGTCGTGCCGTGTTCGGCGCCACCAGACCAGCAACGGGCACGATCGAGGTCGACGGCGAGCCCTACCGGCCCACGAGTCCCCGCCAGGCCATCGACCGGGGCATCGCCATGATCCCCGAGTCGCGGCGGAGCCAGGGGCTGCTTCTCGACCGGCGGGTGATCGACAACGTGAGCCTGCCCCACCTCGGCCGCTTCAGCATGGCCAACGTGGTGCGGGCCGCCACCGAACGGCGAGAGGTGGAGCAGGCGACCACCGAGGTGCGCCTGACGGGCGCCTCGATCGACACGCCGATGTACGGCCTGTCTGGCGGGAATCAGCAGAAGTCGCTGTTCGCTCGCTGGTTGATCGATCCGCCGAAGGTGCTGATCGCGGATGAGCCGACCCGCGGCGTCGACGTGGGTTCCAAGCGTGCGATCTATGACCTGTTGGTGGATCTCGCGGCCAAGGGCATGGCGATCCTCGCTATCTCGTCCGAGATCGACGAGGTGCTCGGCATCTCCCATCGAGTGGTCGTGATGCGGGAGGGTCGTGTGGTCGGCGAACTGGATGGAGCGTCGGCGTCGGACGCCGAACTGATGCGTATGGCCTTCGGGCTGGAGGATGCATGACCACGAGCACAACGGCGGACTCGACCGGAACGGCCACGCCCCCTCAATCGGGGGGTGGATCGGGCCCCGTCGGCCGGTTCCGGTTCGCCGACTACGGCATCGTGTGGATCACGATCATCTTGTTCGTGTTGCTGTGGCTCACGTCGGACGTGTTCCTCACCACGGCCAACCTGCGCAACATCGTCGACCAGCAGAGCCTGATCGTGATCGCCGGCGCGGCGATGACCCTCACCCTGATCAGCGGCAACTTCGACATCTCGGTGTCGGCCACGTTCATCAACGCCAGCATCGCGACGGCCCTGGTCTACAACTCGACGGAGTCGGCGGTGGTGGCGATCGGGGCCGGCATCGCCCTCGGCCTCACCTTCGGTCTGGTGAACGGGCTCGTGGTGGCGTTGGTCCGGATCAACTCCTTCATCGCCACCCTGGCGTCATCGTTCGTGTTCTACGGCGTGGGATTCCTGTTGAGTGATCGCAGCATCGTCCGCATCACCGACCGCGAGTTCGCCGACCTGGCCCGGGGCCGTGACTTCGGGATCACCAACGCGTCGTGGATCGCCGTTGTGGTGGTGCTGGTGTTCTGGTTCGTGCTGGAGCGCACCCGGTTCGGCCGGCACCTGTTTGCCGCCGGCGGCAACCCCGAGGCGGCCCGGCTCGCCGGGGTGCAGGTGGAGCGAGTGGTGATTGCCACGTTCGTGCTCACCGGCGCCGCCGCTGGCCTCGCTGGTGCCCTGCTGGCCTCCCGCACGCTGACGGCGCAACCGAGCGACGACTTCTCGTTCGTGTTCTCGGTGCTCACGGCCGTCATCATCGGCGGCACCTCGATCGCTGGCGGCGAGGGCGCCGTGTGGCGCACCGTGCTCGGAGCGTTCTTCATCGCGTTGTTGACCAACGGCTTCAACATCAACCAGATCGACCCCATCATTCAGCGCCTGGTGCAGGGCACCGTGATCCTGGTGGCGGTGGCCGCCGACAGTTGGAGCCGCACCAGGGGCGTCAGCAGGTAGCCGGCGGGCTGGCCGCCCTCACGGGGTGGCGCCGTGCGACTCGTATCGCTCCCCGCGGGCCTCGGCCGCCTCCTTGGCCGACGCGTACTGGAACTCGCTGATCCCGCCGGGCTCCCACGGGCCGACGGAACCGGCGGCAACGGCACCGTCGGCTTTCGCCACCACGTTGAAGGCGATGCGCAGGTCGTCCAGCGGCCGATCGGCGATGGCGAACCAGTCGAAGCCCAGGAAGTCGACGTCGGGTTCGCCGTCGAGGCCATGGCTCAGCGCGCCCCGGCGGAGGGCGTCGGCCACCCGCACGGCCATGCCGTCGCGCGACAGCTGACCCGGGAATGCCTCGAACAGCCCGGCCCCGGTTTCCAGGTAGCCGGTCTCGAACAGGCTCACCACCATCGCCAGCAGCGAGAAGCCTCGGGGGTCGTCGTTGGCCCGAGCGATGAAGGCGAACACCTCGAGCTCGGACTCCACCTTCGTGCCGTAGTTCGCCAGCACGTGCACCCAGTCGTGCTGGGCCAGCAACGGTGGGGCAGAGCCGGGGGCGCCCGGAACGGCGAAACCTCGGGCCCCGTAGAACTCCCACACCTGGCGGCCGAGGGTGTCGGCGGGGAGGTCGGCCAGGGCCGCCCACGTGGCGGCGAGTTGGGGGTCGTCGACCGACTGCGACCAGGCATCGCTCAGCTCTGAGCTGGTGTGGAGGGCATCAGCCCGGTCTTCGCTCCAATCCGAGGTGTAGCCGTTTCGTTCGAAGTCGACAGCAGCGAGGCCGAGCTGTCCGCTGGCGAACCCGCGGGCCACGGCGAGCATGCCGTCGCCCACCGACATCTCGTGGGCGAAGGCGTCGATGCGGTCGGCCACGTCGGGCGGAAGGGGCCGAAGCACGAGGGCGCCGAGGATCATGGTTTGGAGGATGCGGGTGCGGAACGCCTCGTTGCGGTTGGCCAGGATGGCACCGCCCTCAGCGGGAGTGACCACCGGTCGGTCGGTGATGACGGGCCCGTGGCCGGTGAGCGACTCGAACGCCGCACCAACGAGCAGTGCCTGCAACTCGGACGCCCCGTCGCCCGGGCTGATGGCCGACAGCACGGCGTCGGTCAGGCCCTGGACCTCGGCGGCGTCGGGGGGAGTGAGCAGGGTGGCGTCAGGTGAGGGAAGTGGGGTTGGCACGATGGCGAGCTCCTGGAGGTCGGATCCATGGTCCGTTTCACAACAGATCTGCATTGTATTGGTGAGCGGTACTGGTGGTGAACGTGCCGCTACGATCCCGGTGGTGGGGTCGTTACGTCCAGCTACAGGCAGGCCGCGGGATTCCTCGATAGACGCCGCCGTGCTCGCCGTCGCCCGTGAGCAGCTCGCCGGCATTGGATACGAGGCCATGTCGTTGGCCGCGATCGCCGCCAACGCAGGCACCACGCGCCAGGCCCTGTATCGGCGTTGGCCCACCAAGGCCGACCTGGCCACGGCGGCGATCGCCAGCATGTCGGGCCACGAGGACAGGCCCGACTCCGACGATCCCCTGGCTGACCTGGTGGCTGAGCTGGCTGCGTTCCGCCGCGGCGTCACCCGCCGCAACGGCGTGAGCCTGGTGGGCACCATGCTGCAGAACTCCGCCGATCCCGAACTTGTGCGGCTCTTCCGGGCCCGGCTGGTGGCCCCCCGGCGAACCCGGATCACCCACATCCTCACGAGGGCCCAGGCCATGGGAAAGCTGGCGCCAGACGCCGACATCGAGTTCGCAACGGCGGCCGCCACCGGTGTGCTCTACGCCCAGGCCCTGTCGGGGTCTCCGGCTCGCACTCGCTGGGCCGACCGCGCCGCGGCGCTCGTGTGGAGGGCGTGCGGGGGAACACCGCCGGCTTGACCGGCCACAACGTCGACGCATCGATCCTTCAGCCGCTGGCGCCGTGGAGCCGGAACACGTGGCGGCGCTCGCCCGATGCGATGGCGTGTTCGATCCAGATCATGGCCAGCGGCTCGGTGAGCCGAGCGGCCATGAGGCCGCCACAGTCGTGGGTTCCCCAGCCGAGGTCGTTGGCCAGTCGTACGGCGACGGCTTTGGCCTCGGCCACGTCGCCAGCGATGAACATCGTGCCCTGACCCTCGGCGAAGCCAGGGTGCACCATCAACTCGTAGCCAACCGTGTTGAACGCCTTGACCACCGTGGCTCCGGGCGCCCAGCGCTGCACCTGCTCGCCGCCTGAGTCGTCGTGGCCAATGGCGAGCTTCAGGCGCCCGTCGAACACGAGTGGGTTGGTGACGTCGATGAGCACGGTTCCGTCCAGCCCGGCCCCGGCGAGGCTGAGGGCGTTCTCCGTGCCGTCCCAGGCGGTGGCCAGCAGCACCACATCACTGTCGGCGGCAGCCGTGGCCGTGTCGGTGACCGGCACGCCGATCTCCGCCGACCAGTCGACCAGCTCGTCCCGCTGCGGGTCCCGCCCTCCGAGGCGGACGTCGTGGCCAACGGCGGCGAGTCCGGCGGCGAGCGTGCGTCCGACGTTGCCCGTTCCGAGCACCCCGATCCTATTCCAATCCATGGATGTATCGTAAGTGGTGTGGCCGCCGAGGGCAACGGCGAGCCGCTGTTCTTGGGCCGTGTGACACGGGTCACGTCGAGGCGCTACGGTCGAGCGCCAGGCGCCGCACGAGGGGACCTGTGGCGCACCGGAACACGAGAAGGGGAGCTGAAGTGATGGTTGATTCGTGGTTGGTGGAGACCGATCTCAGCAGCGAGTGGGACTTCTACACGCGAGCCAACGTGGGTGAGGTCTTCCCCGACCCGGTGGCGCCGCTCTCGTTTTTCTACTTCCAGAACGACGATGGCCTCGGTGGGTCGGAGCACGGATTCCGCGACGCCTACTACCGCATCGGGGTGATGACGCCGGAGGAGCTCCCTGACGACGAGTGCGTGTTCCTCGGGGTCACCGGCGGTTACGCCTATCTCAATGCGAGCGCGTTGCGGATGCTCGGGCACCGTGCGCCGGGAATGACGGCCTCCGATATCGACGACGCCTTCTTCGGTGATCACCCCGACGTTCCCGAGTTCGTGGTGAAGGAAGGCTTCGACCGTCCCGACCTCACCGCCAAGATCGGCGAGACGTTCGGGTGGGTGATGACCACCCCTGACCTCCCCGACGTGCTCGCCCATGAGCAGCTCGTGAACGGGCTGCGGGCCAGTCGGCCCGACCTGTCGGCGATGACCGAGCGCGAACTCTGCGACCGTACGTTCGCCCTGGCCGACGAGCACTTCCGCATGCTGTTCGCCGAGCACATCTTCGTGAGCTTCCTTGCCACCCTGCCGATCGGTGTGATCACGGGCGTCACCCAGGCCATTGGCCAGCCCGAGATGGCGCTGAAGCTGATCGCTGGTGTCGGCGACGTGGAGTCGGCAGCCCCGTCGATGGCGATGTGGCAACTGGGTCGGACTGCGGCGGCCTCACCCGCTCTCATGGCCCACTTCGATGCCGGAACCGCCGGGCTGCACGACCGGTTGCGAGCCGACGGCGGAGCCGATGTCACCGCGTTCCTGAATCAGTTCGATGACTTCCTTCTCGCCTACGGCTGCCGTGGGCCCAATGAGTGGGAGATGCGATCGCCGACCTGGGAAACTGATCCCGATCTCGCTCTGGCTGCCATCGACCGGATGCGCCTCTCCTCCGAGGAGCAGGCGCCCGAGGCAAGCAACGCCGCCCGCGCCGCCGAACGCGAGGCGCTTGGTGCGCAGGTGGCCGCCGCC
Organism: Actinomycetota bacterium; assembly: GCA_039029735.1. GTDB lineage: Bacteria > Actinomycetota > Acidimicrobiia > Acidimicrobiales > SZUA-35 > CADEDH01. The sequence goes on along the minus strand of JBCCFL010000017.1, from coordinate 82,297 downwards.
ATCGAGGGCGACCCCGAGGCCCATGGCCAGTTCGTGGCCGCGCTCGGTGCCGCCAAGGTGTTCATGGCCGGTCGTGAGCGCACGAAGACCAACGCCATCAAGCTCGTGCACGAGCTCCGGGTGTCGATGCACGAACTGGGTCGTCGCTATGTGGCTCAGGGTCGGATGAATCATCACGACGACTTCGGCCTCATGACCCGCCCGGAACTCGACGCCTTCGTGAACGGCGACGCCACGATCCAGCCGGCTGAACTCCAGCGCCGGTCCGACCTCATGACCAGTGTCTCGGAGCTGCAGGAACCGTTTCTGTTCCACGGAGGACGGCCCGAGATGGCCGGCTACCCCCGTCGCGACGCCGTCACCATCGAGGCGGCTACCGCTGGTGAGACGATCCAGGGCGTGCCCGGCTGCCCCGGTGGCTATCGGGGAACGGCTCGGGTGGTGCTCGATCCCCACGACCCGTCTCAGCTCGAGCCGGGTGAGATCCTGGTTGCGCCCATCACCGACCCGTCGTGGACGCCGCTGTTCGTACCCGCCGGTGCGGTTGTGGTCGACGTGGGTGCCCCGCTCAGCCACGCCGTGATCGTGAGCCGCGAGCTGGGGATTCCCTGCGTGGTGTCGGTAACCAACGGCACCCAGCGCATTCCTGATGGCGCCACCATCGAGGTGAACGGCGACACGGGCCAGGTCACGGTGGTGGAGGTGCCAGCGTCGGTCACCTGACCGTGGGCCTGCTCAACTGCGGGAGCCGCCGGCCGACCTAGATCGTGTGAAGTTGTGGGGGAGCCGAGGCAGCCGGCGTACCGATCTGGCGCCGCCTGCCTTGGCTGCCACCGCACCGGCCGCGCCCGGGGTGGACCGTGGTGCGTCCCACGACTCCAGTGGCCTCGTGGGCGCCCACTGCAATGACATCGCCGTCGCGTCGGCCGAGATGTCACACACCTGCGACGTGTTGCGAGACAAGCTCAGCGCATCCGTGGCCGAAACCCGCGAGGTCGAGGGCATCGCATCGGAGATCAGCGTTGCCGTGAACGAGGCTGTCGTTTCGATCGAGCAGCTGACCACCACCTCCTCGGAGATCAACAGCCTGGCCCGGTCGATCACCGACATCGCCGACCAGACGAACCTGTTGGCGCTCAACGCCACGATCGAGGCCGCCCGGGCCGGCGAGGCCGGCCGTGGCTTCGCCGGTGTTGCCGACGAGGTTCGGTCACTCGCCAACCGAGCCGCGACCTCGACCGGCAAGATCCAGGAGTTGGCTGAGCGCATCGATCGGTTCACCGTCGGTGCCGGTCAGTCGATGGCGGGACTGGCCCGCATGGTGGAGGGTGACGCCGCCGACGACATGTCGAGCATCAGTCGCTCGATCTCCCAGCTCCTGTCCGGGATGGAAATCGCGGCCAACGGCATCGATCATGTCGCGGGCCGCTCGCTTGACGTCGCCCACAAGGCCGAGGACATCCTCCAGCATCAGGGCGAAGCCCGCCTGCCGGCCCACCTGAAGCGAATGCTCGATGCCATGCGGGCCACGGTGGTCGACATCGTCGCAGCCGTGGAGCGCGACATCGAGGCGGGCACGATCTCGATGGCGGACGTGTTCGACGATCGGTACGTGCCGATCCCCGGCACCAGTCCCGAAAAGTACAGCAACCGGTTCGACTCCTACACCGACCGGGTGTTCCCACCGCTCCAGGACGGGCTGCTCGACCGAATGCCCGATCTCGCCTACGCCGCCTCGGTCGATCGCAACAGCTACGTGCCGACCCACAATGCCCGCTTCTCCAAGCCGCTCACAGGCGACCACGAGGTTGACCTCGCCAGCAACCGAACCAAGCGGATCTATGCCGATCGCACGTCGGTGAGAGGGTCCGCCAACACCGAGCCCTTCTTGCTGCAGACCTACAAGCGCGACACGGGAGAGGTGATGCAGGACGTCCACATCCCGGTGTACATCGGCGGCCGGCACTGGGGCGCCTTCCGGGCGGGCCTGGCTCTGGAGGCCGACTGAGCCCGGACGCGCAGTTCCCGCCCGGCGGGAGCCGAGCGGGAACGCAGTGGGGAGATCTGGATGTCGGCAGGGATCAGTAGCCCTCGTCGTCCTCCGCAGCCTCGTTGGAGCTGGCGTCAGCGTCGGTGGCGGCACTGCTGCTCTCGTCCGAGCTGCCACCAGCGCCGATCAGCGACCCGTCGGGGGCGGCGACGAACCACACGTCACCCGAACCCTGGCCGTTGACGTCGCCAGGCGCAGCGTCGCCGGCGAACAGGTAGAGCGGCCACGCGCCAGCCTTGAGCTGCAGTGAGCCGTCGTTGCGCTCCACCACGCTGAACACCTCGGGGTCGAGCCCGGCGGGAACATCGGTGGAGTCGACGATCACCGGCGGCCAGGCGTCGGCGCAGGCGTCGTCACAGGTGGGAAGGCCCTCCGAGTCGGTGAGGAAGCCGTAGAGGGTGAGGCCATCCGCGTCCACCAGGGCGTCGCCGAGGCTGGTCGAACCCACCGACACGGGCGCCGCATCGGCGGCTGCGGCCGCATCGTCGTTGGCGGCATCGCTGCCGCCGTCGGCCGCCGCCTCGGCGTCGGTGATCAGGATCCCGTCGGTTCCGACGGCGAACCACACGTCGCCGGAGCCCTGGCCGTTGATGTCGCCGGGGATGGCATCGCCAGCGAAGTAGTAGAGCGGCCACTTGCCAGCCACGAGCTGGAGCTGGCCGTCGTCGCGGGCCACGGCGTTGAAGATGCCGGAGTCGAGACCGGGAGCCACGTCCCAGTCGTCGCCAACGATCACGGGTGGCCACGCCTCAGCGCAGGTGCCGTAGCAGGCCGACGTGGCGTCGACGTCGTTGGTGAAGCCGTAGAGGGTGCGACCGTCCACCCCGACGAGAACCTCGCCGAGGTCGGTGTCGCCAGCGGTGACGGCCACGATGTTGGCGACGTCGTCGGCGGCGGGAGCGGCTGCGACCTCGGCCTGCTCAGCGTCGTCGGCCTCAGCTGGAGCTGCGATCGGGGCGGGGTCACCGCCACAGGCGGCCAGTACGAGCGCGCCGGCCATGGTGAGGGGAATCAGGGAGCGTCGGGGAGTGAACATCGGAAGTTCCTTTCAGGGGGTTCTGTGGGGGGTTGGGATGGGTTGATGAGAGCTGGATGGGTCAGGCGCCGACCGTGACGGTGGCCGTCATGGACGGATGGATCTCGCAGAAGATCGAGTAGGTGCCGGGTTCGGTCGGCAGCGTCAGCGCCGTGGCGGCACCGCCGTCGATCGTCCCGGTGTCGAACGCACCGTCGGTGGCGGTGAGGGTGTGCGGCGCCCCGTCGCGGTTGGTCACCGTGATCGTTGATCCGGGGGCGATCGTGCCGGGCACGTCGAAGGCGAACCCTTCGATCACGACCTCGACCTGCTCGGCCGGCGCTGCGGCCGCATCGTCGCTACCGGCTCCGTCGGGGGTGCTGTCGTCCGGGGCGGCGCCGTAGCCGGCCACAGTGGTCGCAGGGGCATCGGCCGCCACGGCCGCTGTCTCGGTGGTGGTGGCCGGCCGGGCGAGTCCGACGACGGCCACACCGGCGGCAATCGTGCAGATCACGATGGTGGCGGTGATTCGGGGTTGCATGGGGGTGGGTCCTTTCGGAGGGGTGATCGTTGAGCGGGGGTGTTGGTGGTCGTGTGAGGGCGCGTCGAACCAGACCTCGTGACCGCTGTGGAGCAGGTGCGTCGGTCGGTTCAGCGGCGGGTCAGGACGGGGTGGGGATCAGACCCCCGGGAAACCGATCGTGGTGAAGAACCACAGCGAGGAGGTGAACCAGAGCCCGGTGAGCAGGGCGAACAACGCACCTCCGGTGACGGGGAGCGACCAGCCCGGCAGGCGATCGGAGCGGAGCACGAGCATCTTCGTCACGAATGCGCCGTAGAAGGCACAACCGAGGATCGAGTGGGCGAGCACCCGGAGCGTGGTGTTCTGGAAGCCGAGGGCCCAGAGGCAGTGGTAGGCCACTGGGAGGGTGAACAAGAAGGCGGCGGTGCCGAGCCAGCGGTGCGTGGGCCCGAGCCAGCCTGGTGCGGGGGCCGCCACGCCGGGCAGGCGGCCATACATCCAGAGGGCGGATGCCGCTTGGGTGAGGCCGAGAGCAGCAGCCACCGTGGTGAACCAGGCCTTCATCGGCAACACGGCGGGGAAGCCGAAGGTGGTGATGCCCTGCCCGGTGGGGGTGTGCACCCGGGCGTAGACGCCGAGGCTGAGTGCCACCAGCCCGCCGATTGCGATCAGCGGCAACAGGTTTACGATCGAGGGCGGGGCCGGAGCGGCAGTCGAAGGGTGGGGATCGCCGGTGGAGGTGGTGGTGGACATGGAGCGGGCTCCTGGATGCGTCGGTCAGTGCGTTCTCGGAGGCCTGTACGCTGATCCCGCCGATCCGGTTCGCGCCGTTCCGGATTTTTCTCGGATCCGGTTCCGATCGAGGAGGGCGGTCGAGGCGTGAGCGACCTGGTAGCCCGGTTCCGGGCAGGCGAAGAGAACGCGGTACGCGAAGTGCACCAGCGCTACGGCGGCGCGGTACGAACCGTGGCGTCTTCGATGATCGCCGATCCCGAACTGGTGGCCGAGGTCGTGCAGCAGACCTTCATCAAGGCGTGGCGGGCGGCCGCGACCTTCGACGAGAACCGGGATCTGGCGCCCTGGCTCTACAGCATCGCCCGGCGAACAGCGATCGACGTGATCCGCCGTGAGCAGCGCACCCCTGGCCCCCTCGGCGACACCGAGCCGGCCACGTCAGGCCCGTCGTTCGAGCGCACCTGGGAACAGTGGCAGGTGCGCCAGGCGATCGCCGATCTGCCGTCGGGGGAGCGCGACGTGGTACGACTGTCGCATCTGGCTGGTCTGACCCACGACGAGATCGCCGAGCGGCTGGGAATCCCGGTCGGCACGGTGAAGAGTCGATCCGGACGGGCCCACAAGCGGCTGGCCGCGGCGTTGCGCCATCTCGATGTTGTCGCGAACCGCGAGCCCGACCGATCCGTACAGGGACACGACGAACCATGACCGATCGACGCACGCCCGACGAACCCACTGACGACGAACTCGCCGCCTTGGACGAGCTCTTGGCCGACGCGTCGGTGTGGGCCGAGCCCGATGCCGCCGACGAGGAGGCCATCGTTGCCGCCATCCTCGCCGAGGCATCGGACGGGCCGCCCGTGCAGCTGCGAGACGTATCGGCGCAGCCTGATGGCTCAGCGTTCACAGGCCCCAGCGACGCTGAGCCCACGGGTGCTGTTTCGACCAGTGGCGGCGACGCAGAGGTGGTCGCCCTCCGCCCCCGTCGCTCGTGGGGCACGGCCGTGTTGGGTGCGGCAGCCGGTGTGCTGCTGGCGCTCGTCGGGGTGGCCACCATCACCACGCTCGCCGATCGGGAGCCCGACGAGGTGGCCATCACCCTCGAAGGCACCGACAACGCACCAGGGGCGTCGGCCGAGGCCCGGATCGTGGCCCTCGACGCTGGCACCCGCATCGAGCTCGATGTGTCGGGCCTACCGCCGGCTCCCCCCGGTACCTACTACGAGGCGTGGCTCCGCGAGAGCCCCGAGGTGGGGGTGAGCGCCGGCACCTTCCACATGCGGGGCGGCGACGACTCGATCGAACTGTGGTCTGGCGTCGTGCTCCAGGACTATCCCCTGGTCACCGTCACCATCCAGGACGAGGCAGAACCGGAGTCATCCGGGGTGGTCGTGCTCCGAGCCCTGTTCGAGGGCGGCTGATTCGCCGCTGAATTCAGCGGCGCGATGGTTCAACAACGAACCGAATCAAATTCTTGACTTAGTCCAGAATTCGTGGTCACATGTTCGCAATGAACACGTCTGGCGACCAGTTGCTGCGTTCCCATGGCCTGCAGGTCACGGCGCAACGGCTTGCGGTGCTGCAGGCGGTTGGCGAGCGGCCCCATGCCACCGCCGATGATCTGATCGAGGATGTTCGCAGCGTGATCGGATCGATCTCGCGCCAAGCGGTGTACGACACGCTCGCCGTGTTCGCCGACAAGCAGATCGTTCGCCGGATCCAGCCGGCAGGCTCGCCTGCCCGCTTCGAGGATCGGGTCGGAGACAACCATCACCACCTCATCTGCCGTTCGTGTTCCACGATGTACGACATCGACTGTGCAGTCGGTGAGACGCCGTGCCTCACGGCGGACGACGATCACGGATTCGAGATCGACGAAGCCGAGGTCATCTATTGGGGGCGATGTCCGGCCTGCCGCATGCAGGCTGTCGCCGCCGAGGAGCCTCACCACTGAACCAAGTCGCGCAGGTGGTCACCCAACTGCGCCGGGCCGGGCTTCGTTCGGCCCCAACGGGCACCACCCGTGCTCGGGCCGTCCCGAGAGGGATGCCACCACCCACCACATCCAACCAAAACGAACACACCCGCGAATCTCAAGGAGAGCAATGAGCGACAACACCGCAGGACAGTGCCCGTTCTCGGGCGCCAACACGTCGAAGGGAGCATCGGCGACCGAACAGTGGTGGCCTGAGCAGCTCAACCTGAAGATCCTCCATCAGCACTCGGCCAAGGCCAACCCGATGGACGAGGACTTCGACTACGCCGAGGCGTTCAACGGCCTCGACTACAACGCCCTCAAGGCCGACATCACCGCCGTGATGACCGACTCCAAGGACTGGTGGCCTGCCGACTTCGGTCACTACGGCGGCCTCATGGTCCGCCTGGCCTGGCACGCCGCTGGCACCTATCGCGTTGGTGACGGCCGTGGCGGTGGCGGCCAGGGTCTCCACCGGTTCGCGCCCGAGAACTCCTGGCCCGACAACGGCAACCTCGACAAGGCTCGCCGCCTCCTGTGGCCGGTGAAGGCCAAGTACGGCAAGGCCATCTCCTGGGCCGACATGTTCCTCCTCGCCGGCAACGTGGCCATCGAGTCCATGGGCGGCAAGACCTTCGGCTTCGCCGGTGGTCGCGAGGACGTGTGGGGCTCCTCCGAGGACACCTACTGGGGCCCCGAGGGCGAGTGGCTGGCCGACGAGCGCTACACCGGCGATCGCGACCTGGAGACTCCGCTCGGTGCCGTGCAGATGGGCCTCATCTACGTGAACCCGGAAGGCCCGAACGGCAACCCGGATCCGCTGGCCTCGGCTCGCGACATCCGCGAGACGTTCGGCCGCATGGCCATGAACGACGAGGAGACCGTTGCCCTGATCGCCGGCGGTCACACCTTCGGCAAGACTCACGGTGCCGCTCCCGACACCTTCGTCGGCCGCGAGCCCGAGGGTGCCCCCATCGAGGCTCAGGGCTTCGGCTGGAAGAACACGCATGGCTCGGGTGTGGGTGGCGACGCCATCACGTCTGGCCTCGAAGGCATCTGGACGAAAACGCCGGTTCAGTGGAGCCACGACTACTTCACGTTCCTGTTCGAGTACGAGTGGGAGCTGTATCAGAGCCCCGCTGGCGCCAACCAGTGGCGCCCCACCGATCGTTCGGCCGACACACTCGTGCCCGACGCTCACGACCCGAACACGCGGCACCACCCCACGATGCTCACCTCGGATCTCGCCCTGCGCTTCGATCCGATCTACGAGCCGATCTCTCGCCGGTTCTACGAGAACCCCGACGAGTTCGCCGACGCCTTCGCTCGTGCCTGGTTCAAGCTCCTGCACCGTGACATGGGGCCGAAGTCCCGCTACCTCGGCCCGGAAGCTCCGGCCGAGGACATGATCTGGCAGGATCCGATTCCGGCCGGCACCGAGCTCGCCGACGACCAGGTGGCCTCGCTCAAGACGGCGATCCTCGGCAGCGGCCTCTCCGTGTCGCAGCTCGTGGCCACCGCCTGGGCCTCGGCCTCCACCTTCCGCGGCACCGACCTCCGGGGCGGCGCCAACGGTGCGCGCATCGCCCTGGCTCCGATGAAGGACTGGGCCGTCAACCAGGCCGCCGGCACCGGCGAGGTCATCACCAAGCTGGAGGAGATCAAGGGCTCGGCCGGCGTCGACGTGTCGCTCGCCGACCTCATCGTGCTCGGCGGCTGCGCCGCCATCGAGAAGGCTGCGGCCGACGCTGGCCACACCGTGGTCGTGCCGTTCACCTCCGGCCGTGGCGACGCCACCCAGGAGATGACCGAGGTCGACTCGATCAACTACCTCGAGCCCACCGCTGACGGATTCCGGAACTACCTTTCCGACATCCACAAGCGCCCGGCCGAGGAGCTCCTGGTCGACAAGGCCTTCTTCCTCACCCTCACCGCTCCCGAGATGGCAGCCATCGTCGGCGGCATGCGGGCCCTCGACGCCAACACCGGTGGCGCCACGCACGGCGTGCTCACCGATCGGCCCGGCCAGCTCACGAACGACTTCTTCGTGAACCTGCTGAGCATGGACCGTGAGTGGCGGGTGTCGACCAACGACGCTGGCGTGTACGAAGGCGTGAACCGGTCCACCGGCAACGTCGACTACACCGGCACGGCGGCCGACATCGTGTTCGGCTCGAACTCGCAGCTCCGTGCGATCGCCGAGGTGTACGGCAGCGGTGACGGCGAAGCCAAGTTCATCGCCGACTTCGTTGCCGCCTGGGACAAGGTGATGACGCTGGATATGTTCTGATCATCAGCGCCTCGGCGCTGACCAGAACACCAGAACCCTCCGGGGGGTCGACCACGTCGGCCCCCCGGTTGTCGTTTTGGTCTGGGTGGATTTTCTTACTACGCGTGTCGTTCTTCCGACCGTTTCACTACAGTTCTATGACGGAGCCGCACCGCCAGGGCGATGGATGCGGGCCTGGGCGGTCGAACTCGGTGGAGGTGGACACCAGCAGATGACGAGGATCGGAGATGCCACCTCCCGCGCCTTCCGGCGTTGGCCCGTCAGCACGGGCTTCGTCTCTGCCGCCATGGTGATCGTGGTCGGTGCCGTGGTGGCGAACGTCGTCATCGGCGCATCAGGGCGCGAAGCGATCGACGCAGGGGCCACCACCTCCACCACGGCGACGGCGATCACCGCGCCTGTCGAGGCTGCTGCCGTGCGCACCGCTGATGACACCAACCCGTCCACGGCTCCGGCCGAGGATCGGCGCATGACTGCGGGCGCCGCCGACCAGGGTGCCCCCGCCGCCGGCGGCGATCCGGGCCTCCCCAGCGCGGCTGCCGTCGGTGCTCCGGCGCTCCCCCGCCCTGCTGTCGCTCCGGCTGCGGCTGCACCCACCCTGCCGACCGCAGGGCCCAACGCGGCTTCTCCGGGCGACGACGGCACCGAGACCGCAGCATCAGTGCCCGCCTCGTCGCCGTCGACAACCGCTGGACGTCCCGACCTCCCATCGCAACGCGCAGACGCATCCACCTCCACGTCGGCCATCATCCCGCAGCCGCCCAACACGCGGCCCGCAGGGCGGACCCCGATCACCCCGCTCCGAAACCCCACCACCACGGCGCCCTCAATCACCTCGCGGCCGCTGCCGCCGTCGCCGTCGACCTCGGCACCTGCGCCGCCGGCGCCGATCACGGCTGCACCGTCGGCCCCGGTGCCCGATGCGTCCGGCGCCCCGAGTGGCTACGCCTGGCATGGGTGGGGCGACGTCGCCAGCCATGCCCGGCCGGCCGGGCCGAACGTTCACGTGATCGAAAGCGGCTCGGTCGGAGGCGACGCCCACGGCGCGATCACCCGGGCTCTGGCTGAGCACGGCGAGGTACGGCTCGTGGGCACCTTCGACCTCGACCGCGCCATCGAGCTGCGGTCGAACCAGGTGCTGCGGGGCAGTGGTGCCGGCCGTACGGTGCTCCGGTTCCGGGGCGCCGGCTCCGGGGTGCACGCCGACCTGGGCGGAATCAGCGGCCGCAGCGTCGGTGTTCGCAGCGCATCGTTCGGGGCGACCCAACTCACACTCGATGCCGCCGACAGCTCGATCGCAGTTGGGGATCTGCTGGTGCTCAGCGCCTTCGGGAACGAGCCGCTCACACTCCGTGTCACCGCACGTCCTTCGTCGGCCGTACTCACGCTGTCGGGCCCGCTCCCCCGCGCCGTGGCCGACAGCGAGGCGCTCACAGTGCTGTCGAAGGAGCCGGTGCGCAACGTCGGTATCGCCGACATGACGATCGAGGCGGCGGGGTCGGTCGACTACCTCGTCCGCTTCAAGGGTGTTGTGAACGGCTGGGTCGACAACGTGGAGATGCGCAATCCGCGGCGGGCGCACGTGATGGTGACCTACAGCGCCGGTTGCGAGGTGCGCCGCAGCTTCTTCGACGACGCCTCCGAGCACGGCGACGGCGGCCGGGGCTACGGGGTGAACCTCGCCAACGGCACCACCGGCTGCCTCATCGAGGACAACGAGTTCCGCCACCTCCGCCACGCCATGCTCGTGAATGACGGTGCAGCCGGAAACGCCTTCGTGTTCAACCACGCCTGGGACGGGCACCACACCAACTTCCCCTACGGCGGCCCACCCGACATCATCCTCCACGGTCCGGCCCACGCGAACCTGTTCGAGGGCAATGTGATCGAACGGATCTACATCGGTGACAACCCCACGGGCGCCAACAACGTGTTCCTCCGCAACTGCCTCACCACCGGCCCGCTGAGCTATCAGTACGGCCGCGGCACCCAACTGATCGTTGCCAACGCGATGTACGGCAGCGACGAGGTGCTCCAGACCCTCCGCATGGAGGACCGGTGGCCCGATCACGAACCGTTCGGCAACGGGCGGAGCTCGCTGCCGTTCGTCAACCCAGGCGACGGCGTGTTCAACGGCCGGGGCGTGGTACGTATCGGCTCATCCACGGCAGCATCCGCCCTGCCTGCTCCAGTCGAGCTGAACAACGTGTGGCGGGGTCAGCCGGATGGGCCGCAGGGCGACGCATCGAGATTCACCACACGGTTCAGCGGCCGGCAATCGATCCTCGCCACGGGTGCGAGGGCGGACTGGACCAGCGAGTGCGCCGTGGCTGCCGTCACCCGGGCGGCCCGTCGCTAACGCGTTGCGGGTCTCATCACGCCGTTCCGCCGAGGCGACGCCGGAGGCCGACGGCGACCAACGCCCCCACGATGGCGATGACGCTGAGTGCGCCGATGAGCCCGATGGGCCCCCGCGTGTCCGAAGGCATCAGGGATCCGACGTCGGGGTTGACGTCGTCAGAGGTGGGCCCGGTCGCTGCTTCGCTGTCGTCGACGTCGGTGCCTGTGTCGGGGGCCGCCTCGGTCTCGGTGGGGGCTGTCGCCGTGGTCGCCGACGACGTGTCGGGTTCGGCGGCGCCAGGCTCGGTGTCGGGCTCGATGCCCCAGTAGCTCTGGCCCTGAGCCTGATCGCCGTCGACAGGCTCATCGAGCGTCGTGAGCTCCACCACGGGTGCGCCCTCGTCGTCCGGCGGTGGTTCCGGTATGTCGTCATCGATCGTCGGCTCCGAGCCAGCCTGGGGTGACTCCGCGCCAGACTCGGGGAGCGCAAGCCGGTCGATGGGTGCCCGGGGGAGTGGCTCAGCCTCGATCGCCTCGGTCGTTGCGCTGATTGGTTCGGTACTGGTCGTACCGAGCTCGTTGGTTGCCTCGAAGTGGAACTGGTACGTCCGACCCGGCTCCAGGCCGCTGAACGTTGCGGTGACGGTCTTGGCCGCCCCGGCCTCCACCACTGCCGGCTCCGCCGTCGAGACCAGAACGCCCGTCGTCGCGGCGGCCCCGCCGGTCGCCGCGGTGCCGGATGCTGCGCCGTCTGCGGTGGCCACGGCCACGATCGACGTGACCGCCTCCCCGTTGCTTTCGATCTCTGCGGTGATGGTGACGGTGCGGGCCGAGACCTGTGCCGTGCGTGGCACCCGAGCCTCCGGGCGCCACGTGGTGCGGAACGACGTGGAGATCAGACCACTCGATCCGAATCGATCGGCCTTGCTCACCGTGAGTTGGTAGGTCACCTGCGGGTCGAGGTCGGCGAGCACGATTCGATTGCCGCGAACCGATGCGGGGGCGTCGGGCGCGACATCGACCTCCAACCACTCGCCTTGGCTGAGCGGGGCGTCGACCCTCAGCACCGCCCCACGATCGCGGGCTCGAACCACGGTGAGACCCTCCGGTGTCGGGGGCGTCACCACCATCGTCCTGACCCGCCCGTCGGTGGCGCCCCAGATGATCGAGCCCGAGCTGAAGACCATCAGGTCGGTGATCCGTTGCCGTCCGTTCTGGAACAGCGTCGCCACGGTCCCGTCCGGGCGGATCTGGCGAATGCGACCGCGGAACTCGCTGACATAGATCGAGTCGCCAACCACCGCGACTCCGGTGGGGTTGTGGATCGCCGTCGCTGTGGCCTGACCGCCATCGGGCCCGCTCGCCGCCGCTCCCGTGCCGGCGACGGTCGTGACCGTGCCGTCGGTCTCGACCCGGCGCACGACGTTGTTGTCGTAGTCGGTGTAGAGGAGCCGATCCTGGGAATCGAACGTGAGGTCGCGCACGCTCGCCACGAGGGTTTCGGTGCCGGCCCGCCCGGCACCGTTGTCGCCCGCCTGCCCGGTTCCGACAACCGTGGTGAGCGTGCCGTCGGGATCGAGCCGTCGGATCGATGGCTTCGAATCGTCGGCGATATACACCGCACCGTCGGGGCCGATGGCCAGGGCCTGGGAGGTACCAAGGGCAGCCTCGAGCGCCGGCTGGCCATCAGGTCCCAGTTCTCGGGGACTCTCACCCGACCCGGCAACGACGACAACACCGCCGGTCTCGTCGATCCGAAGCAGCCGGTGCTCGGCGAGCAGGTACATCTGGCCGTCACCGCTGGCGGCGATGGCCTGCGGGCCTCGGGCCAGATCCAGGTCACGGGCGGCAACGCCGTTGGCCACGGGCTCGGTGCCGCCGCCGACCATGATGGCAGCCTGGCCCTGGGGCGTGATCGACCACACTCGGCCGGTGTTGGTCGATGTGGTCAGCACGGCCCCCTCCGCCGTCACATCGAGACTGGCGAGCGCGCCGAGGTAGGCCTGGTTGGCTCGACCGGCCGTGACCTCGGTGACGCGCTGCGTGCTCCCACCGAGAATCGACAGGTGGCGGGCCGTGTCGATGGAGACCACGCGACCCTGACCAGTCTCGGTCGCCAGCACGCTGCCGTCATCGCGCAGCACGGCATCGACTGCGGCCAGCGGACGACTGCCATCGACCGGGCCGGGAAGAGCTGCCGTCGCCTGACCCGAGCCGACCATGGTCGAGATGATCCCGTCGGGACCGACCACCCGGAGGCGGGCGCCACCCACGATGACGAGGGTGCCGTCGGCTCCGACGTCGATCCCCGTCGGGGTATCGAGCACGGCCTCCACGGCGGCCCCGCCGTCCCCGGTGGCTGGCCCCGGCGCCGTGCCGGCCACGGTGGTCACGATCCCGTCGGTACCGATGGCGCGGACGCGTGCGCTCGTCTCGTCCAGCACGAAGACGCGGCCGTCGTCACCGACGGCGACATCGATCACCCGGTTCACCGTGGCGGCAGTTGCCGGCCCACCGTCCCCGGTGGTGGCGAGCCGACCATCGCCCATCAGCACCGTGAGCGTCCCGTCGGCTTCGAGCCGTACCACCTGGTACGCGCCGCCGATGACAAGCCGGCCGTCTGGATCGAAGGCGAGCGCTCGTGGGCCCTGAACCGGCGTAGCCGTGGCTGGGCTCCCACTCGTCGTGAGGCCCCCGCCTCGCCCGCCCGCCACGGTCGTGATGGTGCCGTCGGCGGCGATGGCGCGCACTCGGTGGTTGGATCGGTCGGCCACGTAGAGCACGCCGTCGCGCCAGGCCAGCGCCTGGGGGTTGTGGAGCCGGGCCTGGCGCGACGGTCCGCCGTCACCGGCGAATCCTCGTCGACCGTGGCCGGGTAGACCGTTACCGGCAATCACCGTGGCCTGACCGTCGGCGCCGATCCGCCAGATCTGATGCTGCGTGGTGGAGACGTAGACGTTGCCTGCATCGTCCTCGGTGAGCCGTTCCGGGTTCCCCAGCCACATCTGTAGCGCCGGCCCGGTGTCTTCCTGGGGAGGCAGGCCCCCGCCTCCGAGTGTGAACGGACTCGAGTAGGGCGTTGCGTCCTCATCACGTTGCGTCGTGAACTGCGCCGAGACGGTGGCGGTCCGCCCGCGTCCGACGAGGGCGCTCACGCTCACGGTGTGGGTCTCATCGTCGGCCAGTCCTCGAATCGTGTGTGACGTCTCCTGGGTGGTCCACACGTCGCGACCGATCGTGATCTCGTATCCGGCCAACGCGATGTCACCGGAGTCGACCGGGGCCCAGCTGACCCGGGCCGACGAGTCGGTGATCTCGTCAACGGCCACGTGGCTCGGAGCCGGCGGGGCCGGGGTCACCGTCTGCAGCAGACCTTTGCTCGTCACCCAAACTGGTCGCCCATCGGGGCCGAGGTCGACGTCGACGGGATGGATCTCGGCCTTGGTCGCCGGCGCAACGCCGGTGGTGGTCTCCTTGTAGTGCCCCGCAACCCGATGGATCACACCGTCGGGGGCCACGCGCAGGACGTGTCGCTCCGCAGCGATCCAGAGCTGGCCATCACGATCGACGGCGAGCCCGTGAGCGGACCGGATCGTGGCGTCGCTCGCCGGTCCGCCGAGTGAGCCGACTCTGGAGTTGCTGCCGCGACCGACGACGGTCTCGATCATTCCGTTGGGCGTGATCCGTCGGATGCGTCGATTGTTGACGTCGGCCACGTACAGGCTTCCATCGGGCCCGATGGCGAGATCGCGAGGGGCCCGGAAGGTCGCCTCGGCGGCGAGCCCGCCGTCGCCGCTGAAGCCGTAGGCCCCGGTGCCGGCCAGGGTGGACATCTCTCCGTCGGGGGCGACCCGGCGGATGCGGTGGTGGCTCGACACGTAGAGCGATCCGTCGCTGCCCGCCACCACGTTGGTCGGCGATCGAAGGGCGGCGTCGATGGCCGGTCCGCCGTCACCGTTGGTGGTGGCGGCGCCCGTCCCGGCCACCGTGGTGATCGTGCCGCCCGGTGTGATCGCCCGGATCCGGTGGTTGGCGTGATCAGCGACGTACAGCGTGCCGTCCGCCGCCAGCTCCAAGCCCCAAGGCTGGTTCAGTCTGGCTGCCGTGGCCGGTCCACCATCGCCGCTGAACCCCCGCTCGCCCGTGCCGGCGATCACGCTCGTCGTACCGTCGGGGGCCACTCGCCGAACGCGATGGTCGTAGCGGCTCGCCAGGTAGTACGAGCCGTCGGCGGCCGCCGCCACACTCACCAGCGTGCCCAGAGCCTGATCGGTGGCTGCCGGGTTCACCTCGCGAACGCTGCCGGCGTATCCCGTGCCGGCGATGGTGGTGACGATGCCGTCGGTGTCGATCCGACGGAGACGACGCCGGTCCGGCACGACCCACGAGCCGTCGGGCCCGATCGAGACGGCGCCCGGATAGGGGATTCCCGTCGCCGTGGCCAGGCGCCCCTCACGAACGCGGCCGTTGCCGGTGCCGGCGATGGTCGAGATGATGCCGTCGGCATCGATCGTGCGGATGCGATGGCTGCTCAGATCGGAGATCAGGAGCTGCCCGTCGCCGTCGAGGCTCACCAGGGGCGTGCGAATCCGAGCTTCGATCGCCGGCCCGCCGTCACCGCTGTGACCGGCCCGACCCTCGCCGGCGATCGTCGAGATCCGGCCGTTGGGATCGATCCGACGCACGCCGTGGTGGTTGCCAGTCGTCCCGATGTAGACGGTGCCGTCGGTGGCCTTGACCACGCTGTAGGGGTGTCCGACGGCGGCCCGAGCCGCCTGGCCGCCGTCGCCGCTGTTGCCCGAGAGACCAGTGCCGGCAACCACCGACGTGGTGCCGTCAGTCTCGACCGCCATCACCTGGTGGTGGGCGTACACGGCGACGAGAACTCGTCCCTCGTCGTCGACGTCGACATCCAAGGCGCGACAGGCGGTGGACGACGTTGCGATCACGTTGGCCCGCGGTCGGGCGCGGCAGCTGCCGTCGCCCATCACGGTCGAGATGGTTGCGTCCGGGCCGACCGCTCGCACCGTGTGATTTCCGTAGTCGGCGATGTAGAGCGTGTCGTCGTGCCAGGCCAGACCCACCGGATAGGCCAGGTCGGCGTCAACCGCCGGCCCGTCGTCCCCGGCGTAGCCCCGATGACCGGTGCCGGCGTAGGTGTGGGTGATGCCGTCGGTATCGATGCGATACACCACGCTGCGGGGGCTGTCGGCCACATAGAGGTTGCCGGCGTCGTCGTGCACGGCCGCCCGGGGCCATTCGAACCCGACGTCGGTGGCCTCGGACCCATCGTTCGCCTCGGCCGAGATGGTGCCGCCCACCGTCTCGACCCACCAGTCGGCGTCAGCGTCGAATCCGGTCGGATCTCCGCCCGCACCGGTGGGACCGGTAGCGGCGAATGCGGTTGGGTACGGGGGGCTCATCGATCCGACAATCGCCGCCACGGTGAGCACCGACAACACACGCAGAGCCGGGCTACCACCGATCACGATGCGAGTGTCAGCTCGCTCGTCAGCGGCTGACCGGGTGGCAAGTGCCCGCAGCTCCAAGGAGAGCGCCGTCAACCAGAGCCGTTGCAGGAACACCGCAGCGTCGGCATCGCCGTCGGCCACATGGAGGCCAACGAAGGTCTCTGCGTCGCGGGCGTGCTGTCGAGCCACTCGAAGGCGGACCGTGTGGTTGTTGACGGTCATCGGGACCAAGCCGTCGGCGTCGCTCTCGAGCGTTGCCTCGATCGGCACGGTCACCGACACCCCGAACACGCTGACGTCGACCAGTTGGCACGGTCGGCCCGCCAACGTCCCGGAGCGGGCGATGGGGAGGCGGGCCGAGGTGCGACGTTTGGGCCGTCGAGAGATCACCCGGAGTGAGACCAGGAGCGGCGCCAGCGTCACGAGCACCCCGACGACGATCACGGCGGCCGACCAGATCACCAGCGTGTCTGCCCGGTAGGTACGCCAGGCAACGACGAGGAGCATGAGCTCGATGGCGGCGGCGAGGATCGAGGCCACCGGCTGGGCGAACCGCGGCTCGCTCCGTGCGGGCAGCCCGATGGCAGCGGCGACGGCCCGGAGGGACAGGTCGATGTCGTCGAACAGGCCCTGTACCCATCGACCGGGTCGACGGCCGGGGCGTCCGGCAGTGGCCGCCCGGGCCGAGATGGCCGCCATGGCGGCAAGGCCCACGGCGACCCCGGCCGGTGCCGTCGTGGTGCTGCCCGGCGCGATCAGACCGGAGGCGAGACACAGGACGAGGAGGCTCAGGGTGGCTGCTGCCACGGTTCCGCTCAGGTCCCCCCACGCCCCGCGTAGCAGTTGTCGACTGGCCCGGGCTCCCGGCGACCAGCCCCAGGCCCTGGGGTTGAGCCCGGTACGAAGACGTTCGGCCCGCCACTCGACGGCGTCGGCAAGGTCAAGGGTGGCCGCTCGATCACCCTGGGTCAGGAGCGCCGTCGCCGTCGGTGGCCCGCAGCGCCATCCGTCGCTCAGCAGGTCGGCCGCGGCGGCGGCCACCGACACCTCGGGGTTGGCGTCGAACACGGGCCGGAAGGCCGCAACCCGAATCACGGAGCCAGGTCCGGGTAGCCCTGGCCCGTTCGACACCGGGTCGGGAGCGAGGTTGGCGCTCTCGAACAGCATGCCGCAGCGATCGGCGTGGCGGCTTCGGGTCCAGGCCGCTCGGCGGTGGAGCGCCGGCATCGACAGCAAGGCCTCCCGGATCGTCACGGCTGCGGCCGGGGCGAGGAGCAAGACGTCGGTCGGCGCCGCCAGTACACACCGACGCACACCGTCGGCCCACGTACCGTCCGAAACCTCGATCGGATACTGACCGGTCGAACGGCCCACCTGTTGCACGAGGGGTTGCGGAGCACTGACCACGAGGTGGGAGTGCCCCGCAGCGTGGAGCGCCGCTTCGATGGCGAGATTCAGCTCGCGTGCTGTCGTTCGTGTCGTCGCCACCACGGCGACGCCGAGCCGCGATCGGACGGGCACCTCGTCGATCATCCCTTGCGTGTTCGGCGCAGACCCGGCTGCTCCTTGAGATGCCGAACGACCGGTCTTGGCCTCGCCCGACGGCCTACGCTCCAGTGGTGCGTTTCGGAGTGGTACTCATGCCCAGCGATCCGGTGGCCGAGACGATAGCCGCCGCCCGTCGTCTGAGCGACCTCGGCTACGACCACCTCTGGCTCTACGACCATCTCACCTGGCGCCACTACCGCGACCGGCCCTGGCACGGGATCTACCCGATGCTGGCGGCGCTGGCCGTGGCCACCGAGCGGATCCGGCTCGGCACGATGGTGGCCAACCCGAACATCCGCCATCCCTACGTGCTGGCGAAGGACGCGATGACGATCGACCACCTCGCCGAAGGTCGGCTGACGATCGGCGTCGGGGCCGGTGGTCTCGGCTTCGACGCCACGGTCTTCGGCGCGGCGGAGCTCAGCCCCCGCGAGCGCATCGATCGGCTGGAGGAGTTCGTCGGCTGCCTCGACGGCCTCCTCCGGGGCGAACTCCAGAACCACCAGGGCCAGTGGTACACGATCGACGAGGCCCGCATGCTGCCGGGCTGCGTGCAACAGCCTCGCCTTCCGCTGGCCGTGGCGGCCGGAGGCCCCCGAGGGCTCCGCCTGGCCGCGGCGACGGCTGATGCCTGGATCACGAACGGGTCGCCCACCGCTCCCGACAGCCAGCCCGCCACCACCCACCGGATCATCAGCGAGCAGGTCGCCCGTCTGGACGATGCCGCGGCCGCCCTGGGGCGCGATCCGAGCACGATCGACCGCATCGTGATGATCGACTCCGACGACGGCCGGCCCCTCCGCAGCGTGGAGGCGTTCCGCGACTACGTGGGCCGCTACGGGGAGCTGGGCTTCACCGATCTCGTGTTCCACCATCCTCGGCCGGATGACCCGAAGTGGAACGATCCCGTCGAGATGATCGACGAGATAGCGGAGGTCTTCCTCAGTCCAGCCTGAGTACCGATATCAGACCACGGGTGACAGGCCCCCGTCGATGTTCACCGCAGCGCCGGTCACGAACGAGGCCTGCTCCGAGGCGAGGAAGCACGCCAGGTTGGCGAACTCGGCCGGATCGCCGAGGCGACCCATCGGCACCGGGCGGATCCGCATGGCCACGAACTCATCGAAGGTCTTGTCCGGTGCGGCCTCACGGTGCATCCGCTCCCACTGGTTCGTGAGGAGCAGGCCGGTGTTCATGGCGTTCACGTTGATGCCGTGGGGGGCCAGTTCGCTGGCCAGCGCCTTGGTGAGCGCCATCCCGGCGGCTCGGCTCACCGATGTGGGTGTGCTCCGGGCCGGCGGTGCCTTCGCCGCAGTGTTGAGCACGTTGATGATCCGGCCCCAGCCCCGTTCCTTCATGGCCGGGATCACCAGGCGGCTGAGCCGCACGGCTGCCATCAGCTTCAGGTCGAGGTCGTTCTGCCACTGCTCATCGGTGACGGTCTCGAACGGGCCGGCGGCCGAGGTGCCGGCGTTGTTCACGAGGATGTCGATCGGCCCGAGCGCGTCAACTGCGGCGGCGTGGGCGGCCACCAGCGCGTCCGGGTCGCGCACGTCACAGGGCGCCGTCGCAAGCCGAGCGTCCGGTACCTCGGCCCTGATCTCGGCGGCGGCGTCGTCCAACGTGGTTGCAGTGCGGGCGACGAGCGCCACCGCGGCGCCCGACCGGGCGAACTCGGCGGCCATCGCCCGGCCAAGGCCGAGGCTGGCGCCGGTGATGAGGGCGGTCCGGTTGTCGAGGCGAACGTCCACGGGAGCTGAAACTAGTCTTGGTGCGATGGAGGAGCGAACAGCCGCCATCGCCGAGGCGATGGCCGACATCCGTACGATCGACGCCGCCACGGGGGGCTCCCGGGCTGGGGTCGAGCAGATTCGGGATCGGTTGCTCGGGCTCGTGGCCAACCGTGACCTGTTCTCGCTCGGCGTGTTCCCTCCACCGGGGCCCGGTGAGGAGGCCAAGAGCCGGCTCTACCGCATCGCCCAGGACGACGACGACCGTTTCGCCCTCTACGCCAATGCCTCCCGGGGAGCTGTTGGGACCCCGGCCCACAACCACACCACCTGGGCTGTGGTGGTCGGGTTCGAGGGTCAGGAACTCAACCGGTTCTATCGCCGCGACACCGATGAGGGCGTGGTGGAAGAGCGTCAGGTGATGGTGGAGGAAGGCACCGGCGTGGCCATGACGGGCGATGACCTCCACTCGATCCACATCGAGGGGCCGGCCCTGAACTTCCATTGCTACGGGCTTGCGCTCGAGCAACTGCCGAATCGCGAGTTCTACGATCGCCGCCGGGGCGAGTGGCGGGTGTTCCCGGCATCGCCCCACATCGTGGAAGCACGGCCGGGGCTGGCATCGTGAACGCCCCGATGGAACCGACGCTCGTCTCGCCTGCCGACCTCGTGACGAAACTGCTCGGCGCCGACGAGCTCGCCGTGGTCGACGCCCGCGAGGAGGGTGCATTCAGCGCCGGCCATCTCTTCGCGGCCGCCAGCCTTCCCCTGTCACAGATGGAGCTGCGGATCGAAGCACTCATTCCCCGGCGCGACACGCCCGTGGTGTGGTGCGACGGCGGCGCGGCCGACGGCGGCCTCGCCGTCCGGGCGGCAGCCCGAGCCGCCGAGCTCGGGTGGACGGCGCACCACGTGCTCGATGGTGGCGTTGAGGCCTGGGCGGCCGCGGGGCACGAGGTGTACACCGGGGTGAACGTGCCGTCGAAGGCGTTCGGCGAGATTCTCGAACGCGACCGCAACACGCCACACATGGCTCCCGAGGAACTCGTCGCCCGCCGCGACGCCGGGGACGCGCTGGTCGTGCTCGACTCGCGGCCCTTCGACGAGTACCGCCGCATGGCCATCCCCGGTGGTGTCGACTGCCCGGGTGCCGAGCTGGTGGCCCGTGTTCGTACCGCGGTGCCTGATCCGGCCACCACGGTGGTCGTCAACTGCGCGGGCCGAACCAGGAGCATCCTCGGGGCGCAGTCGCTCATCGACGCCGGGGTACCGAACCCGGTGTTCGCACTGGAGAACGGCACGATGGGGTGGCAGCTCGCTGGCGAATCCGTTGAGCGGGGGGCAGGTACCACCGCTCCCGAGGCCGACCAAGCGGGCGCCGCCTGGGCTCGCGACGCAGCCGCAGCGGTGGGGGCTCGTCACGGCGTGACAGATGTGGACGGCGCCACCCTCGCCACCTGGCTGGCCGACACGAGCCGCACCACGTATCTGTTCGACGTGCGTACACCGGACGAGTTCGCCGCCGGCCATCTGGAGCACAGCCGCAGCGCCCCTGGTGGTCAGCTCATACAGGCCACCGACACCTACGCAGCCACACGGCGAGCGCGCCTGGTGCTCATCGACGACACGGGCGTGCGCGCCACGATGACCGCGGCCTGGCTACGCCAGATGGGCTGGGCCGACGTCGCGGTGCTCGACGGGGGCATCGACGGGCCAGCCCCGGCCGCCGCCAATCTGTCGGTGGTGGGGGGCGCAGAAGGGCGACCCACGGTGGCCCGCGTGACCGCCACGATGATCAAGCCGCCGGCCCTGGCCGAGCGGCTGGCCGATCCTGATGACGCTCTTGCCGTGCTCGACGTCGGCACGAGCTACAAGTACGGGGTGAAGGGCCACATCCCCGGATCGTGGTGGGGAGTTCGGGGGCGCCTCGGCGAGGCGCGGGCTGCCATTGGGGCCACGCCGACGCTGGTGATCACCTCCACCGACGGCACCCTGGCCAAGCTGGCCGTGGCCGAGGCGCAGATCCACTGGCCCGAGGCCGACGTATATGCCCTCGCCGCCGGGAACAAAGGATGGCGCCATGCCGGGTTCGACATGGAGCCCGGCCTCGATCGCGCCACAACCACCGTCGACGACGCCTGGGTGAGCCCGTACGCGGCCGACGACTTCGAGGTCGCAGCCCAGGCCTACATCGACTGGGAGGTCGGCCTCGTGGCCCAGGTCGACCGTGACCCGCTGGTCACCTTCACGATGGGCTGACGGCTCGCTCGGGCTCCCGGCCCACGAGCTGGAACCAGCCGACGCCAGCAAAGGCCACCGCCGAGATTGCCGCCATCGCAACGGGGATCGACGTGACGTCGGCGAGCGCCCCGGCCAGCACGGGCGCCAACACGATGCCGAGGTCGCCCCACGTGCGGTAGAGGCCCATCGCCGCTCCTCGCTGGTCGGCGGGGGCGATGTCGGCCACGAATGCGGCCGGGGCCGGACCGGTCACGCCCGTGCCAATCGCCGTGATCACGATGCCGATCAGGAACAGTTCCAGCACCGGCGCCCCCGCGGTCACCAGTACCCCGACAGCCGAGATCACGCCGGTCGGGATGATCACCGCCTTGCGACCGAACCGGTCAGCCGCCCAGCCCGCAGGGCCGATCAGCACGAGCGCCAGCACGCCGAGCGCCGTGAACACGATGCCGAGGTCGCCGGTGGAGAAGCCGAAGGCGTCGGCGGCATGCAGTGGAACGAGCGTCTGGCGAAAGCCCGCCCGGATGGCAAACATCGCCATCGAGACCAGGCCGATTGCCACGAACTGAGACGAGGTCAAGAAGGCCAGCTGGGCTCGCCGCCGTTCGGTTGGGGTTCCGCTCGCGTCGTCGGCGGTCGGGTTGTCGGCGGTGGCATCAGTGGGCGAGATCGCCGCGCTGCCCCTCGTCTCGGGCAGTCGGAGGAAGCCGTAGAGCGCCGTGAAGGCCGCGCCGACACCCACCACGAGAAACGGCGTTCGCAACGAGTAGGCCTCGGCCAGCAGCCCGCCGATCGCTGGTCCGATACTCACTCCGAGCAGCAGTGCGCCCTGGTTGGTGGCCACATACCGGGCCCGCAGCTCCTCGGCCGCGATGTCGATGAGATAGATCTGGGCCCCAGTCATGTACAGCGCCGATCCCGCCCCCGCTACCAGCCGCCAAGCCAACAACGCCCAGATCGACGGGGCCAGCCCGGAGCCGATCATGCCGATGGCGGTGAGGATCGGACCGCCGACGAGCAGCACTCGCCGTCCGGCCCGGTCGGCCCACAACCCGGCGGGCACGTTCAGCACGAGGCGGGCGAGGCCGAAGGCCGTGAACGTGAGCCCCACGACAGCCGTCGACACGCCGAAGTCGCGGGCATAGAACGGCAACACGGGGCTCACCACGCCCTGCCCGGCCATCACCAGAGACGTCGAGCCGCAGATGACGAGCAGGCGCTCGTCGGTCCACCACCTTTTTCGGGCGCCGGCGCTCACCGGCGGGTCAATGGCCCGCACCGCCTCCGAGGAGGTCGCGGAGCACGGCCACCGAGAAGCCGTCGCGCTGGCTGGCCGAGATGATGCGGGCCTCCGCGGCAGCGATCTTGGCGGCCGCCGCCGGCACATCGCGGGCGACCGCCACCGGCACCACCACGGCGCCGTGCTGATCGGCATGAATGAGATCACCCGGGGTCACCGTCATCCCGTGCACGGTCACCGTCACTGCATGCTCCACGATCCGAACCCAGGCGTGCGACGGGTTCGCCATGCCGGCCAGCATCTGGAAGCCCTCGGCGGCATCGTCGAGATCGCGGATGCTGCCGTTCGTGACCACACCGAGCGAACCGAGGCCGGCGTGGATGTTGGTGTTGACCTCACCCCACCAGGCCCCGTAGCCGGGCACGGCATCGAGATCTTCGATCACGGTGATCGTCGGCCCGTCGCCCGACGCGATGTGTTCGTAGTAGTCCAGGCGGGCTGCCGTGTCGCCCGCGGCGTCACGCTCGGATGGCTGCATCGACCGGATCGTCGCCGTGCGGGCGTAGCCCACGATCGGGGCTAGGTCTGGTCGAGGGCAGAAGAACGGCTCGACCGTGTAGCCGGATCCTCTCCGCTCGGGTGCCACCACCTCCAGGGCGTTGCAGACGGTGGGGGTGTCGAGGGCCGCGAGCGCGTCGAGGTCGGCCTGAGTGAGGGGGTCCATGAGGCCAGTTGACCCTGCGCCGCCGCCCGGGGCAACCCGAGCCGCAGCGGTTGGCTCAGGCGCTGGCCGGAACGGTGTCGGCCTCGGGCCTGGAGCTCAGCGATGCCCAGAGGCTGCGGTAGTTCGGCCAGGTGTAGTCCGGGGTGACCCATCCCGACGCCACCAGCTCCCGGTGGAGCTTCGGCAGGTTCCAGCACGGCACGCCCATGTCGACGTGGTGGGCGAGGTGCCAGCCCACCCCGTAGGGCACCATCCAGAACCGGACGAACAGGCTCTGTTCCACGTGGTGGGTGGTCTCGCGGCGATCCTTTGATCGTGTCATCCCGCCGTGCTCGGCGATGGCCCGGAGCCGGTTGATCACCCGCCACAGGGTGAACCAGGGAAGGAACCACAGGAAGAACCACAGCTCGGGGCGACCAAAGGCGGTGGCGATGCCGAGGAGCACCACCTGGAACCCGACGATCCGCAGCGCGACCGGCCGGGTGCGCGGGTTGCGGGTACCCCGAAGGAGGCCCTTGAGGATCTTCCACCCGGAGATGCCCGTGGCGTCACGGAACAGCTTGCGCCGCAGCGACGAGCGGGTGATCGGATAGCCGCGGTAGAGGGCGGTGTCCGGCTCCTTGGGCCCCATCTCGTCGCGGTGATGGTCGAGGTGACCCCGGCGGTACAGCTCGTAGGGCACCCAGGCGTGGTACGACAGCACCCACTTGCCGACGAAATCGTTGAGCGCAGTGTTGGAGAACAGGGTGCGGTGCACGGCCTCGTGGCCGAGGATGTTGAACCGCACGATCGCCCGGCCCATCAGGAAGAACGCGGCGACGTACACGACGATGTTGTTCAGCCAGGCGGCGGCCACCACGATGGCGATCGTCTCCACCCACACCGACACCACGGCGAAGGCGGAGCGCCAGTTCGGGATCCTTCGGAGGTCCGACCGAATCTCCGGCACGGCCTTTGCGTTGACGAGCAGGCGATCCGTTGGGAGCACGTCGGGGAGAGCCGAGGCATCGGGCACCATCCCACCGAGGAGGGGATCCACGGCGAACGTGCTGTCGGTATCGCCACGAGCCATTGGATCAGGCTAGTGGAGGCCCTTCGTCGGGCTCCAAGCCGTGGCCGCAGCCCGAGGTCAGTCGAGCAGCGACTTGACCTGGGCCACGAGGTCGCCGCGGCCGACGGTCTGTTGCACGTCGGGGGCGTTCAGCCACTCCTCACGATCGGAGATGTCGGCCGACACCTCCTTGCCGTAGCCGAGGTTCTTGATCACCACGGTGCCAGCGTCGAACTCGTCGCTTCCGGCGATGATCGCTGCCGGAGACCGCCGCCGGTCGGCGTACTTGAGCTGCTGGCCGAGGTTCTTGCGGCCGAGGTACAGCTCGGCGCTCACGCCAGCCTGACGGAGCTCGGTGACCATGGTCTGGTAGTCGACAAGGCGATCGGCATCCATCACCGTGACCATCACGGGTCCGTCGAGGGGGGCCTCGGCCGCTTCGGCCCGGGCCCGGAGCGTGGCCAGCAAACGGTCGACACCGATGCTGGCGCCACAGGCTGGTACGTCCTGGCCGGTGAAACGGCGAACGAGGTCGTCGTAGCGGCCACCGGCGGCGATCGATCCGTAGCTGGTGCCGTCGGTCAGCTCGGCCTCGAACACCGGGCCCGTGTAGTAGTCGAGGCCACGCACCACGGTGGTGTCGAGTGCGACGCAGTCGGAGTCGAGGTCCATGGCCGTGAGCAGCCCGTCGATCGTCTCGAGTTCCTCGATGCCTTCCCGACCCTCGGCCTCGTCACCCACCACGTCGCGAAGGCGGGCGAGCACCTCGGATCGAGACCCGCCGCCAGC
Source organism: Actinomycetota bacterium (assembly GCA_039029735.1). GTDB lineage: Bacteria > Actinomycetota > Acidimicrobiia > Acidimicrobiales > SZUA-35 > CADEDH01. The sequence continues at coordinate 56,575 of JBCCFL010000017.1, read as the reverse complement.
GGTGACGAAGGCGACGATCTGGTCGATCTGGCCATCGGCGAGGCCGACACCGGCGGTGAAGTCGCCGCTCTCGTCCTCGCGGCCGGGGCCGAGCAGCAGGCGAACCCCATCCACGCCAACCCGATCGAGCTTGTCGACCGAGCGGAGCACGTGGGCCCGCTGGGCGTCAGCTGCGGCGCGTTCGTCGTCGGAGGCGTCGTCGGCCGCCACGGCAACCCCGGCCGACGACAGGAGGCCATTGAGCACCTTCCGGTCGTTCATCCGGATGATGTACTCGCCCCGGTCGATCCCGAGTGCTTCGAGGGTGGTGGCCAGCACAGCGCACACCTCGGCGTCCACCACCATCGACTTGGCACCGACGGTGTCGAAGTCGCACTGCATGAACTGGCGGAACCGCCCGGGCCCTGGCTTCTCCTGACGGAACACCGGGCCGACCTGGTAACGCCGGAACGGCATCGTGAGCTCATTGCGATTCTGGGCCACGTAGCGGGCGAGCGGCGCGGTGAGGTCGTAGCGCATCGCAACCCACTGCTCGTCGTCATCGCGGAAGGCGAACACGCCCTCGCCGGGCCGGTCCTTGTCGGGCAGGAACTTCCCGAGCGCGTCGAGGTGTTCGATGACGGGCGTCTCCAGCGGCCGAAACCCGAACCGTTGGTACACGGGAAGGATCGAGGCGATCATTGCCTCTCGCTCGAGGACGTCGCCGCCAGCGGTGTCGACGAACCCCCGCGGTAACCGCGCCTTCGGCCGCTTCACCTTCCCACTCATGCTCCGACCTCCATCGACTGCTGGGGTGCGTGGGTCTCATCAGAACCCGTGCGAGACCCCTAACGCGAACGAGTTTCGCCCTCGGGCGAAACTCGCTGAGGGCGGCCTCCGGCCGCCCGGCTCGTACTGCCGATGGGACTTGAACCCATGACCCCCAGATCCACAATCTGGTGCTCTAGCCTACTGAGCTACGGCAGCGTGACGATCCTTGACTCTACTCCAGCGTCCGAAGCCCTGAAACGCGGTTTCCGGCGGAGTCGACGCTGGGCGTCGCGCTCGTGTGGGGCAGGGCTAGAGGTACCTGTACACGTCGTCGAGGGTCAGGTCACGATTGAGCATGGTGACCTGGAGCCAGTAGAGGAGCTGCGAGATCTCCTCGGCGAGTTCCTCGTCGGTGCCGTGCTCGGCCGCGAGCCACACCTCACCGGCCTCCTCCAACACCTTCTTGCCGATGAAGTGCACGCCCTGATCCAGTGCATCGACCGTCGACGACCCCTCGGGCCGGTCGATCGCCCGCTGGGACAGCGTGGCGAACAGGGTGTCGAAGCTGGTGGGCTCGGCCATGGCTCCGAGCATGGCACCGGTGGGCGCCGTTCCCACCTACGGCACCCACCAATGCGCCTGTGCGACGCCCATCAACGTCGCTGGGCTACACCCGCTCCGGCCGGCGCCGGTCGGCGTGTTCGCCAGCCGACTGATCCGCTCGCCGCTGCCGCTCGCCGGAGATGTAGGCCACCTGGGCCACGGCGAAGAGCAGGACGGCGCCCGGGACGGTGCCGGCGAGCAACACTGCCGACCAGCCTCCTGGCCCGGCGAGCACGCCCGTGATCACGAACGTGGAGGCCGCCATGATCGTCATGAGCAGGCCGAGGCCATAGATGGCGCCGCTCATCTCCGGCGACGAGCTGTTGTTCGGGGTGCGGTTGCGATTCATGATGTCCTCCTCTCCCGTGATCTCAGAGACGAATCGCTGTGTTCATCTCCTTGCTCTACCTACGCCACCGGGCTCTGGATCTGGTGGCGAAAATCCCGCGAGAAATGTTGACCATCGCGGTTGGCGTGTGGCGTATAGGACCCAAGGCGCGAGCGGAAGTCGCCGGCACACAGGAGAGTTCAGCCATGCATCACGATCGTCGGAAGGGGCCCGAACGAAGCCGTATGCGACGACGATCGCGGGCTGGTCAGGGGTCGTCCGAACCGTCACCACTCGTTGATACGGCGCTGTGGCTCGATCTCGCCCGGGGTGTTCGGAGCCCCGCCAGGGTTGATCGGCCGTGGGGTGATCACCCGGCCGGAAGCGGCCTCACCGAAGGTTCGCCGAGCGGCGAGGCCGGGGCGTTCCAGGGTCGATCCGACCGAGCGGCCGATCGGCTGCTCCGGGTGCTCGACGACGAGCAACGGTCGATGGCGCCCCCCACCGCCGCTGGCCTCACCGACGACCAGTGGTCGGCGTTGCCCGACGATGATCGCAAGGTGCTCGTGCGGCGTCAGCTCGCCAAGCTCGACCCGCGGCTGTTGACCCGCGCCATCACCCGGCGTTCGATGCCGATCGCCCACGGCGACCGGCGGTACTGATCGGGCCGTTGCGGGTCGTTCAACCGGAGCCGTTGGTGCGGGCTGAACGCATTGCGGCCGTGGCGTCCCGGTCGATCACGAGACCGTCCACCACCACGCCGTAGTGACGGCGGGCGCTGTCCACGCTCACGATGCCGTCGCGCACATCGCGCAACACGAGTTCAGGTTCCCGTTCGAACGGGTCACCCCAGCCGCCCCCTCCTGGGGTGTGGGCGATCATCCGGGTTGGTCCGAGCCGTTGCACGCCATACTTCGGCGGCACGAATCGAGGCCCATCCACGTCGGCGTTCGCAGGTTCGATCCACTCAACGCCGGCCTCGCCGTCGCCCCCACCCTGCACGCCGTAGCCCGAGGGGGTGTCGAGGCCTTCAGCCCGAAACGACCAGGCGGCGGGTGCGAGCACGTCCGCGTCGTAGAGAACGCCCGAGCCTCCACGGCGCCGCCCCGGCCCGGCGGCGTCGGTTCGGAACTCCCACTGCCGGTAGCGCACGGGGAAGTTCTGCTCGTGGAACTCGAGGTTGGCGATGTCGAGCCCGCCCAACGAGATGAGATGGCCCATCTGGTTGAAGCCGTCGCGCTCGGGCGTGGCCCCCGGCGTGCCCATTGCGTGCCAGTGGTACATGACGAACGTGCGGCCATCGAGCTGGCCGGCCACGTGGCCGTGCATGGTCTTCGACCAGCCAGCAAGCGCTCGACTGGGGTCGGCTTGGGCGAGTGCCTTCCACACCGCATGGACGATCTCGTGGGCCACGAACACCGTGTTCATCGTCATCGGGGCCGGCGGTCGGGCGTTCACCACCGTGCCCTCCGGGGCGATGATCCGACACGGCCGGTAGGTGCCCTCGTTTCGGGGGATCGACGGGTCGAAGAAGGCCGAGATCGCCAGGTAGGCCGCTGAGTAGGTGTTCGCCAGTGACGAGTTCTTGAAGCCGAGCATCTGCGGATCAGAACCGCTGAAGTCGAGCGTCATCTCGTCGCCATCGACCGTCACGTCCACTCGGATCCAGGTGTCGGTTGCCTCGAAGCAGTCGTTGTCCGAGAGATCAGCGCCGTGGTACGTGCCGTCCGGCAACGCCGCGATCGCCTCCCGAAGGCGACGCTCGGCGTGGTCGAGCACCCCGTCGAGGTGCGTGAAGTAGGCGTCGAGCCCGAGTTCGGCCGCCAGCGCGGCCACCCGTTCCCCACCGATGCGGGTTGAGCCCACCATCGCCAGGAGGTCGCCGTCGAGTAGCTCTGGCGTGCGGCAGTTGATCAGCAACAGTTCCCAGAGATCGTCTCGCACCGTGCCTCGGTCGTAGAGCTTCATGACCGGCAGGCGGATGCCCTCCTGCCAGATCTCGGTGGCTTCGGGGTTGTAGGTGCCGGCGAGCCCGCCCCCGATGTCGGACTGGTGCGCTCGATTGCAACAGAACCCGGCGAGACGCCACCCCTCGTGAGGGTCGTCGGGTTCGATCTCGGCTCCGGGTTCGGGGGGAACGAAGATCGGGCGGCCGATCACCCAGTCGGGCAGATGATTCCCGCCGGCCACGTAGGGGTCGCTCAGGAGGAACACGTCCTCACGGTGGATTCGCCCGGCGAACCGGTCGAGGATGGCGCGCACGGCGAAGCCGCCTCCGCCGGTGTGGATGGGGATCCCGTCGGCGTTGGCGATGAGCGTGCCAGCCGGATCGGTCACGAAGCAGGAGAAGTCGTGGCTCTGGCTGAAGATCGTCGACCGTGCGGTGCGCGTCATCACCCAGCCCATGTGGCGGGTGATCTGGTCGAGCCGGTTCTGCATGAGGGCCAGAAGCACGGGGTCGAGCTCAGCGGCGGGGCCGGCCGTTGCGTGCTCGTCGGCGGTGCCGGTCACGTCGCCGGTCGGCGCGTCGGTGGTGCCTGCGTGGGCGGGCGGCGCGAGCACGAAGTTGCCGGTGGTGTCGACGGACAAGTCGGCTCCTGGGCCAGCGAGCACGGTGGTCGTCATCTCCTCCACCAGGGCTGGACCGATGACTGACATCCCCGTGCGCAGATCGGAGCCGGCGAACACCGGCGTGTCGAGCCAACCGTCGTCGCCGTGCCACACCTTGCGGGTCTCGATAGGTACCGGCGCCACGGTGACCGACGCTGCCGTGGGATCGGCCAACGCTCCCATCGACGCCGTCGCGATCACCCGGGCCGACGCGATCATGATCGTGCCGTCGTCCTGGACGTGTCCGTAGAGGCGGGCGTACTCCGCCTCGAACGTGGCGCGAACGGCCAGAGGATCGAGCGGGGTGTCGCTCGGTGGTACCTCCACCCGGATCGACCACAGCTGCCCCGGATGGTGCAGGTCGAGCTCGCGCCGCAGTGTCACGGCGGCGTCATCCATGCCCTCACCTCGCAGGGCTGCCTCGGCTTCTGCTTCGAGGTCGGCCAGGGCGCGCGCCACCTGGTCGGGATCGATCTCGTCGAGCGAGCCTCGTACGAATCGCTGGAAGTCCTGGCGAACGTCGGCGTGCAGCATGCCCACTGCGCACAGGGCGCCGGCCGCTCGGGGGATGTACACACGCCCGCACCCGAGGCCCTTCGCCACCGACTCGCCGTGCATCGGCCCGGCACCACCGGCGGCCACGAGGGTGAACCGGCGCGGGGCATGGCCCCGCTCGATCGAGATGAACTCCACCGCGGCCAGCAGGTTCTGTTCGAGGAGGGCGATGATGCCAGCGGCCGCCTCTTCCACCGAGATCCCGAGTGGGTCGGCAACCCTGGTGCGGATCGCCTCCCGAGCGGCACCGATGTCGAGGGTGAGGGTGCCCCCGGCGTAGGTGCCGGGGCGGAGGCGTCCGAGCACGAGCTGGGCGTCGGTCACGGTTGGTTCGGTGCCGCCGAGCCCGTAGCAGGCAGGCCCTGGGTCGGCGCCGGCCCCGTCGGGACCGACGAACAACAGGCCGGCCGAGTCGACACCGGCGATCGTCCCTCCGCCTGCGCCGATGGTGTGGATGTCGATCGCCGGTGTCGACACGTGGTAACCGGCGATCTGCAGATCGTCTCGGGTGGCGACGGAGCCGTTCGACATCAACATCACATCGCACGACGTTCCCCCGATCTCCATCGAGATCAGGTTTCCGGTGTCGGCCGGATCCCCGCCGGCGGCGTCGACCGCACTGCGGTAGCGGTTCAGGGCGCCCACCGCAGCCGCGGGGCCGCTCAACAGGAGGTTCACCGGGCGAGGGCCCACCGTGGCCACCGACGCGGCACCGCCGTTGCTCTGCACCATGAGCAGTGGGCGCCGGAGCCCGAGCGAGGCAAGCTCGGTGTCGAGGGCTTCGAGATAGGCAACGATGCGAGGAGCGAGGGCGGCGTTCACCACCGCGGTGGAGGTGCGCTCGTACTCGCCCATCATCGGGCTCACATAGGCCGATCGAGTGACCCACGTGCCCTCCCAGCGGCCACGGACGGCCGCCTCTGCCTGCTGTTCATGGGCGTCGTTCACGAAGCTGTTCATGAGCGCGATCGCCACGGCCTCCACGCCCTCGGCTTCGAAGGCGGCGACGGCCTCGTCCACGTCGGCCTCGACCAGGGGTTCGAGCTCCTCACCGTCGGCGGTGATGCGACCCCGCACGCCCAGCCGGCGGTAGCGGGGGACGAGCACCGGGGCGTAGGGCTCCCGATGGTTCCACTGGTCCTCGCGGAGCCCACGGCGGATCTCGAGCTGATCGCGGAATCCCTGCGTGGTGATGAGGCCGACCGTTGCCCCCTTTCCCTCCAGCATGGTGTTGGTGGCCACAGTCGATCCGTGCACGAATACCGAGCAGCCATCGAGTACGGCCTCGATGGCGAGGCCGAGATCGTGGGCCAGTCGGTCGAGGGCAGCGCGGACGCCTCGGCTCGGGTCCTGGGGCACGGACGGCACCTTGGCCACCCACGTCAGGCCGCGGTCGTCGGCCAGCACGAGGTCGGTGAAGGTGCCGCCCACGTCCACCCCGATCCGCCACGGGGTCTGGGGCATTGCGGAGCTCGTCATGAGCCGACGCTAATTCGCCACCCCCGCCCCGAGCCACTGGGCCCCCGTTCGGGGTCGGTTTAGGTGAGGGCGCGGCGGAGCGAGTCGAGTTCGTCGGCCAGCCAGCGGATGGTCACCGGGCTGTCGGGGACCAGACCGTCCGAGCCATGGAAGGCGCCGGGGTAGACGCGCAGCTCGACGGGCACCCCGGCCTGGAGCAGCCGCGTGGCGTAGTCGATGTTCTCGTCGAGGAAGAGGTCGAACTGACCCACGGGAATGAACGCAGGTGGGAGTCCAGCGAGGTCGACGGCGCGAGCTGGCGCGGCATAGGGCGGAACCTCGGAGCCAGTCGGGAGGTCGGCGAGGTACACCGCCCACGCCGCGGCGTTCGAGGTGCGGTTCCACACCCGGGCGTCGGTGATGGCGTGGCTGCTCGGCGTGATCTGCCGGTCGTCCAGCATCGGATAGACGAGATGCTGGTAGCAGAGCGCAGGGCCACCCTCGTCTCGGGCCCGCAGCGCCACGGCCGCAGCCAGCCCACCACCGGCACTGGCACCACCAACGGCGATCCGCTCGGGATCGACGGCGAGCGCATCCGCCTCCGCCACCGCCCAGGCCAGCGCGGCCATGCAGTCGTCGACGGCTGCGGGGTAGGGGTGCTCGGGGGCCAGCCGGTAGTCCACCGACACGATCGTGACGCCGAGCGCAGCCACCATGGCCCCGCATCGAGTGTCGTCGTAGTCGGCTGTGCCGAGCACCATGCCCCCACCGTGGATCCACACCAGGAGCCCGGATCGACGCTCCGGCGCTACCACCGGTCGGTACACCTTGACCCGTACGGGTGCCTGGTCGGCCACGACGGGTGGGGCGAGGGCCTCGCTCACGGTCACCACATCGGTGGGTGGTGGTTCCGGTGGGCCCTGGCCCGCCAACGCGTTCAGGTACTCCTGAAAGCGGTGACGGGCCTCCGGAACCTCGTGAGGATTCAGCAGCTCCGGCGGCAGCGTCCGGAGCACGCGGCGATGGTCGGCGTCGAGCAGGTCATCGAGACGATCCGCAGCCACGACGCCGACCGAGCGGGCTCAGCTGAGCGCAGCGATCGCCGCGTCGTAGTCGGGCTCGTTGGCGATCTCGGGCACGAGCTCGGTGTGCGTCACGTTGCCCTCGCCGTCGATGACCACCACGGCGCGGGCGCACAGGCCCTCGAGCTTGCCGTCGACGAGGCCCACGCCGTAGTCGCCCATGAAGCCCGGGCTCTTGAAAGTCGACGCCGTGGTCACGTTCTCGATGCCCTCGGCCCCGCAGAAGCGGCCCTGGGCGAACGGGAGGTCGGCGGACACGCACAGCACGGTGGTGTTGTCGAGGCTGGCGGCCCGCTCGTTGAAGGTGCGAACGCTGGTGGCGCACGTCGGCGTGTCAACCGACGGGAAGATGTTGAGCACCACCTGCTGACCGGCGAGATCGGCGGAGCTCACCGAGCTCAGGTCGCTCTTGGTGAGGGTGAAGGCGGGAGCCGCGCTCCCGACCGCCGGAAGGTCGCCGCTGGTGTTGACGGGGTTGCCGCCGAGAGCCGTCTGAGCCATGGATCGTGTCTCCTCGAAAGAGCGGGTTGAGGTCGGGATGTCGACCAGGTGCGGACCGACCGCACCGGCACGAACCCTACCGGGCTGTGGCCCCGGCCCCGGACCCGTCACGATCGGTTCCAGAGTCGGACGGCTGTGGTTCATCTGGCCGAGGTTCGCTCCCGATCGGTGTCGCCGTGTGAGGCGAGCCGATCTCGGCCAACTTCGCCCGCACCGCCCTCGTGGCGCCCGGCGGGATCCGCACCAGCACCACGTCGATCCCGGCCGACTCCAGCTCGGTGGCGATCCGCAGCATCGAGGATGCCCCGGAATAGTCCATGCGCCCCACCCCGCCCAGATCCACCACCAGCCGTTCGAGCCCCTCTCGATCGGCCACAGCCTGACGTACCTGGATGTCGAGGCTCGGCACGGACGCGAACCAGAGCACACCGTGGAACGACAGTGTGACTGTGCCCCCGGTGCGCACCACGTCGCTGCGCACCACCAGCTCCCGGTACAGGTGCACCGCCAAGGCCAGCCCGATGCCGATCAGTACGCCCTGCTCAACGCGGGGAGCGGTGGCCAGCGTGGCCACGAGGGTGCCGACGGCCACCATGCTCTGTGCCCTCGATTGGCGGACGAGGGCGATGAGGTCGCCGACGTTGATGAGCTTGAACACCGCCACGATCACGATGGCGCCGAGAATGGCGCTCGGCAGGTCGGCGATGACTGGTGTGAGCGGGAGGGCCAGCAAGACGATGAGGCCCGTGATCGCCCCCGACCATGGGCTGGTGGCGCCAGCCAGCCGGTTGAGCGAGCTCCGCGAGAACGAGCCGCCGACGGGGAACGCCCCCGACACACCCGACGCCAGGTTGGCCACACCCTGGCTCACCATCTCCCGGTTGGCGTCCCACAGCTCGCGCTCTTCGGCTGCGAATGTGCGGGCGATCGAGGCTGGCTCGGCGAAGCCGACCAGAGCGATGGCGAGCGCTGGGATGAGCAGGTCGGGCACCGCCGCCCACGGGAAGTCGACGCGGAGGGAGATGAACCCGCCCTCCAGTTCGCCAACGGTGCTGCCGCTGTAGCCGCTGATCGCGCTGAGCAGCACCCCGGCGGCGACCGCCACCAGCACACCGGGGAAGAGCTTGTGGATCCGGCGGCCGCCCACGATCACTACCGCCGCCATCACGGCGAAGCCGATCGCCGTCCAGCTCCAGTCGCCGGGGGAGGTCAACGCAATGGCCGCTCGCTCCAGGTTGCGGCCGTCGGGGTCGAGGTCGAACATCCGCGGCAGCTGCGACGCCGTGATGAGGATCGCTGCCCCGGTGGTGAAACCGAGCAGAACCGGTTCCGACAGCAGGTACGCCACGCTGCCCATCCGTACGAGGCCGAAGAGCGTGCGCATGATGCCCACCATCAACGCCAGCAGCGCGGCCAGGGCGATGTACTCGCTCGACGCCGGCTCGGCGAGCCCCGACAGGGCACCAAAGCTGAGCAAGGCTGTGAGGGCCACCGGCCCTGTCTGCAGGTACCGCGACGACACGAAGATCGCGGCCAGCAGCGGCGGGAGGGCTGATGCGAAAAGGCCGTACTGGGCCGGCATCCCGGCGAGCTCTGCGTAGGCCAGCGACTGGGGGATGGCGACCATGGCCACGGACACGCCGGCGACCAGATCACCGTTGCTGGGCCGGGTGACGTGCATCGATGAACCTCCGTCCCGACCATACCGGTCGCCCACCGAGCGGTCAGGCCGGGACGGAGTCCGGGTGGGGGCTCAGCCGAGCAGAGACACGAGTACCTCGCGGGTGGCCTCCTGGCGATCGGGAGCCCCGAACTCCGATGCAGCAAAGGTGGTCACGCCGGCCTCCGCCATCTGCCCGATCCGGTCGGTGACCTGGGCCGCGCTCCCGATGATGGCCAGATCGGCTGGCCCGTCGTAGCCCTCACGGTCGAGCATTGCCCGGTAGGAGGGGAGCTGGCCGTAGATGGCGAAGGTCTTGGCGGCCAGCTCGCGTCCGTCGGCCTCGGCCCCGGCCGAACCGTCGGTCACCATCACCGGGAAGCCGGCGATGATCTCCGGTGTCGGCCGGCCGGCCTCCTCGGCTGCGGCCTGGATCGTTGGCACGGAGTGCTCCGCGATCGTTTTCGGGCCAGTCATCCAGAGGATCGTGCCATCGGCCATCCGGCCGGTGAGCTTCAACAGCTGAGGCCCGAGGGCGGCCATCATCACCTTCGGAGCGGGGGCGTCGAGCTGGATGTCGGTGCGAGCGGTGAGGGTCTCGCCCTTGAACCGCACCGACTTGTCCTGCAGCAGGGGCACCAGGCACTCGAGGTACTCGCGCAGGTGGCGGATCGGCTTGTCGAACGACATACCCCACGAGCCCTCGACCACGGGCTTGTGTGACGGCCCGATCCCGAGCACGAGGCGCCCCCCGAGTGCGGCGTTCACGGTGAGGGCCTGCTGGGCGAGCATCTGGGGGTGGCGCGGATAGGTGGGGACGACGGCCGTTCCGAAGGTGATCCCGGGTACCTCCCGCCCCGCCACGGCGATCCCAGTCAAGGTGTCGATCCCGAAGACCTGCGGGAGCCACAGGCTCGGGAAGCCCTGATCGGCCGCTGTGCGGGCCTGGGTGACCATGTCGTCGATGCTTTCGGCGAAGGTGAAGACTCCGATGTTCATGGCGCCCATCCTGGCCGACTTCGCACCGTCGCGGAAGCGACGCACCACTCGAACCAGCGTCGGGCAATACGCTTGTCGTCGTGAGCAGTGGGCTACCCGTCCCCCAACCCGGCCCACCCGAGCCATCGGGTGTGCCGACCGACGATGAACGACAGGCGGTTGTCGACCGGATCCAGCAGGCGCTGGCCGCCGATCTGATCGCCTTCGATGAGCTCGACGATCGGTTCGCCCTCGTCTACGGGGCGACCAGTCGGGCCGAGCTGGAACACGTGGCCGCCACGGTGCCACAGCTTCCCGTACCGCCGCCTCCAGCCGTCGCCCGCCACATCGCCCCGTCATCGAGCTTGTCTGTCGCGGGGGACATCAAGATCGGCGGCTGGTTGGCCCTCGCCGACACGCTGCGGGCCTCGTCGGTGATCGGTGACGTGGTGATCGATCTGTCGTCGACGGCCATCGACTCGGGGGCAACGGTGGACGTCAAGACGGTGCTCGGCGACGTGAAGCTCATCCTGCCTGATGGGGTCCGGGTCCAGCTGGAGACCAACAGCTTGATCGGCGATCGCGACTCCCGGGTGGTTGCGCCCCGTGAGGGCGCGCCGGTGGTTCGTCTTTCGGTCTTCTCGGTGCTGGGAGACGTGAAGGTGTACTCGCTCTCCGAGGTTCCCGAGGGCTCACTCCGGAAGCTCTGGCGATCGCTTCGGCGCGACAGCACCGCCCAATGACGGCCCCTCGCATCTCGGCCGAGGACATCTCGGTCAACCGCATCCGGTTTCCTGCCGGCCGCCCGGCGCCACTGGCGGCGGTGCTGCAACGCGTGGCGCTGGCAGTCGGCCTCGTGGTGTTCGTCGCCCTCGTGGTGCTCATCGGCCGCGACGGATACGTGGACGAAGCCGGCGATCAGATCTCGCTACTCGACAGCCTCTACTACGCCTCGGTGACCGTCACCACCACTGGCTACGGCGACATCACCGCCGTGGGGCGTTGGGCCCGGCTGGCCACGATCCTGCTCATCACGCCGGCCCGTATCATCTTCCTGATCCTGGTGGTGGGCACCACGGTCGAGGTGCTGACCGCCCAGTCCCGCCAACTCATGCTTGCTCGACGTTGGAGGTCGCAGGTGCAGAACCACATCCTCATCTGCGGGTTCGGGGCCACCGGCCGCGCCGCGGCGGCCGAGCTGATCAGCCGGGGTGCCGATCGGGACGACGTGGTGGCGGTCGATATGGACCCCGAGGCGCTGGAGATGGCGTCGCGGCTCGGCTACCTGGCGATCGATGGCGACGCCACCCGTCGCCACGTCTTGGCTCAGGCGGCGGCCGACACCGCACGCGCCATCGTCGTCACACCGAATCGGGACGACACGGCCGTGTTGATCACCCTCACCGTTCGCGAGCTCAATCCCACTGCTCACATCGTGGCCGGCGCCCGCGAGCAGGAGAACCTGCACCTGCTGCGCCAAGGTGGGGCCGACGAGGTGATCGATGCCACCGCCGCCGTCGGCCGTCGGCTCGGCCTGGCCACCGAAGCTCCAGCGGCCGGCCGGGTGCTCGACGAGCTGATCGACTCGCGCAGCGGCCTCGAGCTCGACGAGGTCGACCCCGAGGAGCGAAACGGTCGGATTGACGCCCCGCTGGGGTGCATCACCGTGGCGGTGATCCGCGACGGACGACGGCTCCTGCTCGGCCCGGGTGGTCAGCCCGACCTCCAGCCCGGAGACCGGCTCATCGTGTTGCGCGAGCACGATGCCCGAACCGGCTGACCCGCGATAGTATTGACGCTGTCAAGATTGGCTCGAGCGGCAGCGAATTGCCGACTCCCTGACTTGGTCGGATACTGAACGAGTGACAACGGCGCCGACGTCCAACCGGTATCACCACGGTGATCTCCCGAACGCCCTCAAGGGGGCGGCGGCGGAGGTGATCGCCGAGCGTGGTCCGTCTGGGTTCTCTCTCCGCGAGGTGGCCCGCCGCGCCGGGGTGTCCCACGCCGCTCCCGCCCACCACTTCCGCGACTCCACGGGCCTTCTCACCGAACTCGCAGTCGATGCGTTCCGCTATCTCGACGCCGCGATGTCGGAGGCCGAAGCGGCCGCCACCGACTCGGTTGACCGGCTCCGGCTCCTCGGCCGGGCCTACGTCGAGGTGGCCGTCGAACACCCGGCCCACTGCAGCATCGTGTTCCGCGGTGACGTGGTGGACACGACATCGCCCGACTACCAGGAGTGGGGCGAGCGGGCCTACGGGCATCTCGCAGCTGCGGTCGAGGCGGTTGCGGCCGAGCACAACCCCGACCTCGACATCGGGTTGGCGGCGTCGCTGTGCTGGTCGGCGATGCAGGGCCTCATCGTGCTCCACCCGGGGATGATCAAGCGCCAAGAGCTGTTCTGTGACCCCGAAGAGATCACCACCGAGAGCATCGGCGACATCGCCGAGCGATTCGGCGACATGATGATGGCAGGGTTCAAGGCCCGCCCCTGACCGGCCGCTGGCTCAGCCGATCGACAACAACACCGTGGCCACCAATGCCAGGGTCACGCCCACGATCTGGGCCAGCGACAGCCGCTCGCGGTGGATCGCCCATGCCAGCACCACGGTGGATGCCGGGAACAGGGCGTAGACCGCGGCGCTCTCCAGCACAGGCCCCACGGAGATGGCGAGGAAGTACAGCAGGCCGCCCAGGGAAGTGAGCACCCCGGCCAGGGCGGCCAGTGGTCGTGCGGCCCTGACCGGGAACAGCGACCATCCGGTGGCCAACGCGTGGGCGATCAGCAACGTGGTGCTCGTGATGCGGCTCACCAGCACCGGCACGTAGCCGGCGTCGTCGCCGACGTAGGCGAGGGCCAACAACAACACGCCGAATGCGATGCCGGTGGCCACGCCGTGCCCGATACCCGACAGCTGCGCCCGTCGTGCGGCCTCCGCGTCGGAGGCCGCGTCGGACTCGGCGTCTGGTCCGCCAGCCGCGGCGTTGGCCCTCGCTGGGCGCGACACGAGCACGACCGCAGCCGCTCCAGCCAGCAGGCCGAACCCGGCGGCTGTGGTGACCGACTCGCCCGCCGCCAAGCCCCCCACCACCGGTATGGCACCGCCTATCACCGCGGCGATCGGGGCAACCAGGCCCATCGGCGCCCGCTGGAAGCCCCGATAGAGGGTGAACACCCCCACGGCGGCACCCACCCCCGACACCGCACTCCAGCCGAGATCGGCTGCGGTCGGTGAGCCGCCACCGAAGGGCACGATGGCCGCCAGGAGCAGCGTGCCAACGATGAAGCCGAGGATCGCCACCGATCGGGGGTGGTCGCGGCGCGCCGCGGTACCGCCGATGAAGTCGCCGGTACCCACCACGATGGCGCCGATCCCGGCCAACAGGAGATGCATGACAGGTACCGGTCGGCGTCAGGCCACCCGAGCGCCGGGTTTGATCGTGGGCGGAGCCCCGTTGAGGGCGCCGATGGCGAACCCGGCCGCTGCCTTGTAGTCGGCCATGAACGCATCACGCTCGGCGGCGGGAATCACGTCGTCGATGTCGTCGAACACGCCGCCGCAGCGGTCGTCGACCACGCCCAGAATGGCGATCGGTCCGTTCCCCCGGTTCCGCAGCACCACCGCCGACACCGGCTCCCGCAGTTGCTCCTCGTAGGCCAGCAACGCCTCGGGGCCGATGCCGTGATCGATCATGCAGGCCCCCAGCACCCGCGTGTCGATGATCGCCTGGCTCGCCCCGTTCGACCCCACCGGATACATCGCGTGGGCGGCGTCACCAATCAGCGCCGTGCGGCCATCAACCCACCGGTCGATCGGATCCCGATCGACCATCGGGAACTCGTACACCGCGTCGGCGGAGCGGATCAGGCCCGGAACGTCGAGCCAGTCGAAGGCCCAACTCTCGAAGTGGGGGAGGAACTTCTCGATTGGCACCTGGCGGTTCCAATCGCCGTCGCCCCATGTGTGGTCGCTCGGGTCGACGGTCAGTTCGGCGATCCAGTTCTGCAGCTGGAGGCCGGTGTCGGGGTCGGGGGTGCCGATCGGGTAGTGCACGAAACGCTGTTCGAGACTGCCCACCAGCGTGAACGACGCGCCGGTACGGATCGGGGGGCCCAGCGCCGTACCTCGCCACAGGATGGCCCCGCCCCACTTGGGCGGGCCTTCGGCGGGGTGCCGTTGGGCCCGCAACGCCGAATGGAGGCCGTCGGCGGCAATCACGACGGCGCCCTCCACGCTCGAGTTGGTGCCGTCGCGGTGGGTGACGTCGAGCTGGGCCCCGCCGGTGGTGTCGCTGCTCGCAAGGGCGCGGGCGCCGGTGGTCACCGCATCGGCGCCGAGCCGATCGCAGACTGCGCGGTAGAGCATCATCTGCAGCCGCCCCCGATGCACCGAGTACTGGGGCCAGGCGTACCCGGCACCTCGGCCTCGGGGTTCGGCGTACACGTCGTTGCCGTTACGCCCGACGAGCGCCCACTCCCGGGTCTCCACGCCGAGCGATGTCAACTCGTCTCCGAGGCCGAGATCGATCAGCTCACGCACGGCGTTGGGTTGCAGGTTGATCCCGACACCCAGCGGCTGGATGTCGCCCACCGACTCGAACACCCGTGCCGGCACGCCGATCTGGTGGCAGGTGAGCGCCATCGTCAGCCCGGCGATGCCACCACCGGCAATGAGTACGTCGGTACCGGTTCCGATGTCGGTCCCCACGGCGCTCAGCCCCAGGGCGGCGGCGGGAACGGGGTGGGGTCGACGAAGCGTTGGAGCACGTTCGTGGTCATGATCGCCACGTCGTTGTCGTAGTCGTTGCGGGCCAGGGCCCCGAACCACGAGATCGACCCGACCGAGAAGGTCGCGCCACCCCCGGGGGTCTCGAAGAACACCACGTCGGCCCGCACGTACGGATCGGGCACCGGGTAGACCACCGACCCCTCGAACTCCTCCTTCGTTCGCACCATGTCGGGCCCGAACGAGGTGGCCGATGCGAGGGTCACCGCATGCGGGGGTGATCCGAGCCTGGTGTCGAACCGGTCGATCTCCTGCCCGGCGGCGCCGCCGCCGAGCCCGGAGGTGCCGATACGGCCGTCGTCGGCGTCCACGCCGTCCCAGATCCACGACGTGCGAGGCCCGTTGCTCTCCTCGTTCACCTCGAAGTGAGTGGCCCGCTGGAAGCCCTGGGCGGCGAACCCGATCCCCACGAGCTGGTTCGGCGGCCGCCCGAGCCGGCGCCACATGCCCCCGTACTCGCCGGTGAATGCGTGGTAGCTCTCACCGTCCTCGGTCTGCCAGTTCCGCACGCCGTCCTCGGCGCGACGGAGCTCGACCGCCCCTGGCCACGAGTCGGAGAAGGCCACCCGCCAGTAGAACCCGTTGCCGCCGAGGTACATCAGCCGCCCCCCGTCAGCCTGCCATTGCTCCAGCGCGTCGAGCATCGCGGTCGACCAGTACTCGGGATGCGTGCACGTGACGAGCACGCGGTAGGGCGCCAGCGCATCGATGCCCTCATGGTGCACGTCCTCGTCGGTGATCACGTCGTGGTCGATGCCGGTTCGTTCGAGGTAGGCGTTGATGTCGGTGTCGGGGGTGAAGTTCCAGCCGTCGGCCCCTGGCCGCAGGTTGAGCACTGGACGGCGCCTGGAGCTGAACATCACCCCGCTGCCGTCGCGATGGCGCTCGTACATCGACGGGCACAGCTCGGGGTGCCGGCGCACGTAGTCGTGCTCGGGCCGGAGCCGATTCCTGGTCTTGATGAAGTCGGCGCCCTCGAACAGCATCCGGTGGTTGGCGTAGGCGATGTAGGTGGCCGTCGAGGCGAGGAAGGCGACGTCGGCCGTTGCTGCGTTGGCCGCGGGGCGAACGAAGAACGGCACCCGATCCTCGCCGTGTTCGGTCTCGATCCGGAAGGCGTAGATGCCGCTCGGCAGATCTGCTGGCAGGTGCACCTCGGCGGTTGGTTCCCAGCCGGCGTCGTAGAGGTCGTCGCGATGGAAGTGCACCGCGTTCCACTGCGAGGGATCGTCGGACCAGCGCTGATGGGAGCCGTCCCACGTGGGGCCGGTCACCGCTCGCGCCGGGAGCTGGTGCAGCTCGCCGTGACGGTGGTGCCCGCTCACGTCCACCAGGGCCCAGCCGGCCATGTCCTGGGCCAGATCCCAACGCACCACCGCGTCGTCCGCAGTGAGCACGGGCCGGGCGATCTTTCCGTCGTAGCTGCCGCCAGCGAGCGTGCCCGCCAGGATCAGCGCGCTGAGCCCCGTCGGCCCCCACTCCACGGCCACCTCGGCGGGGTCGCTCTGGGGTTCGAGCAGGTTGCGCCCCGGCGAGCGGGTGGGCAGGGGTTCGCATGATCCGCTCAACCGGCCGGCCCGCAGGTCGAACGTGATCCGCACGTCGTACCAGCGCCGGTTGGTGAGCCGCTGCCCACGCAGTGGCAGCTCCACGATCTCGTCCCCGTCGTTCTCATCCACCCGGCAGAAGAGGAGGCCGTCGTCGATCACGACTGCCGCCGTCCAGTTCTCGGCGATGAGCGACACCACGGCGCCGCCGTCCTGGGGGCGGGTGGGGAAGATCGAGAAGCTGAGGTCGAGGTGGGTGATGGCGCGGATGCCCTCCAGGTCCACGAGGCCGTACGAACCGGGGAGGATCGGCTGGTGGTCGAGCGTGACGGCGGCCGGCAGGTCCACCGGCACGTCTTCTTCGGCGTAGCCGGGCCCAGCGGTGGTGGGGTCACCGCACGAGATGCGAACGAGGCTCACCTCGGCGGTGCACGGCTCGTCGCTCGACGCCATCAGCGTGACGGCGTCGCCGGCCCGAGCCGACCAGGGCTCGCAGTAGCCCACGACCACCTTCTCTTGGTCCGAGTCGGAGGAGTGGGTACCGGCCACCAGTGACGCCATGGCCAGTACTCTTCCAGCCAGCACACCTCGCTGCCAACGTCCCGGCTGGTTCGTGGGGCTTTTCCTCCGAGGCCGACCTCAGCAGTCGACGAGCACCGCAGGTGCCGGTTCGGTGCCGGCGTTCGCCCCTGGCCGGTTGACCAGCACGTCAGCACACATCGTGGGGGTGGCATCGAAGCTCACGAACACGAAGTCGGCGAGGGTCTCTGCCTCGAACTCGATGGCGAAGGCACGCGCACCATCGTCGGCGCATCCTCGCTCCGGCCACTGCACGTCGACGTCGATGCCCGTGATCGGGCCGTCCCGCTCTCCGGTGCCGGCCCGCCTGACCTGCACGTCTGCAATGGTCGGGGGCTCGCAGGGGGCGGCGCCGCCGGTGTGGGTGGCCACGGTGATCACGAACGCGCCGCCGCCGTCGCGCTCTCGATAGTCGGCTGTGCCGACCTCGGTGGACGTTGGCTCGGGATCGCTGACGGACCACTCATCCGAGGAGCAGGCGCCCAGAACCAGAATCGCCGCCAGAATCAGCCGATTGCAGAAGCGCGCTGGCCTCACCACGAGCGAACGCTAGTACGCCCGACTGGCCAGACGACGTCGGATGAGCGCGCGGCGCATGGAATGATCGATCAACGCAAGCAAGCAGCGACACGACTGTGTAGTGTCTGCCGTGGAGGCTCGGAGATACCTCCACGGTGCATGGCACAAGGGGCAGGGTCGTATCGGGAAAGGCCGATCCTGTGGCCGTCGGGCACCGGCGCTGGGTTTGAGGCTTTTCCCCTCGAACGTCAACAACAGAAGAACTCGGCCCATGACTGGATCGCAACGGGCTGGCGCGGCCCGGCTCCTTCTCCGACACTCACCCCGTCTCGTACGGGGTGACCGACACCCATGATCTTCGCCTTCGGATCCCGCAAGGCGAGCCCCGGCGTCACCACCCTTGCCTCCGTGTTGGCGGCCGTGTGGCCCGCTGCTGATCGAACGCGGCTCGTCCTCGAAGCCGATCCCGCCGGTGGTGCGCTGGCCGCCCGTTGGTCGGCCGCCCATGCGTTGAGCTGGGATCCGGGGCTGCTGGCCCTCTCCACGACCAGACGCGAGATCGAACCGGGCGCACTCGACGGCGTGGCCCAGCCGCTGGCCGAGGGGCTGTGGGTCGCGGCTGCACCGCCGGCTCCAGAGCAGATCACGGCCGCCCTCACACGCTTCGGCTCCGCCGGCGCCGAGGCACTGGCCGCGTCCGACGTGGTGTCGTTCATCGACTGCGGCCGCCTCACCGCTGAATCCCCGGCCGTGCCGCTGGCCCGGGTGGCCGATTGCACGATCCTGGTGTGCCGCCCACGGCTCGACGAGGTCTACGCCCTGATGCCCGCCGTTGGCGAGTTGACCGAGGCGGGCTGCACGCTCGGCCTCGTTGTGGTGGATGACGGTCCGTACCCACCCCACGAGGTGGCCGAAAGCCTCGGCGTCGAGCTGCTTGGCTCGCTCCCCCATGATCGGCGGGGCGTGGCGGCCATCGATGCCCGTGGCGTTGGAGGGCGGGTTGCCCGCCGGCGCTCCGAGTACGTGCAGGCCGTGCTGGCCCTGGGCCATCGTCTGCGGCGGATCCACGACCCCGATGCCGAACCCGGCACCGAGCCGTCCACCGTCCGGGTCACCCGTCCGGCAGGCCGGCGAGCCGAGCCCCGTCGGGCCGATGCCACCACCACGGGCACCATGCGTGTCACCCCACCCCGAGCTGCCTACTTCGAACGGCCCGCTGGCTGGGAGGCCGAGGCCGAACCGGGGCTCGCGGCCGAACCGGCGGTCGCAGGCGATCTGGGGGTCGCGGCCGAACCGGCGGTCGCAGGCGATCCCCCGGCCCCGCCGGACGCACCCTCGCCAGAACCTCTGGCGGAGCCGGCACCACCCAGCGCAGAACCTCCCTCCGAGCCGTCGACACCAGCCGCTGCAGGGGCGCCGGTCGAGCCGGGTTCCATACCCGATCTCGAGAGTCGCCCGAGCACGGCCCCGCCCGACGAGCTGCCACCGCCGCCTACCAGCCGACCGCCGGCCATCGTTGGGCCGCAGCCCGCAGCGAGCCGGTGGCCCCAGCCAATGGCACCATCGCGTCTCGCGGTCGAGGAACCCGGCCCAGCCCACGAACGCGAGGGGCGTCCCGCCACGATCTCGTACGCGCCGCCCACTGGGGTCGATCAGAGCCAGCCGGCCGAGGCCGTGATCCCACTGCCGGGCCTCGACTCCAACGGCGAGCTCGACTCCATCGACGAGCTCGACGAGATCCACGATCTGGGCCCCGTCGAGGAGTTCGATGAGATCGAGCCCCTCCCCGTGAGCCTGGCCGTCGTTGCGGCCAAGACTCCCGACGGGCGGCCCGTGTGGCATCACGGTGGGCCGGGCCCGCACTCGTGACCGACAGCCGCAACGTGATCCACGACGTGCGCCGGGTGGTGGGCCGTCGCCTGGCTGAATGGGAGTCCGCTCATCTGGCCGAGAGCGGCTCGGCTCCGTCGTCGGAGGCGGCGCAGGTGTGGGGCGAGCAGGCGATCATCGACGCAGTCGAGGAACGGGCCCGGCTCCGGCTCGCCCGTGGAGAGCCTGCTCTCAGCGTGAGCGAGGAGGACGCCGTGATCGCGGCCGTCCGATCGTGGGTGTTCGGCCACGGCGTGCTCGACGACCTGTTGGCCGATCCCGACAACGAGAACATCGTGGCCAACGGCCACGACAACGTCACGATCACCAAGGCGGGTGGGGTGCGGGTGCCGGGCCCACCGCTGGCCGACTCCGAGGAGGAGTTCGAACAGTTGATCCGGCGCTGGGCCGCCACGGAGGGCAAGACCGAGCGGCGCTTCGACGACAGCCAGCCCTACCTCGACCTGCGTCTTCCCGACGGCAGCCGCCTCCACGCCATCAAGGGCGTGACCTCGCGGCTGTGCGTCTCGATTCGCAAGCATCGGCACCTCACGATCACCCTCGACGAGCTGGAACGGCTCGGCACCATCGACTCGAGCCTCGCCCATGTCCTCGCCTGTGCCATGCGGCCGCCGCTGCCGTGTTCGGTGCTCGTGGCCGGCGGCACCGACACCGGCAAGACCACGTTCGCGCGGGCGCTGATCTCCGAGGTGCCTACCACCGAGCGCCTGATCGTCATCGAGGACAACGCCGAACTGGGCCTGGAGTTCGATTCTGCTCGCGCCCCGCACGTGGTGGAGATGGAGGTACGGCAGCCGAACATCGAAGGTGCCGGCGGGATCGGGATGGACGTGCTCGGCCGCCAGGCGCTCCGTATGCGGCCCGACCGTCTCATCATCGGCGAGTGCCGCTCCGGGCACGAAGTGCGCACGATGTTGGAGGCGATGAACTCCGGCCACGAAGGGTCGCTCACCACCATCCATGCCGATTCGTCCCGCGCGGCGATGACGAAGATGCAGACCTACGCGCTCACTGGGGGCGACGCACTGAGTATGGAGGCGTCGGCCCACCTGATCAGCCTTGTGCTGCACCTCGTGGTGCACCTGCGAACGTTGCCCGACGGTCGACGGGTGGTGTCGTCGGTACGTGAGATCACAGGGGCCCACGGCGACCAGGTGCACTCCAACGAGGTGTACGCCGCCACTGACGAAGGCCCGGCGCAACCCACGGGGGTGGGGTTCACACCTCGGCTCGTGGAGCGGCTCACTGCCGCCGGATTCGATCACCACGTGATGCTCCCCTCCGTGCCTGCCCCTGAGTGGCCGCCCCGATGACGCTGCTGCTGGCGTTCGCATCCGGGCTCGGGGTCACGGTGGGGGTGATGCTCGTGGCGGCCGGGGTGGCAGGCACCCCGGGTGGATCGAGCGGCCCCGGCCTGGTTGGCACCGCACGGGCCTGGGCCGCCACCTTCGACCGGCTCCGGCTGCGCCTCGGCCTGGCCGGTGCGGGGCTGGTGGCGTTCTGGATGGTGTCGGGTTGGCCCGTTGGCGCGCTGTTGGCCGCAGTGGTGGGGTTCGTCACGCCCACGCTGCTGGGGGCCAAGCATCGCCGGGCCGACGAGATCGCCAAGATCGAGGCGATCGCGGGCTGGGCCGAGCAGCTTCGCGACACGATCGGGGCGTCCGCCGGCCTCCAGGAAGCCATCGTGGCCTCCGCCCGGGTGGCGCCGCCCCGGATCCGTCCGATGGTCAGTGAGCTGGCCCTCGGGTTACGCCGGGGCCACCCGTCCGACGAGCTGCGTCGCTTTGCGGCGCGGGTCGACGATCCGGTCGCCGACCAGATCGTGGTGGCGTTGATCCTCGCCGGGGAGCGACGCGGGCAGAACCTCACCGAGCTGCTCAGCGATGTGGCCCGATCAGCTCGCGACGAGGCCACGATGCGAATCCGCACCGAGACGGCGCGAGCCCAGACCTACAGCGACACCCGCGTCGTGTCGTTCGTGGTCGTCGGCGTGTTCGCCTTCATGCTGGTGTTCAACCGCACCTACCTCGCGGCGTTCGACTCGCTCGTCGGCCAGGCCGTGCTCGCCGTCATCGGTGCCCTCTGGGCGGTTGCGTTGTGGGGCGTTGCTGAGCTCTCTGAGGTGCGCCGGCCTCACCGGCTGCTGGTGGTGGGCGACGCCGAGGAGGAGGCGTCGTGATCGTGGCGGTGCTTGGTGCGTTGTTCGGTGTCGGGCTCTGGTGCCTCGTGCGAGCCCTGTTGGTGCCGCCCATCCCGCTCGGCGACGCACTGGCCCATCTGGAACGGCCACGTCGGGTTGATCTCGACCGCCAGCATCGCGTCGTGGCGGGCGGCTCGTCGTCGGTGGGGCGATGGATCCGGTCGCTCACCGACGTCGACCTCCACACGATGGAGGCTGATCTGGCCGTGCTCGAACGCACCGACGAGACCCACCTCCTGGAGCGGGTGAAGACTGCTGCGTTCTACGCCGTGCTGCCGCCCGTCTTCTGGGGGATCATCATCGCGATCACGGGCACGATGGTGGTGTCACCGCCCGTCCTGGTGGTGGCGACCGTTGTGGCCGGCGCTGGCGGATGGTTGCTCACCGACGCCCAGGTGCGCACTCGGGCCGCTGCTCGCCGCCGCGAGTTCGATGCGGCGCTCGTCACCTACCTGGCTCTGGTGTCCATCTTGTTGGCCGGCGGTGCCGGCGTGCAGCAGGCCTTGCACGACGGTGTGGCCCAGGGGCGTGGGTGGTCCTTCGCCGTGCTGCGTCGTGCGCTCACCGATGCCCGGGTGCGCGGCGTGTCACCGTGGGAGGCGTTCGACGAGCACGGCAGCTACCTGGGCCTCGATGGCCTGGTGGACCTCGCCGCCACCGTGGAGTTGGCGGGCACGTCCGGCGCTCACGTTCGCCAGACGCTCACCACCAAGGCCCGCGCCATCCAAGCCCACCAGCTTGCGGCGATCGAGCGCGAGGCGACTGCGCGCACCTCAGCAATGGTCGGCCCGACGGGCCTGATGCTCGTGGGGTTCGTGGTCCTGATCATCTACCCGGCGTTCCAGGCCGTGCTCAGCATCTGAGCCGGCTACCCGAGCGCTGTTCAACTCGACGTGTCCGCCGAGGGAGGCAACCCGTGAACCGACTGCACCGAGAACTCACTGTCAGGCACGCCCGATGGCGCTGCTGGGTCGACGCCCGGGCCGAGGAGGCTGGAGCCGCTGACCCCGAGCAGGGTGATGTGGCGCCCCGCACCATCGGCATCGCCATCATGGCGGCGCTGGCCGTGACGGTCGGGGCGATCATCACCACCGTCGTCACCGGCTGGGCCAACAGCGTGCCGACCGCGCCCTGAACCGGCCTCGTCAACGTGAGGGGGAACACGTGGTTCATCGGAGCTGAGCCCCGGGAGAGCGAACGAGGGGATGTGGCGCCCATGACGATCATGGCGCCGATCACCGTGTTCCTGGTGCTGCTCGTGGTGCAGCTGGGGCTCCACGCCCACGCTCAGGCGCTTCTCAACGCCGCCGTGCAGGACGGCGCCCGGGCGGCGCAGCTCGAGGGCGCGTCCGCAGCCGAGGGGCGAGCTGTCGCCGATCAGTTGCTGTCCGGATCGGATGCACTGTTGACCGACACCGAGATCGACGTGGTGCGGCGGGCCGACGTGGTGGAGGTCACCGCCCGAGCACGGATCCCCTCTGTGATCCCGTTCTGGTCCGGAACGGTGACCGCCTCGTCGTCGGGCCCGGTCGAGCGGTTCCGGCCCCAGGGTGAACGGTGACAGCGCCATCGTCCTCCCCATCGCACGGTGGCCAACGGGGCTCGACCACGGCCGAGGTCGTACTTCTGACGGTGCCGGTACTGGCGATTGCGGCGCTCGTGGTGTTCGCCGGGCGGATGTCGACCACCACTCAGGAGGTCATCTCGGCCGCCCGCGATGCGGCTCGGGCCGCGGCGGTTCTGCAGACGCCCGATCGCGCATCGGCTGCGGCGGTGGCGGCGGCCGAATCGAGCCTGGGCCAGCGAGGTCTCGCCTGCGTCGGTGGGCCTCAGGTGATGTTCGATCGGCTCGACCTCGAACCGGGCGGCGCCGTTGCGGTCACCGTCGAATGCACCGTTGGCTTCGACGACCTGACCGGCCTCGGCCTGCCAGGAGCGCGCACCGTGTCGGGTTCATCGACAGCGGTCGTCGACGTCTACCGCGGGGGTGGCTCATGACCGAGCGGGGAAGCGCCACGACGTTCGTCGTGGTGTTGATGGTGCCGATGCTGGCCATGGCGGCGCTTGCCCTCGACGGGGGCCGGATCCTCGCCGCTCGGCGCCAGGCGATCGACGTGGCCCAGAACGCAGCATTGGCCGGAGCCCAGGCGGCCGACGAGTCGAGCGTTCGGGGCGGAACGGTCGCGGTCGACGAACGCCAGGCGATCGCCGCCGCCGAGGCCTACCTCACGGCCGCCGACACCGACGGGCAGGTGCGGGTCGTGACCGCGTCGGGCGAGGTCCGCATCGAGGTCACCACCACCGTTGCGGTTGCCACGCCGTGGCTGGCGATGGTCGGCATCACCGAACGACAGGTCGACGGCGCAGCTGTCGGCCGTCTGACTCGCGGCGTCGACGCCGCCGACACCTGATGGATCCACGACCCCGCACCGGAGCGGACCAGGAGACCGGATGACCACCACCACCCCACCCCGTTCAGCCCAGCGTTCCCCATCGGGCTCCCCGCCGTCCCTTCCACTCGGGTCGACACGCCGACGTCAGATGCCGTGGATCGCCGCCGGTGTCGTGCTCGTGGTGCTCACCACGTTGGGCTTCGTGTTCGTCGGCCAGTCGCTCAGCCAACGGTCGCCCGTGATCGTGGCCGCCGGCCCGATCGAGGCCGGCCAGGAGATCAGCCGTGCCGATCTGCGGTACGTCGACGTTGCGACCGATCCCGGCCTGAGCACGCTCGGCCCGAGCGAGGAGGCGCTCGTGATCGGCTCCGTTGCCCGAGGGCCGGTACCCGAGGGAACTCCCCTCACGGCCGACATGGTGGTGGAGGCGTCCGCCCTGGTGCCCGAGGGTGAGGCGATCGTCGGCGCCGTGCTCGAACCCGGCCGCTACCCGGTGTCGGGCCTCAGGGCGGGCGACGTGGTGAGGCTGGTCAACACCGCACCCGACGCTGACGTGCTCGGCTCGGCCGACCTCGGGTCTGCGATCGTGTGGTCGATCGAACCGACCCCGGATGGGGTTGGCGCCGATCGATTCGTGTCGCTTCGCATCGACGAGGCCGCGGCTGCGCCGATCGGCCGGGCGGGGGCAGCCGGAGAGCTTCTGTTGGTATTGACCGGCAATGGGTGATCTTTCGTGGTCGCCAACGTTGTTCGCGCCTCTGTTGTCGTGATAGCTCCTGATCATGTTCATTCGCCTGGACTTCGCGACGGGGGCGCTCACCCTCGAACAGCCTGACGACTGCACGGCGTTCCACGTCGAGGCGGTTGGTGCCTCGGCCCCCACCACGACCTCGGTTGCCGACGGTCTGGGCTTGGTCGGCCGTGTGGCCGACGATGAACACGTCTGGGTGGAAATGGCGAGCGTTCGCCAGATGGCAAGTGGCCAGGTCGAGCCGGGATGGCCGGACGACTTCGACGCAATGGTCGACTTCGCCCGCTCGAACGGCTGGGTCGACGAGTCGGGATCCGCCCTCCGGGCCCACATCGTGTGGAGTGGCGCACCGATCTAGGTTGCAGAGCACGCTTGAATACGCTTGACTACATCTAGCTACGCCCTCGCTATGCAGGGCGTTCGGCGCTCGTCGCCCGGATCCACATCAAGACAGGAGACACCCCATGGTGATCCGAGTCGTTCCGGGCTCACTCCAGGCCTACGGCACTCGTGCCGGCAGCCAGTTCAACGACATCGGCCAGAGCCTTCAGGCTCTGGTCACAACGGTGGTGGAGGTCGACTACTTCGGCCCCAACGCCGACACGCTGAAGACCCACTGCGGTGCGCTCGCAGTTGAGTTCTCGGCTGAGCTGATCCATCGGCTCGCAGCGATCGTCGACGTGATCAGCCAGACCACATCGGGGATCTCCCGTGCGCTTGGTGAGATGCAGCCCGTGGTGATCCCGTTCGAGGCGGTGCCTCCGGCGGTCAATGTCGGTGGTGCGTTCCGCGACGACGGAACCCGCGAAGTGCGGGCCAACGTCGGTGCCCTCGGCGAGCTGCCGGGCCAGGTGACAGCGGCGTTCGGCGCCATCGAGGCCATCCTCGACGAACACCTCTCGGCCCTGTCGGCCACCAACTGGGACGGCAACGCCAAAACCCAGGCCGTTGCCGCCGTCAGCTCCTACACCGCGGGGGCCAAGGCGCTCTGTGCTCAGTACAACGGTGAGATCGTCGGGTACCTCAACGACCAGATCCAGTCGTTGGCCTCTGCTGACGCCTGATGGTCCTCAGTCCGCGGGCTGGTCGGTGTCATCGCCGGTGAAGATCGCTGCGCTGCCGTTGGTGGTGCTCGGCAGGTGCAGCACGCGCTGGGGGAACGGGATGGAGATCCCGTTCTCCCGGAAGGCCTTGGCGATTCCTCGTGCTGCCAGGTCGCGCGCCGACCACTCGTCGTCGATCGACGGCTCGTGCCAGTAGCGGATGGCGATGTCGATGCTCGACGCGCCGAAGTTGCCAACCAGTACCTCAGGCGCCGGCCATCGCAGCACGTCGTCGATCTCGGCCAGCGCGGCCATCGCAACCTCGGTCACGAGGTCGAGGTCGCTCGCATAGTCGACACCGACGGTGAGCGTGGTGCGGCGCTTGCCGTGCTGGGTGTGGTTGATGATGGGGTTCTTGAGCACCTCGGCGCTCGGGATCCGCACGGTCTCACCGTCGGGTGTCGCCATCGTGATCGTGCGGGTGTCGATCGCTGTCACGGTGCCCTCGTGGTCGGCGGTCACGATCTCGTCGCCGCTGTTGAAGGGGCGTTGGATCTGCAGGATGATCCCCGCCACGAAGTTCTCGAGGATGTCCTGGAAGGCGAACGCCACCGCGATGCCGGCGATACCGAGGGCCCCCAGAATCGGGCCGATGGCGATACCCAGGATGTCGAGGGCGTAGATCAGGCCGAAGGTCAGCACCAGGTAGTTGAGGAGCCGGCCGATGAGGTCGCCGATCAGGTTGTCGGCGCGGCTGCGGTCCACGATGCGGCGCGACAGCGCACGCCCGATCTGGCCGAGCACCACGGCGGAGAAGAGCACGATCACCGCTGTGAGGTAGTCCCACGGGGTGATCCCGCTATCGATGCGGATCGCCTCTGTGAGGCTGATGCTGGCAACCGTTCCGATCATTGAGGTCCTCGTTGATGAGCAGCTCGTTGGTCGTCCAGCGCACTCCGAGGCCCGCCGCGCCCGACTTCGGCTCCCACTCTAGGCAGCCGGGTGCTGGGCCGGCCCGGCCACCATGTGTCGGGTGCGGTCGTGTCCGGTGACACACGTGAAAGCGGGCACAAGATACGGCCGATTGCGGGTTGGCGCTCTAGGTTGAAGGCATCTGTTCCGATGATGTCATCGAGACAGACCATGCAAAACAACGATGCGGGAGTCCCCCAATGCTCGGACTGAAGAGCCTCACCCGACCCAAGCCCTCCGCAACCGTCCGCCTGGCCCTCAGCGGTGACTACACCGTGGATGAGATGGCCGCCATCGATCGCCTCGGCACGGTGATCAACCTCGAATCCGGCGAGCGGTTCGTGGTCGAGGGCGAATCCGGCCGCGAGGTCGTGCTCATCCTGCACGGCACCGCTGCGGTCGAGAAGAACGGCGAGACAGTTGCCACCGTCACCATCGGCGACATCATCGGCGAGCGCGCCATCGTCACCGGCGAGCGCCGCAACGCCTCGATTGCCGCCCTCACCGATATGACCGTGTCGGTGTTCACCGTCGCCGGATTCGAACAGCTCCTCGCCGAGAGCGAGCGGCTCGACGGCCACGTGCACGCGTTGGTGGACGCCCGGAGCTGACGCTCCGCTCAGCGCAGGATGTCGGCGATGAGCGCGTTCGTGCTCGACAGCCGCTCCGTCGTGCGCAAGAGCACCAGGCGGAGGAGTTGGAGCGCCAGCTGAGGTTCAGCTGCCTCCAGTTCCTCGAGTCGACGTCGATCGATTCGCAGCACGCTGGCTGCAGCGTCGGCCACCACCGACGCGCTTGCGGCCTCGCCGCTGAAGAATCCCACCTCTCCGAGAAACGCACCCGGCAGCACGCATCTGAGCCGCCGGTCGAGATGCTGGTCGGCCGCCCACACCGTGAGGCTGCCCTCCGTCACCAGGTAGAGGTGCTGATTTCGGGCGCCGGCCTCGATGAGCACTTGGCCCTCGTCGAGGTCGATCTGTTCGAACCAGTCGAGCAGGTCCGGGCTCAGATCACCGATCCCGTCGCCCTCGCCGGTGCCGGTCCCGTCTTCACGGTCGGCGTCGGCTCGAAGATCGACGAGGAGCGCGTTCTCAGCGGCCTCCAGCGCCCGGTCGATGTCGGGCACGAAGCGATCGCTGAGGCGCTCGTCGGAGAGCGCCTCGCGAATCTCGGGTCGGACCGACGCCAGCCACAGCTGCACGGAACGGTCGTCGGCCAGGCGAGCGATGTTGACCAACTCGGCGTCGGCGGACGAGTCGAGACCAGTCACGTTCCGGAAGTCGATGACGAGATGCCGGGTCGTGGGGGTGGCATCGCTCTCGGTGGCACCGAGGTGTCCACGCACCACCTCGCCCACCCGGGCCGCTGAGCCGAAGAACAGGTAGCCCTCCAGGGTGAGCACCGTGATCGAGTCGCCGTGGCGGCGAAGCGTTGACGCCTCGTGTTGGCGCCGGTCGAGGCTGCTGCGAATGGTGGCACCGGTAGCGGCAAAGCGCACGGGGTCGACGAGCGCGTACTGCCACACGAAGATGGCGGCGGCGGCCACAACGCCCACTGCCACCCCTTCGAGCACACCGATGAAGGCGACCACGAGGAGGATGGCGATCGTGATGATCCGATCGCTCGTCGTGCCCCTGAGGAGCGATGTGTCCGCCCAGCTCCGCAGCATGACCAGGCCTGGGCTGATCACCAGCGCGCCGGCCACGAACCGTGGCACGAGGCCGATCAGATCGGCGCCAGCGGCGATCGTCAGTGCCGTCAGTACCACCAGCGCGCCGGCCACGAGCTTCGAGCTGGCCCGCATCCGCCGGGCCAGCAGCGTTTGGCCAACGCCGATGTAGCCGACGCTGCCGCCGATCACCGCCGACAACGTGCTGCTCGCACCCGCCATACGCAGTTCGCGATCGAGGTCGGTGCGCTCGCCGGTCACGTACTCCACGCCACTCACGTTCAACAGCAGCCCGATGATCGCGATGAACGCAACTGCGGCAATGCCCCCGGCGTTGGCCGCGACAACGCCTCACTCCAGCCGTTCGGCCTCGGCTGCGGTCAGCAGCGCCAGACCCTGACCATCGGGAAGCGGGCCGAGGAGCCAGCCGTTGCGCGCCACCTCGTCGACGCTGGACGTGATGGCGACCACGGCCCAGAACGCAACCACTGCAGCCACCAGCACGACGGCCTGACGAGTGGGGCCGGGAACGAGCACGATCGCCAACGCCAGCGCGATGCCGGGGAGCCAGAGGCGGGCAAGGTCGGCTTCGACGAGCGTCGGGAGGTCACGCCACGGCACCCGCTGGTCGATCGTCAGGTGCATACCGCCCCGCACGATCAGCCACCCGGTGGCGGCCACGTACCCACCAATCACGGGATAGGGGATGAAGCGAACGAGGTGGCCGAGCCTGGCCCGCCCAGTGCCATAGAGCGCCACCCCGGCCACGAGGCCCGTCACGATCACGAACGCAGCCACGGTGAGGGCCGGTTCGTTCGTGGCGTCGGCGGCAACGCCGGCCGCGATTGCGGCCAACACGCCGGTGATCGTGTTCTTGGCCCCGGCCACGTTGACCTCGAACGAGGTGTTCCAGGCCACGAGCACCGCCACGAGCGCGCTTCCGATCAAGAAGCTGGTCACACCCCGATTCAGGTGAGGGCTGGCCGGGCCTGTGAACACCAGCGCAGCGAGCGCGATCGCCGAGCCGGTCTGCATGATGCCGAGCGCAGCGGCCACCACCAGGCTCGACGGCGCCAGGTTCGACGACGATCCTCTGAACGACGACCGGTTTGAAGACTCGGGGCCCGCTTCGGTCGCGCCGCTCGCCAGCCTGTGATGCTCCGTGCTGCTCATACCAAGGGTCCCGCGCCGCCGATGCATCGTTCGTCGAGACTCACGACCGGCGACGGAGTCTATCCAGCCTCTCCGCCCACGCCCGCAAAGGCGGGCGCGGTTGCCAGCGCCCGCCGGAGTCGCTCCAGCCAACCGTCGACGGCGGCGGCCCGCTCGGTGGGCGTCTTGCCGAGACGCACGAGCACGAGATCGTTCGCGGGGTCCACGATGATGCGCTGCGTCTCGTAGCCCGAGGCGTAGAACACGCCGTCTCCGTGGGGCCAAAGCCACCACTGTGCCCCGTACCCCGTACCGCTCTCGTCGTCGACAGCACGGCGGGTGCGGGCGTAGTCCACCCACCCTTCGGGGAGGATCCGGGTGCCGTCCCACACGCCGTCGCGGGCGTAGAGGAGACCGAACTTGGCGAAGTCGCGGGCGCTGGCGTGGAGGAACGAGGAGCCCACCCACACACCGTGATCATCGAAGGTGAGCGTGGCGTCGATGCCGAGTGGATCCAGCAGTACCGCCCGCATCCAGCTCTCGAACGCCGGGCCGCGCCCCACCACGTCGGCCAGTAGCCGGCAGATGAGCACCGTGGTACCGCTCGAGTAGTTGAACACGGTGTCGGGGGGTGCGGTCGACGGGAGGGCGGCCACGTAGCCGCCCATGTCGGCGGCGCCTGAGCCGAACAGCATCTCGATGCAGTGGCTCGTACCGGCGTCGACGTAGTCCTCGTTGAACTCGGTGCCGGGCACCATCCGGAGCAGGTGATCGAGGGTGATCTCGGCCCGCGGGTCGCCCTCGTCGTGCCACTCCGCCACCGGTGCCGGCAGGTGCAGATTCAGGCGGCCCTCCGCCACCAGCACCCCGGCGAGGGCCTGGGTGATGCTCTTGGCCATCGACCACGAGATCAACCGTTCATCGGGCCCGGCCGTTGGCCCGTAGCGTTCGGCCACGAGCCGGCCGCCCTGCACGGCCACCACGGCGAGGCTCTGACCGAACTCGCCGTCGGGGGTGTCGGCGTCGTCGCGCTCGAACACCTCGGACATGAGCCCGTCGACCACCGCCTTGGTGGCCGGATCCAGCGTGCCAGCGGGCCAGCCCGAAGTCGGAAACGGCACACCATCGGGTTGGGCGGGCAGGGGAGGCCACGGCGACACCAGCGGAGAGGCCAGAACGGTCATGACGTCGAGGCTAGGCCGTTGATCGGATCCGCTGCGGGCTGGCGCCCGGCGTGAGGTTGAACGCTGGGTGAACCGTCAGCCGCCGGCGCCGAAGACCTGGGTCCAGTAGTTGGGGCGGGCGCCATTGGCGTAGCCGACACCGAGGTGGGTGTAGTTGCAGTTCAAGATGTTGGCCCGGTGCCCGTCGCTGTTCATCCAGCCGTTCATCACCGATGCCGCCGACCCGTACCCCTGGGCGATGTTCTCGCCAACGAAGCCCCCGCCGTAGCCAGCGGCCGCGGTGCGGTCCCACGGCGCCGAGCCGTTCAGGCCGGTGTGGGAGAAGTAGTTGTTGGCCGCCATGTCTTCGCTGTGGGCGTCGGCGGCGGCGTTCAGCTGCGGGTGCAGGCTCAGCGACCCGCAGCCGGCCGAGGCCCGCTGGGTGTTGACGAGATTCAGGATCTCCTGCTGCTTGGCGGCATCGTTCCCGCTGGCACCTCCACCGTTACCCGACGACTGGACCGTGGTCGTCGTCGTGCTCGTGGTCGTGGTGGTCGTCTGCTCCGTGGTGGGCGCGGTGGCCTCGTCGTTCGCAGTGGTCTCGTCGTTCGCGGTGGTCTCGTCGTTCGCGGTGGTCTCGTTGGTCTCCGCAGTAGACGTGGTGGACTCCGGCTCCTCCGCCTCGGTGGTCGTGGTCTCTTCCACCGCAGCCGTGGTGGGGGCGACCGTCGGCGCAGTGGTGGGGGCCTCGGTGGTGGAGGTGGTCGTGCTGGTGCTCGTGGTGGGAGCCGTGGTCGACGTGGTGGTGATCAACGCGGTGGTCACGGCCGACTCAGGATCGTTGGCTCCGATGCCCCCCGCCTGGCTGCCGCCGGCTGCGAGATCGGCCGGATCGCGGTCGGCCACCTTCAGCTGGTCGGACCCGCCCGTGGTCAGCTGCTGCGAGTCACCGTCGCCGCCGACGAGGAACGCCAGCGTAGCGAGCAGCAGAATGCCCGACAGGCCGAGAAGGGCGGCGACTGCCTGGGCGCGGGGGTTATCGAGGAACGCGTCCCAACGGTCGGCCAATGACGGTGGCTCGGGGGCGTCGAGGTCGTACACCGGTGGGTGTTGGCCGTAGGGGTCGTGGTCCCATTGGCTCTGAGGGGTGAGCACGGGCATGTGGGTCAGCTCCTGCAAGCGCAGTGGACAGAGCGCAGCACTACCCCAACTGCGACCGCCTCTTTGTAACAGCTCCATGACGTGGCTGCAACGGTGGCGTCGCATTCCTGTTCGCTGGAGCCCGTCACCAGCCATAGGCTCGGCCCATGACCAGCAGCGACCAGTGGGGCTGCCCGGTTTCCGCCCCATCCGCCGAGTGCGCCGTGATCGACGAGGTGATCGCCGGCTACGTCACGATGGCACCCGGGATCGACAGGTTGTTTCCCAGTCTCGAAACTGGCGGACCGCTTGCCCGAGCGGTTCTCGCCCAGCTCCTGGCCCAGGCACACAAGCCGGCACTGACCGCCAAAGCGGCGGCGCTGGCTGCCAGCGCTGCCGCCGACGCCGACAACGCGTCAGCCGCCGAGGTGAGCGATCGCGAGCGCAACCACATCCGAGCCGCCGAGGCCTGGGCCCGCACCGATATCCACGAGGCCCTGGCCATCTTCGCCGCCATTCTCGACGCCCATCCCACCGATGCACTGGCCCTCCGAGCCCGCTATCTGCTCACCTTCAGTTACGGCCTGCTCGACGAGATGTTGCACACCGTCGAAGCTGCCCGACCCGCTTGGACCAACGACGTTCCTCTGGCCAGCTACCTCGACGGGATGGAGGCCTTCGCCCTCGAAGAGCAGGGCCGCCACCGAGAGGCCGAGCCGCTAGGGCGTGCCGCGGTCGAACGCAACGAGACCGATCTCTGGGCCATCCACGCCGTCGCCCACGTGCTGGAGATGGAGGCCCGCCGCGACGAGGGGGTCGCCTGGCTGGCCGACCGCGACCCGGTGCTCGAAGCCGGTGGAGGGTTCGCCGGGCACCTGTGGTGGCATCGGGCGCTCCAGTTGCTCGCCGTCGACGAGCACGAACAGGTGCTGGCGCTCTACGACCGGCGCGTCTACCCGGGGGCCAGCGACGAGGGGCTCGACCTTTCGAACGCGATTTCGCTGCTCGCCCGGCTCGAAGTGGCGGGGCTCGACGTCGGCGACCGCTGGGACGTGCTCGTCGAGCCGGCTCTGTGTCGGCAAGGTCAGCACTCTCACCCGTTCAACGACACCCACGTGGCCCTCGCGCTCGCCCGGGCCGGGCGAGAGGCCGAGGCGACGGCCCATGTGGCCGGCATGCGTGACTGGGCGGAACGTAGCGACGACGGCGCCGCCGAGGTGCTCCGTACTGTGGGGATCGAGGTGGCCGAAGGGCTCGTGGACTACGGCCTCGGCCGCTGGACTGCGGCGAGCGACACGCTTGCCAGCACCGAAGTCGCACGGTGGCAGCTCGGTGGGAGCCACGCGCAACGCGACGTGTACACCCAGGTACAGCGCGAAGCCGCTCGTCGGGCCGCGGCCTAATCAGGGCCCGCAGCCGCCGCCAACACGTGGTCGGTGAGCGAGCCAACCGTCTCGTGGGCGTTGAGCCCACTGGTGGATGGCATGAGGTAGACGGGGCTCGGGCCGAGCGATGCGGCCTGCCAGCCTGCCGCCGCCTTGCGGTCGACTGCGGCTCGCCATCCGGCGAGGCCCACCAGGCACACCGCGGAGGGGCGCAGCCAGTCGCAGAGCCGTTCGAGGCGTGCAACGCCCTGGGCGTACTCGGCCGAGGTGAGCTCGTCGGCGCGGCGAGTGGTGCGCTTCACCAGATCGGTCATCCCGACACCGACCTCGAGCGCAGCGTGGGCATCTCGGTCCACTGACACCAGGCCAGCAGCGATCGCAGCGGGCCAGAACCGGTTGCTCGGGCCGGCGAAGCCCACCCCATCGTCGGCCGCCGCCGGGCTGGGATTCAGGCCGCACACCAACAGGTCGAGATCAGGGCCGACGGTGTCGGCGAGGGTCCAGCGGCGGATCACGCTCAGCGGCGCTGATTCGGGTTCGTGCCCGGTTCCGGTAGTGGTGTCGGCCGCGAAGCCGGCACCACTGAGTAGGTCGTCGAGCGGGGGCGGGCCTGCTGCATCGACCAGGCCGGTTGGGAGGAGCAGCTCCACCTGGTCGCCGGGCTGGAGCGTGCGGTGGAGGCGCGCCAACGCCGCCGGTATCGCTGTCGGGGCAACGTCGCGCAGGTCGTGGATCAGGGCCGCAGCGTCGCTCGTCATGGCGGGCGAGATTCTGTCAGAGCCGGTCAGCGGCGGGCGGCTGCCAGCTCGGCGGCGATATCGGCCACGGTGGCTCGCCGGGGGTGCTCGAACATGGCGTGGTGGTCGAACGGGTCGAGCTGCACCACCTGCAACCCGGCGTTGGTGGCTCCGTCAACGTCGGCGTGGACCGTGTCGCCGATGTAGAGCAGCGTGCCGGGGTCCAGCCCGAGAGCCTCGATCGCCGGATCGAAGATCGCAGGATCGGGCTTGGCTACGCCTTCGATCGCACTGTCGACGATCACCGGCACCGTGGGCAACGGCCCTGGGCCCACCTGGCACACCCCGTGCTGCACCATCTGGTCGGCGGCGGTGCCGTTGTTGTTGCTCACGATCGCCACGGGCCATCCGTCGGCGGCCAGGGCGTGGAACGCGTCGATGTTTCCCTTGTGAGGCCAGCTCCAGGTCGACCGGATGGCGTCGGCCAGGTCGTCGGCGTGATCCTCCACCCCGAGCTCAGCCGAATAGGCGCGGTCGTAGACGCCCCAGAACACCTGGCTCTGTTCGTCCACCCCTCCGCTCGCGTTGATCCGGGCATCGGTCAACGCCCACACGCCGGCATGGTGGGCGCGACGGAACGCATCGAGCTCGGTGGGAGCCGGTAGCCCGAGCTCGCCCAGACGGGCGACCACTGCGGCGTACTGCGGATAGAGGAACACGCCGCCGATGTCGAACACCACCGCCTGCACCGAGGCCGGCTCGAACCGTGGCGCCGACGTGGACGCCGATTGCTGGAGGCTCACGATCAGAACTCGACCTGCACGGGGTTGCGAGCATCGGGGTTGTCGATCTCGAAGAAGTCACGCAGGCCGAAGTTGCCGATGCTGGCCACGATGTTCGACGGGAACTGCTGCACTCGGTTGTTGTTCTCGCGAACGTTGCCGTTGTAGAAGCGCAGCGACGCCTGGATGCGGTCCTCGGTGTTGGCCAGCTCGCGCTGGAGTTCGAGGAAGTTCGTGTTCGCCTTCAGTTCCGGATAGTTCTCCAGCCGTACCATCAGCTGGCCGAGGGCGGCCTGGAGGCGGCTCTCATCCTGGGCCTGGCTGGCGGGCTGACCGTCGTTGAGGAACGCCCGCTCCCGCAGCTGGGTGATCTGGGTCAGCAGCTCCCGCTCGTGCTCGGCGTAGCCCTTCACGGTGGACACCAGGTTCGGAATGAGCTGGTAGCGCCGCTGCAGTTCAGTGTCGACGTTGGACCAGGCCTCGTCGCACTGGTTCCTGATCGCCACCAGGCGGTTGTAGAGCGTGATGCCCACCAGCAGCACGATGGCCACGATGGCCACCAGCACCACGATCAAGATCACTACGGGCATGAGGATTCCTCCGTTGTCGTCGAACTGGGGGGCGACCGGGTCAGTCGCGGAAGAGATAGTCGGGCAGCAGGGCCACGATGTTGTCGAGGTGGTCGAGGCTGGGCTCGATGCGGTCAAGCTTCAGTTTGTTGGTGTCGACCGTGGCGATCCACTGGCCTTCGAGTTCGAAGGTGGTGCGGGGGTTGGCCATGAGGTACTCGATCATCCGAGCGTGGCACACGTCGTAGGCGAACTTCTTGTCATCGGCCCGCACTTCGTACTGCTTGGAGAACTCGATCGACTCGAAGTCGATGTCGTTGTTGGTGAACAGATTGCCGATCCGCCGGAACACGTTCTCTGGCACGACCGACAGCTCGGGGAAGTGGCGATGCTGGTCCACTTTAAGGGCCACCACGTTGAGCCAGTGGCTGGTCGTGGTGCGGTTGCCCTCGGAGTCGGTGCTCTCGGTTTCGTAGTGATAGGTGAAGGCGATCATCTCGCGGTCACGCCAGACGCCTCGCATCACGTCCTTGGCGTAGCGCTTGTTGCCCCGCCGGAGCCGGTCGAGAAACTGGAACGACGCCGACACCGAGCGATCGCGCTCGTGTGAGTACGACCACCCTCGCTCGGCCGCCCACCTGGCCCACGTGGCCCGACGGGCCTTCTCGACCCGCCACGAGACGTAGATGATGATGCCCAGCAGCACGACACCGGCCGCGATCAGACCGGCGATGAGTGTTGACGACATCCGTCCCTCCCGTTCCCCTCGGTTACATCAGCAACGACGAGTGTGTCACCTGAGTTCCCGGTTCGTGCCGAGTTCCACATTGGTGGCGAGGTTGTCGGTGTCACTCCAGTCGATCGCCGCCGGTTTGGCGAAGTAGTAGCCCTGGCCGTACTCGACGCCGATGGCACGCAGCACGTCCACCTCCTCGGGCGATTCGATGCCCTCGGCCACGACGGTGGCTCCCATGGCGTCGGCCAGGATGCGGATCGCCTCGCAGGTCGCCCGGTCGAACGGGTTCTCGACAACGCCCGACACGAACGACCCGTCGATCTTGATCTCGTCGACCTCGATGCCCCGCAGCGAGGTGAGCGACGCCTGCCCGGTGCCGAAGTCGTCGAGGCTGATGCGGGCGCCGAGGTGCCGGAGGTCGTTGAGCGTGCGGTGGAGGCGTCGCTGGTCGCGCACCAGCAGGTCTTCGCTGAGCTCGATCGACAGGTGCCGGGGAGGGAGGCTCAACGCCTCGCACTCGGCACTGATTCGCTCCGCCAGGTCCGGTTGGCCGAGCTCGGCCGAGGCGAGGTTCACGGCGAACACCATCTCGGGCTGGTGTTGGAGTACCTGTGCCAGGTCGGTGATGAGCAACTGACGGAGGTGTCGCCCCACCTCGACGATCTCCCCGATCTCGCAGGCCAGGGGGATGAACTCGGCGGGCGAGATCGGACCAACCTCGGGATTGGACAGCCGGGCCAGGCCTTCGTAGGCCACGATCCGCCCCGAAGCCAGGTCGACGATGGGCTGGTAGTTAACCGTGAGCTGGTCGTCAAGGATCGCGCTGCGAATCGCCGACTCCACCTTCACCCGATGTTCGGCCCTGGCCGCCAGGCGGTGGTCGAAGATCACATGGCGGCCCCGACCGCGGCGCTTGGCCTCGTAGAGGGCAGTGTCGGCCTGGCGGAGCAGGTCGGATGTGTCGCTCTGATGCTGGGCGATCGCGATCCCAACGCTCGCGCCAACGCCGACCTGCACGTCGCCGATCTGCATCGGTTGGCTCAGCGACTCGACGATGCGCTTGGCCACCTTCGTGGTCTCAGTCACGCTCTTGATCGAGGCCATCACCACCACGAACTCGTCGCCCCCGAACCGGGCGGCTACGTCCCCGGCCCGAACCTGGCGTTCGAGGCGCCGGGCCACGGTGCGGAGCACCTCGTCGCCAACGTGATGGCCCATCGAGTCGTTGATCCACTTGAACCGGTCGAGGTCGACGAACAGCACGGCGCCCACTCCGAACGCGTCATCGCCCGACTGCCCGCTATCGAGCAGCCGAGCGATGTCCAGCCGACCGGCGAGCCCGGTCAGCTGGTCGCGTGTATTCGGACCAGGGAACATTGACACCTCAGAGAGGGTCAACGGCCTGGTCGGCCCCTCCCTTGAAGAATCTGGGCCGCGCACCGCGGATGGGCCGATCGGCCGTACAGGTCACGATGAACGGTGCCGATACAGGGCCTGATGTCATCGTCGGACCTCTGGGTACTCATCGCTGCGGCGTTCGTGTTTCTGATGCAGGCCGGCTT
This sequence comes from Actinomycetota bacterium, assembly GCA_039029735.1. Lineage (GTDB taxonomy): Bacteria > Actinomycetota > Acidimicrobiia > Acidimicrobiales > SZUA-35 > CADEDH01. The sequence goes on along the minus strand of JBCCFL010000017.1, from coordinate 18,471 downwards.
CTTGTGCTTCGAGGTCGGTCTCGCCCGACAGAAGCATCAGACCGCAGTGGCGATGAAGAACCTGATCGACTGGGCGCTGGTGAGCACCCTGTTCCTCACCGTGGGCTTTGGCCTGATGTTCGGCCAGTCGGTGTTCGGGCTCATCGGCGGTTCACGCTTCGGCGGCACCGTCGGAGCCGTGGCGGCGCCGCTGGAGATCCACGGCGTGACGTTCCTGTTGTTCCAACTCGCGTTCGCCGGCACGGCCGTCACGATCGTGTCGGGCGCACTGGTGGAGCGGATCAACTTCGCGGTCTACATGGTGCTGTCGGCCGCGATGGCGCTGCTGATCTATCCCGTGGTCGGGCACTGGGTGTGGGGCGGAGCGCTCGACCCAGCGTCGTCGGGCTGGCTCCAGTCGCTCGGCTTCCACGACTTCGCCGGCGCTGGCGTGGTCCATCTCACGGGCGCCATGGTGGCGCTGGTCGGCGTGGCCATGGTGGGCCCGCGTATCGGGCGGTTCCGGGCCGACGGTTCGGTGGCCGACTTCCTCCCATCCAACGCACCGTTGTCGGCGCTTGGCGTGGTGATCCTCTGGTTTGGATGGTGGGGCTTCAACGGCGGCAGCACACTCGCCGCCACGGTCGAGGTACCCACCGTGATCCTGCGCACGAACGTTGGTGGCGCAGGGGGGCTGCTTGCGGCCCTCGTCGTGGCCTGGCGCCTGGGCGCCCGGCGGAACCTCGGCCAGTCGATGATGATCGGCGCGCTGGCCGGGCTGGTCGCGGTGACGGCGGTTGCTGATCACGGTTCGCTCGTGGCCGCCCTCGTGGTCGGCGCAACCGCGGGGGCGGCCGCTCCTCTCGTCGAGCAGGTGTTGCTCGAACTCCAGGTCGACGACGCGCTCGGTGTGTTCCCGGTCCATGGGAGTGGAGCCATCGTCGGCCTCGTGCTCGGGCCGCCGCTCACGGGGGCTGGCGCCCACGGCGCGGGCCTGCAGCTCGCCATTCAGGTGGTGGGTGTGATTTCCATCGTCACCTGGTGCCTCGCTGTCGCGGGAGTGGTACTGGTGGTGCTGCGGCGCACCGTTGGTCTGCGGGTGTCGCCCGCTGAGGAGCGACACGGTCTGGGCGGAGTCGACGACGCAACGGCGAGTGTTGGGTCGTCCGCTCCGCTCACCGATGCCGAACTGGCCGATCTGTTGTGATCGATCAGGTGGCGATCCGACGCTCCCTGGGGTTCGATCTCGTCACGGTCGACGAGTGGCTCGACCTCGATCGGGGCGAGAAGCTGCAGTTGCTCCGTGAGCAGCGGGTGGAGTTCCTCGCCGACGGGGAAGAGGTGCCCACCCGTGAGGCACTGGAGGAGCTCCGGGAGCTGACCCCGGCGGCCTAACCTGCCCCGCCCGTCTCGGCCACCACCCACTGGGCGTAGGCGGGATCGGCCTCAATGACAGCGGTGGCGAGGATCTGCGCGGTGTCGTAGGGGTGCGCAGCGTTCGTGAGGCGGATGATCTCGGCCACGTGGCGGCGCTGGGTGTGCAACACCAGGTACGCCTCGGTGTCGTCTTCCACTGCGCCCTCCCAGCGGTAGATCGAGCGAATGGCGGGCACGATGTTGCCGCACGCCACCAGCCGCGCCTCGATGAGGCTCCGGGTATGAACGGCCAGCCAGTCGGCGTCCGGGCCGGTGATGGAGACATCGACGATGTCGGTCATGCAGAAGAGTGTGGTGCCCACCCGGCCCGAATGCTGCCCACCGCGGAGCCGGCGGCGGGGGTGGAGGCGGATGGGCCGGCGGCGGGGGTGCAGGTATCGACTGCGGCCGAGTGTCGACCGAGGGTTGCGGCGCGGGCGAGGTCGCTACAACGGGAGGCAGGGGCGGGTCTGGCAGCGGTGGTGGCGGCCACTGGGACAGATCGATCTCCCCCTCAGGTTCGCTCGCCTGCTCTGCGTCGGCCACGTCGTCACGTTCGAGATCGATCTCAGTCAACGTTCGCTTGGCCACAGTCACACCGCCGAGTTCGAGCGTGCCCTCCGCTTTGATTCGGCCGGGGCTGGGGTGGATGACGCCGTCGATGGCAACGATGGTCATCGGATCTATCTCGAAGCGGAGACCGAGTTGCAACTCCAGAACCTGGATCGAGGTTCCTCCCACCTCGGCCTCGATCACCACCGGATGGTTCGTGGTCACCTCATGGCGAGCCAGCTCCACCCGTTGGCGGTCGGGGGCGTGGGCCTTGCTCGTCTCGATCGCCGTTCGCACCCGGGCGTAGTCCTTCCACGCTCGGGCCACGAGCGTGCCGATGCCGACGTCGAGCACGTCGGCCACCGCACCAGCCATCTGCGGTTCTGCGATTGCCGTGCCGGTGAGCGTGAGGTGGTCCACCTCGAGTTGCTGTTCGGTGAGTGACGCGGTCAGAGCGGATTCCGCGTCGTCTCGCGATCCGAAGAAGAAGTCGTTGACGGTGATCATCACGGGTGCTCCTCGGTGAGATGGATGCGGGCGCGGCCATGATCGAGATAGGTGTGCCAGACGACGGGCCCGAGATCAGGTAGTCGAGTCTGCGTGGTACCCGGGGCCAGCCGGCCCGACACCGGCGGCCGCAGCGCAGTCGGCGCGTTGGCGGAGGCGTCGGGTGGCGTGGGGCGGGGCCGGCGGAGCACGCGGTAGGTGCCGGCGCCGATCATGACCACGACCGCGGTGGCGAGAACCGGGGCCACCCAGTCGGTGCCTCCGGGCTCGTCGGGTTGGGGTGGGATCGTCACCTCCTCGATGCGGTCGCCATCTTCGGGCTCGGGGAGCGCAAGTTCGACCCCTTCGGCGCAGTCCTGGGTCAGATCGTCGACGGTTCCGAGCGTGAGGTTGCTCACGATCACCGCAGAGTCCCAGGCCCAGTCACTCTGATCGAACAGGGAGAGGAACAGCGACTGTCGGCCCGGCGAGATCGGTGTGGCCGCCCGTAGCACTGGGGTTGCGGCGTCGAACGTGGTGCTCTCCGAGAGGCGTTCTCGCATCGTGGCAGGGCCAGTCGCGTTCACGCTGATGATGTTGCCCGCGGGGTCGAAGGCGATGTTGTCGGGGGCGATGATGACGGAGTCCTTCGTCGTCCACGTCGAGGTGCCCAGCTCGACGATGAAGCCGTCGTTGTAGGCGCTGTTCAGGTACTCCGGATACTCCTCGCTGAGGAACGTGAAGTCGATCCCGGTGAGGCAGTTGACCCCGTCTGGCACATCGAGATCGATTCGCAGCACCGTGACGTCGAAGTCCGTGTCACCTCGGGCGTTCGGTCCGTTGAACGATGTGCCCGTCGCCCCGTCGTCATTCGGTGCGGTGAGGCTGGCTGGGTCGCCCGTTGAGATCAGAACTGCACGTCGGTCGCCGTTCGTGTGCCCTGCGATGTCACCGCTGACGAGCGCAGTGGTCACTCCCTCGGGAGGTGCTGCCACCAACTCGCCCCCCGTCACCCAGTCGGCGCCGGGGGCGAGCGTGCGAGCGAGCTGATCGGCATCGTCGGTTGGTTCGACCGAGAGTCCCGAGCCCAGAAACACGCTTGCGAGCGGAACCGACATGAGCAGCGCGGCTGTGAGCTTCATGCGGTGGGCGCTCCCGTTGGCGCCTTGGCGGATCCGTTCGTACTGTTCATGGCACCACGTCCCGAGGTCAGCAGGTCGTTACCCGCAAAGAGCGTGTTGTCGGCTTCGAGATACATCACGTCCACGATTACGCGGCAACGGGAGCACGGCCATGGCCTTCTACACCGAATCGCAGAAGCATCTTCAGGAGCAGTTCGAGACCACCACGCTGGCCTCTGCCCTCGAGGCCACGATCATCGTGGACGAGCTCGACGAACGGCATTCGGCGTTCATTGCGTCACGTGACTTCTTCTTCTTGTCGACGGTCACCGCGGCAGGTGAGCCCACGGTGAGCTACAAGGGCGGCGACGTCGGCACCGTCAAGGTGATCGACTCCCGAACCCTCGCCTTTCCGGCCTATGACGGCAATGGCATGTTCCTCTCGATGGGCAACATCGCCGACACGGCCAAGATCGGCATGCTCTTCATCGACTTCGAGACGCCGAACCGGGTTCGGGTGCAGGCCACCGCGAGCTTCAGTGCCGATGACGATCTGCTGAATGAGTATCCCGGCGCGATCGGCGTGGTGCGGGCCAGCGTCGACCAGGCGTTCGTGAACTGCGCTCGCTACATCCACAAGCACACTCGGGTGGCGCCGTCGCGCTACGTTCCCGACGCCGATGGCGCTCAGCCCCATGCCACCTGGAAGCGCATCGACGGTCTCCAGCCATTCCTGTCGGCCGACGACCAGGCTCGCACCGACACCGAAGGCCAGATCACGATGGAGGAGTACGCCGACCGGCTGGCCGCGGGCGAGTCCTAGACGGCCAGACGTGATGTGGGTCGGGTTGACCGGGGCCTAGACGGCCAGACGTGAAATCGCGGCGCAGCCGAGCGGAGCTCACGGCTAGGTTCGAGCGGTGCCACACGAGCTGACCTCACGCGCCATCGTCGGCCTCCTGGCCGATCGCACTCGTCGCCTCGTGGTGGCCGGCCTGCTGCTGGGTGCGTCCGAGCCCAGCGACATCGCCCGGCAGGTGGGGCTCGACGTGCGATCAGTGGTTGATGCCCTCGACCGGCTCGCCAGCGGCGGGCTCGTCGAGGAGATCGCGCCCCAGGAGTTCCACCTGTTGGAGGAGGCCTTCCAGATGGCGGCTCGGCGAGAGGCGCCGTCGGACCCGCCCTCGGCCTTCGGCGACGAGCCTGACGATCGGCGCCGCGTGCTCGACCAGTCACTGCGCGACGGGCGGCTCGTGGCTTGGCCGGCCAAGTACAGCAAGCGGCTGGTGTTGCTCGATCACATCGCACAGCGGTTCGAGCCAGGCCGGCGGTACACCGAGCAGCAGGTGGAGCTGATCCTGTCGGCGATCGACACCGACACCGCAACCATGCGTCGCTACCTCGTCGACGCCGGCCTGCTCGACCGTGGTGGCGGCGAGTACTGGCGCTCTGGTGGCACCTTCGTGATCGACGACTGATCCTCGGCTCCTCGTAGACCGGTATGGGCCATCGGCGTCCGCCGGCGCCTGTTGGCGGCCCGAACGGGCGGGGTGTCAACATGGCGGCCACGGCGACGCACGACACGAACGGGGAGGTTGGCCATGGCGATCGAGGTGACACCGAGTGGCGCAGTGTGTGGCGCCACCGTGCGAGGCGTCGATCTCACCAGCCCACTCGATGCTGCAACGGTGGCTGAGATTCGGGCGGCGTGGCTCGAACACAAAGTGCTGGCCTTTCCCGACCAACCGATGACCGATGATGACCTCGAACGGTTCACGCTCTCGTTCGGGCCCTTTGGCGACGACCCCTACTTCGAGGCCATCGACGGCCATCCCCACATCGCCGCCATTCACCGGCGAGCCGACGAGACCAGCTCACTGTTCGCCGACAACTGGCATGCCGACTGGACCTTCCAGCGTTTCCCGCCCGACGGCACCTGCCTGCTCGCCAAGGTGGTGCCGGCCGTCGGCGGCGACACGTGGTACATCGATCAACAGGCCGCACTGGCGGCGATGCCGGCCGACCTCCGAGCCCGGATCGCAGGCGCAGTCGCCGTCCACTCCGCTCGGGGCGCCTACGCCCCCGACGGCACCTACGGCGACGCCGACGCCGAGGACCGGGCCATGAAGATCCGGCCCGACGAGTCGGCCTACGCCACCCAGACCCATCCGTTCATCCGCATCCATCCCGAGACCGGTGCCGAAACGCTCTACTCCACGCTTGGCTACATCATCGGTATCGAGGGGATGGCCGACGACGAGAGCCTCCAGCTGTTGCGGGACGTCGCCGCCTGGCAGGCCCGCGACGAGTTCGTCTACCGGCACCGCTGGGAGCGGGACATGTTGACGATGTGGGACAACCGCTGCGTGCTGCACAAGGCCACTGGTGGATACGAGGGCCACGAACGCCTGCTCCACCGCACCACCATCGGCTACAACCCCGACGTGCGGCCCGACGGCGTGCCCTGCCCCTGAGGGTCGAGGCCCGGACGTGTGGGGCTCAGAGTTCGAGCGCCGCTTCCAGCGCGCGGCGCATGGGGGGTAGATCGGGCGTCGCCCCGGTCCACAACCGAATGTTCTCGGCGGCCTGGTTCACGAGCATGCCGGTGCCGTCCACTGTCGTCGCACCCTGCTCCCGGGTCCGACGCAGGAAGGCGGTGTCCGCCGGGTTGAACACCACGTCGGCCACCACCAGATCCGAGGCCGTGGTCTCTGAGAGGTCCAGCTCCAACGCAGCGTCAACGCCCGGGTGCATCCCCACGGGGGTGGCGTTCACGATCAGGTCGACCGGGGGCGGCACCAAGGGCTGTGACCACGCCACCACGGTGGCCGACGCGTCGGTGTTGCGGTTCACCAGCTCGGCCAGGGCAGCGCACTGGGCTGTGGTTCGGGCGGCCACGAGGATCTCGGCGGCACCCGCCTCGGCCGCGGCCACGGCGATCGCGTAGGCCGCGCCGCCCGCCCCGATCACGAGCACTCGGCCGCCGATGAGCGCTGCCACGTCCTGCACGGAGTGCACGAACCCGATGCCATCGGTGTTGTGGCCTTCCCAGCCGTCGGCGGTGCGCCGAACACAGTTCACGGCGTGGCAGATCCGGGCCGATGAGCTGAGGCTGGTGAGCATGGGGATGACCGTCTGCTTGTGTGGCATCGAGCAGTTGAAGCCCTGCCACCCCATCGCCCACGCCCCGGCCACCGCATGGTCGAGGTGCGGTGGTTCCACCTCGCAGTTCACGTAGCGCCACGGCATCTGTTCGGTGGCGAACGCGGCGTCCATCATCGCCACCGTGGGATTGTCGGCGGCGCCAACAGAGAACGATCCCACCACGTGATCCAGAAACGACACCGGGTCGACCTCCTTCGGCTCCGCCACGGAGCCGTTCGCAACGGAAGTCTCGCAGGTCGAGGTGTGTTCGTGCCTGTGAACGACCCCCGTTGGTCGTATCCCGACAATCGTGGACGCGAGGCAGAAGTGGGCGCCGGTCGTCGCCTAGGGTGCCGTCGCACACACCCAGGATCGCCACGGTCCGCCCCCATCGTCCTCCGAGGAGACGTCACCGATGCAGCCCCACAAGATCGCCGTTTGGGATGAGGTGCCGGATCGCCAGCCGGTTGGTGCGCTGGTGTCGAACGTGGATCTGGTGGTCGTGCGCTTCGACGACAATCACTCGGTGTTGTACGGGCGCTGTGTGCACCGTGGGGCGCTGATGGTCGATGGCCGCGTCGACGGTGACGACCTGATCTGCGGGGTGCACGGCTGGGACTACGGCTTCCGCACCGGCATCTCCAGTTACAACAACGCGGAGCGGTTGGCGAAGTTCTCGTCGTGGGTGGAAGACGGCGAGCTGCTGGTGGATCTGGACGAGATCCTGTCGTGGGAGAAGGACAACCCTCAGCCCTATGACCGTGCCGCCTACCAGGGTGCCTATCAGGATCATCACGGCACTCAGGACGAGCCCCACGTCGGGTTGATCCGCCAGCTCGCCTCGGAGGGGCTGGAGCGGTTGGGCCATCACGGGCCGACCACCGCCATGGGCGTGGCTCGGGGCAACCTGCCGTTGTGGGACGACATCCAGATCGTCACGGCGCAGTTGGCTCGCCGTCCACTACTCGACGATGTGGACATCGCCACGAAGGTGGTGATCGGCCCCAATGCGGCCAAGCCCCTGGAGCTGGACATTCCGTTGTTCGTGTCGGACATGAGCTACGGGGCCCTGTCGGAGGAAGCCAAGGTGGCGCTCTCTCGCGGGGCGGAGCTCTCGGGCACGGGTATCTGCTCGGGCGAGGGTGGGATGCTTCCCGAGGAACACGCCGAGAACTCCCGCTACTTCTACGAACTGGCGTCGGGCCGCTTCGGGTGGGATCTCGACAAGGTCCGCGACGTGCAGGCCTTCCACTTCAAGTTCGGCCAGGGTGCCAAAACCGGAACCGGTGGGCACCTGCCGGGCAACAAGGTGCAGGGCAAGATCGCCGAGGTCCGCGGGTTGGCGGAGGGCGAGGCGGCGATCTCGCCGGCCACGTTCCCCGACCTCACCTCGGAGTCGGCCTTCGCCGAGCTGGCAGGCCAGGTGCGCGAGGCTTCCGGTGGGATCCCCATCGGGGCGAAGCTGTCGGCCCAACACATCGAGGCCGACATCGACGCTGCGCTCCGCGTTGGGGTCGACTACATCATCCTCGACGGCCGCGGCGGTGGTACTGGTGCGGCGCCGGTGGTGTTCCGTGATCACATCTCCGTGCCCACCATCCCGGCGCTGGCCAGGGCCCGCCGTCACCTCGACAGCCAGGGCCGCGGCGATGTGACTCTGGTGATCACGGGGGGACTGCGCACCCACACCGATTTCGTCAAGGCGCTCGCGCTCGGCGCCGACGCCATCGCCGTGTCGAACTCGGCCCTGCAGGCCATCGGCTGTCTCGGCATGCGGGCCTGCAACACGAACAACTGCCCCGTCGGCATCGCCACCCAACGCGAAGACCTTCGCTCTCGCCTCGTCATCGACGATGCGGCCCAACGCCTCCAGCGCTTCTTTGCAGCGTCAGTGGAGTTGATGGAGGTGTTGGCCCGGGCGTGCGGCCACAGCGACTTCAGTCAGTTCAGCATCGACGACCTCACCACGTTCGATCGTGAGATGCACCATCTCACCGGCGTGGCCTACGGCGGAGTCATGGCTTCCTCATAGCGACCGCATCGGCTTCGCCGGGAGCGAGTGGCACCGACAGCATCCGGAGTGCGGCCTGCACGGCGGGGCCGATGGCGACGAGGAACCAGATGGTGCCCCAGCCCACGGTGCCGCCGAGGATGACACCGGCGATCAGTGCGCTGGCTTCGATCCCGAAGCGGGCCTTCCAGAGGGTCACGCCGCGCCGGCCGAGGGCGGTCATGATCCCGTCTCGCGGGCCGGAGCCGAGGCGCACTCCGAGATAGAGGCCCGACCCGATCGCCACGATGAGCGGGCTGGCAAGTGTGAGGCCGGCCCGGAACCACGGGTTGGTCGGGTTGTCGAGGAGCCAGAGCGTGGCGTCGACCGAGAGGCCGATGATGATCACGTTGCCGATGGTGCCGATCCCGATCGGTTCACGCAGGGCCACCATGGCGAGCAGGAGCACGGCGCCCACGGCGATGGTGGCGCCACCGATCGAGAGTGGGGTCTGCGTCGAGAGGCCCTGATGGAACACGTCCCAGCCGGGGAGCCCCCAGTCGCCGGCCACGGCGCATGCGGCGCCAGCCCCGAAGATCACGAGGCCCACCACGAGCCGCGGCACCCGTCGCATCTGCACCGTCCACGGAAGCACCGGCGCAGGCTACTCAGCGCCCTGCTGTGCCTACGATCCGCCGGGTGGCGATCAGGGGTTGACGTTGCCTGGGTGAAGAGGTCGGGGCTGCAGGTTCGCACTGCGAACGGGGCGGGCCATAGGGTGTCGCCCGGCCGCGTGCCGGAGGTTCCTGAGGCGCTCGATGGGGGTGATGACGAGCAGTCGGAGCCATGGCCGTCGAGGCCAGGAGCGGCTGCGGCTCGTCCGGAGTGTGGCCGGTTGGACGAGTTCGGCGAGCACGGCGTCGTCTCGGAGAACGGCGACCTGGTAGCCCGGGCCCATGGCCTCGCGGAGCTGGTTCGGTGGGGTGGAGTGGCTCATGACCTGATTGTCCGCCCGGCCCTCGCCATTCTCAAGCGACATGTCTTGATGGTTTTCATTCCCCGCCGTCATGACTTCAACGCTAGAATTGGGGGTATGCAGCTCGACATCGAGTCGCTCCGAACCTTGCTGGCGGTACTCGACCACGGCGGGATGACGCGGGCGGCGGAACGCCTTCACATGACGCAGTCGGCCGTGAGCCGCAAGGTGCAGCGGCTGGAGGAACGGGTGGGGCGGCCGTTGCTCATCCGTGACGGCCACGACCTCCGGCTGACCCGTGACGGGAGGGCCCTGTTGGCCGACGCCCGGGCCCTGGTCGAGATCCATGACAACGCCGTGGCCCGTCTGGAGAGCTCTGATCTGACCGGCACCGTGAAGCTGTCGAGCAACGGTGAGGTGAACCTGTGTGAGATCGCTTCGCTACTCGGCACCTTCAAGCTGCGGCACCCCATGGCCCACGTGGAGTTCGCGCTCGACCACACCGGCAGCATCGTGGATCAGGTCGACCACGGCGGGATCGACATCGCCATCATCCAGGTGACCGAGGATCGGGTGCGCCCGACCGACATCGTGCTGTGGTCGGAGGATCTGGTGTGGGTCACTGCGGCGGGGGAGCAACGGCGGGAGGCGCCGTTGCCAACGATCGACTTCGGGGAGCACTGCTACTACAACGGCTTCACCCACAAGATCCTCCACGACGCAGGGATCGACTTCACCACGGTGTTCTCCGCGGCCGCCTCAATCGATGTGCGGGCCGCGGTCGACGCCGGCATTGGGGTAGCCGTCATGAGCAGCCGCTACCTCGGCGAGAACGTGGTGGAGTGGCGGCCCCCAGTCGATCTCGCTCCGCTGCCCGAGGTGGTGCAGGTGCTGCGAACCGTGCCCGGCGAACAGCCCGACGCCGTGGCCGCCCTGGTCGAGACGATCCAGACCGAACTGACAAGAGGCCGGGTGCCTGGCTGATCGATCCGCGAACCCTGCGTTTCTTCGTTTCAGTTGACGCTTGTCGAACCAGACATCGATACTCGTGCTAGTCACGGAGATACGGGGTGGTCATGGCAAGTATCCGAATCAATGTCGACGGCGTACGGCCCGACATGCGGATTCAGGAGCTGACGGTCGAGCAGTTCGTCGAGCTGATGGTGCAGGTCAATGCCCAGGCGTCGGAGCAGATCCAACGGTCTGCGGTGCGGCCCACGCCCGAGGGCATCGAAGAGGTGGTCGAACAGGTACGCCGCCGAATCGAGGCCCAGCCGAAGCCGGCCTCTGAGGCCGAGATGCGGAAGCTGGTTGCCGCCGCCCAAGCCGACATCTTCGAAAGCGTCGCCCGAGACGTGAAGTCCTCGTGGAGCTGACCCCCAGCCGCTACAACGTGCACGTCCCGCTCCGCGAGGACCGAGCGTTGGTTCACAACACGGCGACCGGTGTGCTGGCGCTGCTCGACCCCGACGAGTTGGCGGTGTTGGACTCGCCACGTGGCTCGACGTCCGCCGCCGGCGTCATGGGAGATCTCGTCGCCAGCGGTCTCGTCGTACCTGGTGGATTCGACGAGCAGGCCGCCCTACGGGACGACTACGAGCGATCGCGGTTCGATCCGTCGGCTCTGATGCTCACGATCGCGCCGACCATGGCGTGCAACTTCGCCTGCGACTACTGCTTCCAGGGTGCTGACAAGCCGTCCGGGCCCATGAGCCCGGAGATCGAGGATGCAGTGGTGGGCTCGATCGGCGATCGGCTCCGGGACGGGTCGATTCGCCGCCTTGGCGTGGCCTGGTACGGCGGTGAACCCTTGCTCGCGCTGTCGGTGATCGAGCGGTTGTCCACTCGGATCATGGAGCTCTGCGAGCGACATGACGTGCAGTACTCGGCGATGATGGTGTCCAACGGCTATCGCCTCGACGCCGACGTGGCCCGAACCTTGCTGTCGAAGCACGTCACCACGGTTCAGGTCACGCTGGACGGCGGGCCTGAGCATCACGATCAGCGACGAGTGCTCCACAGCGGGGCGCCGACGTTCGACCGAATCGTCGAGCGGCTGAAGGCCGCTGCCGACGCGGGTCTGCACATCAGTGTGCGAGTGAACATCGACCGTCGCAATGCCGACGGCGTGCCGGACCTCATCTCCTCGCTCGTGGCCCGTGGGCTCGCTCGTCACAGGAAACTCGGTGTGTACTTCGCTCCGGTCGAGGCCATCACCGAGCAGTGTCACAGCATCGAGAGCGAGTGCTACTCAAAGGCCGAGTACGGCACGCTGGAGGCGAAGTTCAACCGTCTCGCCTTCTCTGCTGGTCTTCGGTCGGTGCCCTACCCGCCACGGTTCCGAGGCATCTGCGGAGCAGTCCGGCCCAACGGGTTCGTGGTGCTGGCCAATGGTGAACTCCACAAGTGTTGGGACACCGTGGCCGACTCCTCCCATGCGGTTGGGCACATCACCAATGAGGGCGCACTCGGCGACAACGCACGAGCTCAGCACTGGCTCGAGTGGACGCCGTTCGACGAGAAGGGCTGTCAGGACTGCACCCTGCTCCCCACGTGTGCTGGAGCCTGCGCTCACAAGTTCGTGAATCCACCGGCGACGGCGGGAGAAGCGGCCACGTCCCCGTGCCCGAGCTGGAAGTACAACATCGTCGAGCAGTTGGCATTCAAGGCCCTGGAGGCCGGCACGATCACGATGGACGATGTCGACCCCGAGCTCCTCGTCACCGACGTGGACAAGCTCGGCGGCGAACACCCGCTCCTGGAGGGCCGCGATCGGCAGCCACGTTGGCAACCGGTCGAGCTGCGAACCAAGGCGACATCGGCACCGCTGGTGGCGGCGGGAGCACTGCACGGGGAGGGCGTGAGTTGAAGTTCGTCGTGAAGGTCTCGAATCCAGCGAGCCGCTACTACGCAACCCTGTGGCAGGCCGTTGAGGCCGAAGTTGCCGCCGGGGACATCCCGGATCTCGGCGACATCTGGGAGAACTGGCCTCCTCCTGGAGGCGGGACCGGGGGCGACGACGATGATCCCTGCCCTGGCAACGCATGTGAGAGCGAGCTGTGTGGTGCGGAGGCCTGCGGGCTGGACATCTGCGGGTTGGAGGGTTGCGTCGGCGATGCGTGCGTTGGTGCCGCCTGCGGCGCAGACGGGTGCGCTGCCGATGGCTGCGGCATCGATGCCTGCGGCGGTGATGCCTGCGTTGGCAATCTGGTCGGTGGCGGGGCCTGTGGTGCCGATGGCTGTGCGGGCGCTGCTTGTGGAATCGACATCTGCACCGTGAACGTCTGCGCCGGAGATGTGTGTGGCGTCGACGTGTGCGACGTCGACCACTGCGTCAAGGACTTCTGTGGCCTCGACGGTGACAGCGGCGTGCTCGCACCCTCCGATGGCACATGGACGGGTGATGGCGGAGCCTGCGCCCACGACTTCGAGGTCCAGATCGCAGGGCTGTAGCCGGCGCCCGGCGGGTGAGCACAGCGCGGTGGAAGCAAACGTCGGGACCAAGAATGATTCTCATTACGCGGCTAGCATGCTCGGCATGCCCGCCGCCCCACCCCGTCCGTCCGCTGACGACCGCTCAGATGGTCGCCTCCCCGTCACGGTGTTGTCCGGCTTTCTCGGATCAGGCAAGACCACGCTGTTGAATCATGTGCTCTCCAATCGGGAGGGCAAGCGTGTCGCCGTGATCGTCAACGACATGTCCGAGGTCAACATCGACGCACAGCTCGTGGCCGACGGCGACGCTCATCTCGACCGCGTCGAGGAACGTCTCGTCGAGATGAGCAATGGCTGCATCTGCTGCACCCTTCGGGAGGACCTCCTCGTCGAGGTGGCGAAGCTCGCTCGTGAAGGCCGCTTCGACTACCTGCTCATCGAGTCCACCGGTATCTCCGAGCCGTTGCCGGTGGCCGAGACCTTCGTGTTCACCGACGAGCTCGGGGTGGCGCTCGCCGACGTTGCCCGGCTCGACACGATGGTGACCACCGTCGACGCGGCGGCCTTCCTCCACGACTATCAAGCCATCGACTATCTCAAGACTCGCGGCCTCGCCGTGGGTGAGGAGGACCGGCGCAGCATCGCCGAGCTGCTGGTCGATCAGGTCGAGTTCGCCGACACGATCATCGTGAACAAGGTCGACCTCGTGTCCGAGGCCGACGCTCAGCGGTTGGTTGCCATCCTGCAGGGGCTCAACCCGCGGGCGGACGTGGTCACGACATCGTTCGGCAAGGTCGCCCTCGACGACGTGCTCGACACCGGCCGGTTCGACTTCGACGAAGCCGAGAAGGCTGCCGGCTGGATGGCCACGATGCGAGGCGAGGAGAACCCCGAGACCGAGGAGTACGGGGTGACGAGCTTCGTGTGGCGAGCCCGAGAGCCGTTCCACCCCGAGCGGCTGCATGCGCTGCTGTCACGCGGATGGCCCGGCGCCTTGCGGATGAAGGGCTTCTCGTGGATTGCGACTCGCCCGGAGCAGGCCTGGGAACTGTCCAAGGCCGGCCGTATGACAGGTCTGCGGCCGCTCGGCTACTGGTGGTCGGCGGTCGACAACTCACGGTGGCCAGCTGACCCGCAAGCCAGAACAGAGATCCTCGAAAGCATGGAGGATCCGTGGGGCGACCGACGCCAGGAGATCGTGATCATCGGCGCCGACATGGACGAAGCTGCGATCAAGGCCGACTTCGAGTCGTGCCTGCTCAACTCGTCCGAACTCAGCCAGGAGTGGTCCGAGTGGCGCTCGCTGCCTGATCCGTTCCCCGGCTGATCTCCGGGTTCTCTCGGTCTGCCTCCTGAGGCCGGCTGCGTACCAGCGTGCGCCGAGCAGGTCCCACCGCCCAGGGTGCTTCCCCGCAGATCTCTACGTGCCAGCACCCTCCGACGTTGCGCGCTCGCACGCTGGTTTCACCGACGTCGTTCCAGGACAGTGGAACCAACCACGCCGCCTGTCACGGGAGCAATCGATGCCGATCACCGTCTTTCTCGCCGACGACAACCTCATCGTCCGCGAGGGTGTCAGAGTGCTCCTGGAGTTGGAGGATGATCTGACCCTCGTCGGCGTCGGCGCTGACTACGACGAGCTGGTGAACGGGGCCAACACAACCCAACCGCAGGTGATCGTCACCGACATTCGCATGCCGCCCAACTTCGCTCGGGAGGGGATCGACGGCGCCAAGGAGGTGCGGAAGCGTAACCCGGGCACGGGAGTGGTCATACTCTCCCAGTTCGACGACCCGGACTACGCGGTCTCGTTGCTCTCGGAAGGGGCAGCAGGCTATGCCTATCTCCTCAAGGACCGGGTGGGCGAGGGCGACCAGTTGGCCCGGGCGGTGCGGGAGGTGGCGTCCGGTGGCTCGATGCTCGACCCCAAGATCGTTGAGGGGCTGTCCAACCCCGTGCGGGCCGAGGCCACCCTGTCAGCGGCCGAGGAGGACTTGTTGGATCACGTGGCCCAGGGCCGTTCGGTGAAGGCCATCGCCGTCCAACGGAAGACAACGCCGGCCGACGTCGACGCCGCCATCGAAGCCCTCTTCGAACGCCTTGCCCAGGGGCTGACCGAAGGCCGGACCGACAGCCTGGACCGGCTGAAGATGCTGCAGCGGGCGATCGTCGACCGCAAGGAGCAGGGTGAGGCGCTCGGTCGGCTCCTCCCGGGCGGGGTCGCAGCCCAGATCGTCGAGGAGGGGCGTCGACCGGGCGAGACCGAGGAGTTGACCGTGTCGGTGTTGATGTCCGACATTCGTGGCTACACGACCATCGCCGAGCACGCCGACCCGAGCGCGCTGGCCGGGCAACTCCATCAGCACCGGGCGGCCATGAACCGTGCGATCTTGGACGAGGAGGGAACCGTGATGCAGTTTGTCGGCGATGCCGTGATGGCCGTATTCGGCGCCCCGGTGGCATCAGACGATCACGCCGACCGGGCGGTGACCGCAGCCGAGGCCATGCAAGCCGCCCAGCGCTCCTTGAATGAGCACTGGATCCGGGATGGTCTCCCGGTGTTCGAGCTCGGGATCGGAATCTCGACCGGGGTCGTGGCGGCCGCACTACTCGGGTCGGAGGAGCGGTTGGAGTACACCATGGTCGGCGACACCGTGAACCTGACCCAGCGCCTCCAACAATGGGCCGAGCCGGGGGAGACCGTGCTGAGCGAACCGACCTGGGCGGCCCTGAGCCGGCTCCCGGCAGCGGACAAGCTGGACCCGTCCATGGTCAAGGGCCGGGAGAACCCGGTCGGTGCCTACCGCTTCCCGCCGAGGCAGCCGTGACCGACCGGTGGTTGATCCGCCTCGGCCGTCTCGTTGCCGGCCTTGCGGTCGCAATGGCGGCGGGGGGTCTGGCGGTGGCCGTCGCGGCCGACCGCTGGGATCTGGCCTGGGAGACCCTGACACCGGTCAACGCCACGGTCGGGATCGGGTTCGGGGTATTGGCCTGGACGGTGTTCCCCCGCCAACCACGCAACGGCTCGGTGTGGGCCTTCGCTGTGGCCGCGTTGTTCGGCGGCGTCTACGCCGCCTGCCTGGCCCTCGTCGTTCTGACCGCACCGATGGAGCTCCTGGCCCAGGACCTCAGCCAGCCGGGCAACCAGAACCCGGCAATTCCGGCCGAGCTGCCGTGGCCGACCGCCGTCGGCTTGGGCACGATGGCCTCGATTTGGATTCTGGCCCTCATCACTCCGCTCTCGCTCGGGTTGCTGCTGTTTCCGAACGGACGGCTCCCGTCACGCCGCTGGCGTCCGGTCGGCTGGTATCAGGCGACGACGCTCACCCTGGCTGTCGGCGCAAGCCTCTTCTACAGCAACCGGTGGAGCACGGAGCCGATCACCTCGGCCAACGGCGCCCTGGGGTTCTTCATCGAACTCATGATCAACCTGGCGCTGCTCGGGGCCCTGGCTTCGGTGGTTGCCCTCGTGATGCGCTACCGAATCGGCAACGCCGAGATCAGGCACCAGATCCGGTGGATCGCCTTCGGCGGCGCCCTGTTGGCGGTCACCTTGCTGCTGCGGTTCGCCATCGAGAGCGGTGCCAACGTGTCGTTCGAGAACACCACCTACCTCATCCCGCTGGCCCTGTTCATTGCGTCGTTCTGGGTGGCGATCTCGAAGTACCGGCTCTACGAGATCGACTCGATCCTGTCCAGATCGGCCACCTACGTTGGCCTGGCCGTGGTGATTGTCGGCCTCTATTCGGCGGTGGTGGTGGGTATCCCGCTCCTGCTGTTCGGAGGGGCCGAGGACGGCGACCCTGGTCTGCTGCTACCCATCGTGGCCGCCGCCGCGGTGGCGCTGGTGTTCGAACCGGTCCGGGCCCGCCTCCAGCAGGTGGCCAACCGCATCGTCTACGGCGACCGGGCCAGCCCATACGAGGTGCTGTCGAACGTGACCTCGTCGTTGTCGTTGGGCGACGGTGACGGCACCGCCGACATGGCTCAGCTGATCGCCAGGGGCACGGGTGCCGACCGAGCAATCGTCCGTCTGGCCAACGGCGACAGGCTTCAGGCCGACGGCGTCTTTCCCGAGACGGGACCCGGCACCGCCGGATCGATCACGGTCGACGCGCTCCCCAACGACGAACGAGCCGCCTCCCATCCCGTCATCCACCGGGGCGAGCTGTTCGGTTCACTCACCATCATCAAGCCCGCAAACGACCTGGTCACCCCGGCCGACCGCGCCCTGTTGGCCGACGTGGCTGCCGGGGCCGGTCTGGTGTTGCGCAACATCGCCCTCAATCGCCAACTGGAGCAGCGGGCGATGGAGGTGCGGGCCTCTCGTCGTCGGTTGATCACCACGCAGGATGCGGAGCGGCAACGATTGGAGCGCAACCTGCACGACGGCGCACAGCAACAGGTGGTGGCGCTCAAGGTCAAGCTGGGTATCGCAAAGACGGTTGCCGAACGGGAGGGCGCCGATCAGATCGTGGGCTATGCGGTGTCGATGGCCGAGGAGACCCAACACGCGGTGGATGCCCTGCGGGCCGTGGCGCATGGCATCTATCCTCCGCTCCTGGACACCGAAGGGCTGCAGGCCGCCCTCCGAGCGGTGGAGCGCTCCTCGCCCGTTCCATTCAGTGCCACCGTGTCGAGCCTCGGCCGTTACGACCGCCAGAGCGAACAGACCGCCTACTTCTGCGTGGTTGAGACCATCGACCGGGCGCGGGCGGTGGGAGCCACCGGAGTGCTGGCCACCGTGGCCGAGGCGGGAGGGGGCCTCGTCGTCAGCATCGACATCGAGGGCGCCGACACCGAGATGGATCTCGCCTCGGTGTCGGATCGCATCGAGGCCTTTGGCGGGTCGAGCACCGTGGAGGCCAGTCCCGGGGGCAGCGTTCGCGCGGTGAACGTGTTGGGCCGGAGCGAGTTCGACACCGGCACGGACGAGGTCGACGCCGAGCGGGATGCGCACGTCGTGGAGGCGGCGGTATGAGGCTGTTCGAGAACCCGATCTGGACGAGGCGTCTGCTCGACCTGGCCACCGGCATCTACGTGGCCTCCTTTGTCACCACCGCGATCGTGCTCCGCAGCTACGACCTCGTGCATCTCGCGGCCTGGAGTCTCTACGTCATCGTCGGGCGATTGATCTTCATCCGCCGGTCCGGAAACCTGGTCGGTCTGGCCCTGGTGTGTGCTGCGGCCATCCGGTCGTTCAATGCCGCCGGCCTGGTTACCGCGGAGGCCCTGTTCAGTGGCGGTCGGGAGGACGCAGCGGCCTGGGTGACCCTGGTGACCGTCACCCCGTTCTTCGTGATGACCTGGCTCGTGGGTGCAGTGTGGCTGTTGTTTCCCGACGGTCGCCTCAACTCGACCCGCGACCGCCG
>JBCCFL010000016.1:0-103945 GCA_039029735.1 Actinomycetota bacterium | reverse complement strand
GCAGGACGACACCGATCTGCATCGGCGCTACCGGATCGACGGCGTGCCAACCACGGTGATCGCGGACGGCGACGGCGTGGTACGCCAGGCCTTCTTCGGCCCGATCACGACCGACGAACTCACCGCGGCGATGATCGACGCTGGCTGGATCGCTCCCCGGGACGACGAGTGATCGCCGTCGTGTGCCGACGACGTCTCGGCCGTTGATGCAGATCCACGACATCTTCGAAGGCACCGAGCAGATCCAGCAGCTCGTCATCAGCCGGGCCATCTCGGGCCTGCGCATCGAGTAGCCCTGAGCAGGGGTTTTGTGGCCTCTGAGGGCCGTCCGGTCACAGCGGTGGCCAACGGTCAGCGTCGAGATGGTGGGGGAGAAGGCAGCGAAGTACTCGGAGCTGACGGAGTGGCTGTTCGCTCCGGATGTCGACCCGCCGAACCCCGACCGCATCGGCTGGTGGTGGCGACGCTCTCGCGAGCTTGCGGGCATCGACGGCCAGTGGCGGCTCCACGACCTCCGCCACTGGTCCGCAACCCGGTCCGATCGCTTCGGGCCAAGACGTCCGTACGGTCGCTCACCGCCTCGGCCACGCCGACCCGGCCATGACCCTCCGTGTCTACGCCCACGCCGTCGAGCGAGCCGACGAGGCACTCGCCCAGATTCTCGGCGAGGCTCTTGACTGATGGCGGAACGAGAAGTGCACCCGATCACGATCGTGTACACGGAGTCTGGGATGTGCCTGACCACGGCTGTCTATTCAGACTGGCGTGAGGTCCAAGACGCCTTCACGGACTACAAGGCCTCGCTCGGTCCGTATGAGTTCGACGAACTCATCGAGTTTCTGGAGCTCGACTTCCCGACGGATCCCCCCTTCGATGCGTGGGACATCCGACACCTCGCGGGCCGCACGCATGCGTACACGTGGGCACCGTCCTCTGACTTGCCGAGGGGCCCGGGTCTGAGGCTCGGAAGTACCCGAGGTGACTCGCTTCGATTGGCCATCGACGGGTTTCAATTCTCGGACGACCACGATCCCCGAAAGCGGGATAGCTGGTACATGGTCGAGGGTGAGGCGACGCTCGATGGCCAGGCCTGGGAGTTCAGATGGCAGGCACTCACCTGCGACACCCCTCCGTTGCTCGTTGGCTGGTTACTTCGGCTCGAAGAGTGGGTCACCGCGAGGTCAGATAGCGATCCCCCGAAGCCGCCTTGGCTGATCGAACCGAACCTGCAGTTCCCTCGCGTTCGGCAAGCGAACGGACGTGCTGAGATCAGCGTTGAGCTGAATCTTGAGTTCCTGCCGCCCGACCGTCGGAACGGGAGGAGGGGCACGGGCAACCCCGCGGTCCTGACACTCAGGGCGACCGCCGAGGAGGTCCAGCAGGCCGCGATCGACTTCGCAGCAACAATCGCTCAGTACCCGGTGAACCCCGCAGCATCGAGGCCGGTGGGTCCGCACGACTGAGCTGCCGCAGGCGGTCGAGCGCGATCCAGCGGCGGTCGCGTAACGCCGGCCGTACGCTCGTGGCGATGGAGGCTGCTCCGCGGTGAGTTTCGAGATCCATCCATACACGTGGACGACGGGGACACGGCCGTGTTCGTTCACACTTGCGCTCGACGGCGGCAGTGTGTTCGCCGACTTTGAGGTCGATCCAGACGGACTCATCTCGTTGCTCTGCATCTCGTTCGACGGATACGGCGACTGGAGGCCCGTCGAAGGTCAGCGCACGACGACGATGGACGTGCGTAACGCTGCGGCGCTACAGCGGGCGCGCGAGGATGAGGCCTTGAACAGCGACGAGGTGAGGACGCTGCTTCGGCGATACTTCCACGCCAACAGCGGCCTGATCTGGAGTGATGCCCTTGAGCAGTACGGGCTGCTCCTTCCAGAAGCGACAGACTGACGTCGTGGACGGACTTCGCCTGGAAGAGTTGACCGCGGTCGGCGGGACGTTCAGCGGACTGTTGTTCGAGAATCCGAACACCGGATACCCGCTACAGCTGACCTGGACGTTCTCGGTAAACGGAAGCAGCAGGGCCGATGTTGGCGGTCGCTGATGGCCGAGTTTGAGCTGCACCATCCGACAGGGGACGTCGAGGTCACTGTTCGCCTGCTGCTCGAATCCGACTTCTGGGTGGTCGAAACCAAGGGTGGAGCTGGAGAGAGTTTCGGAAACCAGCTGATCCGACTCTCGGATGGCTCGTTCGAGTTGGCGATCACTCGCGACTGAGGGCAATGGACGCTCGACGTTCGACCCCAGGCGTGGTCGGCGCCGAAGCCACTCGATCTTGTGCTTGGTGCGATGGACGGCGGCTACCGCGATCCGCTGTCTCACAGGGAGTTGCCCAGCCAGATCCCGAAGGGTGTCAGCTGGGTCGATGCTGTGCCAGCGGCGCTGGCGTGGGCGGGTGCCGGTGCGCACCGCGAGGTGCTCGTCGAGGCCGCAGGTTGCTATCGCGGCGACGTCATGTTTGGGCCCGTCCCGGGTCGTCCGAACCTCGATGACGTCGACCGCTGGCTCCATGTACTGGCCGAGGGGATCGAGGCCTCGCCCTCCGATCTGCCAACTGTCGGACGGCCAGCCGACGGCGCCCGGCCACACGTCGAGTACGCAGAACGCGGGCTTGCGTACGTGGTGGTTGAGCGCGGTGTGGAGCTTGCTCGGACCGAGACGCTGGACGGGCTCGAGGTCCTCGCACTCTCGTTCATGGACACGACGCAGGTGATGGCGAGCCGTTGGGAGGCTCAGCACCGGCATCCGGGCGAAGACGTGCGTCGGCGACTGTTCGCAAAGCAACTTGTGCTGCTCGACGCTCTGCACCCGGCGTGGCGGCGCCGACGAATCGCTGAGCTGGGCACGGTCCTCAGCGATGTTGGACTCGATCCGGACAGTGCGGCCGACGTTGTCGCACAAGCCGAGTAGCTGACTGGTCGGTGCTGCTCGCGCCCCGACTAGAGGCAGAAACTCCGTTGACACCGAGGAGAGCACTTTGTACAAATGGCCACCTGCCCCACGCACGAGGTACGGGCTGGAGGCACCCGAGACGATGCAGAACATCCACTCAGAGCAACTGAATACAGATCCATTCGGCAGAGATGCCGAGTTGCTCGTGCTGCACGTCTCGCTGGCGAGGCGCATGAGCGACACCCGAACGGCTTCGGAGGTGCACGTCTTCTAGCGGAGACACACCCGACGATCTTTCGTAGCGAAGCCGCCGCTCACTGGACGAGCGTGCGGCTTTCGTGGTTTTGGAGCCGGTCTCACATAGCTGCCATGGTGCATGCCGGTTCAGGAACAGACCACGCGAATGTTCCGGCGAAGAGGTCAGCCACGCAGTGTTTCGTTCTGTTTCTGCTTCCGATGCGAAGGCAGGGAGTTCTTCGAGACCGCGAGTAGCTGCACGCAGCGCGCGGCACTGAGCCCCGCCGCCCAGGTTCTCGGAAGCACCGATCGGACTCCGGGCCCGTTGTGAAGGCCGGGATTTCTTCCACTCTGTAATGGTGAGGTCGCGGGTTCGAATCCCGCCGACGTCAGCGCCCGTTTGGGTTTGGCGTCGTAGCTCAGTCAGGTAGAGCGTCTACGAGCCCAGCCGCCTGGTGCTCGGGTCCGGGTCCGATCACCCTCATCAAGACGCAGTCGCGGATCAGCTGCGAAGAGCGGGGTTACTTCTGGTGCAACGCCGTTCGAGCCGGCGACACCCGGACAATCCAATCCGGGTGGAACCCCTCTCGCCCGGTTCTCTGATCCGTTCCCAACTACACACAACCGACGGCCTGAAAGGAGGCCTGACCATGGCGACGTTCAGCAAGATCAACCGAGTCAACCCGAGCGCACCTGTCAAGACGCAGGGCGCCACGCTCACCCACGAGCGTGGGCGCGGGTTCGCACCCGACCTCGAGTCGGAGCTGTTCCTGATGGCGGCCACCTACCTGGCCGGCGAGGACAGCTTCTACGAGCGAGCCGAGCAGCGCGAAGCCCGCTTCGTGGATCTCGTCCACCGGGTTGTGGCGACGAACCCGGCCTTCATCGGTCGGCTTGCTCCGTACCTGCGCAACGAGCTGAAGATCCGGTCGGCATCGATCATCTTGGCAGCCGAGTACGTCGCTGCTGGTGGTGCCCGCGGTCGACCGATCGTCAGCGCTGTGCTGCAGCGAGGTGACGAGCCGGCCGAGATGATCGGGTATTGGCACAGCCGCCACGGCCGCAAGCTGCCGATGGCTGTGAAGCGAGGCGTCGCCGACGCCGCAGTCCGTCTCTACACCGAGCGCAGCGCGCTCCGCTACGACGGCCTGGGCCGAGGTGTGCGGATGGCAGATGTCATCGAGCTGACTCACCCCAAGGCACGTGATGCGAAGCAGAGCGCGCTGTTCAGGTGGCTTCTCGACCGACGACACCACAACGATGCCGTCGCCGACCCCGGCATGCTGCCGATGCTGGCAGCCGCCGAGGCCTTGGCTGCGGTGCCAGCCGACGAGCGTCGGGCCGTGCTCGATGTGCGCGGGCCACACACGCTCGCCGACGCCGGCACGTCGTGGGAGCGACTGTCGGGTTGGCTGCCGGGCGGCATGGATGCAGCTGCCTGGGAGTCGGTGATTCCAACGATGGGCGTGATGGCGCTCGTCCGGAACCTGCGCAACTTCGACGAGCAGGGCATCAGCCCTGCCGCCGTCGAGACCGTGTTGGGTCGGATCACCGACGCCGACGAGGTGGCCAAGGCTCGACTCTTCCCGTACCAGGTGTGGGCTGCGTACACGCACGCCCCATCCGACGACTGGAAGCGAGCCCTCGGGGCCACCCTCGAGCTCACAACGCAGAACATTCCGGCCCTTGATCGCACCCTGGTGGTGATCGACATGTCGGGTTCGATGCAGGCGCCTGTCTCGAACCGTTCGGCGATGAGCCGAGTCGAAGTCGCGGCGGTCATGGCTGCGGTCACGGCGAAGCGGTCGGCCAACGCCGACGTCGTCATCTTCGGGCACACCAACAAGGCTGTGACGTTCCGGAGGGGTGCTTCGGTGCTGGGACGGGTCGACCGGCTGGTGAAGTTGGTCGGCGCGGTCGGTCACGCCACCAACGGACACCGTGCCATCGCTGACCACTTCAACTCGCGCCGGCACGACCGGGTCGTGCTCTTCACCGATGACCAGATGCATGACGCTGGTTCGGTGGACATCTCGGCTGTTCCGTTGATCTACACCGTGGATCTGGCGGGCTACCGGCCCCGGTCGATGCCAAGCGGCTCGCGTGGGCGCTACACCCTGGCCGGTTTCACCGACGCAACGTTCAGCCTCACGCAGATGCTCGAGGCTGGACGCGACGCCGACTGGCCGTTCTGAAATCAGGATGAAGGGCGGGGGCTGCGGTCCCTGCCCTTTGTCGCGTTGCTGCGTCGAGGCTCTGCCGACCAGAACTCAGCGGAGCTGCTGGCGGGGGACCTGCTTGTCCTTGTCGACGAACGGGGTGGTGGTGACCTCGGCGGTGCGTTCGCCGACGGGTGTCTGGAGCCGGAGCATCGTGCCAACGCCAGCGTGGGCCACCGGCACGAGGGCGTAGCCGATGTTGCGCTCCAGGCGAGGGGAGTGGACGACGGCCGTCAGCTCACCGGCAGGCTCACCCGACTCAGAGGTGATGGGCCAGCGGTTCTCGTTGTGGGTCTCAAGCGGCGCGCCGTGAATGAAGACGCCGACCATCTTCTGAGCCACGCCGTCGGCGGCGATCTGTCGCAGGGCCGCCTGGCCGATGAACCCGCCGGGCTTGTCCATGGCCACGAGCCGATCCATGCCCATCTCGAACGGGTTGTTCGTGATCAGCACGTCGGAGCGGTAGTCGAGGATCCCGGCCTCGATCCGGCGAATGCGGTTGGGTGACGACACCACCAGGCCGTGGGGCTCGCCCGCCTCCAGGATCATCGCCCACAGATCGTCGCCCCGGGTCGGATCCTGGAGGTAGATCTCGAAGCCCACCTCGGCGCTGTAGCCGGTACGCGACACCACCACCGGGATCCCGTCCACGCTGGTGGCAGTGCAGTGGTAGTAGCCGAGATCAAGGATCGACTCGCCGAACAGGGCGGCCACGATCTTCGGAGACACCGGGCCCTGGATCTGCACCGGGTAGGCGTCGGGGGCTGTGATCGTCACGTCCATGCCGGCGAACACCGCCACGCCCTGGGCCCACAGCAGTACGTCGCTGTCGGCGGTCGACAGCCAGAACCGGTCCTCGTCGAGGCGCAGCATCACCGGGTCGTTCACGATGCCGCCGTACTGGTTGGTCAGGATGACGTAGCGGCACCGCCCCGGCTGCACCGCGGAGATGTCGCGTGGCGTGAGCAGGCTGGTGAAGGTGAACGCGTCGGGGCCGGAGATCTCGATGATCCGCTGCACCGACACGTCCCACAAGGTGGCGGCCTGCACCGTGGCCCAGTACTCAGCGAGGGTGTCGCCGTAGTCGTAGGGCATCCACATGCCGTTGTAGGGCACGAAGGCACCGGCGCCGGAGGCGAGGGTGGCCTCGAAGAATGGCGACTTCGCGATGCGAGGGTTGAGGGCGTGGCGTTGCACCGGGCGAGCCTATCGAGACCGCTCTCGGCGACCGGCGACCGGCGACCGGCGACTGGTACGCGACGACGCGAAACGGCCCCGGGTCGGAACCCGGGGCCGAGTGCGTTCAGTTCTGGAGCGGCGAGGCGATCAGTAGTCGGTGATCGTTGACGACGGGGGAGCGGTGAGGGCCGAGCCGCCGTTGTCGGCGCCGAGGCCAAGCCCGATTCCAGGCTCGGTCTCCTCGCCGTTCGCCACCCTGATCAGCCGCTTGACCTCTTGGCCGCTGAGCGTCTCGTGCTCAAGCAGGCCACGGGCGACGAGGTTGAGCGCTTTGCGGTTGTCGGTCAGGAGCTGCCGGCAGCGGTCTTCCTGCTCCACCAGGATGCGCTGGGTCTCGGTGTCGATCAGATGCGCGAGTTCGTCGGAGTACTCCTTCGACTGCATCATGTCGTCGCCGAGGAACACCGGAGCGCCGCCACCGAAGGCCATCGGGCCAACCTCGTCGGACATGCCCCACTCCCGCACCATGCGGCGGGCGAGGCCGGTGGCCTTCTGCAGGTCGTCGCCTGCGCCTGACGACACCACGCCGAACACCAGATCCTCGGCGTTTCGTCCGCCGAGCATCATCACGATCATGTTCTCGGCGTGCTTCTTGCGGAGCGAGTGCCGGTCTTCCTCGGGAAGGGTCATCGTGACACCGAGCGCCATGCCGGTGGGAATGATCGTCACCTTGTGGAGTGGGTCGTAGTCGGGGAGGATCGCAGCACACAGGGCGTGGCCGGCCTCGTGGTAGGCCGTCATCTCCCGCTCCTCGTCGGACATGACGAGCGAGTCACGCTTCACGCCCATGATCACACGGTCGCGGGCCATGTCGAAGTGGCGGGCGTGCACCTTGGTTTCGCCCTCGCGTACGGCGAACAGGGCCGCTTCGTTCACGAGGTTGGCGAGGTCGGCACCGCTCATGCCCGGCGTACCCCGGGAGATCACGTCGATGTCGACGTCATCGGACATCCGCTTGTGCTTGATGTGGACGCCCAGGATCTCCTTGCGGTCCTCCAGCTCGGGCAGCGGGACCACAACCTGGCGGTCGAAGCGGCCCGGGCGCAGCAGGGCTGGGTCGAGGATGTCGGGCCGGTTCGTGGCGGCCATCATCACGATGCCCTCGGTGGCTTCGAAGCCGTCCATCTCCGACAGCATCTGGTTGAGGGTTTGCTCACGTTCGTCGTGGCCACCGCCGAGGCCAGCGCCACGCTTGCGGCCAATGGAGTCGATCTCGTCGATGAAGATGATCGCCCGGCCCATCTTGCGGGCCTCGTTGAACAGGTCGCGGACGCGGCTGGCGCCGACACCGACGAACATCTCCATGAAGTCGGAGCCGGTCACCGACAGGAAGGGCACCCCGGCTTCGCCGGCCACGGCCCTCGCAATGAGCGTCTTGCCGGTTCCGGGCGGGCCGACCAGCAGCACACCCTTGGGGATCCGGGCCCCGATCTCGGCGAACTTCGACGGTTCCTTCAAGAAGTCGACCACCTCGGTGATCTCCTTCTTCACGCTGCCGTAGCCGGCCACGTCGGCGAAGGTGGTGCCGGGGCGCTCGGAGGAGTAGGTCTTCGCCTTGCTGCGACCGATCGACATGATGCCGCCCATCTGCGACTGCTGCCGCCGGGCCATCCACCAGAAGAAGCCGATGATGATCATGAACGGCAGGAAGATCGGCAACAGGTTCAAGAAGAAGTTGCCGGTCGGGGTGACGAAGTCGATCTCGACGTCGTTGGCGGCGAACCGTTCGAAGTCGGCATCGGGCAGCGGGCTCGGGGCCGTTGTGCGGAACTCGGTGCCATCGGAGTTCGTGCCGGTGATGCGGGCTGTGGTGTTGTCGTACTCCGCCGTTGCAACCTGACCGTCTTCGACGTTCTGGATGAACTGTGTGTAGGTGATCTCTTCCGACGAGTCGGTGCCCATCGTGCTGGCCGCGGCCAGAAGCGCCACGAGCACGACGACGACCACCCAGACCGACCACCGGGGCCAGCCCCCGTCGGCACGACCGCCGATGCGATTGCCGCCCTTGTCCTGGTTCGGGGTCGGTGCGGGACCTTCGTTACTCATGAGTTCAGCCTAGGTGCCGGCTCCGCCGTTGCCGTCGGGCCTGTGAGCTCGACGATCGCATTGCCGCTCCGCTCGGGAGCGCTCCATGTTCCAGCCATACTCTGCTCCAACGCCTGACCGGCCGACATTGTTTCGCGTTTCTCGGGCCTGGCGATCCTGGATCCTTCGGCCCGGGCCTCGCTGCGTTGAGCTGTGGGCGGACTGGGGCGCCGACGGGGCCCGTTCCCGGCCGCTCGTTGCGCACTGTTGCCGTTAGCGTCGACGTCCATGACCACGGCCCCAACCATCCCCGAACAGCAGGTTCGGTGGACCGTTGTGCATGCGATTCTGCTGCTCGTTGGCACCCAGGTATTGGCCGTGTTCTGGGCTGCGGCCCTCTACGACCCAGCCGAGGACTGGCCGCCCCCGATCGCCCGGCTGGTGCTCGGCACCGCAGCGCTGTGGGTGGGCTACGGCGGGGGATCACTTCTGGTGTCGTGGCTGCGGGGCAACGGCCCCAGGCCCGACTATGGGGCCCGGATCGCCCTGATCGACGTGCCGATCGGGCTCGCCGCCGGCGTCGGCACTCAGCTCGTGCTCGTGCCGCTGCTCTACCTGCCCCTGAACGCCCTGTTCGATCTCGATTCGGGCGAGTCCGCCCGATCGCTGATCGAGCGGGTCGACGGCCCGCTCGACGTGGCCCTGCTCACGCTGTCGGCGGCGATCATGGCCCCGCTGGTGGAGGAGCTGTTCTTCCGGGGCCTGTTCCTGCGGTCGCTCGGTGCTGTCATGCCGGCCTGGGGTGCCGTTGTGGTGTCGTCGGTCGTCTTTGCCCTCGTGCACGTCACCCCCGCAGTGCTCCCTGGTCTGTTCCTGTTCGGCGTTGTCGCGGCGCTGCTGGTGTACCGCACCGGCCGGCTGGGGTCGGCGTGGGTGATGCACGTCGCGTTCAACGCAACCACCTTGATCTCGCTGGGCCTCTACTCCTAGACGGGTGGGCCGTGTACCTGGGCCGCTTGGCCTGCTCAGGCCGGCCACCACGCCTGTCGCTCAACCTCGTCGCGCCGCGGCCGACGGGATGTGGCGAGCGACAGCGAAGGTAGGCAGTGATGACATCGGCATCGAACACCGAAGCCTCAGACTCATCGGCCCTTCCCGGGCGGTGCGAGCGATGCCAGGGCGAGCTGGTCTCGATCCAGATGATGGTCGACGGCGACGACCTCGTGATGGAGTCGTGCAAGGAGTGTGACACCCGCCGCTGGCACCTCGCCGGGCATCAAATCGACCTGCACCAGGCGCTTGCCCGAGTGGGCGAACGCGCAAGGCGACGCCGCTGAGCCCAGCGGAGTCAATAGCCTGGCCGGCGTGCAAGCGACTCGCCAGAGCGACATCGAACGGGTAGGCGCGCCAGTCCGCGCCGCCGCATCGGATGACGGGATCGACACCGCCGACGCAGCGCCGGCGCCGCGGCCACCCAGCCGGCTGACCACTCTCACGCTCGCTCAGGTCACCGCGCTGGCAGGATTCGGCGCCGCGATCGCCTGCAGCCTCTTCGTATTCATGCAGATGCGGCCGGATCTGCTGCTGTCGAACACCACTCCTGCGGGGGGCGACATGGGAGCCCACGTGTGGGGCCCCGCCTTCCTGCGCGACAACCTGCTGGAACAGGGGAGCCTCACCGGCTGGACCCCCGACTGGTACGCCGGCTTCCCGGCCTTCTACTTCTACATGGTGGTGCCAGCGCTCGCGATCGTGGCTGTCAACGCTGGCTTCAGCTGGGTGTTCGCCGCGCCGGTCGCCGCAGTGGCCATCGCCGCCACGTTCTGGTTCACCCGAGGGCGCGACGATGCCGCACTGTTCCGCTGGCCCGTGATCCTCCTGGCCGTGGTGGCCATCGCCGTTCCCTACGGCATCGCCTTCAAGGTGGTGTCGGTCGCCGGTCTGGTCGGGATGCCGCTCGCCGCGTGGTTCTTCGGCCGGATGGCCCGCGCTCCAGCGCCGGTCCCGGCCTTCATGGCCGCCGGAACGCTGTTCTTCTTGTTCGACACGAACTTCACGATCTACGGCGGCAACATCGCCTCCACGCTCGCCGGTGAGTTCGCCTTCTCGTTGAGCCTGTGCTTGAGCCTCGTCGCCCTGGGCGTCGCCGTACGAGGTATGGACGACGAGCGGTGGCGGGGCAGGGGAGCAGTGACGATTGCCCTCGTGGCCCTCACCCACCTGATCCCGGTGTTCTTCGTCATGACGGCGTTGTTCGGCCTCATCCTGGCGTCGCGCCGGGACAATCGACTCTGGCCGGTCGCCGGGCTGATCTCGCTCGCCCTGGTGCCGTTCGCGTTCGGTGAGAACACGTCGCTCTACCTGATGATCTTCATCGGTGTGGCCGTGGCCACCACCTTCGGGCTCGCGGCCCTCGTCGAGGACGACATCCGCCGCCGCACGCTGTGGCTCGCCGTCACCGGCCCCACCGCGGTGCTGCTGTCGGCGTTCTGGCTGCTGCCCTTCTACCTGCGCGACGACCTGTTCAACGACATGGGCTGGGAACGCCTCGACGCCATCGGGCCTGCGCTGTTGACCACACCGATGCTCGTCGCCCTCCCGATCGCCGGCGTCGGTGCGGTCACCTCCATCGTGCTACGGGAACGAGTAGGCGTGGTGTTCCTCACCACCGGGATGGTGTTCCTCGCTGGTGTGGCCCAGCTGGCCGAGGGGCCGCTGTGGAACGCTCGGCTCCTGCCGTTCTACTACTTGTCGGTCTACCTGCTGGCCGCCATCGGCGTGGCCACGATCGTCCGACTGGTGGCGGCCGCCATGGCCCAGAGCTTCGAGCGGCCCGACAACCGGGTGACGCTGGCCGCGACCGGCCTCGGTCTCCTGGTCGCGCTGATCACGGTGGCCGTCCCGCTCCGGGTGCTCCCGCTCACCAGCATCGACGAGGCCGGCACCCACCGCTGGCTCGGGGTGTTCCGCTCACACCAGCAGAGCTTCATCCCGAGCTGGACGGCGTGGAACTACTCCGGGTACGAGTCGAAGCCGGCCTACGCCGAGTACCGCAACGTTGTGGTGGCCATGAGCGACGTCGGCACTGACAACGGCTGTGGGCGGGCGATGTGGGAGTACAGCCCCGATCTCGACCGCTACGGCACCCCGATGGCGCTGATGCTGCTGCCGCACTGGACCGACGGATGCATCGGATCGATGGAGGGCCTGTACTTCGAGAGTTCGGCCACCACACCGTTCCACTTCCTCAACCAGAGCGTGCTCTCCCAGGAGCCGTCACGCGCCCAGCGCGACCTGCCGTACCAGGCGTTCGACATCGACCGCGGCGTGGACCAGCTCCAGGTGATGGGCGTTCGGTACTACATGGCCCAGGAGGACGCCTCGATCACCGCGGCCCGCGCCCATCCCGACCTAACCGAGGTGGCTGAGGCGCAGCCGTTCGTGATCTTCGAGGTGAATGGGGCCGAGTTGGTGGAGCCCCTCGCCTACGAGCCCGTGGTTGCGAGCGGCCTCAGTGAAGAGGAGGCCGGTGAGCTGGCCAATCGGTTCGAGGTGGGTTGGGAAAGCCAGGCCGTCACCTTCTACAACGACCCGAGCCAGTTCCTCGCCTTACCGGCCGAGGATGGCCCGGAGGGCTGGCAGCGGGTTGGAACCCAGGTGGCCACCGACGGCGTGGCAACCGCCCCCGTCACCGTGTCGGACGTCGAGATCGACACGAGCCGCATCTCATTCACGGTCGACGAGCCAGGCTCGCCCGTGTTGGTGAAGGCGTCGTACTTCCCGAACTGGCAGGTGAGCGGAGCCGAAGGGCCATGGCGAGCCGGACCGAACCTCATGGTGGTGATACCCACCGAGACCGCCGTGGAGTTGAGCTACGGCCGTACCTTGATCGACTGGCTCGGCACGCTGGCCAGCCTGGTCGGTGTGGGTGCGCTGGGCCTGCTGATCGCCGTGGACCACGGGCGCATTGCGTCGTTGGTCAGGGGGCGCCCCACCGGGCGTCGAGCCCGCAGGCGTGACGGCGAGCCCGACGGCGATGCCGTAGCCCCGGCGGCCGCTGTTGCTGCCGTGGCCGCGACAGCCGATGCGGTCGACGATGACACACCCGTCGATTCGGCCAACCCCTGGCCGGCTCTGGCCCCGCAGGAATCCGAGGCGCCAACCGAGATACCGGTTGACGAGGACACCGCCGCGTTCGACGAGGTGGAAGTCGAGTTCGACACGGTGGTCGTCGGCGACCCGGCGCCGCGTGCTGAACAGGTGGAGCCGACGGAGTCGATGGCGGCGGCACCAATCAGCGTGGCCGAGCCGGCTGAACAGGCGGCTCCAGATCTCGATGGACCCGCCGAGCCCGCCGAGCCCGCCGAGCCCGCCGAGCCGGCCGAGCCCGATCTCGATGGGCCGCTGGGCGATGCGGACGACGCCGGCGGCGATCTGGTCGCGACTGGTCCGACTGGCGAGGTGCTGCCCGAGCCGTCACCAGCGATCGACACCGAGCCGGCTGCCGAGGTCGCAGCCGAGGCGTCTCCCGTATCGGACATCGACACGGAGCCGCCGGTCAGCGCAGCCGCCGACGACGCTCCCGCCGGCGCCGGAGTCGGGTCTGGTCCGGATGTCGAGCCGGTCGGAGAGACGGAGCCGGCTGCCGAGGTCGCGGCTGTCGTCGATGTCGAGCCCGGCGCGGAACCCGACGTCGGGGTTGACGAGCCCGGCGCCGACGTCGAACCAGAGCCGGCAGCAGAGGCCGCCCCGAGTGCCGTCGATGGTGCGTCGCCGCTCGCAGCGGCACCACCCACGGCTGACCAGGCCCCTTCCGAGGCCGAGCCGATCATCGATGTCGCCCCCGACGCCACTCCTGGGGCCTCCACCAGCGCGTGGCCCGAGGCGATCCCGGTGCCCGAGGAGGCGGAGGGCGTCGACGTCGACGTCGAACCGGTACCCGAGGTGGGCTCGCTGCCCAATGCAGGCCCCGTCGACGCGAGCCCCGTCGACCCAAGCCACGCCGATGCGAGCCAGTCGGACGAGGCGCCTGCGCCCCCGGCCCCGCCGACCGACCCCACCCGCCCCGGTGCGTCGGCAGACGTCACCGACGAGCCAGTCGAACCCGACGTGACCAGCGACGAGCCAGCGGAGGTCGACGCCGCCGACCCCACCGCGTCGGGGGTGTCGAGCTGGGCCGCGCACGTGGTGTCGTCGTCCGCAGCGTCAGCCGAGCGGGGAGCGGCGGCCCCCGATCCCGATGCGGACTCCCCTGAGGATCCCGACGAGGAGCCCACGACGCCCACCGGGCCGTGAGGAGCCGCATCCGCACGTTCCTCGCCGTCGGGGTCATCGCCACCGCCCTCGACATCGGCATCGTGCTCACCCTCGCCTCCTGGTCACTGATCAGGGCGGACGTGGTGGCGTTGGTGACGGCGTCGGTCGTGTCGTACCTCGCCCACCGGTGGGTCACCTTCCGGCGCACGCCGCGGGCGGCATGGGTGTCGCAGCCGTTGCTGTTCACCGCAACAGCTCTGGTGGCCGGCATCGTCGACATCGCGGTGCTGACGAGCCTGGAGCGGGCGTTGCCCTGGCTCCTACTGGCAAAGCTGATCGCAGTGGCCGTGGCCGCCATGGTCCGATTCGTCGTCTATCGCCGCATCCTGTTCCACGAGGTGCGGCGGGAGATGGCCGAGCGGCTGCTGCGCCCGCCGACAACGGGCCCGGTCCGCCTCAGCGTCGTGCTGCCGGCCTACAACGAGGAGGGGCTGATCGGCGAAACCGTCGACGCCGTCACCTCCGAACTGCTGATCGCGATGCCACTCACCGACTTCGAGATCGTGGTGTGTGACGACGGCTCCTCAGACGGCACTCGCGAGGAGGCCGCAGCCGCCGGAGCCAGGGTCGTGCGCCTCGAGGAGAACCGGGGCAAGGGAGCGGCCGTTCGCGCCGGCGTGCTCAGCTCGGTTGGCCGTGCCGTGGTGTTCACCGACGCCGACCTCGCCTACGCCCCGCCGCTCATCCTGGACGTGCTGGAACGCCTCGAAGACGGCTGGGACGTGGTGGTCGGCTCCCGGCGCCACGATGACACCGAAACGCTCGTGAAGGCTCGCCGGATCCGCGAACTCGGTGGTCGGGTGATCAACGGCCTGACTCACGTGGTGCTGCTCGGCCGGTTCCGCGACACCCAGTGCGGGCTGAAGGGGTTCCGGGGCGACGTGGGGCGCACGATCTTCGAGCGCACCAGGATCGACGGCTTCGCCTTCGACGTCGAGATCTTCCTCATCGCCGAGCAGGACGGGCTCTCGCTCACCGAGGTTCCTGTCGAGGTCACGAACCGTGCCGGGTCGTCGGTGCGGATCGTGGGCCACACCATCGAACTTCTCATCGATCTCGTACGGATTCGC
Organism: Actinomycetota bacterium; assembly: GCA_039029735.1. Lineage (GTDB taxonomy): Bacteria > Actinomycetota > Acidimicrobiia > Acidimicrobiales > SZUA-35 > CADEDH01. The sequence goes on along the minus strand of JBCCFL010000016.1, from coordinate 88,935 downwards.
CGAGCGGCGGGCAACGGGTCGTACCGACCAACGTTGGCTCACGAGCGGGTCCTGGCCGCCCGGTCGGGGCGAGATCGGCCCCGCGACTGACCCCCCGCCGTGCGATATGCGGGGTCTTCGACTCATTCAGTCTCCGGGACATCGACCACCGTTAGGGTTGCGCTGTGAGTGACGCATCGACCCTTTCGCTCGACGACATCATCAAGGCCTACGACATCCGGGGCATCTATCCCGACCAGATAGACGCCGAGGTCTGCCGTCGCATCGGCGCTGGTTTCGCCGAGTACCTCCGCACGACGTCGACCGATCCCGAGGCCGACTCCACGGTGATCATCGCCCGTGACATGCGGCCGTCCGGGCCCGAGCTCGTCGATGCCTTCGCCGACGGTGTGATGGCTCAAGGCCTCGACGTGTTGGACATCGGCCTCGGCTCCACCGACCTCCTCTACTTCGCCGCCGGGTCGCGCAACCATCCCGGCGTCATGTTCACGGCGTCGCACAATCCAGCCGAGTACAACGGCATCAAGCTGTGCCGGGCCGGGGCGGCCCCGGTCGGCCAGGACACGGGCCTGAACCAGATCAAGGAGTACGCACGCAACGGTGTGACCCCGGCTCCCACTCGAGGCTCGCGCAGCACCGACGATCTGCTGGCAGCCTTCGCCGACCACGTCCGGGGGTTCGTCGCCATCGACGGTCTCAAGCCGCTCAAGGTGATCGCCGACACCGCCAACGGCATGGGCGGCCTCGTGGTGCCCGAGGTGTTCTCGACCCTTCCATTCGACCTCGAGGTGATGTATCCCGAGCTCGACGGCACGTTCCCCAACCACGAGGCCAATCCGATCCAGGTCGAGAACCTGGCCGACCTGCAGGCCCGGGTGCTCGAAACGGGAGCCGACATCGGCCTTGCGTTCGACGGCGACGCCGACAGGGTGTTCCTCGTCGACGAGAAGGCCGAGCCGGTGTCGGGCTCGCTCACCACGGCGCTCCTGGCCCGCTCCGTGCTCGAGCGCGATCCGGGGGCCACGATCATCTACAACCTGATCTGCTCCAAAACGGTGCCCGAGGTGGTCGCCGAGGGCGGCGGCACACCCGTGCGGTCGCGGGTGGGTCATTCGTTCATCAAGCAGATGATGGCGGAGCAGAACGCCTCGTTCGGCGGCGAGCACTCCGCTCACTACTACTTCCGCGACAACTGGCGGGCCGACTCCGGCCTCATCGCCGCCGTCCTGGTGCTCGAACAGCTGTCCCGCTTCGATGGGCCGCTGTCCGAGATGCTCGCCCCCCTCAAGCGCTACGCCGCCTCCGGCGAGATCAACACCCGGGTGAGCGACGCGGCCGCCGTGATCGAACACGTGGCATCGCACTATGGCGACCTCCAGACCGACCGCCTCGATGGGCTCACCGTCGACGCTGGCCACTGGTGGTTCAACCTGCGCCCGTCGAACACTGAGCCCCTGCTCCGGCTCAACCTCGAGGCGGGATCCGATGACGCCGTGGCCGAGCGGGTGGCCGAGGTGCAACGCGTCATGGCCGAGGCCGGCTGAGCGTGCACCGCATCGACGGCGTGGTCCAGCCCTACGCCTGGGGCGATCCAACGGTGATCGCCGAGCTGCAGGGCCGCACCCCGACCGGCGAACCCGAAGCCGAGCTCTGGCTGGGCGCCCACCCCAAGGCCCCCAGTGTGTTGCGGGGCGCCGGGAGAACGCTGCTCGATGCGGTGGGGGCCGACCCCTCAGCCGTGCTGGGGGCGGCGGTCGACGAGCGGTTCGGGCAGTTCCCGTTCCTGCTCAAGGTGCTCGCCGCCGCTGATCCACTCTCGATCCAGGTGCACCCCACCCTCGACCAGGCCCGCGCCGGATTCGCCCGCGAGGAGGCTGCCGGGGTCGGCCGGAGCGCCCCCGATCGCACCTACCGCGACGACAATCACAAACCCGAGCTGATCTGCGCCCTCACGACCTTCGAAGCCAAGTGCGGGTTCCGTCCTGCGGCCCAGCTCCACGAGTTGGTGGCCGCATTGGCACGCTCCTTGCCTGGGCCCACGCTCCAGACCTGGGCGGATGAGTTGGCGGCGGCAGGCGACGGCCCGACCGTGGTCGGCGATGCCGCCCGCAGTCTGCTGGCCCGCGATCGCGCGTCAGCCGCCGAACTCGTCGAGGCGATCGTGACCGCCGCCGATGCGCTCGCCAGAGCGGGAGGAGCGGTGGCCGAGCGCGAGCAGGACACGCTCACGTGGACCAGCCGCCTGGCTGCCGCCTACCCGGGCGACATCGGCGTTGCCGTCGCCCTGCTGCTGAACCACGTGCTGCTCCAGCCCGGCGAGGCAATGTTCCTCCGCGCCGGGATCATGCACTCCTACCTTCGGGGCACCGGAGTGGAGCTGATGGCCAACAGCGACAACGTGATCCGGGGCGGGCTCACCCCGAAACACGTCGACGTTGCCGAGCTCGCCGTGGTGCTCGACGGGCGGTCGACACCGGCCCCGGTGCAGAAGCCGACCGAGGCCGACCACGTCTACGACAGCCCCGTGCCCGAATTCACCCTCGAACGGCTGAGTGGGGAAGGGGAGCGCACCCGCACGCCTGCCGGCCCGGAGATCGTGTTGGTCACCGCCGGGTCGGTCACCCTCGGTGGCGACCGAGGCCACCCTGTGGTGGTGGATCGCGGCGACGCCGTCGCGGTCTTCGCCGACCACGGGCTCTACCAGCTCGTGCTGAGTGCCGACGCGGTGGTGTGGCGAGCCACTGTCGGCGCAGCTCAGACCCCCGCTGCGTGAGCAACCGCTGGTGAGGCATCAGGCCCCGATTCCGATAGGAACGATGTCATGGCCCTGGACTCCCAGCTCCTCGAGATTCTCGCCTGCCCCGAGGATCACGGTCCGCTGTTGTACTTCGAGGCCGAGCAGAGCCTCTACAACCCCCGCCTCCACCGCCGCTACCGGATCGTGGACGACATCCCCGTGATGCTCATCGACGAGGCCGAAACAGTCGATGGAGACGAACACGATCGGCTCATGGCACTCGCTGAGTCGGAGAACGTTCAACCGACGTGGGAGGAACCGTCGTGACCACCATCGAAACCCGCCCCCGCACCCTCGCCGACGGCGACTACAAGGTCGCTGATCTCGCCCTCGCTGGCATGGGCCGCAAGCAGATCGAGCTCGCCGAGCACGAGATGCCCGGTCTGATGTCGCTGCGGGCCGAGTACTACGACAGTCAGCCGCTCAAGGGCGCCCGCATCACCGGCAGCCTGCACATGACCGTGCAGACGGCCGTGCTCATCGAGACGCTGACCGCGCTCGGCGCCGAGGTGCGCTGGGCCAGCTGCAACATCTTCTCCACCCAGGACGAGGCCGCGGCAGCTGTTGTGGTCGGGCCCACTGGCACCGCCGAGCATCCCGCCGGTGTGCCCGTCTACGCCTGGAAAGGCGAAACGCTCGAAGAGTACTGGTGGTGCACCGAGCAGGTGCTCCGCTGGCCCGACGCCGAGGGCGGCCCCAACCTGATCCTCGACGACGGTGGCGACGCCACCCTGCTCGTCCACAAGGGCGCCGAGTACGAAGCCTCGGGTGTTATCCCCGAGGCCACCGAGGACGATCCCGAAGAGTGGGGCGTGATCCTCGATCTCATCCGCAAGCTCCAAGGCGAGGACGACAAGCTCTTCACCCGGATGGCCGCCGCCATCCGCGGCGTGTCCGAGGAGACCACCACTGGTGTGCACCGCCTCTACGAGATGATGGAGGAGGGCACGCTCAAGTTCCCTGCCATCAACGTGAACGACGCTGTCACCAAGTCGAAGTTCGACAACAAGTACGGCACCCGCCACTCGCTGCTCGACGGCATCAACCGCGGCACCGACGTGATGATCGGCGGCAAGACCTGCGTGGTTTTCGGCTACGGCGACGTCGGCAAGGGCTGCGCTGAGGCCCTCCGAGGCCAGGGCGCTCGCGTGATCATCACCGAGATCGACCCCATCTGTGCCCTCCAGGCTGCGATGGACGGCTACGAGGTGTCCACCATCGAGCGGGTGCTGTCCACCGCAGACATCTTCATCACCGCCACCGGCAACAAGGACATCCTCTCCGCCGAGATGATGGGCCGGATGAAGCAGGGCGCCATCGTTGGCAACATCGGCCACTTCGACAACGAGATCGACATGGCCGGTCTGTACCGCCAGAGCGACATCCAGCGGATCAACATCAAGCCGCAGGTCGACGAGTTCCGCTTCCCCGATGGGCACTCGATCATCGTGTTGAGCGAGGGCCGCCTGCTGAACCTCGGCAACGCCACCGGTCACCCGAGCTTCGTGATGTCGGCCAGCTTCACTAACCAGGTGCTGGCTCAGATCGAGCTGCACGCCAACGCCGAGTCGTATGGCATCGACGTGGTGGTGCTGCCCAAGGTGCTCGACGAGAAGGTGGCTCGCCTGCATCTCGATGCGCTCGGCGTGAAGCTCACCGAACTCTCCCAGGAGCAGGCCGACTACATCGGCGTGCCCGTCAATGGGCCCTACAAGCCCGAGCACTATCGCTACTAGTCGGAGCGCCGGAGGCGCTCCTTCTGGAGTTCGCCTCAGCGAACTCCTCCGCTGAGCGCGCTCAGCGAAGGAGCGATCGAGCAGCACGGGCACCGTGGGCGAACGGTGTGCTGAATCGGATCGAGGTCGATCCCGAACGCAGTCTGCATGAGGAGGAGCCGTCGTGCTCTTCGAACGATGCTGCCCGGGATGTGGAGCGGCCGCGGCTGGCCTTTGCGAGAGCTGCCGTCAGACCCTGTTCGGCGCGCCGGGTGCACCGCCCCGGCGTCGCCTCACCGCTGAAGGCCCGTTGGCGAGCGTTGTTGCCGGCGCCGAGTACGACGAACGCCTGGCTCGGGTCGTGCTGGCCGCCAAGAACGGCGGCCGGCGCGACCTGTGGCCCCTCCTCGGGGGCATTGTGGCCGAGGCGGCTCTGTGCACCCACGGATCACGGCTCGGCAACGCCATCGTCACCTTCGTGCCGGCGAGCCGAGCGCGTCGGCGGGAACGGGGCTACGACCAGGGCCGTGACGTGGCCCGATCGGTGGCCCGCTCGCTTGGTCGACCGCACCGTCGGCTGTTGCGTCGAAGAGGGGCGGCGGCTCAGTGGGGGCGGGCCCGGGCACAACGCCTCGATGGGCCGACCGTGGCGCCGACGGGCCCCTGCCCGCCCACGGTGCTGTTGGTGGACGACGTGGCCACCACCGGTGCGTCGCTGCAGGCAGCGGCCGCGGCGCTGTTGGCCGTCGGGGCAACCACGGTTCACGGTGCCGTGGTCGGCGTGGTCACGAGGGGCTGAGCTTCGTTGCCGCACCGCCGATATGAGCGGTGTCACACCTGGTCATCACCACCGATTGACGAGGTGACCGCATCGCAGAGATCGCAAGTCTTTAGACTGGACCGGAGCCATGGGAATTCTGGACAAGATACTCAAAGCCGGAGATGGCAAGCGGTTCAAGGCGGTTCAGTCCGTCGTTGCTCCCGTCAACCAGCTGGAACCGGAGATACAGGCCCTCAGCGACGCCGAGCTGCAGGGGAAGACCGTCGAGTTCAGGGAGCGCCTCGACAACGGCGCCCGGCTTGATGATGTGATGCACGAGGCGTTCGCGGTGGTTCGCGAGGCCGCGTGGCGCGTGATCGGCCAGCGCCACTACGACGTGCAGTTGATGGGTGGTGCAGCCCTCCACTGGGGTTCGGTCGCCGAGATGAAGACCGGCGAGGGCAAGACCCTCGTGTCCACGTTGCCCGTGTATCTCAACGCACTGGCCGGCAAGGGCGTCCACGTCATCACCGTCAACGACTACCTGGCCTCCCGTGACGCCGAGTGGATGGGGCAGGTGCACGGCTGGCTCGGGCTGAGCACCGGCCTGGTGGTGCCAGGGGGCGGCAACGCCGATTTCAAGCGTGAGCAGTACGCCTGCGACATCACCTACGGAACGAACAACGAGTTCGGGTTCGACTACCTCCGCGACAACATGGCGCGCTCGATGGAGGCCCGCACCCAGCGCGGCCATGCCTACGCCATCGTGGACGAGATCGACTCGATCCTGATCGACGAGGCCCGAACCCCGTTGATCATCAGCGGCAAGCTACGCGGCGCCGCCGACCTCTACTATCGCTTCGCCGACATCGCCCGGCAGCTCAGCCGCGACACGCACTACGACGTCGACGAGGAGAAGCGCATCGTCGCCATCACCGACGAGGGCATCTCGAAGGTCGAGGAGATCCTCGGCGTCGAGAACCTCTACGACGGTGTTCAGGGCGACATGGTGCACCAGCTCAACGCAGCACTGCGGGCCAAAGAGCTCTATAACCGCGACAAGGAGTACCTCGTCGCCGACGGCGAGGTGAAGATCGTCGACGAGTTCACCGGTCGCATCTTGGATGGCCGGCGCTGGTCCGACGGCCTCCACCAGGCCGTCGAGGCCAAAGAAGGTGTCCGCATCAAGGACGAGCAGCAGACGATGGCCACGGTCACGCTGCAGAACTACTTCCGGCTCTACACCAAGCTCGCAGGTATGACCGGTACGGCGTTGGGTGATGCCGCCGAGCTCGAGGCAACTTACGGCCTCTCCGTCGTGCAGATTCCGACCAACCGCGCCATTGCGCGGGCCGACCAGCCCGACCTCGTGTATAAGTCCGAGACGGCGAAGTTCGAAGCGGTGGCCGACGATCTCGAAGAGCGCGTCGGTGCCGGTCAGCCCGTGCTCGTCGGCACGGCGTCGGTCGAGAAATCCGAGCAGCTGTCGAAGATGCTGGCCTCCCGCGGCATCCAGCACGAGGTACTGAACGCCAAGGCGCACTTCAGGGAAGCCGACATCGTGGCTCAGGCCGGGGCCCCTGGAGCGGTCACGGTGGCCACCAACATGGCCGGTCGAGGCGTCGACATCATCCTCGGCGGAAACGCCGAGAAGCTGGCCGAGCGCGATCTCCACGCCGAGGGGCTCGACGCCGAGACCGACGAGGGCGAGGCCTACTACTCCACGCGCCTCGACTACTGGTCGCCCCGCTGTCACGCCGACGGCGAAGCGGTTCGTGAGGCGGGCGGGCTCTATGTGCTCGCCACCGAGCGGCATGAGAGCCGCCGGATCGACGATCAGCTCCGTGGCCGTGCCGGCCGCCAGGGCGACCCGGGCGAGAGCCGCTTCTACCTGTCGCTCGAAGATGATCTGATGCGGATCTTCGCCACCGGTGCGATGAACTGGGTGATGGATCGGGCGCTCCCCGAGGATGTGCCGATCGAGTCGAAGATGGTGTCCCGCTCGGTCGAGCGAGCCCAGACCACGGTCGAGCAGAAGAACGCCGAGATCCGCAAGAACGTGCTCAAGTACGACGAGGTGCTGAACCAGCAGCGCAAGGTCATCTACCAGCGCCGCCAGCAGATCCTCGAACAAGGCGATCTCCGCGACGACAGCCTCGAAGCCATCGAGGACGTGGCCGACATCCTCGTGTCCACCTACTGCATCGAGGAACTCGAGGACTCGTGGGATATCGAGGGCCTCTACACCGAGCTGCGCTCGTTCTGGCCGACAGAGCTCACTGCCGAGGCGCTCGCCGACATGAAGACGGTCGACGACATCCGCAGCGCGATCGAGACCGAGGGCCTTGGCATCTACGAGCGCCGCGAGGAAGAGCTCGGCGCCGAGATGCTGCGAAAGATCGAGCGGCAGGTGATGCTCCAGCTCATCGATCAGCGCTGGCGAGATCACCTCACCGAGATGGACTACCTCCGCGAGGGCATCAGCCTCCGGGCGATGGGTCAGCGCGATCCGCTCACCGAGTGGCAGCGTGAGGGCTTCGACCTGTTCAGCGCCATGATGAGCGCCCTCACCGTCGACTACGTGAAGTACATCATGCACGTCGAGGTCACGGTGCCGGCCACCGCCGAGAGCAGTGCCCCGGCCGAGGAGGGCACCACTGCCACCAAGGCGGCACCAGCCGCCCCGGCTGCGCCCGCTGTGAGCGAGTCCGACATGACCACCTCGTCGAGTACCGACGAGGCTCCCGAGGCCACACCGAAGGCCAACAACCGTCAGCCGCTGGTGAAGGACGAGTGGGACAAGACGCCCCGCAACGCACCCTGCCCCTGCGGAAGCGGCAAGAAGTTCAAGCAGTGTCACGGCTGAGGCCGTCGCCTCGCTGCATGCTGGTATCCCATGGCTGATCTGACCGACGACATCAAGGCGCTGCGCACCGAGCTCGACGAGGCAGCCGAGTACCTGCGGATCGACGAGATCCGGGCCCGCCTGCCGCAGCTCGAGACCGAGATGGGTCGTCCGGATCTGTGGGACGACGCCGATCGTGCTCGCGCCGTGCAAACCGAGTTCACGGCCGTGCGCGACGACATCGCCCTCTACGACGACCTCGCCGGCCAGATCGACGACGCCGAGGCGGCGTGGGAGCTCGCCCGCGAGGAGAGCGACGAGAGCCTCGAGGCCGAGGCCGAGGAGATGATCGGCACGCTCCGCGCCGCGTTCACCGAACTCGAACTGCGTGCGCTGTACACCGGGCAGTACGACGAAGGCGATGCGGTGTGCGAGATCCACTCAGGCGCTGGGGGCACCGACTCCCAGGACTGGGCGGAGATGATGTTCTTCATGTACCGCAAGTGGGCCCAGGGGCGGGGCTTCGACGTCGAGGTCAGCGACTCCCAGCAGGGTCAGGAGGCGGGCATCACCTCCGCCGAGTTCGTGGTGCGGGGTCGCTACGCCTACGGGCTCCTGCAGGCCGAGCGCGGCGTGCACCGACTGGTGCGAATCTCGCCGTTCGACTCCCAGGCTCGACGCCACACGGCCTTTGCCTCGTTCAGCGTTGTGCCCTACATCGAGGACGCCGCCGACCAGGTCGACATCGATGAACGCGACCTGCGGGTGGACGTGTTCCGCTCTTCGGGCGCTGGTGGTCAGCACGTCAACACCACCGACTCGGCCGTGCGCATCACCCATCTGCCAACCGGCATCGTCGTGTCGTGCCAGAACGAGCGCAGCCAGCACCAGAACAAGGATCGGGCCATGGCCATGCTTGCCATGAAGCTCGTCGACCTCGAACGCCAAAAGCGCGAGGAACTGCTCGCCAGCGAAGCTGGTGAATCGAAGAAGGTGGAGTGGGGGAGCCAGATCCGCTCCTACGTGCTCCAGCCCTACCAGCAGGTCAAGGACGAACGCAGCGGCGAGACCTCCGGCAACCCCGAGGCAGTGCTCAACGGTGAGGTTGGACCGTTCATGGAGGCGTGGTTGCGGTGGCGACGAGCCGGGGCTGCATCTGCCTGACCAGGCTGTAGCCGCGTCTGAGGCTGGTGCGACATCGGTGCCCACACCCGTCGCAACCCAGCCGGTAGGCTGACCGTTCGACGCTGAGGACATCATGATTCGACTGGAAAATGTCACGAAGGAATATCCGGGCCAGACCACGGCCCTGGTGAACGCCAACGCCGACATCGGCAAGGGCGAGTTCGTGTTCCTGGTGGGGCCGTCGGGATCGGGGAAGTCCACGTTCCTGCGCCTACTCAACAAGCAGGAGGAGCCCGACACGGGCCGGATCTTCGTGGCCGGCAAGGACATCGGCCAGATGTCGACGTGGAAGGTTCCGATGCTGCGCCGCAACATCGGTGCGATCTTCCAGGACTTCAAGCTGCTTCCCACCAAGACCGTCTCGGAAAACGTGGCGTTCGCACTCGAGGTGATCGGCCGCCCCCGAAGCGTGATCCGCACCCAGGTGCCCGCCATCTGTGAGCTGGTCGGCCTCGGCGACAAGATGCACAAGTACCCCGGGCAGCTCTCCGGTGGTGAGCAACAGCGCGTGTCGATTGCGCGGGCGTTCGTGAACCGGCCGCTGATCCTTCTGGCCGACGAGCCCACCGGAAACCTCGATCCGCAGACCTCGATCGGCATCATGCGCCTGCTCGACCGGATCAACAAGACCGGCACCACTGTGCTCATGGCCAGCCACGACCGCGGCATCGTCGACACGATGCGGCGACGGGTGATCGAGCTCTCCCACGGCGAGATCGTCCGTGACGAGGCCCGCGGCGTCTACGAGTAGCTGCTGATCAGCCAGAAGGACCTGCCCCATGGTGCTGCGCGTCGACTACCTCGCTCGGGAAACCGGGAACAACTTTCTCCGCAACCCGACCCTCACCGTGGCCACCGTGGTCACGGTGGCCGTGTCGTTGTCGTTGCTGGGGGCGTTCCTGCTCATCCGTGAGGGGGTTGACGGCTTCAACAGCCGTTTCCAGGACGACGTTGAGTTCATCGTCTGGATGAACGCCGACGCCGCACCCGAAAACGTGGATTCGGTGGAGAACTTCCTCACGACTTCGCTCACAGTGCAGCGAGCCACCTACATCGACAAGAACGCCACGTTCATCGAGTTTCAGGAGTACTACGCCGACCAGCCCGAGGTGCTCGACCTCGTCGAGCCCGAGCAGCTCCCCACGTCGTTCCGGGTGGTGCCCGAGATCGCCGACATCTCCCTCATCCGTGCGCTTGGCGCCGAGATCGAGGCCCTCCCTGGCGTGAGTGGCGTCGACTACGCCGAGGAGTACATCAAGCAGCTGAACGACTTCACCACATGGGCGTCGCGGATCATGATCTTCGCCGCCGTGGTGTCGGCCCTGGCCTCAGCGATGCTGATGTACAACACGATCCAGACCGGTCTGTTCGCCCGACGGCGTGAGATCGAGGTGATGCGTCTCGTCGGCGCCACCAATTGGTACGTGCGGATCCCGTTCATGATGGAAGGGCTTTTGCAGGGCCTCGTCGGGGCCGTGTTCGCCACCCTGTCGGTGTTCGCCCTCAATCAGGCGATCACCCGGGCGTTGGCGGGGGAGAACAGCCTCAGGCTGTTCGAGAGCTTCGCCCTTTCCACCGGCTCGGTGCTGTTGATCTCGCTCTACCTGCTGATCGTCGGGGCCATCCTCGGCGGTCTGGGCGCCGGCATCGCCGTCACCCGCTACCTGGATGCCTGATCTGCGGCCCACAGGATCGCGACGGCGTCGATCGGGATCACTACGCTGAGCGCCATGGTGTGGCTCGTCATCCTCGCCGTCGTGGTGCTGATCCTGATCGTGCTCGCGATCCAGGATCTGGTGCAGACCCAGCACGCAATCCGCCGCAACTACCCGATCATCGGCCGGCTCCGCTACATGCTCGAGAAGATCGGGCCCGAGCTACGCCAGTACATCGTGACCGACAACGACGAGGAGCGGCCCTTCAGCCGTGATCAACGGCGTTGGGTGTATGCGTCGGCCAAGGACGACAACCAGTACTTCGGCTTCGGCACCGACAACAAGATGACCCTGCCCAACTACCTGTTGGTGAGGCACTCGCCGTTCCCGCACCAGTCGGCCCGTCAGGACGACTCGTATGCGATCCCCGCGGCCAAGGTGATGGGGGAGTGGCGGAGTCGGCCTCGAGCGTTCCGGCCTGCGTCGGTGATCAACATCTCGGCGATGAGCTATGGCTCCCTCTCGGCCCCGGCGGTCGAGGCTCTGAACCGGGGCGCCGCCATATCGGGCTGCATCCACAACACAGGCGAAGGCGGGATCAGCGAGCATCACCTGCACGGTGCCGACCTGATGTTCCAGCTCGGCACCGGCTACTTCGGCGCCCGCACCGCCGATGGCCGGCTCGACTACGACAAGCTGGTGGCTCAGGTCGATGCCCATCCGGTGAGCTGTATCGAGATCAAGCTGAGCCAGGGAGCCAAGCCAGGCCTCGGGGGTGTGCTCCCGGCCAAGAAGGTCACTCCGGAGATCGCCAAGGCCCGTGGGGTGCCCGAGTACACCACGGTGGCCAGCCCCTCCCGCCATGCCGAGTTCGACTCGATCCCGTCGATGATCGACACGATCGAGCGCATCGCCGAGGTCACGGGGATTCCGGTGGGGATCAAGTCGGCGGTCGGTCAGCGCCAGTTCTGGATCGAGCTGGCCGACGAGATGGCCCGCAGCGGCCGTGGCCCCGACTTCATCTCGATCGACGGTGGCGAGGGGGGAACGGGTGCTGCGCCGCTCGTGTTCAGCGATCACGTGGCCCTGCCGTTCCGGCTGGGCTTCGCCGAGGTCTACCGGGTGTTCGCCGAGCGGAACATGGCTGAACGGGTGGTCTGGGGTGGGGCTGGCAAGCTCGGCTTCCCTGGTGAGGCCCTGCTCGCGATGTCGATGGGTGTCGACATGGTGAACGTCGGCCGCGAGGCCATGCTCTCCGTTGGCTGCATTCAGGCCCAGCTCTGCCACACGGGGCACTGCCCGACTGGGGTGGCCACGCAGATGAAGTGGTTCGCCCGAGGGCTCGAACCCACGAGCAAGGCGGCCCGGGCGGCGAACTACTTCATCGCCTTCCGTCACGGCTTGTTGCAGCTCACGCATGCGTGCGGTCACGCTCACCCGGCCCAGGTCGAGCCGGAGTCGATCGATCTGCTGGTGGATGGCAACGAGACCATCGGGCTGTGGGACCGCTACGAGTACGACCGATCGTGGTGGAACGAAGGCAAGACGCGGCGCCAGGAGCTCGACACGCTGATGGCCTGAGCCGTCGGCTCGCCGTGGGGCACTGCGGCGACGTGACTTGTCTTGGGCCGGCCCATCGGCAACTGTGGCGGCGATGAGCTACGAGACCCTGCTGTACGAGGTGTCCGACCACGTCGCCACCATCACGCTCAACCGGCCTGAGGCGTTGAACGCGTTCAACACCCAGATGATGACGGAGCTGTTGGCGCTGTTCGACGAGATCGACGCCGACGACGACGTCCGAGCCGTGATCATGACGGGAGCCGGCCGAGGCTTCTGTGCCGGGGCTGACCTGGCAGCGGCCGGGGGCGACACGTTCAACGCTGGTGCCCGGGGCCGCGACCCGAACGCAGTGAACCGTGACGGCGGGGGCCGGGTGAGCTTGCGGATCTTCGAGCTCACCAAGCCGATCATCGCTGCGATCAACGGTCCTGCGGTCGGGGTCGGGATCACGATGACGCTTCCGATGGACATCCGGCTGGCGTCCGATGCGGCCAAGATCGGCTTCGTGTTCGCCCGTCGGGGCATCGTGCCCGAGGCGTGCTCGTCGTGGTTCCTGCCGCGGCTGGTCGGCATCAGTCAGGCCACCCGGTGGTGCTACTCCGGCCGGGTGTTTCCGGCCACTGAGGCCGCTGAGGGTGGTCTGGTGGAGCTGGTACCGGCCGACGATCTGCTCGATCGGGCCAATGAGATCGCCCGGGAGATCGCCGTGCACGCCGCTCCGGTTTCGGTGGCGCTCACCAGGCAGCTGATGTGGCGTGGGCTCACGTTCGACCACCCGATGATGAGCCATCGAGCTGACTCACGAGCCATCCAATCGCTCGGGGCGATGGCCGACGCCAAGGAGGGCGTCACGTCGTTCCTGGAGAAGCGTGATCCCGAGTGGTCACTCAAGCCGAGCAGCGACACACCCGACGCGTTCCCCTTCTGGGACGAACCCGAGTTCTCCTGAAGGTTGGGGTCTATCTACATCCTTGCCGCAGATGTGATGTAATCTACGCGCGCACAGTGGCGGATTGGCGGGTCCGAGGACGTTGTAGATGAGCATGCAATCCGGATTGTCGGCGCAGCAACCGCCCCTCCTGATGGGCGTGGAGGTTGGTCGCTCCAAGGTGCGGATCGTCACGATCGATCCGGCTGACTGTTCGGTGAGCGACGTGGTGGAACGCCCGATTGCCAAGGTGGGCGGCCCCCGCGATCCGATCGAGCAGGAACTCTCGACCCGAGCCGCTATCGAGGCGGCGCTGGATCAGATGGGCCTCGGTGAAGGCGCGTCGCTGGCCGTGGCGGCCACCATGGGTTTCCCCAACTGCGGAGTAGGCAGTGGCCCAGCGCTGCGAGGGTGGTTGCAGTCGCTCAGCGTCGATCTCGACGAGCCGATGGCGATGGCCGGATCCCGGGGCGTGTCGTATGCGCCGCTCCGCTATGTCGAGTTCATGCAGCAGGTGTTCGCCTCAACCGGGTTGAAGCTGGATCGCATCGAACTGGCACCGGTGGCGGCGGTTCGGGTGACGGGCCGCCTGCGCTCGGCCGCGCTCACCCTGGGTTCGGGTATCACCTGGTCAGCTCGGGTACTCGACAGTCAGGTGCTGGAGGCGTTCGAGACCACCGAGGGTGCGATCGACGATGCGGTGCAGGTCACCCTGCCCGGGGGCGCACCCACCACGCCGGAGGTGCTCGATCAGATCACGGTGGATGAGTTCCTGTGCCGAAACCGGGGGGTGCAGGTGGCTGCGCTGGCGCCGGCGGCTGGCGTGGCGCTCGGGCTGCTCGACGCTGACCCATCGAACCTGCTCACGGGCGAACGGATCTACGGCACCCAGCCCGACTATGCGCCGGGGCCAGTCGACGATGACGTCAGTGGGCACGACCTGCTTGATGCGACCGCGGCTGAGCACGCGTTGGACGATGTGCAGTTGGAGGCCGAGGCGGCTGACCCCCATCCGGTGGTCACGGTGGAGAACCACGCCACTCGCCAGCTCCAGCGGGTGCCTCGTTCGTTGCAGCGGTCACAGGAGTACCCAGCAATCACGCCGGATCAGATCCGGCACCAGAGCTCGCTGCGTCGAGAGGAACCAGAGGCCGAACCCGAGCCCGGGCCGGAATCACATTTCGACGCCATCGCTGCGTTCGCCCATCCCGATGGGGAGTTGAAAACAGAGTCGGGCTTCAACTGGACCGACTTCCTGATCGGCGCCTTGGCGATGACCGCTGTCGTCCTCGCCTATATCCTCAGCCGTATCCTGTAGCGGCTAGTCGCCCGCGTCGACGGCGGCGCGAGCCAGGGCTCAGCCTGTGGAGGTGGCCGGGACGAGCGTGATCGTCGGATCGTCGATCAGGGGACCGTAGGACGTGGCGCCGCTGAGACTCTCGAACGTCAGCGTCGCCTCCCCGCTGGGCGAGGGTGGGATGCGAACGGTGAAGGTCTTGAACTCGTCCCTCGGCAGATCGATCGACAGCGTGGAGATGCGCTCGCCGTTCCATTCGATGGCCAACGTCTTGGCTGCGGCACCGCCGTAGCTGTTCTCACCTACGTCGACGCTCAGGTTGTACTCGACGCCAGAGATCACGTTGAAGGTACGGGAGATGCGCCCGGAAGCGCCGGAGCCGTTCATGTCGATGAAGTTCCCCCCGGCTCCAGAGTTGAATCCCCGGCGCCCGTCGACTTTCACATCGACGCTGCCGCTCTCGACGGTCCAGTCGCCGAAGGTCTCACCGGCGCGGTGGGTGTTCCAGACACCGTCGTCGTAGTCGATGTTGATACCGCCGCTCGATCTCGTGTCGGTGCCGGCCACACCGCTGGCTCCGTTGCCGAACGCGCCGCTCGACCCCCGGGCGCCGTCCTCGGTGCTCGTGTTGATCTCGACGATCTCCTCGCCGAGGGCGGCACTCGCCTCATTGAGGTCATCGGAGCCGCCGAGCGACGTGCCGGCCGCGGTCAGTCCGCCGATGGCGACGAAGGCCACCAGCGCCAGTACGAGCGCGGTTTCGGCGCCAGACACCCCGGCCTCGTGCCAAGATCGATTCCGCCGCCGTTGTGCCATGGGAGGATGATCGGCATCAACACCGATGCCCCTTGACCAGTTTGGAGAGCATCTCCTTTGCCTGGCCCATACGAGGAGCTACGTGGGAGCGAATTGCCAGGGGCGATTCGCCGTAAGGGCCTGCTCCGCAGGCCCGACGTGGAGCTGGGGGGAATCGAACCCCCGTCCGCCGAGGAGTTACCGCGTTCGCTACGACCATTCCCGTGATTTCGGCTCATACGGCTGCCGCTCTGCCGGGTCAGAGGTCACACCGCCTGCACTTTCTCAGGAGTCAGCGGTCTTTCCCTGCTGTCAGCGGTCTCTCCCGCCGTCCATCACCGCTTCTGTTGCCGGGCTGCGATGATCTGGCCCCGCGTGGCCGCTATGGCTCGCGATGTTCCTCTCGTTACCTGACTAGATCAGGCGGCGAGAGCGAAGCTGGACTTGTCGTCGTTGGCGCTTCTGTTGAGCCCCGTTTAACGAGTCTGAGCAACTCGGGTCGCATCCGTGGCTTCTCGTCTCGACGTCGAAACCGATCAGCCCCGTGTGTGTGCCGCTGTCAAGGTACACGCCCCGGCGAACCGGGGATCTGTCAGGATATCGCCTGGGCTGACCCCACCCTCATCGGGAGCGGTCGACGAGCTCACGCCGAGCCTCGCGATCGGCGTCACGCTTCGCGATCATCTGGCGTTTGTCCACCGTCTTGAGGCCCCGTCCGAGGCCGAGTTCGAGCTTGGCCCGGCTGTCTTTGAAGTAGAGCGCCATCGGAACGAGGGTGAGCCGGTCCTGCTCGGTGCGTGAAAAGAGGCGATCGAGTTCATGGCGGTGCATGAGCAGCTTGCGGCGGCGAGTGGCGTCGGCCGCCACGTGGGTGGAAGCCCGGGAGTAGGGGGTGATGTGCAGGGCCACAAGCCAGAGCTCGCCGTCCTGGAAGCGCGCGTAGGCGTCGCCGATCGTCACGTTCGCCTCACGGAGCGACTTCACCTCAGCGCCGCGCAGTGCGATACCGGCTTCGAAGGTCTCCATGATCTCGAAGTTGCGGCGCGCCTGCTTGTTGGTGGCGATCATCTTGATGGCCATACCCCCAGGGTAGGGGCGAGCGGGGCCGCTAAGGTCGGCCTCGTGTTGACCCTCGATCGTCGGCATTGGCTCGAAATGGTGGCGGAGGCCTGGCGGGCCTACCCGCTGGAGGGCTGCGGAGTGCTTCTCGGCCCGAGCGGCTCAGACGAGGTCACTCGATTCGCGCCGATTCACAACGAGGCCGAGTCGGCCCGCGTCTACACCCTCGACGGCGCGGAGTTCGCCAAGGTGACCCTGGCCGCCGACCGTGAGGGCCTCGATGTGGTGGGGGTCATGCACTCCCACACCCGCACCGCGGCCTACCCAAGCCCCACAGACGTGGCCGAGGCGGCCAAGCCACTCATCCCGCCGACCTGGCACTGGGTGATCGTGTCGCTCGCCTGGGGCGCTCCCGAGCTGCACAGCTACTCACTGGCTGACGGAATAGTCGAGGAGCCGGTTCGGTTCCGACCCTAATTCCATAGTAATCTGATCAGCATTACCGAGATAGTCAAGAAGGGGCTGTGTGGCCCCTGCTGAGGCCGTCGAGAGGATCCAGATGTCAACCGTCAGTGTTCGCATTCCCACCGTGCTCCGCGCCGCCACGAGCGGAGAGTCGCTCGTCACTGCGTCGGGTGAGACCGTCGGGGCTGTGCTCGACACCCTCGTCGCCACCTACCCAGGCCTGGCTCCTAATCTGTTGGACGAAGACGGCGGGCTCCGCAAGTTCGTCAACGTCTACGTCAACGACGAGGACATCCGCTTCATGGGCAAGCTCGAAAGCCCCGTCACTGAGGGTGACGAGGTGGCGATTCTGCCTGCCGTCGCCGGAGGCTGACCGTGGCCGTCGTCAGCTCGGTCCTCGATCTCATCGGCGAGACCCCCATCGTCGATGTGAGTCAGCTCAGCCCGAACCCGCGGGTGCGGCTGTTCGCCAAGCTGGAGAACCAGAATCCTGCTGGCTCGGTGAAGGATCGCATCGCGCTGGCGATGGTGGAGGCCGCCGAGCGTTCGGGTGAGCTCACCCCCGGCTCGATCGTGATCGAGCCGTCGTCGGGTAACACCGGCATCGCACTGGCGATGATTTGTCGCACGAGGGGGTACCACCTCAAGGTCGTGCTGCCCGAGAGTGTGACCGTTGAGCGCCGTCAGGCCCTCGAAGCCTTCGGGGCCGAGGTGATCCTGTCGCCGGGGGCCGAGGGCTCCAACGGCGCGGTCCGTCGAGCCCAGCTGCTGTCGGATGAACACCCGGAGTGGGTGTTCCTGTACCAGTACGGCAACGAGGCCAACCCCACCGCCCACCTCACCGGTACCGGGCCCGAGATCCTTCGCGACGTGCCCGACATCACCCACTTCGTGGCCGGCCTTGGCACCAGTGGCACCCTGATGGGCGTTGGGTCCTACCTCGCGGAGCACAAGCCGGAGGTGAAGGTATTGGCGGTGGAGCCGCCGAGCGGTGAGCACGTCGAGGGGCTCCGCAACCTCGACGACGGCTACGTGCCGCCCGTGTTCGAGAAGTGGGGTGGGTTCGAGTTGCTCGACGGCAAGCGCATCGTGCGGCCGCTCGAGTCGATCGAGTGGACCCGTCGCCTCGCCGCCGAGACCGGCATCTTCGCCGGCCCGAGCACCGGTGCCACCCTGGCGGGGGCGATCAAGGTCGCCGCTCGCGAGGACGAGGCCGTGATCGTGTTCGTCGTGTGCGACGGCGGGTGGAAGTACCTCTCGACCGGCCTCTACAGCGGCGACCTCGATGCCGCAGCAGAGACCCTCGACGAGGTCATCTACTTCTGACGAGTCGCCGTGAGGCGTGGCCCGGCTAGCTCAGCGAGCTGCTGGGGCGTGCGCCGGTGACGCTGGCGTTGGGAGCGACGGACGCTGCCGACGCCCGGCGTTGGGCCGGTCGGGGGCATGGCCAGTCGAGCGCGACTGACGCTGCACGTAGCGCCGCTTCGACAGCCATCCCATCGCGGCGATCGCCTCCTCGCGATCGGATTCGAGCTGCCCGATCCGAGTGGCCAGAAGCGACCGCTCCTCACGCTCCTGCTCGATCTGGCGCCTCAGTTCGTCGGACCGGGCTTCCGCCACGGCCCGATCGCGTTCGACGACGGCCTGATTCTTGCGGAGTGCGGTCACCTCGGATCGAATTCGCTCGGCCTCGGCCTGTTCTCGCTCCAGCTGCTCGGCCAGTGCGGCCACTTGGCGATGCAGCTCCGCTGCTTCAGCCCTGGCCGCTGAGGCCTGGGTCTGCGCCATGACGACAGCAGCATGAGCTGCCATCGAATCGCGATGAAATTGATCCATTGGTGCGCCTCGGTCACGTAATTGGTGAGCAAGCGGGGGTTGGAATGCCCATGGCGCTCAGCGGCAGTGGGGCAAACTCCCTGCTAGAGGGGGATCTCACCACCATCGAGCGTAGAACAGCACCGTTCTTCAACGAGGTCTATCAGGCTCTATTTCGCCGAATTGTCACTACTTTGCAGGCTGTATTCACTTCTACATGCGACGACACTGGACGGCGCCTCGCTTGGGGGGCTGTCAGGCGGTGCCTGGCCTCGAACCTGGGCGCTGAGGCCGTAACCTGCGGGGAGTGGACGAGCGTCCGATCGGCATGTTCGACAGCGGCTTCGGTGGCCTCACGGTGGCCAGGGCTGCCATCGATCTCCTTCCCAGCGAGCACCTCGTCTACCTCGGCGACTCGGCCCGGTATCCCTACGGGCCCCGAACGCTCGACGAGGTGCGTCGCTTCTCGAACGAGATCGCCGATCAGCTGATTGCGGCCCACGACATCAAGATGTTGGTGGTGGCGTGCAACACGGCAACGGCCGCCGCGCTCGACGAACTGGGCGAACGGCTCCCCATCCCCGTGATCGGCGTGATCCAGGCAGGAGCGCGGGCACTGGTGGCGGCCACGATCACCGGACGTGTCGGCGTCATCGGCACGGTCGGCACCATCGGATCCGGGGCCTACGCCACCGCAATCACCACCACGGCGCCGGAGGTGCATCTCACGTCGCTCGCCTGCCCGGGCTTCGTGGAGTTCGTGGAGCGTGGCGTGACCTCGGGGCCCGAAGCGGCGTTGCTGGCCGAGAGGCTGCTCGCACCGATGGTGGACGCCAAGGTCGACGCCCTGTTGCTCGGCTGCACCCACTATCCGTACCTAGCGCGGGTGATCTCCGATGTGATGGGCCGCGACGTGGTGCTGGTGTCCTCCGCCGACGAGACGGCGTTCGCCTTGGCCCGCACGCTACGAGAGTCCGATCTCGCCCATCCAGAGACCGAAGAGCGAGGAACACAGCAGTTCGTGTCGTCTGGCGATATACGGTCCTTTGTCGATGTGGGGAGTCGACTGCTCGGACCCGAGCTCGTCGAGGCCGAGCGGTGGACCCCACCTGAACAAGGAGCATGAGCGATGCGACCAGACGGTCGAGCCAATGACGAACTCCGACCGGTGAGCTTCCTGCGCGACTTCACCGACATGGCCGACGGCTCTGTGCTGGTCAGCTTCGGACGCACCCGGGTGCTGTGCACGGCGAGTATCGAGCCCGACGTGCCGCGCTGGATGCGTGACAGCGGCCGTGGATGGGTGACCGCCGAGTACTCGATGCTCCCTGGGTCGAGCCCGGATCGCATCCGGCGCCGCACGTCGGGGCGGGACCAGGAGATCCAGCGGCTGATCGGGCGCAGCCTTCGGGGCGTGTGTGATCTCGAGGCGCTGGGGGAGCGCAGCATCAACGTGGACTGTGATGTGCTGCAGGCCGACGGCGGCACTCGCACCGCCTCGATCTGTGGTGGCTATGTGGCCCTGCACGATGCGCTGAGCCGCCTCATGCAGGCCGGCGACATCTCCACCCACCCGTTGACCGAGGAATGTGCGGCAGTGAGCGTCGGGATCATCGACGGTGAGTGCCGGCTCGACCTGCCCTACATCGAAGACGCCGGGGCCGAGGTGGACATGAACGTCGTCATGACCGGCTCGGGCGGTTTCGTCGAGGTGCAGGGCACGGCCGAGGGTGCCGTATTCGCCCGGGGCCAGCTCGACGAACTGCTCGACCTCGCGTCCGGCGGTATCGAGACGATCGTCCAGGCTCAGCGTGACGCATTGGCCGAAGCGCCGGCGCCCCGTCCTGGCCGTCCCGGCCCTGGCGATTGATGGCGGCGCCGCTGGCACGACTGGTGCTGGCCACCGGCAACCCGGGCAAGGTCGAGGAATTGTCGGCGCTGCTGGGGGCCCGGTACGAGGTAGAGGCCCGGCCCGCCGACCTGCCCGAGACCGTCGAGGACGGTGAGACGCTCGAACACAACGCCCGCAAGAAGGCCGTCGAGGTTCGGGATCACGCTGGGGCACTGGCCGTGGCCGACGACACCGGCCTGTTCGTCGACGCGCTCAATGGCATCCCCGGTGTGCGATCAGCCCGCTACGCGGGGGAGCCAGCCGATGCGGCCGCCAACGTCGCCACGTTGTTGGCGGCCATGGCCGATGTTGCTGACGGGCCGGCGCGGCGGGCCGAGTTTCGCACGGTGATCGTCGCGGCGTGGCCCGACGGGTCGGAGGTGGTGGTCACGGGGATCGCTCCGGGCCGCATCGCCATGGAGCGCTCAGGGGAGGGCGGCTTCGGCTACGACGCCGTGTTCGTGCCCGACGAGGGCGACGGAAAAACGTTCGCTGAGATGAGTGCCGAGGCCAAGAACGCGATCAGCCATCGGGCGAAGGCGATCGAGGCCCTGCTGGGCGCACTCGACTGAGAGGTCTCAGGCAGCTGTCGCCTGTCCTGGTGCGCCGTCACTCCTCGACGACGTTGACATTGATGGCGCCGAGACCGAACCGGCGCCGTCGGCGTGGCCCTGGTGTCGCTCGGCATCTTCTTCGTTCAGGTTCGGCGCCGCCCTGGCCGCTGACGATGCTCAGTCGATCTGGTGGTCGCCGCCGATACCGAGCGGGGCACTCTTGCCGCCGGAGCGGGCCTTATCGACCACTGCTCGGAGGGTGAACGGTGCGGTCAGTTCGGCGTCGCACGAGTGGGGTCCGAGCTCGCCAACCCGGACGTACTCGCCGCGGTCGGCGGCACGTCGGAACTCGCGCAACGCCCCGGCGGCTTCGCCCGTCCGCCCTCGTGCACCGAAGCCGTGACCTTCGTTGGTCTGGCTGCCGGTGGTGGCCTGGAAGCCCATGCGTTGGAGAAGCTTGGGCGTGGCCCGCTCGAGCACCTCGGGGCGTGTGGACAGCATCCAGTTCTCCTGCTGGCGCCTCCAGTTCACCTGCATCGAGCAGAGCATCACGATGCGTGGTTCGTCGGTGTGGTTGATGCCAGTGCCGTGCAGGATGCGCCCGTCGGTCAGTGTGATCGATCCCGCCGGCGCCTCGAGGTTGATGGCGGGCGGCAGTGTGCCGACGGGTCGGCGCTGGCGCATGGCCTCCGCCAGGATCGTGTGGCTTCCCGGAATCAGCAGGGTGCCGCCGTTCGTCTCGTCGATGGCAGTGATGGCCGCCAAGGTGTTGACGAGGGTCGGCGCCAGTGCCTCGGACGAGTCGCTCTGATCCTGGTGGAGAGCCTGGGGCACTCCGCCCTTGAGCGAGATCGCAGCGATGAGCGACGCGCAGATCCAGTCTGGCCCCAGCGCTTCGGTCATGAGTTGCTCGATGAGCGGTCCGGCCTGCACCACGTCGGGGTCGTAGGCGATGAGGCCCTCGAAGCAGCGGCCCTTGTTGACACAGCAGTTGATGTTCTGCCCGCTCGGTGTCTTCTGGGCGATGCGAGCCCGCCGCTCGCCCTCCGCCTGATCGAGCACCCGCGTGCGGATCGCATCAACCTGCGCTGGGGCGATGGCATCCTCCACGATGCAGTAGCCCCATTCGGTCAGGTCTGCGCGCAGCTGCGCGATGTCCTTCGTGGGAGCCGGGAGGTTCGAATCTCTCCAGTAGGGGTGTTTCGAGCCGGTCGTGGTGTCGTAGTACGAACCCGGCTTGAACTCCCACCGTCCCCAATCCGCGCCGCGCTTGGGTGCCACGAAGTAGATCTCCGGGTTGTTCTCGAGAACCGACTTCATCGGCTCGTTCGCCATCGGGTCGTCGCCGTACATCTGCGCAGTGGGCGGCGAATGAGCCTGGATGTGTGCGGGATCGAACTCCAGGGGAACTGCAGCCATTCGCTCCTCGCCTTCGAGCTAGCAGGACGTTCCTCAACGGTAGTCGGGCCCCTCTGGCCCGTTCACGTTCGCCGAGCGTGGCGTTGGCGCGAATCAGCGGAGCTGATTCGCCGTGAGGGGCTGCTCCGCAGCCCCGGCTGACACTCCGTGGCCCATACGAGCGTGTCGTTGGCGCGAATCAGCGGAGCTGATTCGCCGTGAGGGGCTGCTCCGCAGCCCCGACGACGTGCGGACGGGGGGACTCGAACCCCCACACCCTTGCGGGCGCCAGGACCTAAACCTGGTGCGTCTGCCAATTCCGCCACGTCCGCGGGTGTGGGCAATCGCCCAGCGACTGGCACGGTCCACCGTACCCAACCCCTCGGCGGTAACCTTGGCATCTATGACCATCCCCGGACTCCCGTTCGCCGAGACTCCCGCCTCCGGGTTCGGCTTCGACATCTACCAAGAGCTGCTGAAGAGCCGAATCGTCTTCCTCGGTCAGCAGGTCGACGACAACATCGCGAATGCCATTGCTGCCCAGATGCTCTACCTCGCTGGTCAGGACCCCGAACGAGACATCTGGCTCTACATCAACTCGCCCGGCGGCTCCGTCACGGCCGGCATGGCGATCTACGACACGATGCAGTTCGTGAAGCCCCAGATCGCCACCGTGTGCCTCGGCCTCGGCGCCTCGATGGGCCAGTTCCTGCTCACTGCCGGCGCCCCCGGCAAGCGCTACGCGCTGCCGCACTCCCGCATCCTCATGCACCAGCCGAGCGCCGGCGTGCAGGGTCAGGCCGCTGACATCGCGATCCAGGCGGAGAACCTGATCAAGATCAAGCGTGAGATGGCCGAGCTCATCGCGGAACACTCCGGCCAGGACGTCGAGCAGGTCATCGCCGACTCCGACCGCGACCGGTGGTTCAGCGCCGAGGAGGCCCGTGACTACGGCCTGCTCGACCACGTGATCGCCCGGGCTGGCGACCTCGCCCAAGACTGACGCTCGCCGTCACACCATCAATCGTCGTTACGGGCCCGCCCTCGTGGCGGGCTCGTTCGCGTCGATCGAGAGGCTGAGAGGCGGGTGGGCTCAGCTCCGGTTGGCGATCGCCTTCTGGGCCAGTGTGCGCAATTCAGCCGTGGCGGCCCCTAACCCATCGGCGTGGCGGTACAGCCCGGATCCCGAGATGAACACGTTCGCGCCGGCCGTCGCCGCACCTTCGATGGTGGTCGCGCTGATTCCGCCGTCGACTTCGAGGTCGATCCAGTGGTCGGCGGTGTCGAGCAGCGCCCGCGCCTCAGCGATCTTCGGTTCCATCGTGGCGATGTAGGCCTGGCCCCCGAACCCGGGATTGACCGTCATGACCAGCAGCATGTCCATCAGGTCGGTCACGTGTTCCACCACCTGCAGCGGCGTGTGCGGGTTGAGGGCAACGGCGGGGGAGGCCCCGAGGTCGCGAATGGCGGCGAGCGTCCGATGGAGGTGGGTACAGGTCTCGGCGTGCACGATCAGCATCTCGCAACCGGCCTCGACGAACCGGCCGAGCAGGTGGTCGGGCTCTTCGATCATCAGGTGTGCCTCGAACGGAACTGACACCCGGGGGCGCACAGCGGCGATCACGTCGGGCCCGAAGGTGAGGTTCGGCACGAAGCGGCCGTCCATCACGTCGAACTGGATCCGGTCGACGCCGGCAGCTTCGAGCGCCTCGCATTCCTCGCCGAGGCGGGAGAAGTCGGCGGGCAGCACCGACGGCACGATCAGGGCGGTGTGGGGCGGCGTTGTCTCCATGGCGACCATACGCTCAACATCATGCCAGAGATCGAGGTGCGACCTGATCGGGTGGCCACCGGTGGATCAGCACTCGGGCGGGCCGACGATGGACGGGTGGTGTTCGTCGCGGGCGCCCTGCCCGGCGAGCACGTACGGGCCCGGATCGTGACCGAGCACGCCCGCCGGCTCGATGCTGTGGCGGTGGAGGTGCTCGACCCTGCGCCCGGCCGCCGCACTGCGCCGTGCCCCCATGTGGCCGAGGGCTGCGGTGGCTGCGACTGGCAACACGTCGCCCCGGCCACCCAACGCGAACTCCGCCGCGACATCGTGGTCGACTGCCTTCGCCGGTTGGGGCGCGTCGACGACCCCGACGTGCGCCTGGGCCCAGAGCTGCCGGCCGGGCACTATCGCACCACGGTGCGGGCCGCCGTGGTCGATGGACGAGCAGGGTTTCGCAAGGCGGCATCGCACGACGTGGTGCTGGTCGACAGCTGCGCCACTGCACACCCCTTGGTGGACGAGGTGCTCGTCGCAGGGCGTTTCGGCTCAGCGTCGGAGGTCACCGTGCGGGCCGGGGCCAACACCGGTGAGCGCCTGGTGCTCGTCGATCCGACCGCCGATGGTGTGGCCGTGCCAGGCAACGTGACGGTGGTGGGGGCCGACGCGCTCGCTGCCGGCCACGGTGCGCACTACCACGAGCGGATCGGTACACAGACGCTCCGAGTGTCCGCCTCGTCGTTTTTCCAGTGCCGGGCCGACGGCGCCGAGGTGCTCGTGGATCTCGTGTCGACGGCGCTGGAGCCGGCGTCGGGTCGCCTGCTCGATGCCTACTGTGGCGTCGGCCTGTTTGCTGCCACCCTCACCGGCTTTGACGAGGTGACTGGTGTCGAAGGCAACCGACGTGCGGTGGACGATGCCCGGGTGAACCTGGGCGACCGAGGTCGCGTCATCAAGGCCTCGATGGAGCGCTGGCGCCCCGAGCCGGCCGACGCGATCGTGGCCGACCCGTCGAGGAGCGGCCTCGGGCGTGACGTGGTTGGTCGACTCTCAGCCACCGGCGCCTCCGTGCTCGCCCTCGTCAGTTGCGACCCGGCATCGCTCGCCCGCGATGCGGCGTTGCTCGCCGCCGAGGGGTTCCGGCTCGATCACGTCACGACGGTTGACCTGTTCGGTGAGACGTCGCACGTCGAGACCGTGTCCCGGTTCGTACGGTGAGTCCCCGGCGGGCCGCGTCCATCGAGGCGCTCGTGCCGTCGGGGGCCGCCGTTGCGTTCGAGCTGATGGGGGAGGGTGACCCGGCCTGGCTCCATCCTGACGAGGAGCAGTTCGTGGTCGATGCGGTGGCGTCTCGTCGTCGCCAGTTCGCGGCGGGTCGGGCCTGCGCCCGGGCGGCCCTTGTGGCATCCGGCCGCGAGCCGGTGGCGATCGTGCGTTCCGTTGGGCGCTGCCCGGCGTGGCCGGCCGGCGTCGTGGGCTCGATCTCGCACACGGCCGGGTACGCCGCCGCAATCGTCGATCAGGGTGATGCTCCCGAACGCGGTCTGGGTGTGGACGTCGAGCACCTGGGGCGGGTGGAGCCGCATCTCTTCGAGCGCTTGTTCACCGCGATCGAGCGTGACCGGCTCGCCACCCTTCCAGCTGAGAGTCGCGAGGAGGTGGCAACCGCAGCGTTCGGGCTGAAGGAGGCGTTCTACAAGGCACAGTTCCCCCGCACCTCGGCGTGGGTTGGCTTCAGCGATGTGCAGGTGGAGTTCGATCCTGCCGACCAGACTGCGGTGCTCCGCCCCGCGACCGACCTCGATGTGCTCCATGCCTTCTCCTGGCCCATCCACGGTCGGTGGACCCGGCGCGACGCGCTCGTGGTGTCGGCGGTCGAGGCTTGGCCGGCGTCGTCGGGCCTCAGCGCTGACGCGTGACGTTGATCGCGGGGTTCCGGCCCTCGGGCACGGTGACGAACTCGGGCCCCGACGGGCCGAGGAAGCCGACGGCCTCGCCCTGGGCTTCGGGCACTGTTGGCGCCTCGCACACTGCGAGCGAGGGCCCGGTCAGCGCATCGGTGATCGACGCTGCGCCGGTCCGTTCGAACAGCCACACCGTGGCGTAGGTGCGCAGGGCCATGTGCTGGCCGTCGGCGGTGACGTCGAGCCCGGTGGGCACCCCGGCGATGCCGAGTTGGCCCACTGGGCCGGTCGGTTCAGGTGCTGAGCGCCCGGCATCGAGCACGTCGACTGGGATCGCTCCTGCGTAGCGAACGGTGACGTCGCCCGTCGCAGGCGCATCGGCCACGAAGACCGGGGCGGCGGCCGCCGTCAGCGCACCGTCATGGCCGTTGAGGGCCCCGACCACGATCCGCTTGGCCACGAACACGAACGAGCCCGACTGGGGCTCGACCGCAAAGGCCTCGACGTCCCACGCTCGCTCCGGGTAGCGGATCGTCACGGTCTCTGCTGTCAGCGGGCCGACAAACCCGGCCGGGTCGGGCTCGTCAACGACGTGGACGGCCACCGTCTCGCGTTGCCTGTTGTTGTCGCCGGTGTCGGCGAGGTGGAGCCGGCCGTCGTGCAGGGCGATGTCCTCGATGTCGCGGGCGGGGTCGGTCGGGAGCCCCGTGATGGGAAACACGGCCAGTTCGGTGCCGTCGAGATCGACGGCCACCAACGCGGGCTCGGAGCCCGAGTCGTTGTGAGTCCACAGCACACCGGGGTGGGCGCGAGATGCCACCACTCCCGACGTCTCGGTGAGCGTGGGCCCGTCCACCGTGGCCACCGTTGCGGCCTGGAGGCCGGCGCAGGCCGCAGAGCTACCGAGCTCACCCTCCCACGTCGCCTCGGCGGCCGTGCCGCTGGCCTCGCCGGCGGCCGAGTTGGGCCCCGCCGTGCTCGTCGCTGACGCGTCGGGCGACGACGTTGCGCCCGACGGCGATGCCGTGGTCGATGATCCGGTCGTTCCCGGTGCCGCGGCGGTGGCCGACGGGGCAGCACTCGTGGTGGCCGGCGACACCGTTCCCGATCCCGCACAGGCGCTCGTCACAGTCGCGGCCACGAGCGCCACAATCAGCGGCCACCGCCGTGGCAGCCGCATGATCCGGAGGGGTTGGGCGCACGGCACCGTCATCGTCTGTCACACTAGGTGCCGGTACCTCCACCGAGGTTCCGGGTCGGCGCCATTACCCGTTGCGTCACCCTTCAGGATCCGATAACAATCGGGCGCGAACGAGAGCACATTGCTGCGCATCACTCCGAGTATGTCCCTCTGATGACAAGACGATGACGAGATCGCCTTGGGTCGAGACCCGTTACCGGGTAAAAAGGGACGTGCGAGGGCAGGGCCGAAACCGGCAGGCGGAGCTGGTAGAGGGGATATCCCGTTGAATACCCAAAAGAGGCCACCAGCCGATAACGACGGCTCTGGCGCGGCACCTCGCCAACGTCGTCGTGCAGCCCCCGGTGGGGTGAACGACGTACGCGGCCGGGCCCGGCTCCCACAGGACGGAGGCCCGGGTCGTTCGTCGCGCCTCGATCAGGAACTGAAATCGCTCGGCGATGGTGGCCGAGGCCCTGACGGCCCGGATGCCACCCGCGTCGTTGGACGCGACGGCCTGGCATCGTCAGGCCCGCGCCCTGCATCAACCTCAGGGCGTCGCCGGCGGGCCGCTCCCGGCACAGCCAGCGCCGAGCCCGCCCCGTCGTCACCCGAGCTGCGGGGCGGCGGTTCACCCAGCCCGCGGTCGCGGCGCCGCAAGGCCGGCGTCGACACCGGCAGCCTCTCACCGGCGATGACAGCTGCCGCCAGCGCCAAGATGGGCGACGTGACTGACGGCTCCACGATGCATCTCGCCGGCGGCCCCGACCTTGCGCCGCCGAAGGCACCCAAGGCCCCGAAGTCGCCCCCGAAGGCCCCGAAGTCGCCCCCGAAGGCCCCCGGGCCGGCTGCGCCAACGGCGTTCCCCGGCCCCGGCGCTGGTGCGCCCGACGATGCCACCAGCCGCGTTGGCGGTGGTCGCACCCGTCGAGGTGAGCGCAAGAGCGCATTCACGCCAATGGAGGATGTCGGCAGCCCTGAGCCCACTCCGGCGTTGCTCGCCGCCCGAGCCGAGCCCCTTGCCGATTCCGGCCCTTCCGCCCGCCCCCGCACCGGCGATGGCCCCCGCGCTGCGGCCTTGGGTGGCGACGGGCCTCGTCGCTCGTCCGGATCGGCTTCTGGTGGCCCCACCAACAGTCGTCGCCAGGTCCGCCGCAAGCCGAAGGAGCCGCCGAAGCTGCTCATCGGTCTCGGGGTGGCCGGCATCTTGTTGTTCGGCGCCCTCGCTGCGTTCTTCCTCACCCGCGGCGGTGACGATTCCGAAACCGCCACCGGTCTGGAGGACGCGGCCGTCACCGATACCACTGTCGAAGACGTGGCCGGTCCCACCGACGATCTGGCCACCACCGACAGCACGGTGGCCGAGGCCGTCGAGCTTCCCCCGGTCGTGATCTTCGACGAGGCCGCCGTCGGTCCCGTGCAGTCCGGCCAGCCCTACAAGGTGGCTGTCGGCGATGGCCCGGCCGACTCGCAGGTGCGCCTCATCGTCGACGACGAGCCGGTCACCGAGTTCGCCCCCGAGCTGCCCGAGGTCACGTTCACCCCGGGCCGTCACCTTCTCGTGATCGAGGCCCAGAGTGGCGGCACCACGGTGGCAACCGATCCGGTGGTCATCTACGCCGTCGGCGAACTGCCGCCGGTGTCGTACCGAGCCAACCTCTCGTCGGTCGACATGCAGGCCGAAGGGTGGGCGGAGGCGATCCGTCAGTTCGACGAGTACACCGCCGCCGGCCACACCGAGCTCGAGCTGATGCCGAGCGACTGGTTCGCCGACCTGCCCACCGGGTACTGGAACATCTTCGTCGGCGGGTTCCAGTCGGCGACCGAGGCTTCGGAGTACTGCGAGCAATTCGGTCTCGCCCAGCCTGACGACTGTTTCCCCCGGCGCGTTGATCCCGACGCCGTGCCGGAAAGTGAGTGAGCCCCTTCCGATAGACCTCGGAATATCCGGGCTCGGCCCGGCAGTCCGAATCGGGAGTGGCGGGTTCGCCGACGTCTACCGTGCCGAACAGGTTGCGCTGCGCCGCAACGTGGCAGTGAAGGTGCTGCGGGCACCGGCTGACGATGAGCAGGCGCGCATGCGATTCGAGCGCGAGTGCCACGCCGTCGGTGCGGTGTCGGGCCATCCCAACATCGTCGGCGTGCACCGCGTCGGTCAGACCGACGACGGCCGGCCGTTCCTGGTCATGGAGTACTGCCCGGGTGGGTCGCTGTTCGACCGACTCCGTGACCACGGGCCGATGCCGGCCGCCGAGGTGGTCGACATGGCGATCAAGATCGGGCGGGCCCTCGGGGTGGCTCATGCCGCCGGCGTGCTCCATCGCGACGTCAAGCCGGCCAACATCTTGGTGAACGCGTTCGGCGAACCGGCGTTGGCCGACTTCGGTATCGCCCGGATCGAGGGTGGTCAGCAGACGGCCACCGGCATGGTCACCGCCAGCATCGCGCACGCTGCCCCCGAGGTGATCCGGGGCGAGACCCCGAGCCATCAGTCGGATCTCTACTCGCTCGGCTCGACGATGTTCGAACTCGTCGTTGGGTGGGCACCCCACGTGCGCGGGGGCGATGACACACCGTGGGCGTTGATGCAGCGGGTGATGAACGAACCGGTTCCCGATCCGGCCGACCTCGGCCTGACCGATCCGCTCGCGTCAACCATCCGGCTGGCCACACGGTCGAATCCGCTGGCGAGGTTCGAGACCACCGACGCGTTCGTCGCCTCGCTCAGCCGAGGCGCAGTCGACGTGGCGCAGGTGAGTGAGGAGACCGTGATCCCCGAAGGGGAGCTCTCGCCGCCGCAGGCCCCTGCCGTCGGTGCCGCGCCGGCGCCGCCCATCGGGGATCCCACGGCACCGCCAACCAATGCGGCGCCGGCTCCCCCGATCGATCCGGAACCTCGGCCCGCGACCGCTGGCTCGCTGCCGGCACCCGCCCTCATGCCCGAGCCTGCGACACCCGCACCGGCACCAACGCCCGAACCCGCAGCCGCGCCGGCACCCGAACCCGCGGCTGCACCCGCAGCCGCAGTGCCGCATCAGCCGGCCGCGGATCCAGGCACCGACCTGACGGTGCCGGTCGGTGGCGGCGCCGATGCCACGGCCGTGGCTGGCCCACCCGTGGGCGGCCCCGCTGCCATGGCTCCCGTCGGCGAGTACACCCGCCAGGCGCCCACCATCACACCGGCCACCACTGAGGATCACCTGTTGCCAGCCTCGGGCGGCCGCCGATCGGTGGTGCCGATCGGGGTCGCCGCGGCCATGGTCGCTGCTCTCGTCCTGCTCGCCCTCGTGCTGTTCGTGCCCGGCCTCCTCGGGGGCGACGATTCGACCGACCCCACCACGGCCACGAGCACTCCGCCCGACGGAGGCGACACCACCGAGCCCGAGCCCACCGAGCCCACCGGCACGACCGTGCCTGGCACTGAGCCCATCACGGTGGCCTTCGCCGACGCCGTGAGTGGCCCGCTCGTGGCGGGCGCCACCTATCCGGTCACGATTTCCGGGGGCCCGACGGGGGGCACGTACCGACTTCTCGTCGACGGCGAAGAGGTGGCCACCGGCCCGTCTCCGATCGATTTCAGCCCTCCTGCCGGCCGCCACGATCTGGTGATCACCGCTGACACCGGCAACGAGGTGTCGTCGGACGTGATCCCGTTCTACGCCGTGGGTGAGCCGCCCGCAGCTGGCTACCGAGCCAATCTGCTGTCGGTCACCGAGGCTCCTGAAAACTGGTCGATCGCCCTCGCCCGTTTCGATCAGCTCGTGGCCGCGGGGCACGACGACGTCGCCCTGTTGTCGTCGAGTGACTTCCCGACCCTGCAAGCCGGATTCTGGAACTTCTTCGTTGCCGGTTTCGGTGACGATCGTGGCGCTGCCCAGGCCTACTGCGAGAGCTTCGGTCTCGCCATCCCTGACGACTGCTTCGTCGCCCGCTTCGATCCCGATGCATGAGCCGGGCACGCGGCGCCAGCGCCGTGGATAGACCGGCCGAAGGCGAACAGGCCGTGGCCCGTCAGCCACGGGTCTTTCATGGCTGGAAGCTCGTCGGTGCCGGCGCGGTGATCCAGGCCCTGCACTCGGGGTTCATGCTCCAGGCGTTCGGCAACTACGCTGTGGTGCTGCAACGCGACTTCGGGTGGAGCCGCACCCTGTTCTCCGGCGCCTTCGCCTTGGCTCGGGCAGAGAGCGGCCTGCTCGGCCCCCTCCAGGGGTGGGCGCTGGGCCGGTTCGGGCCCCGGATCATCATGCAGATCGGTGTGGTGATCATGTCGGCGGGGTTCGTGGCCCTGAGTCGCATCCAGACGCCGCTGCACTTCTTCGCCGCCTACGCGCTCATCGCCGTTGGCATGAGCATGTCGGGGTTCCTGAGTGTCACCACGGCCACGGTGGCGTGGTTCGAACGACGGCGGGCGCGGGCCCTGTCGTTGTCGGGCGCGGGGTTCGCCATCGGCGGCATCATGACGCCTCTGGTGGTCTTCTCCCTGGAGACCTACGGCTGGCGCTGGACGGCCATGGCGAGCGGCGTGGTGCTGTTCATGGTCGCCCTGCCCCTCACCACCTGGTTCGGGCACACGCCCGAGAGCCTCGGCCAGCCGATCGATGGGCTGCGGCCCACCCAGGCGATCGCCAACACGGTGCGGGCCGAGGGCGTGTCCGACGTGCACTTCACCGCCCGCCAGGCCATGGCCACGCGGGCCTTCTGGTTCATCTCGGCCGGGCACGCGTCGGCGCTGCTCGTGGTCAGCGGCGTGATCGCCCACCTGTCGCTGTACCTCACCACCGAGCAGGGGTTCACGCTGCAACAAGCCGGGTTCGTGGGTGGGGCGCTGCCGGTGCTTCAGTTGGTGGGCCAGCTCAGCGGCGGCTATCTCGGCGACCGGGTCAACAAGCGCCTGATTGCTTCGGTGGCCATGCTCGGGCACATGGGCGGTCTGCTGTTGCTCACCTACGCCGTACACCCCTGGATGATCTGGGCCTTCGTGCCGATGCATGGCCTGTCGTGGGGGCTCCGAGGGCCGTTGATGCAGGCGCTGCGAGCCGACTACTTCGGCTCGACCTCGTTTGGATCGATCATGGGCGTGTCGTCCATGATCGTGATGCTCGGGATGATGGGCGGCCCGGTCATCGCCGGCACCCTCGCCGACATCACGGGCTCGTACCAGCTCGGCTTCACGATCATCGCCCTGGCCGCTGGGGCCGGGCTCACCTTCTTCGTGTTCGCAACACCCCCGGCCCCACCCGCTGAGAGGAGCTCCTCATGACCATCGAAACCGACCTGCCCCGCGTTGACGGCGCCCGTCTGTGGTCGCGCCTCATGGACATGGCCGAGATCGGCGCCACTGACCGCGGCGGCAGCAACCGTCAGGCTCTGAGCGACGACGACGCAGCGGGCCGGGCGCTGTTCGAATCGTGGGCGCAGGCTGCCGGGTGCACGATCGAGCTCGACGAGGTGGGCAACCTGTTCGCCC
Source organism: Actinomycetota bacterium (assembly GCA_039029735.1). Classification (GTDB taxonomy): domain Bacteria; phylum Actinomycetota; class Acidimicrobiia; order Acidimicrobiales; family SZUA-35; genus CADEDH01. Next base: position 55,891 of record JBCCFL010000016.1, on the reverse strand, counting down.
GCCGAGCCGGCCGCGACGACTCGCTGGCGCCGGTGATGGTGGGCAGCCACCTCGACACCCAACCCACAGGCGGCCGCTTCGACGGTGTGTACGGGGTGCTGGCCGGGCTCGAGGTGGTCGAGCGGCTCAATGACTTCGGCCGCACCACCGCTCGCCCCATCGAGATCGTGGTGTGGACCAACGAAGAGGGCTCCCGGTTCCCAATGTCGATGATGGGGTCCGCGGTGTGGGCTGGCAAGACCGATCTGGGAGACGTCCGTGCCCTCACTGACATCGATGGGATCTCCGTGGGATCGGAGTTGGACCGCCTCGGCTGGGCCGGGTCGCGACCTGCTGCGCGCTCGGATTACCGGGCGGCGTTCGAGCTCCACATCGAACAGGGCCCATTGCTCGAAGCGGACGATCTCCCCATCGGGGTGGTCACCGGGGTGCAGGGGTTGCGGTGGTTCACGATCGAGCTGATGGGATCGCCGGCCCATGCCGGACCGACCCCGATGGAGGTTCGCCGCGACCCGGCCCGGGCGGTGGCCGACATCATCTCGGCCGTCTATGCGGCCGTGGCCGAGGCGGGGGAGTGGGCCAGGGGAACCTTCGCCCAGTTCAGCTCCACACCGGTGTCTCCGAACACGGTGCCAGAGCTGGTCCGTTTCTCGCTCGATCTGCGCCATCCCGACGGTGACGTGCTCGACGGGCTGGAGCAGCAGATGCGTGCCATCGTGGCGTCGGCAGCGGCGCGCCACAGGATCTCGGCCGTGGTCGAGAAGCAGAACGATTCGCCCCCAGTCGCCTTCGCCCCCGATTGCGTGGAGTCGGTGGCTGACGCCGCCGAGGCGCTCGGCCTGCCAGCTCGGCGCATGGTGTCGGGGGCCGGGCATGACGCCTGCTACGTCGCGGGGCATTGCCCAACGGCGATGATTTTCGTGCCGTGTGAGGATGGGCTCAGCCACAACGAGGCCGAGAACATCGAAGCGGCTCAGGCCGAGGCCGGCGCCGATGTGCTCCTCAACGCCGTCCTTCGTTTCGCCGACGAGCCCTGAACGCGTCCGAGAGGTCATGACGCTCGCGATGTTTGCGCAGCGAAACTCGGGGTGAGCCCCCGCAGACGGTCACACGGTCACACGTGATCAGGAGCGCGGGTGGCGATTGCCTCTCGGGTGGAGGCGAGGGCGGATCCGTCGACCAGGTCGAGGTCGGTGATCAGGCCCTCGAAGGCACGGAGCCAGCATCCCCAGTAGTCGTAGTCGGCGGGGCCGGTCAGGTCGCCCTCGTGGGTCGCGATCTCGGCGATCAGGCGGTCACGGAACTCGTCCCACTCGAAGCGCTCCTGGAGCCGGAGCCGGACCGTGGCGGCGAACACCCGCGACTGCCACGCATGAGTGAACACCACCTCACCGTTCGCCATCGGCGCCCGCAGTTGTGACGCCAGCGCGTCGAGGTCCACCGAGTTGGCGCCATCCACGCTCGTCATGTGACTGGTTCGATCCGGGCCACGCCGATCATGGCATCGCGGGTGACGAGCGCCGCGAGTTCGGCTTCACTCAGCCCGTCGGTGCCTGCCGGGCGTTCGGGGATCACGAGATAGCGCACCTCGGAGGAGGAGTCCCACACGTTGATCTCGGTTGTGGGCTCCACGTCGCAGCCCATCTCGGCCAGCACCGCCCTCGGCTCCCGCACGATGCGTGAGCGGTATTCGGGCGACTTGTACCACGCCGGAGGCAGCCCCAGCAGTGTCCACGGGTAGCACGAACACAGGGTGCAGCACACCACGTGGTGGACACCGGGCTCGTTGACCACCACCTCGAGGTGTTCAAGGCGCCCCGGATCGACACCAACGTCGGGCACTGCTGCGTTCGCGTCGACCCGGAGCCGGTCGAGGAAGCTGGCATCGGTCCACGCCCGGGCGACCACCTTCGCGCCCTGCATGGGCCCGATGCGCTCGTGCCAGGTCTCGATGAAGGAATCGACCTCGGTGTCGGTGAGGATGCCGGCCTCGATCAGCACCGACTCGATTGCCTCGGCTCGTACGGCCTGGTCGGTGGCCCGGGGGTCATCGTCATCGTGACTGTGGCCGTGATGGTGTTCGGACATCAGCTCTCCTCAGAAACCTCGTCGGCGCCCGACAGATACGGCTCGAACACGTCGAGATGGCAGCGCAGGCCGGGTTCGGCGTCGGCTCCCCAGAGCTCGGTGCCGTCGAAGGCCACGGCGTAGACATGGCACGGTTGCTCGCCTCGACCGTGGGCCGTCGCGTCAGGCAGCACGAACGCCGGATACACCCGGGCGATGGTTCCCTGCCGGCCCCGGGCATAGCGAGGCAGCCGATGGTGCCCGGCGTGGGGGGCGTGGGCGGAGGTGCGCACCAGGTCACCGACGGCGAAGCGGGGCGGCGAGTCGATCTCGCGCCGGGCGGTGCGCCCGTTCTCCCTCGACTCCAAGGCGACCACGGGCCCCAGAGCGGGGGGAGCTGACCGGTCCGGGTCGGCGCCGGCCTGGCGAACGGCGTTGGCCACCGCATCGGGCGGGGCGATCTCCTGCTCATCGATCGCCGCTTCCACCGCTGCCAGCCAGCGGCCCCAGTAGGTGATCGGCAGGTAACGGCGCGGGTCGATGCGCTCGATGCGGTGGCGATGGGCGTCGAGGTTCGTGCGGCCCGAACGGAGCAGGGCGAAGACCGCAGCGCCGGCCACCGCCTCCCATCGGTCGTCGACGCGGCCGGGCTCGTCTGGGGTGAACGACACAGCGCCGAAGCCCTGGGTGCCGCCCATGTCGTGGATTCCGTCCATTGCGATCAGGCCGTGAATCCGCCGTCGACGATGAACTCTGATCCGGTGCAGTATGCGCTGTCGTCGGAGGCCAGGAACAGGGCGAGCTTGGCCACGTCGTCTGCATCGGCCATGGCGCCCATCGGGATGCGCTCGGTGATCAGGTCTCGCACACCAACGCGGTCGAACTCGTTTGCCATCGGCGTGTCGATGATGCCGGGATGAATGGAGTTCACCCGAACCTGGTGGGGGGCCAGCTCCTGGGCGGCGCTGCGGGTCATGCCCCGGACCGCCCACTTGCTGGCGGCGTAGGCGAACGCGGTGCCGGCGCCCCGCAGGCCGGCGATCGACGAGATGTTGATGATGGAACCCGAGCGCTGGGCCGTCATCGTCGGGGTCACGGCTGCCATTCCAAGGAACACCCCAGTCTGATTCACCGCGATGATCCGATCCCACAGCGCTCGATCGGTCTCCGAGAGGGGCTGCATCGTGAAGATGCCGGCGTTGTTCACCAACACGTCGATCCGCCCCTGGGCGGCCACGATGTCGGCGACGATCGAGGCCCACGTGTCGGCGTCGGTCACGTCGTGCTCGAAGAAGGTGGCGCCAATGTCCGCCGCCGTCTTGGCTCCCTCGTCGGCGAGCACGTCGGTCAGGTAGACCGTGGCCCCCTCCGCCCCGAACAATGCACCTTCGGCCGCCCCCTGGCCTCGGGCACCTCCGGTGATGAGCACGACCTTTCCGTCCAATCGACCACTCATGGCGGTCCCCCTTGTTCGAGCGTCAGCGTCCAGTGTTCAGCCCGATGATGCCAGCTCAGCTCGCGCTGATCACGTTCGAGTCAGGATGCGGGATAGCGTTGTCCGTTCGTGGGGCCGGGCACGCGATCCACAGAGGGCGAAGGAACGACGATGACGGGACAGATCCGCCGACGACTGCTCGTGGTGCTGGCCGGTCTGCTCGTTGGGGCCGCATGTTCGTCGGACCCACCGGCCCCGACCGCCGCACCCACAACCGAGGCGGGAGAGTTCGAGGCCAAGCCGACCATCTCGCTCGTTGTCAACGACTGGACCGGCTCGGCCCTCAACGTTGCGGTCGCCGAGCAGGTGATCGAGTTCGGCCTCGGCTACCCGGTGGTGGCGGTCCGGCTCGACGACACAACCGGTATGTACGACGAGATCGCCGAGGGCAACGTCGACGCCGTGCTCGAAGTGTGGCCGTCTGCGGTGACAGAGCGCGACCAACGGTTCTTCGATCGGGGCCAGGTGGTCCAGCTCGGCGAGTTGGGTGTGGTTGGTCGAGTCGGCTGGTTCGTGCCTCGCTACGTAGTTGACGACGATCCGTCGCTCGACACGTGGGAGGGGTTCGCCTCGAACGACGTGGCTGCGCGCTTCGCAACGTCGGCCACCCGGCCCCAGGGCCGGTTCCTGGGCACCAACCCCGACTATCGCCAGTTCGACGCCGACATCATCGACAACCTCGGTCTCCCGTTCGAAGTGGAGTTCTCCGGGTCGGAGGCCGCAACGATGGCCGAACTCGACGAGAGCGTCTCCGAACGCGACCCCATTCTCCTGTACTGGTGGACGCCGACGGCCGCCGTCGCCGCCTACGACCTGGTGCGGGTCGAACTGCCCGAGGCGGACGAGGAGTGCCTTGCCGCATTCGACAGTGGCGTCGGCGACATCGACTGCGACTACCAGCCCGACGTGTTGATCAAGGTGGCCTCAACTGACTTGGCGACCAAGGCCCCGCAGGTACAGCGGTTCCTTCAGGCCTTCGAACTCACCAATGATGATCAGGCCCGGATGCTCAATGCCGTCGAGATCCAGGGCGCGACGATCGATGCAGCCGCCGCCGATTGGATCGACTCCAATCCCGAGGTCTACCAGGGCTGGCTCGATGCTGCCCGCAGCGGGCCGGCTGACGACGGTGAGGCGACCGACGGTGCAGCCGATGATGGCGAGGGCTAGCAGTTCCTGTCTGGCCCATCGTGTGACGGGTGATCCGATGTCTCGAACCTGACCAATGTGGACAACTGGTTCACATTGGTGCCGAGAAGCTGGCCACAGCCCCTGACGGGCGTGCTCAACTCTCGCTGTCCATGCGCCGCTGTCGCTCCAGCGGCTCGTCGCCCGTGCCCGCGATGTGCCGTCGGGAGGTGCCTGGCTAGGGCTGATCCCAGCGGGTTGGCTCGAACGTCGGCTCCCGCTTCTCTCGGAACGCAGCCGCCCCCTCGCCCATGTTGCGGGGGATCAGATGCCGTTGGTGGTCACGTTCGAGATCGAGCTGCTCCGGCAGCGAGTTCGTCTCGGCGTGCGCCAGCGACTGGCGGATACGGGCCATGGCGTCGGGGCTCGATCGGGCCAGACGCGCCGCGAGGTCGGCGACGTCGCGGTCGAGGTCGGCATCATCGACGGCCCGCCAGATGAGGCCCCACTCGGCCGCCTGGTCTGCACTGATCGGGTCGCCGAGCATGGCCATGGCCCGCGCTCGGGCCGCACCGACGCGGTGGGGGAGATGGAACGTCGTGCCGAGGTCGGGCACGATGCCGAGCCGCGGCCCGAAGGTGCACACGAAGCGGGCCGAGCGGGCGGCCACGGCGATGTCGCAGGCCAGGGCGAGCCCGAGGCCGCCTCCTGCCGCCACGCCGTTGATCCGGGCGATCGAGGGGACGGCCAACGCGGCGAGCCGACGGATCGGCGGATGGAACACCTCGTCCATCCCTGCGGCGGCCGCATCGCCATCCGCGGCGAGATCGCCATCGGCGTCGGATCCCGTGCCGACGCCCGACAGATCCGCTCCCGAGCAGAAGCCCCGGCCGGTTCCGGTGAGCACCAGAACTCGCACGTCTTGATCGGCCTCCACCCGCTTCAACGCCTGGTCGAGGGCGAGCATCAGATCGTCGTTCATCGAGTTGAGCGACTCGGGCCGATTGAGCGTGATGGTCGCGACCCCTCCATCGCGCTGGTACCGGACGACGTCGTCGAATGAGCTCATGTCCTGGATCTCCTGCTCAGATCGTGCTCAGGTGGCGTTCGAGCACCTCGGCGTACTTGGCCTCGGCCTCGGCCCGCCGTTTGGGGAGGTGGCCGGAGGGGAACAGGTCGTCGCACGGCGCATAGTCGGCCAGCACCCGGCGGGCCACCTGCACCTTGTGCACCTCGGTCGGGCCGTCGGCGAGGCCCATGTGGAACGACTCGATCACCTCTTTGGCGAACGGCATCTCCCACGATGCACCAAGCGAACCGTGGATCTGGAGCGCTCGCGACGCCACGTTTCGGTACACGCCGGGCATCGCCGCTTTCACGGCCGATATGTCGGCCCGCACCTTGCGGTAATCCTGGTACTTGTCGATGCGCCACGCCGTCCGCAACACGAGGAGCCGGAACATCTCCATCTCGATCCAGGAGTCGGCGATCATCTCCTGCACCATCTGCTTCTGGCTCAACAGCTCGCCCTTGGTGGTACGCGACAGCGCACGCTCGCACATCATGTCGAACAGCCGCCTCACCCGGCCGCAGGTGCGCATTGCGTGGTGGATGCGACCACCGCCGAGGCGGGTCTGGGCCACGGCGAACCCACCGCCTCGGGGGCCGAGGAGGTTCTCCTTCGGCACGCGAACGTCGTTGTAGCGGATGTAGGCGTGGGAGCCGTGGTCGTCGGTCTGGGGCTCGTAGCCGAGGCCGACGTTGCGGATGATCTCGACGCCGGGGGTGTCGGTGGGGATGAGGAACATCGACTGGCTCTTCACCAGCTCGTTCTCGGGGTCGGTGACCACCATGGCGATCAGGAACGTGGCGTAGCGGGCGTTCGACGAGAACCACTTCTCGCCGTTGATCACCCACTCGTCACCGTCTTCCACGGCCGTGGTCTGGAACACTGCCGGGTCGGCGCCGCCCTGGGGTTCGGTCATCGAATAGCAGGAGACGATCTCGTTCCGCAGCAGGGGCTCCAGGAAGCGCTCCTTCTGGTCGGGCGTGCCGAAGTGGGCGAGGATCTCGCTGTTGCCCGTGTCGGGCGCCTGGGTGCCGAACACGGTGGGGGCGCTGCGGGCCCGGCCGAGGATCTCGTTCATGAGCGCCAGCTTCATCTGGCCGTAGCCGGGGCCGCCCAGATCGGGCCCGAGGTGGCACGCCCAGAGGTTCCGCTCCTGCACGATCTTCTGCAGCGGAGGGATCACCTCGTTGCGGATCGGGTCGTTCAGGTCGTAGGGCGTGCGAACGATGAAATCGAGCGGCTCGATCTCGGTGCGGACGAACTCGTCGATCCAGTCGAGTTCGGCTTGGAAGTCCGGGTCGATGTCGAAGTCCATGCCGGCCATCTTGGCTGGCGTGTACCGGCGCTGGCGAATGCCGGTGGCGGGGAGCGTCGTGGCGTTCGGCGAACTGTCGCTCAGCCCCAGGCGAACACCGGCTGTTCGAGATGATCCACCCGGGTGTCGGCACCGTCGATGGCCACGGCTCGGAACTGGTAGAGCACGGCCCCAGTAGGGGCGTGGATGAGATCGCCCCCGATGGGCACCTGCACCACCGGCCGGTCACTCTCGGGGATCGACACGAACCGGGGCGAGTCGGTCCTGGTGAGCTCCGGTAGCCCGATGCGGTGGATCGACGCCACCTCATCGGGGTTGGCCTCGGGTTCGGCGTCGGCCCCAGCCCAGAACACGAACGGTGAGATCACGTAGCCCGAGCGGGTGGGGTAGTCGTCGAGGCGGCCCAGGAGGTGCTCGGGGCTGAGGTCGAGCCCGATCTCCTCCTGCACTTCGCGTCGGGCGGCGTCGACCGGCGTTTCACCGGGATCGATCCGGCCACCGGGGAACGCCCACTGGTTGGCATGGGCGTTGAGTCGCGACCCCCGGCGGGTGAGGATCACCGCCGCGCCGCCGGCCGTACCGTCGACCCGGCCGGTGATCTCGCCCGCTGCCACCCCTGGCACGTCCGCAAGCTCGGTGAGCCGGTCGAACGTGGTGGGGTCGGCCCCATGCGCCTCGGCATCGGAATCGACGATCACCACGCCGACCGCCGCATGGCGCCGGCCGTCGAGCGGTTGCTCTCTCACGTCGAACCGGGCGAGGTTGGCGGCCAGGCGCGCCCGCAATGCAGCGTCGTAGGGGAGCGGTTGCCAGGTGGAGGATGGCACCGTGACAGCGTCGGTCAACCCCAGGCTGCGGGCAAATCGGCGCGTGGCCCGGCTGGATCGGCCTGGTCGCTAGGGTGTCGGCCATGGCCATTGGTGATCAGCGAGCGGACGTTCCCGAGGGGCTCAGCGGAGCGGGCCTCCGCATTGGCGTGGTGCGGGCCCGTTGGAACACCGAGATCGTGGACCGGCTCCACGACGGGGTGACCCGAGGGCTGGAGGCGCTCGGGGTCCGCACGGTGATCAACCACAGCGTGCCGGGCTCGTTCGAGATCCCGTTGGGAGCCAAGTTGTTGGCCGACTCGGGCCAGGTCGACGCTGTGGTCTGCATCGGCGCCGTGATCAGGGGTGAGACCACCCACTACGAGCTGGTGTCCGAGGGCGCGGCCGATGGCGCAATGCGCGCCCAGCTCGACACCGGTGTGCCAGTGCTGTTCGGGCTCGTCACCGTGGAGAACGAGGCTCAGGCGCTCGCCCGCAGCGAGGGCCCCGGCGGCCACAACGTTGGCGAAGAGGCGGCGATGGGCGCGGTGGAGATGGCGCGGCTGGCCCAGAAGCTCCGCTGAGGCGCCCTCAGGTCAGTTCGAGTCGAGCCAGGGCTCGTCGAGCTCCCACGGGTACTGGGGCTCGTTCTTGTCGATCTCGGGCTCGGGCTCCCTGGGTGTGCGGAGCGACCGGGCCGTGGCGAATCCAGCCAGCAGGCCGAACAGATGGCCTTCCCATGAGATCCCGATCTGGGGGATGAGCCCCACGAGGATGCTCGAGTAGAGGAACAGCGCCACGAGCGCGGTGGCCAACGCCGCGATCCGGCGTTCGAACACAGCGGCTCCCATCAGGGCACCGAAGTAGCCGAACACCACGCCGCTGGCTCCGATGTGGTTGCCCGAGCCTCCGAGCAGCCAGGTGAGCCCGCCGCCGATGATGATGATGGCGGCCGTCATCCAGGCCCAGTAGCGAACACCTCGCAAGGCCACGAGCGACCCCAGCACCAAGATGGGGATCGAGTTCGACACGAGGTGGGCGAAGTTTGAGTGGAGGAACGGCGCCCACAACACGCCGTCGAGCTCGGCGAACTCGCGGGGGTGGATGCCGTTGGTCTGCAGCTCGCTGTCGAGCACCACCGTGTCAACGATCTCGATGGTCCACATCGCCGCAAGGGCGGCGGCCAGGATCCCGAAGCCGGTGGACAGCACCCGCGACATCAGGTTCGACATGCCTCAACGGTACTCGACGGCGGCGGTCTCGCCCATGCGGGCGTGACCCGTGACCATTGACGAGTTACCACGCGGTAACTAGCATGCAGCTACTGAGTAGCGAATCGCTATTCACTGACGGTGCGTATCGACATCCTGATGGGGGAGCGCTGACCATGTCCGAGGCAACCTGGCACAAGACCACCTGCATCCTCTGTGAGTCGAACTGCGGCATCGAGGCTCGGGTGGAGGACGGGCACTTCACTCGCATCCGTGGCAACAAGAGCCACGTGGGGTCGAAGGGCTACACCTGCGAGAAGGCGTTGCGCCTCGACCACTACCAGAATCATCGGGCCCGGCTCACCTCACCCATGCGGCGCCGCCCCGACGGCACCTACGAGGAGGTGGACTGGGCCACCGCCATCGCCGAGGTGGCTGGTCGTCTGGCTGAGATCCGCGACGCCCACGGGGGAGACAAGATCTTCCAGTACGCCGGTGGCGGCCAGGGCAACCACCTTGGTGGCACCTACGGGCGAGCCTTCCAGGCCGCGCTCGGAGTGGCCTACCGGTCGAATGCTCTGGCCCAGGAGAAAACGGGGGAATCCTACGTCGAGGCTCGGCTCTATCACGCCCACACCCGAGGCGACGTGGAGCGCACAGAGGTGGCCGTGTTCCTCGGCAAGAACCCGTGGATGAGTCACGGGTTCCCGGAGGCCCGCCGGGTGATGAAAGAGATCGCCAACGACCCCGAGCGGGCGATGGTGGTGATCGACCCTCGCCGTACCAAGTCGGCCGAACTCGCCGACCACCACCTGCAGGTGCGGCCCGGGACCGACGCCTTCTGCGTGGCTGCGCTGCTGGCGATCATGCTGCGTGACGACCTGTTCGACGCCACCTTCATGCGCGACCACGTGGCCGACCCCGAGCCCGTGCTCGACGTCATCCGCAGCGTGTCGATCGACGATTACGCCCGGCGCTGCGGCATCGACGTGGCCCAGCTGGAAGAGGTGGCCCACCGCATCGGCCGAGCGGCGACGTGCACCGTGTTCGAGGACCTCGGCATCGAACAGGCCCCGCACTCCACCCTTGTGTCCTACCTCCAGCGCCTGATCTGGATCTTCTCCGGGAGTTTCGCCAAGGTCGGCGGCATGTACCCCCACACCAACCTCACCCAGCTTGGGGGAGGCGGGGGCGGCGGCCGCCGTCGCAAGCTCACGCCGGTGACGGGGGCCCCGATCATCGCCGGGCTGATTCCCTGCAACTCGATCGCGCTCGAGGTGCTCACCGATCATCCCGATCGATTCCGGGCGATGATCATCGACAGCTCCAACCCCGTGCACTCCCTCGCCGACTCCGAGCGGTTCCGCGAGGCCATGCAGGCCCTGGAGTTCTCGGTGGTGGTCGACGTGGCCATGACCGAGACGGCCCGCGAAGCCCACTACGTGTTGCCGGCCTCGAGCCAGTACGAGAAGCCCGAAGCGGTCTTCTTCACCCATGAGTTCCCCGACAACGTGTTCACCCTCCGCAAGCCCGTGTTCCCCGCCCGACCGGGCACGCTGTCCGAGCCCGAGATCTACAGCCGCCTCGTCGAAGCCCTCGGCATGTACGACGATGAGGATCTCGCCCCGCTGCGCGCCGCAGCCGAGGAGGGGCGGGCGGCGTACGCCGAGGCGTTCATGGCGGCGGCTGCGGCCAAGCCCGAGCTGTCGACGGTCGGCGCCTGCGTGCTGTACCGCACGCTCGGGCCAACGCTGCCCGATGGCATGGCCGAGTCGGCGTCGCTGTGGTTCCTGGCCCAGATGTGCGCCATGGCCTATCCCGAGGCCGTCGCTCGGGCCGGTTTCACCACCACCGAGGAGCGTTCGGCCGGCGATGCCCTCTTCGACGCGATCGTGGCGAGCGATGACGGTGTGATCTTCACCAGCCACCTACATGAGCAGGCGTGGGATCTGCTCGGTGTCGAGGATCAGCGGATCAGGGTGAACCTGCCGGTACTGCTCGACCTGTTCCGAGCGCTGCCCGACGCCCCCGAGTCCTACACCACCGACGAGTTCCCGCTCGTGCTCTCGGCCGGCGAACGTCGCTCGTTCACCGCCAACACGATCTTCCGCGACCCCGACTGGCGCAAGAGCGACGTCGCAGGCGCCCTGCGGTTGAGCCCAGCTGATGCGGCCACCCACGGCCTCGAGAGCGGCGACCGGGTTCGGCTCAGTACCAGGGCCGGCGAGGTGGAAACGCCGGTTCAGGTCGACAACGCGATGCAGGCCGGGCACATCAGCCTCCCCAACGGCATGGGCCTCGATCACCCCGATGAGCACGGCGAGCACCATCGGGTGGGGGTGGCCCCCAACGAGTTGACCGAGCTGGGCTGGGAGGATGAGATCGCGCTCACGCCATGGCACAAGCACGTGCCGGCGCGGCTGCAGAAGCTGCCCGTAGCAGGCGGCTGAGTCAGCCCCGGCCGGTGGTGCGCTGACGTCGGCGCCGGGCCACGGTGTCGGGGTCGGCTCCGGGGCCGGGGCGGGCGTGCAGATTGCGGGCGTGGAGCGGGTCGCCGCACGTGCCGCACACGAGATGCGGCTCAGCGTCGTGGTCGCAGCCGGCGTGGGTGTAGATCAGTGGTGGGCCCGCCCCCTCGTCGAGGTGAGCGTCGCCCCACAACGTGAGCGCGATCAGCACACCCTGCAGGTCGCGGCCCATGTCGGTGAGCCGGTACTCGTGCCGGCTCGGATGCTCCTGGTACTCGCGCCGTTCGAGCACGCCGGCCTCGACCAGCCGCTTCAGGCGGTTCGACACCACGCTCGGCTGCGCACCGGTGAACTCCACGAAGTCGGCGAAGCGCCGATGGCCGGCCAGGGCCTCACGCACGATCAGCAGCGCCCAGGGGTCGCCGATCACCGACGCCGCCCGAGCCACCGAGCAGGCCTGGGAGCTGATCTCGTCTCGCCGCACGAGTCAAGGCTACCAGGGGCGACGTTGTCGCTATCAGATCGCTAGTCACAGACCGAGCGGGAACGACGTGAGCCGTTCGGGCCCGGATTCGGTGACGAGTACCTGCTCCTCCAGTTTCACGCCCTCGTGGCGGCCGGTTCGATCACCGACGTAGGACTCAGTGGTCAGAACCATCCCCGGTTTCAAGACGCCGTCGAAGCCCACCCGATCCCAGTCCTCGGGGAACACGATCTCCGGGTACTCGTCGCACTGGCCAACGCCGTGGTAGAGCACGCAGTAGTGGCGGTAGTCGTCCACCGGCGGGCTCCACGCCTTCTCGGTCAGCTCGCGGAACGAGCGGCCAGGCGTGAGCAGCGCGAGGTTGCGTTCGATCTGCTCGCAGGCGAGGGCATGGGTGTGAGCCTGGGCGGCAGTGGGGCGGCCGTCGCCGGCCAGCCAGGTGCGGGAGATGTCCACCATCATCCCGTAGGCCCCGACGAGATCCGTGTCGTAGGCCACCAGGTCACCGGCCTCGATCCGGCGGGCGCTCACCTCCTGCATCCACGGGTTCGTGCGGGGCCCCGATGCCAGGATCTGGGTTTCGATCCACTCACCGGCCCGCCGGATGTTGCCAGCGTGCAGCTCGGCCCACAGCTCGCGCTCGGTCATGCCCGGCACGAGTGTGGTGCGCATCTCGGCCATTGTCGCCTCGCAGGCGTGGACGGCGCAGCGCATGGCGGCGAGCTCATCGGGGCCCTTGATGGCCCGGGCCTGCTCCATCACCTCCTGGCCGTTGCCGATCTCGATCCCCCCTGCTGCCAGCTCCTGATAGGCGAGGTAGTGGCACTGGTCGATGGCGATGCGAGCGCCGGGTTCGCAGTGCTCATGGATCACGTCGAGGAGTTCGGCGGCGAACCGGCGGGCCTGCTCGGCGTAGCGGGGGCCGGCCAGGAAGTACGTGGCGCCGACCGCGGGCCGTACCTCGTCGACGAGCGGATTGTGGCCGGCGATGAACTCGCAGTCGTAGAAGTCCCAGACGATGAGCGACCGGTCGGCCCCCACCCAGGCGTAGCGGGCGGCGTTGTGCATCACCCACACCTGCATGTTGGTGGAGTCGGTGGCGTACCGCAGGTTCATCGGGTCCATCAGGATGATCCCGTCGTACCCGAAGGCCGCAAGCTGCTCTTGCACTCGCTCGAAGCGGTAGATCCTACGGGCATCGAGGTCGGGCAGGGTGAGCCCTGCGTCCACCCACGTGGCCTCCAGTTCGGGTCCGGGGCCCATGACGAGATGGTGGTTCTCGCCTGCAGCCGCACCGACGTGTGCCCCCTGCGACCGGGCCAGGCTCGTGGCGATCTTCGACATCATGGCCGGACAACGTATCGCTGCTCGCCGCCGAGCGCCGGTCCGGGAACGGCGCTGGTCTCCTACACTCTCGGATCGATGGCGGCCCCCGACTCCCCAGCCCCCTCGGTCGATCCCGACCCGACCGCTGCCGTCCCGGCCGTCTCGGCCAACACGGCCTGGTGGCACCGTCATCTCGATCCCGAGGAACGGCGGCGGGTGATGGATGAACTCGCCATCACGCCGGTTCCCAGTTGGGCCACCCGCTTCACGGTCATGCTCACGCTGTCGGTCGTCGTGGCCGTGATGGGCCTGAGCGCCAACTCGGCGGCGGTGGTGATCGGCGCCATGCTGCTCGCGCCGCTGATGACGCCGGTGTTGGCCACCGCAGCGTGTTTGTCGATGTCGCTCCTCGGCCCGACGGCGCGGTCGGTCATGCGGGTGGTGCTGGCCACGGCGTGGTGCATCGCCATCGGCTACCTGATCTCTCTGATCCTGCCCGATGGCCCGCTGCCCAACGAGGTGCTCGCGCGAACCCAGCCCGACGTGCGCGACCTCGTGGTGGCGTTGGCGGCCGGTGCGGCCGGCGCATACGCCACCGTGCGCAAAGACGTCTCGTCGTCGTTGCCCGGCGTGGCCGTGGCGGTGGCGCTCGTGCCGCCGCTGGGGGCGGTGGGGATCACGCTCGAGGCCGGTCAGTTCGATCTCGCCACCGGTGCCTTCTTGCTCTACGCCACCAACCTGGCGGCGATCATCTTCGCCGGCGTGATGGTGTTCGTCGGCACAGGCTTCGTGCCGCCGCGTCGGCTGGCGAACACCGCCGTCCAGTTGCTGGTGGCGGCGTTCGTGGCCGGCGCTGTCGTGGTGGCGATCACCCTGCCGTTGCTCGACCGGTCGGCTGCCGTGGTCGAGGAGGTCCGGGCCGAGAGCATCGTGGCCGAGTGGCTCGGTGACCTCGCGCTCTCATCCGAGGTCGACGTGACCGACGACCGGGTGCTCGTGCAGCTGCGCGGATTCGACGCTCCGCCCGACGAACGGCCACTGAAGGAGGCGCTCGAAGCCGAACTCGGCCCGGTGAACCTGGTGGTGGAGTGGGTACGGACCGAGCGCGCCACCACGACGGTGCCCGAGGTCCTCAGCGATGAGGAGGCACTCGTCGCCCAGGTCGAGCCGATCGTGGCGGCCTGGCTGGCCGCCGCCGGCCGGGCCAACGACTCGGTGGTCGACTCGATCACGGTGATCGACGGAGCTGTGGTGCTCGTGAACGCCGCCGGGCCGGGTGATCCGCCGTCGGTGGACGACCTGGCCGAGCGGTTCGAGGCCGAACTCGGTACGGCGGTGTCGGTGCAGCTGCGCTGGACTGAGCAGCGGGCGATCACCCCGGGGGCGTCGACCACCACCCCGGAGCAGTTGCTGGAAGAGCGAGTGGTGAACGTGGTCGACGTCTGGGCCGAGCAGCACGGTGTGGTGGTGGACGCCGCACGCCTCGACGGCGACGTTGCCACGATTCTGGTGTACGGGCCCGTCGAACCGCCGATAGGGGTCATCACGGAAGACATCCGCGCCATCGCCGGTTCGGGTACCCAGGTCGACATCTTCTTCACTCCGAGATTCCGCGTGACAACCACCGTTCCGTTCATCGATCCCTTCATCGGGCTGGAAGCGCCGCCGTCCTCGACCACTGGGCCGGTGACGACAACAGTGCCCGATTCATGACAGCGCTCGTCCCATGACGTCCGCCCCCACGGTGGCGGCTTCCCGAACCGTGCTGTGGAAACGCTGGTTCTTCTCCATCACGGTCACTGCAGTGTGGGCGGTTGCCGTGCTCGGCAGCGGTCTCGGCCCCCGCGTCGCTGGCCACTGGGAGTCAGCCGTCACGATGGCGTTCGGCAGCTTCCTCGCCGGGTCGTCGCCCGAGGGAGGTGGAGCGGTCGCCTTCCCGGTGTTCACCAAGGCGCTCGACATCCCAGCTTCGGTCGCCCGCACCTTCGGCTTGTCGATTCAGGCCGTTGGAATGACCAGCGCCGTCGTGTCGATCCTGATGTTCGGTCGCCCCTATCACCGGCGGGCGGCCGTGATTGCGTCGGTGGCGGCCATCGTCGGGTTCGTGGCGTCGGTGGTGCTGTTCGGGCGCCCCGACGAGCTGTTCTGGCCGTCGTCGATCCCGGGCCCGTGGGTCAAGGCAACCTTCAGCATCGTGCTCGCCACCACGTCGGTTCTCATGCTGCGCCACCTCCGCCACGGCGACCATGACCACGGCGAGCCACTGTGGAACACCCGGGTGGAGATCGGGCTGGTGATCACCGCGCTGCTCGGCGGGTTCTTGTCGAGCATGACGGGTACGGGCGCCAACATCGTGGTGTTCCTGTTCCTCGTGGCCCTCGTCGACGTGCCGGCCAAGGTGGCGTTGCCGTCGGCGATCATGGCCATGGCGGCGGTGTCGGTGGTGGGCCTCGTGATGCTCGGCGTCTTGGACGGTCAGCTCTCGGTCGAGGTGGTGGGCGACCGGGTGGTGGCGGTCGGGGGCGAGGCCACCGATCTTGCGGTGTCGCAGGCCGATCTGCTCGGGCTGTGGTTGGCCGCGGTACCGGTGGTGACGTGGGGTGCGCCCCTTGGCTCCTGGGTGGCGTCACGGATCAACGAGGTGATGCTCGTCCGCTTCGTGGCGCTCCTCGCTGCGATCGAGGTGGTCACCACCGTGATCCTCGTGCCCGAGTTGCGAACCGAAGCCGCCCTTATGGCCTACCTGGTGCTCGGCCTGGTTGGGTTGCCAGCGGTGTTCATCATGATCCGCCGCCACCGGCAACTCGTCTGGGGTACTGCTGAGTCTGTGCTGTGATGGGCCTGGATGACCGACGCTCGCTTGATTCTCATGTGCGGTCTCCCTGGCGCCGGCAAGACGTCGCTTGCTGCTGAGATCGCCGCCGGGCGCCCGGCCGTACGCCTGACGAAAGACGAGTGGCAGTGGGAGCTCGGCTCGAGCCCGTGGGACCGCGAGCTGGGGCAGAAGGTCGAAGATCGGCTCTGGCGGCTCGCCCAGGAGCTGCTGAGCCTCGGTGTGAGCGTTGTGGTCGACTTCGGGCTCTGGACCAGGGCCGAGCGTGACACGTTTCGAACGGCGGGGCGACGACTCGGCGTCGGGGTCGAGCTCCACTACCTCGCCGTGCCGGTCGATGAGCTCTGGCGTCGCATCGAGATCAGGAACCAGACGCCGCCGTGGAGCGCCGCACCGATCAGGCGCTCGGATCTCGACGGGTGGTGGGCGGTCTTCGACGCGCCCGACGTCGACGAGCTCGCGCTCTACGACCCAGCCGCGCACGGCCAGGCGACGGTGAGTGGCGCGGATTCGCATCCGTGACAGTGCGGCCTACGGTGGGCCCATGCGGTTTCTGGGCTATCGGGATGGAGCAGGCGACGCGATCGGAGTGGTCGGGAGTGATGGCTCCACGGTTCGTCGTTTGACGTCGGTCGACGAGTTCTACGGTGATCTCGACCGATGGAGGTCAGCCGAGCCCACCGGTCCCGAGATCGCCGTTGCCGGCATCGAACGGATCCCCCCGGTGCCAACCACGGCCAAGATCATGTGCCTCGGCCTCAACTACCAGGCCCACGTCGAGGAAACCGGGCGCGAGCGGCCACCGGCTCCGAACGTCTTCGCCCGCTGGTACGCGTCATTGTCGAACCACGACGATCGGATCTCGGTGCCGACGGGAGAGCCCGGCCTCGACTGGGAGTGCGAGCTGGCCGTGATCATCGGCGACACGCTCGTCGACACCGCGCCCAGCGCAGCGATGGCCGGCGTGCTCGGCTACACGTGTTTCAACGATCTCAGCGGTCGCAAACATCAGCGGGCCACGTCGCAGTGGGCGCTCGGCAAGAACCCCGACGGCTCGGGCCCGATCGGGCCGGTGGTCGTCACGGCCGACGAGTTCGGCGACCCCTACGGGCGCCGCATCTCCACCCGTGTCAACGGTGACACCATGCAGGCGAGCACCACCGACCGGATGCTGTTCAAGATCGACGAGACGATCGAGTACATCACCCATGCCACCTCACTGCGACCGGGCGATGTCATCGCGACGGGCACCCCGGAAGGTGTCGGCTCCCAGATGGACCCCCCTCGCCTCCTCAACGCGGGCGACGTCGTGGAGGTCGAGGTGGAGAACATCGGGGTGCTCCGCACCCACATGGTCTGACCAGGCCGGCGGCCGGGTGATCAGGCGTTGAGCAGCAGCCAGAGGCCGAGGGTCGAGTAGGCCACCATCACCAGCAGCATGGCGAACTGGCTGCGCAACGACTCACCCGGCTTGAACAGCTCAACGGCCTTGTCGTGGGCCACGATCACGGCCCCGACGTGACCGAACAGGATCGCACTCACCTGCACCCAGGCGATCAGGTCCACGCTGATGAGGTTGAGGTTCACCTCACCGTCGGCCCCGCCGAACAGGTTCCAGCCCTGGCCGAACGGATCGGAGAGCAGGAACACGAACGTCTGGGTCTCATCGACGAGGAGCTGGGCGTAGTGGGCAATCGCGTAGCCGAACACGATCGGCACGAGCGACGGCGTGAAGTGGTTGGCCGCCTGCGACGGTGACATCGACGTCACCCGGGCGGTCCACCACACGCCGATGCCATACAGCGCGCTGATGACGACAATCGACACGGCCAGCCCGATACCGAGTTCCAACGCCCCGCCCCAACCGGTTGGGCGTCCGAACACGTCTCGTCCGAGCTCGCTCTCACTGAAGCCGTCGAACGATGTGCCACCGAGCACCACGAGCAGTGTCGCCAGCGTGCCGGGGAGCACCGGCATCGTGGCCAGACCCGTCATCGGCGGTCGGGCCACGAGATCCGTACCCCGCCGAAACAGCACGGCCATGAAGCCCAGCATGGCGAACAGCGCCGCAAACGGCTCGTGCTCCGCAATCCACTCGGTACCCCACCGCGCTGCCAACACCAGCGACACCACGGTGTGGGTCGCCAGCATGAGCCCCAACGTCAGCGGGGCCGCCCCTGAGGGATGGGCCAGCTCGTAGAAGAGGAACACGAACAGCCCCGCCGCCGCCGGCCAATGACCGAGCCCAGCCGGGGCCGCCGTTGGCGTGACTCCCAGCCGACGGGTGATGGCGGTGACCCCCATAGCCAGGGTGGTGATCGGGCTGATCGGGCGCCAGATGTCGCCGACCAGCCCGTTGATGAGCTGCACACCGACCCACACCACCACGTAGAACGTGACCGGCAGCAGGTTCGTGTCGGTGTCGTTCACGCCGAAGAGTCCGGCTGCGAGCGCCGTGAGGAACAGCACCAGGGCGGCGATCCGACCGATCCAGGTGAACGCCACCGTCACCGGGGCGTCGGCGCCGAGGCCACCGATCACCCGACCCCGGCCGGCCGATGCCAACCGGGGGCGGGTCCACAGCACGCCGAGGGCGACGAACGACACGACGAGCGCGATCGCCGAGGCCCACGTGAACATGTAGAGCGGGAGCGGCAGGTCTCCTCGTGAGCCGACGCCGTGGGCGAGCAACATCAGCTGACGGCGATCTCGAACAGGAAGGTCTTCGAGTCCTCGAGTTCGATCTCGAACACGCCGGGCACGTCGGCCACGAAGCTCATCATCGCCGGCTCGCCGGCCACGATGTCGACCAGCACGTCGTATCCGTGGAGGTGGATGTGCTCGTTGATGTCGGCGGTGATCAGGATCGCCACCGTGGAGCCGAGCGGCACGTCGATGCGGTCGTCGTCGACCTCGATTTTGCCGTCGGACACGCTGGCGTTGATCACCACGTCGGCCTCGGCCATCGCCGCCTCGTCCACGGTGCTGTCAACCGCCTCGCCGTGGTCGTGATCATGGTCGTCGTGGTCGTGATCGTCGTGGCTCTCGCCGTCCTTGTGGCCTTCGTCGCCGTGGCTGTGACCGTCGCCCCCGGCGGCCTGCTCGGCCGTCACGTCGAGGGTCACCACGCCCCGGATCGGCTCGCCGTCAACGGCGTAGGCCGAATGGTCGTTGGCGCTCAGCTCGACTGCGATCTCCCGGGTGCCTTCGCTGAGCGAGGAGATATGGGTCCACTGGCCGTAGAGGCGGCCTTGGCGTTCACCGTCGATGTAGAGGTGGAGGTGGCCCTCACCGTCCACGTTCTCGCCGTTCACCGCATCGGGCGTGATCATGAAGTCGCTCAGTTCGGCGTTGAGGTTCCAGCCCGATTTCGGGTCCTCGTACACGGTCACCTCGATACCGGGAGCAGCATCTGCCCCGACCTCGACCGGCTCGCCACCATGGCTGTGGCCTTCGCCGTCGGCCACGGTCACCGTGGTCATGGCGGTGATGGCCTCGCCGTCAACGGCGTAGGGGGAGTGGTTGTTGGCGCTGATCTCGACCATGATCTCGTGTTCGCCGGGATCGAGGTCGCCGAGGTGGATGGCGGTGTTGTAGAACCGCATCACCCGCTCGCCGTCCACGTACAGGTGGAGGTGGCCTTCGCCGTCCACCGGGTCGGTGCTGGCGCTCAGGGGGGCGATCTCGAAGTCCGTCAACTCGACGAACACGTTGGCCCCCGATTCGGCGTCGGGCTCGGCAGTCACCGCGATCGTCGGCACGGCCATTCCATCGGGAACCTCGAGCAGCGTGCCGTGATCGTGATCGTCGCCGTGGGAGTCCATGTCGTCCATGGCCTCGTCGTCGGCGTCCTCCATGGCGTCAGTCGACTCAGTGACGTTCTCGTCGTCGGTGGTGCCGGCCGTCGTCTCGGCATCGTCACTGCCGCACGCCGCCGCGATCAGGGTGAGCGCCGCCAACATGGCCGCGATCATCAGGGCGCGGGAGCGCCCAGGTTTGGTTTCCATCGGAAGTCCTTTCGGGTTGTCGTTCAGTTCGGTGTGGTCAGACGCGAACTGATGACGGAGGACCTCGTTCCGATGTGCTGCGATCGACGATCGTCGTGGGGCACCGGTGGCTTGTGGCCAGCGGCACGAGAGCCGCCACGGGGGCGAGCAGGGGAGTGGTGGGCGGCAGGATCCCCGCCAGCAGATCGGTGGCCTCGCGGAGCACCCGGGCCACGACCCATGCGACGAGCGGGCTGAATGCCAGCCCGATGAGAATCGCGGGGTTGGTGAACGCGGCGTCGAGCCCACCCGACTGCACCACGCTCTCCGTGAGCTCCTGGGCGGTGAACGCCAGTGCGGTGATCGCAGCCAGGGCCCGGTGGTCGATCGAGCGCCCGGCACCAAGCTGGCGGAGCTGGCCGATGATGAACGCCGCGGCTGCGACCACGGCGATCGGCGTGACCAGGCCCCACTGGGTGGCGAGGTGGCTGTGGTCGAGCGTCACGCCCCCGGGATGCCCGAGCAGCACCAGATAGGCCATCTCGTGGACGACCAACGCGCTCATTGCGCCAAGGGCACCGAGCACCAGCCAGTTGGTGCTGAACCGCACACTGGCACTATAGAGGCGCGCCGCGGGTGCCGGGGGACCAGCTGCGGGCAGCGGCGAACGGCCGGATCACCAGCCAATCGCCGCTGCCGCGATCACCATCCGATGCGCTGGTCCTGGAGCCCCTTGTCCATGTCGGCCCTGGCGTCCATCACCGACGCCAGGTTCGACACCTCGGGCACACCGACCTCCCAGAAGGTGCCGCCCTCAGTCCACGAGTAGGGGTCGACCTTCATCTCGATGAGGTACGAGCGATCCGATGCCCGGGCCCGCCCGATGGCGGCCTGCAGCTCGGGGATCGACGACACCGTCTCCGAGCCGGCCCCCATCGCCGCGGCGTGGGCCGCGAAATCGACGGTCACCACGTCGCCGGCCAGCCGGCAATCCTCCAACAGGTTGTTGAACGGGTTGCCACCCTGGTTGGTCTGGAGCCTGTTGATCACGGCGAATCCGCCGTTGTCGCACAGGATCACGATCATCTTGTGGCCCGCGAGCACCGATGAGTACAGATCACTGTTCATCATCAGGTAAGAGCCGTCACCGACGAACACGAACAGCTCGCCGTCGCGCTCGGCTCCACCGCCGGGGCCATACGCCATGGCGGCGCCCCAGCCTCCCGACAACTCATAGCCCATGCAGGAATAGCCGTACTCGCAGTCGAAGGTGCCGATGCCTTTGTTCCACCAGCCGTTGTTGACCTCACCGGGGAAGCCTCCGGCTGCGGCGAGACATACGTCGTCGGGCCCGGCCTGGGCGTTCACTGCTGCCACCACCTGGGCATAGGTGAGTGGCTCGGTGGGCTCGGGGGCGGCACCGATCGAGTCGACGTAGGAGCGGAAGCCCTGCTTCTCGGCCGTCGCCCGTTCGGTCCACATGTCCGGCCCCCGCCAGTCACCGAGCAGCTCACTCATCTCCCGCATGGTCTCCCGGGCGTCGCCCACCACTGGCATCGAGCGGTGCTTGACTGCGTCGAACCGGGTGGTGTTGACCCCGAGGAAGGTGGTGTCGGCGTTGGCGAACAGTGTCCACGAGCCGGTGGTGAAGTCCTGCAACCGGCACCCGATGGCCACCACCACGTCGGCCTCGGCTGCGAGGTTGTTGGCCGCCTCACAGCCGGTGACTCCGATCGGGCCCACGTAGCGGGGGTGGTCGGCAAGGAGCGACGACTTCCCGGCCACCGTCTCCACAACGGGGATGTTGTGGGTCTCGGCGAACGAGGCGAGCTGGGCCTCAGCCACTGAGTAGTGCACACCGCCGCCGGCGATGATCAGCGGCTTGCGGGCACCCCGTAGCCGTTCGACGGCACCGACGATCTCGCTCGAGTCGGCGCGAGGACGGGGCACCTCGTGATGCACGGGATCGAAGAGTCGCACGGGATAGTCGAAGGCCATGGCCTGGACGTCCTGGGGGAGGCCAACGAAGGCGGGGCCGCGGGTGGCCGGATCGAGCATCGTCGCCAGCGCCGCCGGCAGCGAGTTCGCGATCTGGGCCGGATGCGTGATGCGATCCCAGTAGGAGGTGACCGCCCGGAAGCTGTCGTTGACCGTGGTACTCGGATCGTGGAAGTGCTCCACCTGCTGCAGCACCGGGTCGGGTACTCGGGAGGTGAAGGTGTCGCCGCTCATGAGCAGGAGCGGAAGCCGGTTGGCCTTCGCCATCGCTGCCGCCGTCACCATGTTGGTGGCCCCGGGGCCCACCGAAGACGTGGCGATCATGATCTGGCGAGCCCGGGTGGCCTTGGCGTAGGCGGCGCCAGCGAGCGCCATGCCCTGTTCGTTCTGCCCGCGCCATGTCGGCAACGAGTCGCGAACCTCTTCCAGCGCATGGCCGAGGCACGTCACGTTGCCGTGGCCGAAGATGGCGAACACGCCGGGGAACAGCGGCGCGGTTCGCCCATCCGCAAGGGTGGTTTGCTGTGCGGTGAGCCAGGCCACGATGGCCTGGGCCGTCGTCAGTCTGATCGTTTCCATGGGAGCTCCTGGTTCTCGGATGACCGACAGGCGGTTCAGATGGTGGACGTGACGAGGGGCTGGAGCGCACCGGTGGTGCGTTCGGCCCGGAAGGCTTCGATGAGCGTGCGCGCGGACGGCAACTCGTAACCGAGCGTGGCCGCGGTGGTCGATGCGTCGAGGCCCGTGTTTGGCGGAATGGGCCACGGGGCGGGCGCCGGAGCCGGGTCGAAGCGCAGCAGGGCGCCGTCGAGTTCGAACACGTCGACGGTGAGTTCGGCCAACTCCCGGCGTGACACCGTCTCGGCGCCACAGCAGTGCAGGATCTGGGGGCCGACGCGGGCATCGACTGCTTCGCGCATGACCTCGCCGCACATCGAGGCAAGCGAGGGCGAGGCGCTCTGGTTCAGACCAGGGCCGTCCCACACGGTGAATGGCTGGCCGGCTTCGAGGGCGTCCACGAGCGATGCCACGAAGTACCCGAATCCGTGGTCCTGGGCTCGGGGCGCCTCGGGTCGGGCGCGGTGGAGGCCGTTCACGCCCGACACCCTGGCCACGGTCACTCCCCGTTCGAGGGCGACGAGTTCCGACGCCGCCTTGAGGAACCCGTACTGGTTGACGGGGTTCGGCGGGTCGGTCTCGGTGGTGGGGGCCTGTGTTCCGTCGAACACCCAGTCGGTGGACACCAGCACCATCGGGATCCCGGCGCTGGTGGCCGCGGCCGCATAGTTGCGGGTGGCGGTGACGTAGCCGTCCCACGCCCGCTGGCGGTCTGCGAACAACTCGTCCCAATCGTTGAGGATCGCACTATGGATGATGGCGTCGGGGGCGTGGCCCTCGACGTGAGCGGCAACGGCGCCTGGGTCGATCATGTCCACCCGGCCGGTGATCACCTCGTCTCCGTACAACTCGCGGCACACCGCCGCGATGTTGGAGCCGACGAATCCGCTTGCTCCTGTGATCAACACTCGCATCTTCGGTTTCTCCTGGTCTCGGCTCGTTTCAGCCGATTTCGTCAATGGACACCGGCCGGTGTTCTGCCACCGACCGTTGTGCTGCAAGGCCCATGAGGAGCGGTGCCCGGCCATCTGCGCCGGTGACGGGCACCGGGGTGCCGGTGGCCACGGCCGCCACGAACGCCGCCCATTGGGCGAGGTAGGAGGGCACGTACCGCTCGATGAAGAAGTGGGGGACCGGCGCGCCGTGGGAACCGGCTGCGGTCCGTACCACGGTGTGGTGATTTGCGTGGTTCTCCGACGATGCGACACCGAGGGAGCCGAACGCCTCGACCCGCTGGTCGTATCCGTAGGCGGCCTGACGGCAGTTGTCGATCATCGTCGTGGTGCCATCCGCGTGGGTGAGCAGGACGGTCACGGTGTCGAAGTCGCCGGCGTCGCCGATGGCAGGGTCGACGGTGACGGCACCGGTGGCGTACACCTCGGTGACCTCGGCGCTCGTCACGAACCGGGCCATGTCGAAGTCGTGGATCGTCATGTCGCAGAAGATGCCACCGCTGGTCTTCACGTAGCCGATGGGCGGGGGCTCAGGGTCTCGGCTCGTGATCCGTACCTGGCGCAGGTTGCCGAGCGCCCCGTCGGCCACGGCAGCCCGGACGGCGGCGTGGCCGGGATCGAAGCGACGGTTGAACCCGATCTGCAGCGGCACCCCCGCCGCAGCAACGGTGGCGAGCGCATCGTCGACTGCGTTCAGGTCGAGCGAGATCGGCTTCTCACAGAAGATCGCCTTGCCGGCGTTCGCCGCCGCCTTGATCAGCTCCACGTGGGTGTCGGTGCTGGTGGCGATCGCTACTGCGTCGGCGTCGCTGGCCAGGGCTGCCTCGACGGTGTCGTAGGCCACGGCACCGACGGCGGCCGCCGTGCGCTGTGCGGACTCGGCCATCACGTCGTAGACGCCGACGACCCGGGCGCCCTCGGTGCGGTGCTGGAGGAGATCGGCATGGAACGAGCCGATGCGCCCTGTGCCGAGGATCACAATTCCGATGTCGGTCATGACTGGGCTCCATCAGAGGCAGCGGAGGCGGGGCCTCCGTGATCGGGTTCGCCCCACACGGGGCCTGGGGGCGGCTTCGCGGCGTCGCCGCCGCCGAGAATGGACTGGTCGAAGTCGATGATCGAGCCCGTCATCATCCCCGACTCGGACGACGCCAGGTAGCAGATCGCTCGCGCCAGTTCGTCGGGATGGATGAGACGCCCGAACGGTTGGGTGAGCGCCGCGGTGGAGAGCCACTCGTCGTCGCCGCCGTGGAAGCGCTTCTGGATCACGTCTTCGCCTGGCGTTGCCATCCAGCCGGGCTGGACGAGGTTGACCCTGATGCGGTGACGCATCAGTGACCATGCGGCATTGCGGGTGAGGGCCTGGAGCGCCATCTTCGACACCGAGTAGGGGTAGAGGAAGTCGGCACCGGCGTATGCAGCCACGCTGCCGACGTTGACGATCGTGCCCTCGGCCCCGCTCTGCACCATCAGCTTGGCCGCAGCCGTGGTCAGGAGGCCGGGGGCCCGGGTGTTGACAGCGAGCATCTCGTCCCAGAGCTCAGCGGTGGTGTCCCACACCGAGCCCCGCACCGTGGTTGCTCCGGCGTTGACGAGCGAGTCGAGCCGCCCGAAGCGCTCCCGGGCGGCGTCGACGAGCCGGTCCGGGGTGGCGGGGTCGGCCAGTTCGGCTCCGAAGCCGATCGCGTCGCACGGGAGCGACGCCGCAACGTCCTCCGCCTTGTCATGGTCGCGCCCGGTCACCACGATGCCGGCTGCGCCGCGGGCCGCCATCAGGCGGGCGACGGCTTCGCCCAGGCCCTGGGAGCTCCCGGTCACGATGGCGACGCGGTCGTCGAAGCGACCCGCGCCGAACGGGTTGGTCAAGTCATTGCTCGTCATGTGGATACCGCGCTTTGGTCAGTCGATGCGAAGACTGGTGATGGGCTGCCAGGACCCGCTCTGCCACGAGCGGATGAGCGCAGCCTGCACGCTCACGTAGTCGACGGCTTCGGTGAAGCCGGGCTGGTGTTGGGTGTCGGTGGCGACGGCGTTGAGGAACTGGAGGTCCTCGATGACCTTGAGGTCCTCGTAGCCGATCGCATTGGCGTCGCCGGGCACGAACGCCCCGTGGAAGGGGTAGCGATCACCGGCGTACACGGTGGTGTAGCCGTCGTGGATCACACCGTTGGCGCCCTCATGGGTCTCCGAGAGGAACACCCTCATCTCGTTCATGGTCTCGAGGTTCCACATGAGCGAGCCCTTGGTGCCATAGATCTCGAACGCCATCTGGCTCTGGGGACCCACGATCGCCCGGGAGGCCTCGAAGGTGCCGACCGAGCCGTTGGCGAACTTCACCAGGCAGCCGGCGTAGTCCTCGTTGGTCACTGGTCCGGTCGGGTCGTCGGGGGCGCCCCGGTCGTAGTGGGTGCCCTCACCAGGGCGGGGGAGGGGGCGCTCGGGGATGAACGTCCGCTCCATTCCCACCACGTGGCTCATCGGACCGTTCAGCATCATCGCCAGATCCATGGAGTGGGACAAGATGTCGGAGCTGACCCCGTAGCCCGCACCGTCGTGCTCGAAACGCCACGACAGCAGGCCCATGGGATCGGCCCCGTACATCGAGAAGAACCGGCCTCGGTAGTTGGTGATGTCGCCGAGGGCGCCCGCGTCGATCAGATCACGGGCGTACTGCACCAACGGTGCCCATCGGTAGTTGTAACCGACACCCGTGATCACACCGGCCTTGCGGGCCGCGAGCTCCACCCGAACGGTTTGTTCGGGCGTGCCCCCCACGGGCTTCTCACAGAAGACGTGCTTGCCGGCTTCTGCGGCCGCAACGCAGTACTCCTCGTGGAGCATGTTCGGCGCGGCGACCACCACGATGTCGACCTCGGGGTCGGTGATGGCCTCGACCGCATTCGTGGTCGAGCGCTCGAACCCGAACGACCTCACGGCCTCCTCGCCGCGCGCCGGCACGTTGTCGGCGCAGACCACGAGACGAGGCTCCGCCTTGCGATCGGGGAAGAGCGTGGGGATACGGAGATAGGAACGGCTGTGGGCCTGGCCCATCCAGCCGAAGCCGATGACGGCGATACCGAGACGGTTCATGTTGGAGGTGTTCCTCTAGGTGTCAGCAGTTGCTTCGGACAGCTCGTGCTGGAGTTGCTCCAGCTCAGCTCCGCCTGCCATCAGCTGGGTGAGCTCGGCCTGCGTGATCTCGTCCTTGGCGAAGTCGCCGAGACTCCGACCGCGGTTGAGGATCATGAAGCGGTCGCCAACAGGCCAGGCGTGATTGGGATTGTGGGTGATGAAGATCACACCCAGATTGCGGCGGCGGGCTTCGACAATGTACCGGAGAACCACGCCTGATTGCTTCACGCCGAGCGCCGATGTCGGCTCGTCGAGAATCAACACCTTTGCCCCGAAATAGGCGGCCCGGGCGATCGCCACTGACTGGCGCTCACCACCTGAAAGCGTGCCTACAGGCTGCTCGGGATCGCGGATGTCGATGCCCATTTTGGCGAGTTCTTCGACCGCGATGTCCTTCGCCTTCGACTGATCGACGATCTTGATCGGGCCGAACCGTCTGGTGGGCTCCGAGCCGAGCCAGAAGTTCCGCCACACCGACATCAGGGGCACCATGGCCAGGTCCTGATACACGGTGGCGATGCCGTGGTCGCGGGCGTCGCGGGGCGACGAGAAGCGAACCGGCGCCCCCTCAACGATCAGCTCCCCGTCGTCGTGGTGGTGCACGCCGGACAGGATCTTGATGAAGGTGGACTTGCCGGCGCCGTTGTCGCCCAGCACACAGGTGACCGTGCCTGACTTCACCTCGGTGGTGATGTCGGAGAGGGCGATGATGTTGCCGTAGTACTTCGAGATGCCGCGCACCTCGACGAGGGTCGCCGCCGTAGCGGTGGAGTCACTGGTGAAGTCGGTCATCGGCGTGAGGCCTCCGCTCGTGCTCGGATGAGGTTGTTGGCGATAACGGCGAGTAGCAGGATCACGCCGAGGAACACGAACCGCCAGTCCGAGTTCCAGCCGGCGAAGGGGATGCCCTGGGCCGACATGGCCATGATCAGGGCACCGATCGCACCGCCAGCGGCCGATCCGTAGCCACCGGTGAGCAGGTTGCCACCGACGACCGCCGCGATGATGTACTCGAATTCGAGCCCGTCACCGGTGCTGGCCTGCAGCGAGTTGAGGCGGAAGGCCAAGAGCATGCCGACCAGCCATGCGCCCGCCGACACGATCATGAACAGCTGCGTCTTGGTGCGGGCGGCCGGCACGCCGACCTGACGAGCGGCCTCCTTGTTGCCGCCAACGGCGAAGGCCCAGCTCCCGAAGCGGGTACGGCCGAGCGTGAACACGGCGATGATCGTGACCAGCAGGAACCACAGGATGCGCACACTGAACGACGCTGGCGGCACGCCGCCGGCCTCGATCTCGGCGGTGGTGGTGAACAGCAGTCGGATCACAACGCCGGCGATGGCCAGCAGCACGCCAACCAGCACGAGGCGTCGGCCCCACGCGTCGGCGGCCGGATCCGGGGTGCGGCGCTCGGCCGAGATCAGGCTGACCACCGACCAGACGGCGAAGAGCAGGGCGATGAGCAGCATCACCGAGAAGAACTCGGTGCGGAACTTGCGTGACGCCGACTCGATCTGGATGAAGAAGGCCACGGCCACGATCACCGCCACGATCAGCATCTGGATGCCGAACACGTTGCGGTTCGGGGCACGTCCGGCGGCACCAGCGGCCCGGCTCAGGTACACGAGGCCGATCACGAAGAGCGACACGAAGAGCATCGCCCGCAGACCCTGGATCGTGATCAGGAACGCGACCGTGCGCTCCGAGGTGGAGTCGAGCCACCAGGCGAAGAGCACCGCGGCGCCCACGAGGGCGAGGCCGATCAGGGTGTAGCGGCCGGCGACAGCCATCGATCCGGCGTCGGCTTCTGCGGCCGGCTCGGCGGCGTCGTAGCGCCAGCGGGCCCAGCCGACGATGCCGATGAGGGCGCCAGCGGCCGCGACGATCGCCAGGATCCAGTTGATCGAGGTGCCGTCGGTGCTGTGCATGCCGGCGTAGGCGCCAAGGCCGATCACGGCGCCGACCAGCGCGACGCCGGTCCATACCGAGAAGCCGGTGCGGCTGCGGCGGAAGTTCATCTCGAAGAAGGCGAGTGCGATGAACACGAGCCCGGCGAGGAGGAACTGGTTGTAGAAGACGTCGCGGTTGTCGAACTGGTGCTCGGTGCGGGTCCAGGTGCTGGCGAAGACCTTCACCCAGAACTCGTATCCGGCGCCTTCGTCGATGCGTCCGACCTGCACGTTGTCGACGATGAGCTTCGAGAAGCCGAGCTTCGCCCCTCGGACCACGAAGAACGTGCCGAGCGTGACGATGAAGCTGGGGAGCGATGTTCGCTCCACCATCGTGCCGTTGAACCAGCCGACGCCGAGAGCGGCGAGGAATGACAACGGCAGCGCGATCCAGAGATTCAGTCCGGCCCCGCCTAACTCGCCGATGTCCTTGACGAGCATGATCACGAGAATGCCGGTTGCGCCGGTCATGGCTCCCGAGGACAGGTCGAACTCGCCCCCGATCATGAGCATCGACACGACCACGGCCATGATGCCGAGGGTTGCGGCGACGTCGAGCCAGTTGGCTGTGCCGCCGGCGGTCCCGAACGGCACCGATACCGCCCAGAAGAAGGCCCAGATCGCAACCGCTCCGATGAGCGCTCCGATCTCAGGCGAGGTGAGAAGGCGTTGGAACGGGCCGCGGTGACTGAGTCGCTCGTCAGTCGCGTTGGCTCCGGAACCGGGATCGTCCGCCTTCTCAGCGATCTCGGTTGTGGTCTCTTGGTTCATGGGCCTCCCCCTTAGCGTGAGACACGGAGGGCGGACCCACAACGGGCCCGCCCTCCGAAGTCAGCGATAACTAGCTATACCTGCTGAGAATCAGCGGGTGCCAGCCTCCACCAGTGCAGCAACCTCGGCTGCGTTCTCCGGCGTCACGAAGCCCGGACCGGTCAGCACCGGCAGACCGCCACCAGCGGTGTTCTGGTTGGTGGCCTGGAGGTACATGAGGATGACCGGCAGGTAGCCCTGGAGGTACTGCTGCTGGTCAACCGTGAACGCGATATCGCCAGCGTCGATGGCGCTGATGATGTCCGGCGTGATGTCGAAGCCGCCGATGATCAGCTCCTTGCCAGCGTCCTGCGAGGCGCCCAGGGCCGACACAGCGACCACGGGACCGGTGCCGAGCACGGCGTCGATGCTGTCGTCCTCAGCGAGGAGGGCGGCGATGGTGTTCTGCTGTGCAGTCTGGTCGGCGTCGAGACCGACGAACTCCGACACGACCTCACCGCTGAAGGTGTTCTCGAGGCCAGCGCAACGCTCTTCGAGGCCGACGTTCGACTGCTCCTGGAAGGCGCAGAGCACCTTCGTGGCGCCGAGGTCGTTGAAGCGCTCACCAGCACCCTCACCAGCGACCGTCTCGGTCTGACCGATGTGGGTGACGGCGCCGATGTCCTTGTACTGGTTCACACCCGAGTTGAGGGTGTAGACCGGGATACCGGCGGCCACGGCAGCCTCGAGCGAGGGAGCCACAGCGTCAGGGCTGGCCAGCGATGCCGCGATGCCATTGGAACCGGCAGCGATGGCGGCGTCGATGTCGGCCACCTGCTGCTCGGGGTCGTTGTTGGACGGCGCCCACACGAGGTTGACGCCAACCGCAGCGGCCGCATCTTCGGCGCCACGCTTCACGACCGACCAGAACGGACCGTCGTCGGAGTGGGTGACCATGTGGAAGGTGAGGTCACCGCCCTGGGTCAGGTCCACAGAGTCGTCGCCACCGTCGTCGGAACCGGCGTCGGCGTCGTCGTCGCCGCCGTCATCGGTGTCGCTGCTCGACTCTTCGGTCTCGCTGCTGCTACCGCTGCCGTCGTCATCGGAGTCGTCGTCACTGCTGCATGCCGCGGCCACGAGGGCGAAGGCAAACAATAGAGCCAACAGGCTCATCAGTTTCTTCATGGTTGGTTTCCTCCCCAAATATGGATGTTGTTGTTGAAGATTCATGCGTCTCGGGTTCAGCGCCCCGTGATGCTAGGTCGGGGCCTAGAACAATGCACCGACCGCTGTGCGAAGGTAGTCGACGCTCTGGGCCACGTCGGTCGCGGGCCCCTCTCCCGGCGCAGGCTCGGCGCCGGTGATTGCACAGTCCTGTTCGATCACGTAGTGACCGTCGTATCCGGTCTCCTCGAGCACCCGGACCACCTCAGCGATCGGCAGGTCACCCTGGCCGAGTGACGGGAACAGGCCGGCCTGCACCGCCTCCATGAGGGTGAGCTCAGCGGAGTTGAGGCGCTCAGCCACGTCGAGACGGAGATCCTTCAGGTGGACGAGCCCAACGCGGTCGCGGCGGGTCTCTGCAGCCTCGAGCGGGTCGTAGCCGCCGAGGGCCAGGTGCCCGGTGTCGAGCACGATTCGGGCCGAGGTGTTGTCGAGCAGTCGCTCGACCTCGTCGCGGGTCTCGATGACGCAGCCGACGTGTTCGTGTACCACCTGGATCAGACCCTGCTCGGTGCACAGCTTCTCGATCTCCTCGATCCCGAGATAGAGCTGAGCCCATTCGGCATCGGAGAGGGGTCGTCGCGGCTCCCAGTCATCGCTGGTGACCGGGGCCGTCACGAAGTACGGTGCGCCGACGGCCGACAGTAAGGCGGCAGCGTCGGCGGCCTGTGCCGCGGCCTTCTCGGCCTGGTCGGCGTCGTGAAGCACCAGGGGAATGAAGGCGCCGAGCAGCGACAGATCGTTGGCGTCCAACGTGGCCTGCAGCGGGGTGGCCTCGCTGGGAAGCCAGCCGGCCGACCCGAGTTCGGTGAGGGTGAATCCGAGATCCGACATCTCGCCGAGGACGCGGTCGACCGAGAGCTGATGGCCCCAGCCGGGCACCTCGCAGACGCCCCAGGAAATGGGGGCGGTTGCGATGCGCGGCGCGAGATCGACAGGAAGGACTGGGGGCATGTGTGCACTCCATGGGGGTGTGGCTTGTACGTCTGAGCTCTCATTGGAGCGCTCTATTGTGCCCGCCGTCACCCTAGAGAATAGCTGGCGAAAGTCAAGTGACGGCTGTGTAACACCGCAGGTCACATGATGGAGCGCTGCACCGTTGTGACCTGGGACCGCACTGCTGGAGCCGGTTCGCACTAGGTTTGATGGTGATGGCTCGTGCAGATCGGCCACCAACGATGGACGACGTCGCCGCGGAAGCAGGCGTCTCGCGTGCCCTGGTCTCGCTCGTGATGCGAGGCTCACCGAAGGTGAGCGATCAGCGTCGCGAGGCTGTGGTCGCGGCTGCGGCCCGCCTCGGGTACCGGCCCAACGCCGCGGCCCGCCGGTTGGCCGAGCGTCGATCGAACACGCTCGGGGTGGTGATCGACGATCTCCACAACACCTATCACGCCGATGTGCTCGACGCCCTCCACGTGGAGGCCGAGGCCAACGGCTTCCGGCTCCTGCTCAACGCCGCATGGCTGAGGGGTCGCAATGAGTCCCAGGCCGTGGAGATGTTCCTTGAATACCGGGTGGACGCCCTGATCCTGTTGGGCTCGCGTCTCGAGCCCGACGCGCTCGCGGCCTTCGCTGCGGAGTGCCCCATCGTGGTGATCGGTGGCGAGGTGAGCGGGGTGGACGTCGTTCGCAACGACGACAAGCGTGGGGGCGAACTCGCGGTCGAACATCTGGTGGAACTCGGTCACACCTACATCGCCCACATCGACGGTGGCGAGGGTGCCGGCGCCGACCGCCGGCGGCGAGGGTTCCTCGATGCCTGCGCCGCTCACGGGGTGCGGTCCGTGGTGATTCCCGGCGACTTCTCGGAGGAGACCGGAGCAGAGGCGATCGAGCACTTGCTCCGCGACGACGAGCTGCCAACGGCCATCTTCGCCGCCAACGACCTGGTGGCCGTGGCTGCCATTGATCGGCTGGAGGCGGCAGGGCTCAAGGTGCCCGACGACGTGAGCGTGGTCGGCTACGACAACACCTGGCTCGCGGCGCTCCGTACCGTCGACCTCACCACGGTGAACCAGCCCCGGCGGGAGATCGGCCGGGTCGCTGCCCGATGCGCCCAGCAGCGCGTCGATGGGCGCAGCTCGCCCGTCACCCACGTTGTCACCCCGGATCTCGTGGTGCGGTCCACGTCCGGCCCGCCTAGCGTTCCGTTGCCCGAGGTCTCACGGCGAGTCCGTGGAGGACAACGATGAAACAGGCCATGGCAATGCGAGAGTTCTCCGAACGCGACCTCGACGACGGGATGGAGGCGCTCATCGACGAGTTCCTGACCGGCTCCGGCGTGCTGGTGCTCCGCAACGCGTTCGCCGCCGATCAGGTGGCCGAGGCGCGTGACCTGATCCTGCGCTATTCCGAGGGCCCCGACACGGCCACCCACTTCCAGGGCGCCAACGCCGACACGCTCCACCTCCAGCGCCGGGTGTGGAATCTGCTGAACAAGGGCGACGTGTTCGTGGAGATGGTGCAACACCCCACCGTGTGTGCGGTGACGGGGGCGATCCTCGGGTCGGCCTTCAAGCTCGGATCGATTGCCGCCAACCGGCTTCTCCCCGGCGGGCCGGGCCAGGAACCCCACATCGACTACCCCTACTGGGACTTCCACCGGCGCAACGAGTTCCCGGCGCGGATGAACTCGAGCTTCGCGATGAACCTGCAGGCGACGATCCTTCTGGATCCCTTCACCGACACGAACGGGGCAACGGCGTTCCTGCCGGGCTCCCAACAGGATCTGACCTATCCGCATGATCCGGAGCGGTTCTTCGCCACCTGCGCCCGTATGACGGGCGAGCCGGGCGACGTGGTGCTGTTCAACGGGATGGTTCACCACTGCGCCATGCCGAACCAGGCGGACCATGATCGGATCGGGGTGCTGATCGAGTATCTGCCCAAGTTCATCATCCAGCTCGAAGACCAGATCCGCGGCGTCGATCCGGCCATCCAGGCAACGGCATCACCGATGCTGCGCCAGCTCATCGGGGTCGACTACCAGTTTCCGGAACTACTCGACGAGGCCGAGGCGGGAAACACCGAGGGCGTCAACGCCGGGTGAGGACCGCCAGCTTCACGATCGAAGCGACCCGAGGCGGGGGAATCGAGAGCGCGCACCGCATCCACGCGATCGTTGCCGACCGGCACGGTCGCCTCGACACCTGGGGCGATCGTGAGCGGCCCACCATTCCGCGCTCGGCAATCAAGACGATCCAGGCGATCCCGATCCTCACCAGCGGAGCCGGCGACGCCTGTGGCGTGTCGGAGGAAGAGCTCGCCCTCGCCTGTGCGAGCCACTCGGGTGAGACCGAGCACGTCGAGGCGGTGATGAGCTGGCTCGACCGGATCGGCCTCGCCGAAGCTGATCTGGAGTGTGGGCCCGACCTGCCGCTCGGCAAGGCGGCGCGTCGCGCCGCGTTCACGCATGGCACTGAGGCCAGCCCCATCTTCAACTGTTGCTCGGGCAAGCACGCCGGCTTTCTCGCCGTGGCTCGGTACCTGGGTCACCCAACGGCGGGTTACATCGACCGCGAGTCGCCAACCCAGCACCTCGTCACCGAGGCGCTCGCCACCTTCACCGACCTCGATCTCGACTCGATGGTGTCCGGCATCGACGGGTGTGGCATCCCAGTGTTCGCGCTGCCACTCGAACGGCTTGCCTTCGCCATGGCTCGGCTCGTGGATCCAGTGGATCTTCCAGAGCCAGAGGCCACGGCCACGGTGCCGGTGGTGAGCGCCGCCCAGCGGGCATTCTGGGTGTCGGGCACCGGCCGAACCGAGACCAAGCTCGCCGCCAGAGCGACTGAGCCCGTGGTGGCCAAGGCCGGCGCCGAGGGCGTGTTCATGGCCGCACTGCCCGATCGTGGTCTGGGGATGGTGGTGAAGGCCGAAGACGGCACCGCCCGGGCGTCCCACCTGGCCATCACCGGCCTGCTCTCCCGGCTCGGAGCCATTGCGATCGATGGCGAGATGGCAGCTCAGGTTCTGACCAACAAGGCCGGCACCGAGATCGGAGAGATGCGGGCTGTGATCGACTCCCCGGAGCGCGCCCAGATCTGACCCCGGGGGCGGGCGCTCCCGACGGCGGGGCGAGCTTCAGTCGTCGAGGTCGGTGTCAGCCCACCGGAACGGAAACGGGAGACCTGGGTCGAGGTAGGGGGCCGGGTCGCACGACCACTGCCAGCGCTCGGTCTGACGGCGGGATCGGCGCCCGTAGAGGGCGCGGAACACCTCGTAGGCGGTGGTCTCCACCTGCTCTGCTGTGGCGTCCGGATCGCCGATGCGCCACGTTCGCAGGTCGCTGGCCACCAGGTCGATCGGGGCCACCCCGGCGCTGGCGAGGTGGTGTCGCCACCGCGCCACTCCTGCTTTGAGCCCCAGAGCAACCGCATCGTCGGGCGGGCGGGTGCCGGGGGCCAGCACGGCCCGGATGTCGGCTTCGTGCACCACGGCATCGCCGAAGGCCCACATTGCGGCCGTGCCGCCGATCGGAGATGGGCCAAGGGATGCGAACCGTTCTGCCGCCCGCTGCCAGGCGTCGAGCACGTCGTCGATCGGGGACCCGTCGAAACGGGACACCTGGGCGCCCGCCCAGGTGTCGGAGCCATAGTCGTCCAGATTGCCCGCCACCCAGTCTTCGGCCAGGCCGCTGAGATGGGCGATGGTCTGGCGGGCCGTCCATCCGGGGCAGGCGGGGACCGCCGTGTCGAGCTGGTCCTGTGTGGTGGCCCGGGCGATGGTGCCGAGCCGGTTCACCACGTCGAGATACGGGTCGAGGTGCTGGTCGTCGCTCACGGTGACATCTCCTCTGCGGTGGCGATGGCGGCCAGGTAGCCCGAGTAGCGCGGTTGGTCGATCGCCACCTGGTTCACCACCGTGGAACGCAGGTGGTGGTGGAGATCGGGTCTCGTGCGATCGATCTCGTCGCGCCGCAGAGCCTTGACGAGCCCCCACCGCTGCGACTCGAGGTCGGGCATGCCGTCGTTCCCACCACGGCCGACGAGCGCGCCGAGCCGCGTGCGTTCGGCAGTGAGGTGGGCCCTGGTCAAGTCGAGCTCGCGCAGCACGATGTCGAGCGAGTTCGCGGCCACCCGGGCCATGAAGTTCGTCCGGCCCTCGGTCGACGCCATCACCTCGGTTCGCAGGAAGTCACGCACGCTCGTGACCAACTCTCCGGTTGACGGCATGTCGATCGACGACCCTCGGGCATGATCGGTTCCTGGAACCACGAGATCGACCGGTCCGGGAATGAGCAGGTTCACGCAGTCGACCTGGCACTCCGATGAGCGGCGGGCGATGCCAGGGCGCTCCACGCTGGGGTCCGGGCCGTGGCGCCAGTGGTCGGCCATCTTGAGACACCCGATCGCCCACCAGAACGACCCGAACACCTCCCAGAAGTGGACGTGCTCGCGATCGACGGGCTCACCCGACTCGGCCTCGTAGCCAGCGAAGAGATCGTTGTAGTGGCCGAAGCCGCCCACCGGCAGGTCACGGCGGCCGAAGCGCCACGAGTTGGTGCAGATCCAACCCAGGTCTCGCATCGGGTCGCCGAGGTGGCACACCTCCCAGTCGAGCACCCCGGTCACGCCATCGACGGCGGACACCATGAGATTTCCGTTGCGGAAGTCGTTGTGCACGACGCGGGGCTCGGTGGTCTCGGGGCAGTTGTCGAGAAGCCACCGGGCGGTGAAGTCGATCATTGGTTGAGGGGTGCCCATCTCGATGTACTGGTTCCACATCTCGGTGATGAACTCCGACGTCGGCATCACTGTCAGGTGCTCGGCGAGGCCTGTCGTCACCGGGTCGATGGCATGGATCCGGGCCAGGATCTGGCCGCATTGATAGGCGAGGCGCGGTCGGATTTCGTCGAGCTCGGGGGCGCGCACGATCCGTGCCCCGAGGGTGTGGCCGTCGAGCCACTCCATCACGAAGCCGTCGCCGAGGCCGAGATCGGGATCGAGCACGGCGTGCACCGTTGGTTCCGGCACGCCGGCGGCCGCCGCCACCTGCATCAGCATTGCCTCGACGGCCAGGCCGGGGCGGCCCTCCGCGGCCCCTGTCTCTCCGCCGGCGGCTCGCCGCAACGCCAGGGGCCGGGTGGCACCGGCGATGCGAGCCGTGAGGCGGTACGTCTCCTGTGACGCACCGCCCGAGAGTCGCTCCGCTGAGAGCAACTCGTCGAAGCCCGGGATCGAGGCGGCGAGCACGGGCTGCAGGAGCGTGACGAGGCGGTCGCTCGTGTCGTCGGGTGCGGTGCCTGATTCCGTCATGCCCTGTGGCTAGCAGACCCGGCCGCGCCTTCCCAGCCCAGGCGGGGTCGTGTCGATCGGAGGCCCCGGTGTGCCCAGTGTCACCGTTGTGTCGTGATAGATAACGATATATCGTTAAATCAATCCCAGAACGACACGACGCGAAGGAGGGCCCCACATGAGAGGCCGATCACATCACGCAATCCATGACCATCACGACCACGAGGGTCGACCCTTCGGCCGAGGACGAGGCCGCGGCGGTCGCCGCCGAGGCCCGGGCCGGCACGGCCGGGGCGGGCGGCGCAGCCGAGTGAGTCGCGGTGAGATCCGCAACGCCATCCTGGTGCTGCTCTCGGAGCAGGACCGGCATGGCTACGACATCATGCAAGAGATGGAAACCCGAAGCGGCGGAGGCTGGCAGGCCAGCCCCGGCTCGGTGTACCCCACCTTGCAGCTGCTGGCCGACGAGGGTCTCGTCATCAGCCGAAGCGAGGACGGACGCAACGTGTTCACCCTCACCGAGGCTGGCCGCGAGGCCCAGGCGGCGCTGGACGAGCCCCCCGTGTGGGAGCGGTTCAGCGGCGAGGATGCCGGGGCGCCGATGGCGCTGAAGCGCTCGATGTTCCAGCTGGGCGCAGCCGCCCGGCAGGTCGGAGCCGCTGGCTCCGAGGCACAGGTCGAGGAGGCAGTCGCCATCCTCACCGATGCCCGCAAGGCGCTCTACCGGCTTCTCGCCGAGGCCGACTGAGGTCAGCGGCCGACCGATTCGGTCACCCCATCTCGAATGCTCGACCCGGTGCCGCGGCGCCGGGTCGAGCCGCGTTTCGACGCCGCACGCTCGGGCTGGCACGCTCTGGCGATGCTGATCGAATCGCTGCTCCCGCTTGGCAAGCTCGACCCCGGGCTCCGGGAGCCCGAAACGCCGCTCCGCATCGACGAGTTCGCCGCGGGGGCGGCTCAGGCCGAGGCCGTCGGCCTCGACGCCGTACTGGTGGAGGAGACCAAGGACGACCCGTATCAGCTGCTCGCGCTCGGGGCGACCTCCACGAGCACGATCGGCCTCGGTACCTCGGTGGCCATGGCGTTTCCCCGCAGCCCCACCATCACGGCGATGTCGGCCTGGTCCCTGCAGAAGTTGTCGGGCGGTCGCTTCCTGCTCGGGCTCGGTTCGCAGGTGCGGGCCCACGTCCAACGTCGATTCGGGCTCGAGTGGCACGCCCCGGCGCCGTGGATGCGCGACTACGTCAGAGCCATGCGGGCAGTTTGGGATTCCTGGCAGACCGGTGAGCCGCTCGCCTTCGAGAGCGAGCACTACTCGCTCGATCTCATGGTGCCGCTGTTCGATCCAGGGCCGATCGAGCACCCCGACATTCCCGTGCACATCGCCGCCATCGGCCCCAACATGTGCGCCGTTGCCGCCGAAGTCGCTGATGGGATCCGGCTGCATCCGGTGTGTACACCCCGTTTCATCGACGAGAAGGTGCTGCCGGCCATGGCCGTCGGCGCCGCCCGGGCCGATCGCTCTGTCGACGAGGTGGAGGTGTGCCTCAAGCCCCTCGTCGGAACCGCCCCCGACGACGCCACACTCGCCCGTGTTGCCGAGACTGTGCGAGCTCGGGTGGCGTTCTACCTCTCCACGCCCTCGTACCGCCGCACGTTCGAGCTGCACGGCTGGGGCGACATCGCCCGCCAGGCGTCGGAGTACTCACGCCACCAGCGCTGGGACGACCTCCCAGGCCTGGTGCACGACGAGATGCTGCACACGGTGGCCACCATCGCCACCCACGACCGCATCGCAGGTGAGCTCAGAACCCGATATGCCGAGCGGGTGGATCGACTCGAATTCTCCATTCCCGTCAACTCTCCGGGCGACGCCGAGACGCTCAGCGCCATCCTCGGCGATCTCCGATGACCGCCTCGTTCACCGTGATTCGTGACCGGTGGGGGATCGGCCACGTTCGGGCCGACCACGCCCTCGATGCGTTCCGGGCCCAGGGGTGGTTGGCCGCTGCTGATCGCATCTGGCAGATGGAGTGGGATCGCCTGCGGGCCCAGGGGCGCTGGGCGTCGGTGGTCGGGCCATCTGCCGTGGCCGAGGATCGGGTGCTGCGCCGGCTGGGCATCGCCGCGGCCGCCCGGCGCGATCTGGCGGCCCTCGACGACGGGGCCCGCGCCATGGTGGAGGCCTATTCGGCGGGCGTGAACGAGTGGCTTGTGGCCAACGCCGGGAACCTGCCGGCCGAATTCGTCGATCACCCGGACGCCCCCGAGCCGTGGGAACCATGGCACTGCCTGGCGGTGTACAAGGTGCGACACCTCTATATGGGAACGCTGCACCGCAAGCTGTGGCGAGCCGCCGTCACCCGCCGGGCCGGCGGCGATGTGGTGGCGGCCATGGTGGGGGATCCAGCCGCGGCGTCGGCGATGGTGCCGGGCCACGGCGATGACGTTGGCCTCCTGGACGCCGTGTCGGCCATCCTGACCGCATCGGAGATGACGCTCGCCGGGCTGCCCGATGTCGACGGCGCCTCCAACTCCTGGGCCATCGCCGGGTCGCGCACGGCCACCGGTGCCCCGCTGCTGGCGGGCGACCCCCACCGCGGCATCGAGTTCCCGAACGTGTATCACCAGTGCCACGTGACCTGCGATGAGTTCGATGCCATCGGCCTGGCCTTTCCGGGGGTGCCCGGTTTCGCCCACTTCGGTCACAACGACGACGTCGCCTGGTGCATCACCCACGGCATGGCCGACGACACCGATCTCTTCGTCGAGCCGCCGACGGCGATCACCGACCGTCGAGTGGAGCGCATCGAGGTGCGGGGCGCCGAGGCCGTCGACGTGGTGTGCGCCTCGACCCCCCGGGGCCCCGTGGTGCTGGGCGATCCCGACGGCACGGACCCGGTGCTGTCGATGGCCTACACCGGGCTCGGCGGGGCGGGGCAGGCCGATACCACCGTCGCCTGCCTCCGACCGATGCTGTCGGCATCGAACGTGGAGGAGCTGGAGGTGGCGGTCGCCGACTGGGTGATACCGGTCAACAACCTGCTCACCGCCGATCGGGCCGGCACCATCTCCTTCCTGCTCCGAGGCCGCCTCATCGACCGACCCGCCGCCAACCGCTGGGGCCCTGTCCCCGGCACCGACGAACACGCCTGGCAGCCGTCGAGCGTCGTGCCCTTCGAGGCGATGCCGAGGTGGCGGGATCCTGACCGGGGATTCCTCGTCACCGCCAACAACCGGATCAGCGAACGGGGCCCGTACGTGTCGCTCGACTTCGCCGGCCCGTCCCGCCACGACCGGATCGTGGAGTTGCTGGGTGATCTCACGGCGGCCACCAGCGCAGACATGGCCACCATCCATGCCGACGTGCGATCGCTCGTGGCCCCCGACGTGCTCGCACGTCTCGCCGGTGCAACACCGGCCACCGATCTCGGTCGAGCGGCGCTCGGCCTGCTCGATGGGTGGGACCACGAGATGGCCGCCGATTCGGCGGCCGCCACCGTGTATGCCGCCACCCGCAACGCCTGGCACGTCCTGGTGGTGGAGCGTCTCGGGCTCGACGACCTCACCACGGTGGAGGCGGGCTGGCCGTCGGCGGTTCTGGCCAGCCGATACACCTACGAAGGGGCGAGCCGCCTGCTCGTCGGCGACGGCTGGCGGCTCGTACCGGGCCTCGACGACCAGACGCTCGCGACCGAGCTCGGGGCATTGGTCGACTCGGTGGCGGCCGATCTGGCCGCCGAACTCGGCCCCGACCCCGAGACCTGGCGCTGGGACCGGGTGCACACAATGGTCTCGCCGCATCCGCTGGCCAGCGCCCGCCCGGGTATGGGTCATCTGCATCCGCCGACCGACGGCGTGGCGGGCGACGGCGACACCGTTCGGTGCGCATCGATCAATCCTGCGAGCGGGCTCGGCTCCGCCGCGGGTTCGGTTGCGCGCTACGTGTTCGACCTGTCGGACTGGGATGCATCGGGGTGGGTGGTGCCCCACGGTGTGAGCGGCCGGCGCGACGACGGCCACGATCTCGACCAGCGGGCCACCTGGCTCGCCTGCGAACTCCTGCCGATGCTCTATTCGCCAACGGCATTGGCGGCCAACACCATGTCGACCGAGGTCGTGGAGGCGTCAGACTGATGGGTATCGACGTCGGGATCTCGCTGTCGTCGTCGGTGCAAGGTGACGACCCGCTGGCCGTGGCTGCGATGGTGGTGGAGCGGGCCAGAACGGCCTACGCCGCTGGCCTGTCTTCGCTCACCGTGGGCGACCACCACGCCCAACCCCACTGGTACCAGCAGAACACCCCGACGCTCGGCCGCCTGCTCGCAGAGTGGCCCGATCGGCGGGCGGGCTGTCTGTTCCTCCTGCCACTCTGGTCACCCCTGCTCGTGGCCGAGCACGTCGGCACGCTGGCCGGCCACCTCGACGCGCCGTTCATCGTGCAGACCGGAATCGGCCGGGGCGCCCACCAGTTCGCCGCCTTCGGCGCCGACCTCGGCACTCGCGGGCGGGTGACCGACGAGTCGATCCGCACCATCCAGGCCCTCTTGGCCGGCGACACCGTCGGGAGCCCCGCCTTCGACATGGCGCCCGCCAGCGTTGCCCTGCGCCCGAGCCGGGGGGTGGAGTGGTGGATCGGCGGCCACGCAACGGCTGGGCTGCGTCGGGCCGCCGAATTCGGCACCGCCTGGTACGCCGGGCCGAACCTGCGCACCGAGGAGAGTGCGCCGTACCTCGACGAGTACCGCACCCAGTGCGAGCGGTTCGGCACGTCGCCGTCGGCGATCATCCGCCGCGACGTGCTGGTGCTCGCCGATGGCGCCGCCGCCCGCCGCGCCGCCACGGAGCGGGTGGAGGCCGGGTACCGGGGTATGTCTGTCGACCAGTTGCTCGTTGGCAGCGTCGACAATGCGGTGGCCCATCTGGATGGCTTGGCCGAGGCGGGCTTCGGTGAGGTGATCATCCGTTGCGTCAGTGCCGACCAGGCCCAGGCGCTGGAGACGATCGAGCTGATGGGCGAGGCGCAACGCCAGCTCCGGGGCTGATCTCGACCATCGGGGAACACGAGCGCGGTGCGGCCGGTTCGCTTCGGCGTGCCTGACAACGAACGCCCAATGCTCTCCCGGCCGAGCCATCGGCTCGTGATCCTGGCCCTCCTGGTCGCGCTCGTCGCCGCCGCCTGTGCCGGATCAGATGAGGACGACGCCGCAGCCGATGCTGCGGACGACACCGCGGTCGATGCTCCGAGCACCGACAGCGGCGATGACGGTGACCAGCCTGATGCGTCCGCCAACGATGCCGAGCCCGCCGACCTCATCTCGCCCACCGAGACCGACGCACCGTTCGACCTCTCCGGTGGTGTGGCCAGCGGTACCGGTGAGGTGAGCGTGGTCGACGACGATCCGCAGGGTGCACTTGGCGAGCAGGTTCGACAGGCCACCGAACCGTGGACCACCGACTGGACGCGCCAGACCGTCGACATCGGCGAGTTCCAGCTCGGTATCCCCTCGGTGGACCCCCGTGATCGGATCCCGCCGATCGACACGCCGAAGTTCGAGCCGGCCACAGCTGCGACCTGGCTTGATCCCCGAGAGCCGGGAGCGCTGGTGCAGTTCAACGGCGAGACCCGCTTCTATCCGTTGTCGATCATGACCCGCCACGAGATCGTGAACGACCGCTACGGCGACATCCCCGTGGCCGTGACCTACTGCCCGCTGTGCAACACGGCCATCACCTTCGACTCCCGGGTGGACAACACCGCCGTGCGGTTCGGCGTGTCGGGCCTTCTGCGCAACAGCGACCTCGTGATGTGGGACGAGGGCACCCTCACCCTCTGGCAACAGCTCACCGGGGAGGCCCTGGTCGGCGAATGGGCCGGTACACAACTTGAGGTGATCCCGACGGCCATTGCTTCCTACGGCGACGTGGTGGAGAACTTCCCCGACGCCTTGTCACTCGCCCGCGACACCGGGTTCGACATCGAGTACGGCACGAACTCCTACGTCGGCTACAGCTCGTCGCCCCGTCCGTTCCTGTTCGACGAGGAGCCTGATCCCCGGTTCCCTGCGCTGTCCCGAGTGGTTGGGGTGAGCGACGGTACGGTCGAGAAGGCCTACCCGTTCTCGGTGCTCACCGAGGTCGGCGCAGTGAACGACACCGTTGGCGATCTGCCGGTCGCTGTGTTGTGGGGTGGCGACACCGCCGACGCCCTCGACGCGGCGTCGATCGCAGCCAGCGAGAGTATCGGCTCGGCCATCGCCTACGACCGCCGGGTGGACGGGCAGGAGCTGACGTTCTCGGCTTCGGACGACGACCAGTTCGTGGACGCCGAGACGGGTACCACCTGGACCCTGCTCGGCGTCGCAGTCGACGGACCACTGGCGGGGAGCCAACTCGCCCCGGCCACCCATCGCAACGAGTTCTGGTTCGCCTGGGCCGCCTTCTTCCCCGACGCCGAGGTCTACGAGGGCGCCTGACGCCGTACGAGGGCGCCGTTCTCCCACCACGTGAGGTCGACGCTGGCCTCGGCGGCCGCGGTGATCACCCGCACGTCGTCGAGACCGCCGTCGCCGACCTCCACCCGGGCTGACCCCATCGTGGCGAAGCGAGCCGTGTCGCCGACCAGTGCTCGGGCCTCGGCCCCAGCACCCTCGATCGGGCAGCACACGAACAGGGCCCAGTCTCGATGGCCGACGTCGACCTCGATGCTGGCCGCAGGGGTGGCCGTGCCCGAACGCCAGTCGTAGACGAGCATCGTGTGGTCGAGTTCGAACCGATCGGTGATCGTCTCGGCGGTGGCGGCCGTGTGGAGTGCAACCACGTAGCGCCATGGTCCGCTCGCTGCGGTGGCCCAGCACAAGGCATCGTCGTCGGTCTGGGCGCGCATCAGGCTCTGGTCGGCGAGGGCGATCGG
Source organism: Actinomycetota bacterium (assembly GCA_039029735.1). Classification (GTDB taxonomy): domain Bacteria; phylum Actinomycetota; class Acidimicrobiia; order Acidimicrobiales; family SZUA-35; genus CADEDH01. The sequence continues at coordinate 11,930 of JBCCFL010000016.1, read as the reverse complement.
TTCGTCGGAGGTGACGAGTGCACCGTCAGGGCGACACAGCCGGGCCACGAGCTCGGTGTCGGTGCGGCCAATGCGGTCGCCGATTCCAGCCGGCCCGGCTGAGAAGGCCGAGAGCAGGGCCTCCACGTCGGCCCGCGGGTCGACCCCGAACGGCGCTCCACCGCCGTCGGTGCCCGCTGCGTTGGTTCCATCCGCGCGATCGCTGTCGCTGCCGGGCTCAGCGGCCGACGCCGAGAAGAAGCAGTCCTTGAAGGCGGGTAGCCCGAGCGCACCCACCATCCGATTCACCGTCAGGTACCAGTGCCAGAGCAGGGCCGGGTCGGCGGCGTAGCGGTAGTCGTCGCTCGTCCGAACCGCGATCACCCGATCGAGTTCCACCGTGGCCATCAGGTCACCAGGGGTGGGCATGCACCAGATGAGGTCAACGCCGGTTGCCGCGGCTGCCGCGTCGAGCGCGTGTTGCCAGGCCAGCGCTCGCCCGGGTGCGGCGCGCAAGCCCCTCGTCCCGAACCACGACATCACCATCCAGTCGACCTCGATCGCACAGGCCCCCCACGAGGCCGCGTCGTCGAACCAGCGGCGGAAGAAGCTCGGGTCCTCCGGTTGGGCGGTGAGCTCCACCCACCAGCCCTCGGGTTCGACGTAGGGCGAAGCCGGCGAGATGTGACGGGCGTGGAGGATCAGGGGCGGGCGACCGAGCGCATCGGCGAGGCCATGCACACCGTCGGGGAGCACATCGAGCCGTGGCGACCACTCCATCATCCCCGTGGGTGGCACCTCGTCCAGGTAGCCGATCTCGCTCACGGGCCGGCTGATCTCGTGGGGATAGAACCACGAGTCGAGCTCCACTGCCGACACGGTCACGCCGGCGGCCGCCAGTTCGTCGAGCTTGGTCACGAGCGTGGTGGTGGTGTCCAACCCGGGTTCGGTGCGGTACCAGTAGGCGGCGCCGTTGTCGGTCCAGTAGGACAGATGGGAGGTGGCGGGATTGTCGGCCACCGCAGGCCGGCTCGTGCCGGCGGCGCGGCGTACGTCGGCGCCCCAGCGGGCGAAGGCAGCAGCGGCGGAGGTGTCGGTGTAGATCCCGAGCGTTGCCGTGGTACCGGCCGGAAGTTCGTCGAGATCGCCGTGCCAGCCCCAGCGGAGTTCGCTGATCCCGTGCTCGTCCTGCACAACGGCGAAGATCTGCTCGTGCCACCCATCGAGCGGCGCAAGCAGGGCCACGGTGCCATCGGGCTGCTCGACAACGAGAGGCACCACGACCGGTGGCGAGTTGAGTGTGGGGGAGGGGTTGAGGTCGAACGGCGTGGTTCGGGTGCCCCGAACCGGCATCGCGAACTGCGTGAACGAGAAACCGAGCAGCGAGGCTCCGGCGCCGAACCCGTCCACCGGGATCGACACGTACACGTCGGGTGCGGTGAAGAACCCCGATGCCACACCCGTGAGATCGGCAGTGGTCTCGATGCGGAGCCGATCAGCGCTGGCAGTGAAGGAGAGGGAGGGCCGGAGGTTGTCGGGGGCCGACAGCGTCAACGTGGGTGGGACGACTCTGGACATGGGCCGAGTCTGGCTCCGGCCGTCCGAACCAACATGTACGGGAGGTAAATTTCTGGTGTCGGTCGTCCGCGCTCGAAGCGGCCAATGAGAGAGTACGGCTTGTGCAGACGCCGTTTCGCCGCCACGAGTCCAGCCCCGTTCTGCGCCCCCAGGATCTGCCCGACGAGAGCGCCCTGGTGTTCAACGCGGGGGTGGTCGAATTCGATGGCCAGTACCTGATGGCCTATCGGAGCGACCGCGGCACGGCCGGAAATCCGTTCATCACCGGCACCGATATTGGCTTCGCCACCAGCGCCGACGGTGTGGTGTGGAAACCCGAGCCCACGGTGCGGTTCGACCGCTCGGCATCCATCGAGCTGCTCCAACCGTTGGAACCTCACCGGGATCTCGAACAGGAGCTCTGGCGCATCTACGACCCTCGACTCACGGTGGTGGATCGCCACGGCATCGAGACGTTGCTGATGAGCTTCGCCGCCGACACCACGCACGGGCTGCGGGCCGGGCTGGCTGAGAGCATCGACGGTGAGCGGTGGCAGGCCATCGCCCTCAGCACGCCAGACAACCGGAACCAGGTGCTCTTCCCCGAACTCGTCGACGACCATTGGCTTCGCCTCGAACGGCCCATGAACACCTACGGTGGCGATGCCATGGGTGCCGAGCGATTCGGGGTGTGGCTGAGTCGCTCACCCGACCTGATCCACTGGGGTCAGAGTCGCTTCCTGGTCGACGAGGCGTCGTTCCCGTTCTCCGACGGCAAAGTCGGCCCTGGCGCACCGCCGGTTCGCACCGCGGAGGGATGGCTGTGTTTCGTGCACGCGGTGGCATCCCATCCCACTGGTGGCAAGCGGGGCTGGGAGGACTCGTGGGGCCGGATCTATCGGGTGGGAGCGATCCTGCTCGACCTCGACGACCCGTCGAAGGTGCTCGCCGCGGCACCCGTGCCGGTACTCGAACCGGAGGTCGACTACGAGACCGACGGCTTCCGCAACGACGTGATCTTCCCAACGGGTGCCGTGGCCCGACCTGGCGACAACGGCGACGAGGTGTGGCTCTACTACGGCGCGGCCGACACGGTGGTGGGGCTGGCCACCGCCCGGGTCGACGATGTGGTGGAGTTCGTGCGGGTCAGCGCGGCAGCGGGGTGAGGCTCGCCAGCACCTCGGAGGTCGCGGCGCGGGCACTCTGGATCAGCTCCGGGGTGTGGTCGAAGTTGAACGAGCCCAGGTCGGCGGGCGTGATCGTGGGCAGCACCAGGATCGGATAGCGGCTCGTCAGGTCGTCGATCGAGTGGGCCCGCTGGTTGCGGATGATCATCGACACCGTGTGGTAGAGCCCTCCGGCGAACGTACGGGGACGGGCCTCGGGGAGGTGGGGGCCGGCGTCCAGTGCCACCACGCTGCGGGCTCCGAACGCGATGGCTTGGCGAATCGGCAGATAGGCCGCCACACCACCGTCGACGTAGAGCTGACTGTCGATCTCCACCGGGGGGAACACGCCCGGGATCGACGAACTTGCGAGCAGTGCATCGGTCAACGAACCGGTGGTCAACAGCTCCGGCTCGCCGGTGATCGCATTGGTGACCACAGCCGCGAACGGGATGGGCAACTCGTCGAAGTCGGGCACACCGAGTTCGGTGCGGATCGTGTGCTCCAGCGCATCGAGGGTGCTCAGGGTGCGGGTGCGCACGAGGTTGCGCGCCGCCCGGATCGGCCCGTGGCCGAACACCGACGCTCGACTCATACGAGACCAGATCCCGCCGAGCACGGCTGGCCCGGTGAAGGGGTTGGCGGCCAGCACCGCACCATTCAACGAACCGACCGACGAGCCAACGATCAGGTCCGGGTGCACGCCGTGGGCCGCCAACGCCTGGATCATTCCCACCTGCACCGAGCCGAAGGCGCCGCCGCCCGACAATGCGAAGGCCAGTGGCCGCGGCCAGCCTCCGAGCGGAGCGTCGAACGGAGTCGGGTTGGCGATGGTGGTCATGACATCCTCTGCTTTCTCGTCGGCGGATGACGGCCGGAATCAAGTGGCGCGGGGTGGTGGAGACCTCGTTGTCAGCGGGGTTGTCTGCGACTGCGATGGTGTTTGCGATGGTGGTCGGAACGCTTGGTCCAGTACACCACACCACCTGCAGTGCTGCACGTCGCGATCGGGCGCTAGCAGCGTCACGCAGGCGGCGCTGACTACGATCGCGGTGTGAACGCCGATCAGGAACCAATGCACGACACGGGGGAGGGGGCGGTGGTGCGCCTCGAACGGCGTGACCGGATCGCCGTCATCACCCTGAATCGACCGGCCGTGCGCAACGCGATCAATGCGGCCCTGCGCCGGGAGCTGCGGGCCGCAGTGGTCGCCGCCGAGGCCGATCCCGAGGTGGACGTGGTGGTCCTCACCGGAGCCGACCCTGCGTTCTGCGCCGGGCTCGACCTGCGTGACCTCGGATCCCGGCCGACGGAGTTGATCGACACCGACCAGGACCGGGGGAGCACGAGCCCCTTCCCGCCACGAGCGAAGCCACTGATCGGCGCCGTCAACGGCCCGGCCATCACCGGCGGATTCGAGCTGGCCTTGAACTGCGACTTCCTCGTCGCCTCCGAACGGGCGCGGTTCGCCGATACCCACGCCCGCGTGGGAGTGATGCCGGGCTGGGGGCTCACCCCGCTCCTCACCGAGGCGATCGGGGTGCGCCGGGCCCGTGAGTTGTCGCTCAGCGGCAACTTCCTCGACGCAGACACGGCGTTGGGGTGGGGGCTGGTCAACCACGTGGTGCCGCACGAGCAGCTGATGGCGGTCACGCTGGGGTTGGCGGCCGACATCGCCGCCAACGATCAGGCCGGCGTCCGCCGGATGCTGGCCACCTACGCCGAGCAGGAGGAGGGGCGGACTGCGGGCGCCTGGCGCCTCGAAGGCGAGGCTGCGAAGGCCTTTCGGGCGCAGGTGCGCTTCGACCCGGCCGAGGTCGAGCGGCGCCGCTCGAGGATCATCGAGCGCGGGCGCACCCAGCTGTGAGCGAGAAGCTGATGTCGACCGCAGCGCTGCATCCACCGGCGCCGGCCCTCGCCGTCGAGCCGCTGCTGCCTGCGCTCCGCGACGCAGCAGTGGCCGTCGACCGCTCCCGTCATCTGGAGCCCGAAACCGTTGCCGCCATGAAGGCCAACGATGTCGTCCGCCTCGCTGCGAGCCCCGAGATCGGTGGCCTCGATGGCACGGTGCTGCAGATCGGCCGCGAGTTGGAGGCCGTCGCCGCTGCGTGCGCCAGCAGCGCATGGGTGTTGTGGAACCACCTCAGCGTCTTCCACCTCTTCGCCGGCACGCTCGGCCCTGGCCGTACCGAGCAGCTCCGCATGATGGTCGGCGCCGGAGAGACCGTGTGCTTCGGCGCTGGCGCCGGATCCGGCGTGCGAGGCGCGATCGAGGGCGACCACGTGCGGCTCAACGGAAGAGCCGCGTTCGGGTCCGGCAGCCGCTACGCCAACTGGGTTGGAGTCGCCTTCCTCGTGGTCGACGGAGACGGCAGGCGCGTGGAGCCCCTCGACCTCCGGTTCACGATCGTGCGCATCGACGATCCGGCGGTGAAGATCGAGGAGACCTGGGACGGGAGCGGAGTCCGGGCATCGGCCACCGATGACATCCACTACCACGATCTCTGCGTGCCGCTCGCCGACTGCGAACCCTGGTTCGGCGCCAACCGTGCCGGCACCTTGCGCGAGGTGCCGGTGATCAACCACCGCTACCGGGAGGACTGGGTTGGGCTGTCCGACCTGTGGCTGGCCTGGATGGGGGTTGGGCTCACCACGGCGGCCCTCGCAGAAGCGGTGGAGTCGGTGGGCTCGCGACGGTCGATCCTCGGTGCCCGCATGGAGAGCCACCCCACCGTGCAGCGCAACCTCGGTGAGGCGGCAGCGCTCATCGCCGCGGCGGCGGCCACGGCTGAGGCCGGGTGCACCCAGGTCGATCACCGGATTGCGCGCGGCCAGGTGCCGACCGAGGACGACTACCTACGGCAGATGGCCCAGGCCAGTGCGGCACTGCGGCAGATGGCGCAGGCAATGGATCTGCTCCAGCGCAGCCTCGGCGGCAACGGCCTCCGCGAGTCGCAGCCGTTCGAACGGCGCCACCGCGACTTCCAACCGATGCCACTCCACATCAACGCCCATCCCGACCGTGTGGATCTGCGGCTCGGCCGGCATCTGTTGGGCGAAGCCCAGGACGCCTTCTGAGGCTCGCGCTAGCGTGCGACGATGAGCGTCACCGATGCATCGTCCCCGGAGAGTTCGCCCTCTGACGGGCTGGCCATCACCGCAATCGAAACCCGCCACTGCGACGCCGGCTGGCGCAACTACCACTTCGTCAAGGTGAGCACCGCCGATGGCGTGGTGGGGTGGAGCGAGTACGACGAAGGCTTCGGATCTCCTGGCGTCACGGCCGTCATCGACGCCCTCGCGCCCCGTGTGGTGGGCCGTTCGGCCATGGCGCACGAGCGCATCCACACCGAGTTGTTCGCCGCCACCCGACCCGGAGCCGGGTCGGTGGTCGGCCAGGGGCTCGGCGCGATCGAGAACGCACTGCTCGACGCCAAGGCGAAGGCACTCGGCGTCCCCGTGTACGACCTGCTCGGCGGCCGTCAGCGTGATCGGATCCGCGTGTACTGGTCGCACTGCGGCACGTGGCGTATCGCGCAGCACCGGTTCTACGGCAACCGCATCACCGATCTCGCCGGCGTGCGGGCGCTCGGTGAGGAGGTACGTGAGCGGGGGTTCACCGCGCTCAAGACGAACATCTTCACCGAGTGGGAGGGGGTGCTGCGCTCATGGGCCCCGGGGTTCGGGCGCCCGTGGAGCCCCGGGCTCAACGCCGAGCCCCTCGTGCTGCGCGGGCTCTACGACGTGCTGGCCGCCTTCCGCGATGGTGCCGGGCCCGAGGTGGGCATCCTGCTCGACCTCAACTTCAATCTCCGAACCGCTGGAGTGATCGAGGTGCTGCGGGCTCTCGCTGACTTCGAGCTGTTCTGGGTTGAGTATGACAACGACAGCCCCGATGCACTGCGGGTGATCCGCGACCGGGCCCACACCCAGGTGGCGTCGCTCGAGACCAAGATCGGCCTCCCGGCCTTCGTGCCCTACTTCGGTGCCCAGGCAGTGGACGTCGCCATCGTGGACACGATCTGGAACGGTACATGGCAGTCGATGAAGATCGCGGCGGCCGCCCAGGCCCACGAGATCCAGGTGGCTCCTCACAACTTCTATGGGCATCTGTCCACGATGATGAGCGCCCACTTCGCGGCCGCAGTGCCGCATCTGCGGATCATGGAGACCGACATCGATCGGTTGCCGTGGGACGCGGACCTCTTCACCGAGGTGCCCGAGTACGTCGACGGCCACCTGGTGGTTCCGGACCGGCCGGGCTGGGGCACCGAGCCCGACGAGGCTGCACTGGCGGCCCATCCTCCTGGCGACGGGCCCGGTTTCCTGGTGTCCGGCCGCGGCCGCCAACCGTGACCGATGGCGCCACGGCTCTCCGTTGCGGGTCCAGTAGGGTTCGTTGCCAACGCGCCGGGAGGGTGTGAGATGTTTGGAGCAGCCGGAACAGTGGGCGGAACGGGCCTGGTGGTGGCAATGGCCACGCCGACGGGTTCGCCCGGCGCTGGTGACGCCACGACGCCAACTGTCGCCTTGAGTGGCGGCGGATCAGGCGGCCCCGACTGGCGGCTCATCGGCGGGGTCGCACTCGCCGGCATTGTGGTGGCGGTGATCGCCATTGCGCTACTCGCCGGTGGTGGCGACGAGCCCGAAGGCGTGGCGACCGCCGAGGTGACCGACGCCGGCGAAGGCGGCGACGGCGAGCTCGCGGGCCCCGGAGCCGGCGACGAGGCCGAGGCCGGCACCAGCGAAGACGGCGACGATGATTCTGGGGTAGACGGCGTTGGCAGCGACGGCGCGGAGCCGGACGACGACGCCGAGGCCGACTTCGTCGACGACTCGACGACGACCACCGAGTCCACCACCACGACCACCGAGGCGACCACCACCACGGCCTTCCCGTCCGAGCTGCGATCGGTGAGCCTCACTGATATCGCCGTGGCGGACGGCCGATTCGAGATCGCATACGAGACGTCGAACTTCGAGCCCGAGATCAGCCGCAACGATTCGAGCAAGTACCACATTCACTTTCACTGGAACATCTACGAGCCGGAGAGCGTTGGGTCCGCCTCGTCGCCGAGAGGCGACTGGCAGCTGTGGGACGTGAACAGCGCCGGTGAGCTGATCTTCGACGCCTGGGGGCCCGGCGATGTGCCGGCCGGTGCAACCGAGATCTGCGCCGTGGTCGCCACGAACACCCATGCGGTCGACGAGCCCGACTGGGCGGCCGAAACGGTGTCGTGCGTGGAGATCCCCGACGTGTGATCGTCTCTGCCGCCGCTGGTGGCACCATGACGGCCGACGTGGTCGGCTGGCCTGTGGTGGCGGCATCGTTGGTGCTCGTCGGCCTGGCCTTCGTGGTCGGTCTGTGGTTGCAGCTCGGCATCGGGCGCGAGCTCCTCGTTGCCTCGGCGCGGGCGGCGGTGCAGCTTCTTGGCGTCGGTGTCGTGTTCGCGGCGGCGTTCGCCTCCCAAGGCGCGATCGTGTTGGCCTGGCTCTGGGTGGCGGCGATGGTGGTCGTCGCTGGTGTGGTGGTCGGTCGTCGGGCGGGGTCCAGCCTTCGGCGGGTCTCGATGATCGGCGGACTCACTGTGCTGGTGGCGACGCTCGTGAGTCTGGCCGTCACGTTCGGTTCAGGGGCGGTCACCTACGGGCCGGTGTCGCTCGTCGTCACTGCTGGCATCACGATCGGCAACGCATTGCCGACCACGGTGCTGGCCGTGAAGGTGTCGGTCGACGCCTGCCGTCGCCAGCGTGGCGAGATCGAGGCGTTGCTGGCCCTCGGTCTCGACCGGGGCGGCGTGGTGCGCTACCTGGCCCCTCCGGCTGCTCGGGCCGCCATGATCCCGCAGGTTGAGAAGACCAAGGTGGTGGGCCTCATCGCGCTGCCCGGTGCGATGACGGGCCTGTTGTTGGCGGGTGTCGATCCGGTCGAGGCCGTGCTCGTGCAGCTGCTCGTGATGTATCTCGTGCTCGGATCGGTGGCGCTGTGTGTGGTGATCGTGGTGCCTGCGGTGATGCGGAGTGCGGTCGACCCCGAACTCGGCGCGGCCCCCTGGGTGACGCCAGCGGAGCCTCTAGGGTGATCGCGTGAAATCCTGGGTGCTCGACCTCGACGGCGTGATCTGGCGCGGTGACGAGCCCGTTCGCGGCTCCGCCGACGCCGTTGCCGCCTTGCGCAACGCCGGTGTGTCCGTACTGTTCGTCACGAACTCTGCAGTGCGCACACCGGCCGACGTGGCGGCCAAGTTGGCTCGCCACGGCATCCCCGACGCGCAAGACAGCGTGGTCACCTCGGCGATGGCTGCGGCCACCCTGGTCGATGCCGGTGAGCGCGTGGTCGTGGTGGGATCCGGTGGCCTGCGCAGCGCAGTGATCGACCGCGGCGCCGAGATCGTCGAGAGTGGCCCGGCCGACGCGGTGCTCGTTGGGCTCACCCACGACTTCCATTACGACGACATCACCCGGGCGATGACTGCCATCCGGGCCGGCGCTCGCTTCGTGGCCGCCAACGGCGACACCACCTTTCCGGTCGCCGATGGCCTGCTACCGGGCGCAGGGGCGCTCAGCGCTGCGGTGGCGACCGCAGCCGGCGTGGAGCCGACCGTGGCCGGCAAGCCGCACCCTCCGGTGGCGGATCTCGTCCGGACCCGGCTCGGGCCCGAAGGGATCATGGTCGGGGATCGGCCCGAGACCGACGGCGCCTTCGCAAAGGTGCTCGGCTACCACTTCGGGCTCGTGCTGTCGGGGGTGACTCGCCGGGGGGATCTGCCGGTTGAGCCAACTCCGGATCTCGTGGCGGACGACCTGTCTGACCTGGTCACCGCGCTTCTGGCGCCAGGCTGACCGGCGAGGTCGACGCATCGCAATCCGAGAGCGGGGCGTTACGGCCGAATCATTACGGTTCGGCTGCAAAAAACTGGGGAACCGGCTACCTTGGCCCCGTGCGCGAAGCATCGGCACGCTCGTTGACGTCTGTCGAGCGATCTGTTCGCGAGACGGGCGACGTGGCGGCTGTTCCGCCACCGGTTCGTGCTGCCTGGCCAACGCGCCGTCCGTCCCACTGGACTGATCGCCTGGTCGCCTTCCTTCAGCGGTCCCGCATCACGCCGCTCGTGCTGTCGGTACTGGTCGGGTTGGCTCTGTTCGGGGTGTACCGCAACCGGCCCTCGGACGCCGACGTTGGTCCAGCCGAGATTCGAGCCGAGGCGGCCTCGGACGTCGATCTCGAGTTCGACGCTCCGCCTGCGGCCCCCGAGCCCCGGCCGTCGTCCACCACATCGCTGCCGGCAGGGGCCGCTGTTGGTGCCCTCGGCCTCGATCCAGCCCCCGGTGGTGGGGTCGACATCACGATCCGGTCTGCCTTCGAGGTCGACACCGATGGGGGAGAGCTGTCGACGTCAACCACGGCGGAGTCGGAACGCCCTCGGCGCACTCCCGCCACGGTCACCAGCACCACCGTCGCTCAAACGACCACGACCACGACTGCGACCACGACCACCGCGGAGCTCCTCACCACGACTACCACCGATGCCGACACCACCACATCAGCGGGTGACGGCGACGGCGACGATGATGATGGCGACGACGATGAGGACGCCACGACGACCACCACCACCGAGGCCGTCGCCCGGCCTGGTCCCGGGTGCCATCTCGAGGGGTCGATCCGTTCACTCGGCGCCGGCAACCTGATCGAGATCTTCGTTCGCAACAACCTGTCGGAGCCGGTCGAGATCCACTGGATCGACTACGACGGTCGTCGCATCTCCTACGGATCCATCCAGCCCGGTGCCACGCTGTCACGGCCGACGTTCGAGGAACATCCCTGGTTGGTGTCGGATCAGTCGGGCTCCTGCCTCCATCTGATCTCCGACGCCCCTGACCGGGCGGTGATCAACATCGGCTGAGCCTCGGGCCGACGTTCGGCCCGGGCGTGATCGAAGGGTGCACGGTGCGTGACGGGGGGATCCCGCCGCGCCGGGGATATGGCCCGCCTGCGAGATTGTTGTAGTCGTGGACAAACATGTAGGGTGAGGTTGTGGTGATCGACCGGCCCGGCTACACCTGCCGACGATGAGCGGTTCGTATTTCGAGGTCGAAGCCGATGGGTTCGCGCCCACGATCGCTGCCCGTGGGCCGTGGGCAGCCGACATGCTCCACGGCCGATTGATTGGCGGTCTGGCCGCCCGTGAACTGGAGGTCGGCTACGGCCAGGAGGGTTGGCGGCTGGCCCGGCTGACCGTCGACCTGTTCCGGCCGGCGGGGATGGTGCCCGTCCAGGTGGCCACCGAGGTGATCCGGCGCGGTCGTCGAGTGCTGGTGGTCGACGGCCTCGTGTCCAGCGATGGTCGTCCTGTGGCTCGGGGCACCGCCGTTTTCCTGCCCGAGTCGTCGGAGCCGCCGGGCCGCATCTGGCGCCCAGCCTTCGACGCATGGCCCGACCCGGCCAGCCTGGTGGCGGCGGCGGGGACGATCCCAGACGAGGTGACCGGCTGGCTCGTCCAGGAGGTCGACGGAGGATTCGGGACCGGCGAGCGCACTCGCCTGTGGTCGATCGAGCACAACGAGCTCGTGGCCGGCGAGCCGATCACCCCAGCGGTGCGAGCGGCCCTCGCAGCCGACATCGGTTGCCCTCTGGCCAACTCCAGCGACGAGGGCCTGCACTACATCAACGCCGACTACACGCTCTTGCTCGGCCGCTATCCACGCGGCTCGTGGATCGGGATCGAAGTCGCCCAGCAGATCGCGGCCTCGGGCGTGTCGGTGGCCACGGCCACGATGTACGACCAGGCCGGTCCATTCGCCACCAGCGGTGGTACGTCGCTCAGCCGACCACCGTTGGTCGTCGACAACTGACACAGCAATGAGGAGTACACGCAGTGACTGAGTTTTTCGCGTCGGTGCCGGAGCCGATTGGGTTTGGTGGCCCGGGTTCTGATGATCCGTTGGTGTTTCGGTGGTATGAGCCGGATCGGGTGGTTGGTGGTCGGTCGATGGCTGATCAGTTGCGGTTTGCGGTGGCGTATTGGCATTCGTTTGCGTGGGATGGGTTCGATATTTTTGGGGCGGGCACGTTGGATCGGCCGTGGGTTGGGGCTGGGGTGTCGGATCCGTTGGGGGCTGCTGGGGTGAAGATGGGGGCGGCGTTCGAGTTTTTCGAAAAGCTTGGGGTGCCGTTCTTTTGTTTTCATGATGTGGACATTGCGCCTGCTGGGGCCTCGTTTGGGGAGT
>JBCCFL010000015.1:0-107553 GCA_039029735.1 Actinomycetota bacterium | reverse complement strand
GAAGGCCCTGATCTTCGTGAGCCCGTCGAACCCCTCTGGCGCGGTGTACCCCCGGGCCGAGATCGAGGCCATCGGCCAGTGGGCGGCTGACAACGACATCTGGGTGTTGACCGACGAGATCTACGAGCATCTCGTGTACGACGACAACGAGTTCCACTCGATGCCCACCGTGGTTCCCGAGATTCGCGACCGCTGCATCGTGCTCAACGGCGTGGCCAAGACCTACGCCATGACCGGATGGCGGGTGGGCTGGATCGTTGCCCCGGCCGATGTGGCGAAGTCGCTCACCAGCCTCCAGTCTCATCAGACCTCGAACGTCACGAACGTGGCCCAACGGGCGGCGTTGGCTGCAGTGGCCGGAGACCTGTCGGCTGTGCACGAGATGCGCTCCGCCTTCGACCGTCGCCGCAAGACGATGCACTCGATGTTGTCGGCCATGCCGGGCGTGGAGTGCCTGGCCCCTCAGGGCGCGTTCTACGCCTTCCCGTCGTTCGAGGGCGTGATCGGCACGTCGATCGCCGGTACCCCGATCACGTCCACGCTCGACCTGGCGACGGCTGCGCTCGAACAGGCCAAGGTGGCCATCGTGCCCGGTGAGGCGTTTGGGAGCCCCGGCTACGCCCGGTTCTCGTTCGCCCTCGGTGACGACGATCTCGGCGAGGGTCTCACCCGCCTCAGTGATCTGCTCGCTCAGGCGGAGTGATCACCAGGGCCGTCGTCGGCGTTGGCATCGGCGTCGACACGGCCATCACCGTTGTCTGAGCCGGCGACGAGTCGGATCTCGAGGCGGGTGATCCGGCCGTCTCGCAGCACGTAGTGATCCTCCCCGGCCTGTGGCCCGGGGAGGGCAGGCGACCGGCACACCCAGCTGGAGGTGGCCTCGTTGCCGTGGACGGTCACCGATCGCACGTCGAGCTCCAGGTCCGGCAGCGGGGTTTGCCACATGAGTTCGAAGCGCCGGCGGATGGCGTCGATGCCCTCCGCCGGGTCGAGCCCGGTGAAGGGTTCGATGTAGGTCGCGTCCGGCGTGAACAGCGAGAACAAGTCGTCGCCGGCCGCAGCGCCTTGGCGCATGGCGGCGAAGTAGTCGCGGATCACGGCAGGTTCGGTCATGGGTGTTCCTCTACGGTAGGGGGTATGGACGGGCCGACCAAGGAGCTGGTGGATGACCTCCTGCGGGTCGTCACCGAGGAACCGCGGCAGCTCCCCCTGCAGGAGATCACGGCGCTGGCGTCAGCCCCGTTCGCCATCGCCGTCGACAACGAGGGCCCCTATCCAGTGGCCTACGTGACCGCTCGCCCCGATCCGTGCTTCGAGCGGCTCACCCCTCGCGAGCATGACGTGGCCGCCCTGGTGGCCGAAGGCATGACGAACCGTCAGATCGCCGACGCGCTCTTCGTCTCAGTGGCGACGGTCAAGGATCACCTCCACGCCATCCTCACCAAGACCGGGCTCGGGCGCCGCTCGGCCGGGGCCGCCGCCTGGTTCGGGGCGGCCACGACCACGAGCGCCACGGCCGAGGCGGGCTAGCTCCCTCCCGGCAGCTTGGCCCACTGGGGCGACGCCATCGACACCTCGGGCTCACCGGCAAGGAGCGGGCCCACCGTCTCCATGTACTGAGCGAACCACGGTGCCTGGGCGTTGGCCCCGAACGACTCGGCGTCCCGGTAGACCTCGAAGAGGTAGAACACATCAGGATCGTGCTGGTCGGCGCACCACACCACCACCTCCTGGGCATCGTTGTCCTCGGCCCGGGGCGCCATCTGCTCCTGGTAGTGGCTGAAGATGGCGTTGCGTTGGCCGGGCTGGGCGGTCGACTTGATGATCAGAGCCATGTCTCCCACGGCGTGCGTCCTCTCGGGTGGGCCGGGCCGATCCCGGCGTCGGGGCAGACGCTAAGACGGGCCGCCGTCGTCGCCCATCCATCGAAGGATGGGTTTCGGCTCAGGGGCAGGACTCGCCGTTGCCCACCTTGAGCGTCACCTGGGTACCCAGCGCAACAGCTTCCCCGGCCTCGCGCACGCCGTCGGTGTCGGCGAGCACCACCTCGTCGTCATCGACGATCTGGCGCACCTCGCCCAGGCCGACCGAGCTGGAGCATACGTTCCATCGGCGATGGTCGAGCCCGAGCGCCTGGAGTTCGGCCGCAACCGCGCCGGCGGGTCGGCCGACGAGGCCATCGGGGATCGGGACGGCAGCTGGGCGCGGCAGGGCCGTGACAGGGCGGGTACTGATGCTGGTGGTGGGGGCGGCGGCCACGTGGGTCGACGCACGGCCCGCGGGCTCGACGTTGCTGGTGATGGCGTTCGGCCAGTCGGCCCACATGAGCGTGCCGAGCACGAAGCCGAGAACAGCAGCGATCGGCGGGAGCATGCTCGGGCGGATGAAGCCGAGCCGGGGTGCAGTGTGATCTGCGACGAGGGTGGTGTCGGAGGGGGACGACGGAAGGTGGTGGCGGGACCTGGCGGGGGGCATGGCGCCTCCGTGGGCGTGTTCCCGCCTGAATCTTCTGGATTGCTGAACGTCGTCCGCCCGACAACAAGATCCTATTCGTTCGCGCGGTGCAGGGGTAGGCGCGGCGAAGACTGGCCCCGCACCAGGGCAGACACAGCCGATCAGCTGCGATCAGGCATTGACATCGATCGCGGTCAGGCGTTGATGTAGCCGGCGGCCGTGGTGTCGATCGTGGCCATGATCTCCGCCCGCGGCACGGCTCGGTGGCGCTCGTTCGGATCGACCGTGCCGGGCATCAGCACCACACCGTCGACGCCGGCCTCCTCGTAGTGGCGGAGGTCATCGGGGGTATGGCCGTCAACCGGTGTGATGTACAGCTGGAGGGGCCCGAGATGGGCAGGGCGTTCGCTGTCAGCAGCGATCGCAGCCTCGGCTTCGCGATACGCGGGAATCCATTCCTTCGTCACCCCGAAGGCGTAGAACACGTGACCGCGGCGCCAGGCTCGGCGCACCGCGGCTTCAGAACCGCCACCGATCACGATCGGCGGTGTGGGTTTCTGAGCCGGGCGGGGGTGGGCGTCGATCCCCGAGAACGAGACGTGGCGGCCCTCGAAGGTGGGAGTGTCCATGGTCCAGAGCGCGATGAGGGCCTCGATGTACTCGTCCATCCGCTGGCCCCGTTCGGCCATCGGAACGCCGACGGCGTCGAACTCGACGTCGAGGTAGCCCACGCCGAAGCCGGGCATCAGCCGCCCGCCCGAGATCACGTCGAGCGATGCCAGCTCCTTGGCCAGCACCACCGGGTTTCGCAGCGGCAACACGATGATCCCGGTGCCGATGCGGATGGTGGTGGTGGCCGTGGCCAACAGTGTCGCGCCGATCACGGCGTCGAGCAGCGGCGCTGTCGCCGGAAACGGCGATTGTTCCGTGCGGGTTGCGGGCAGTACCACGTGCTCGCCGGTCCAGAGCGAGTTGAAGCCAGCCGACTCGGCTGCCTGCGCCAACTCCACGGCCACCGCAGGATCAGCGCACGTGTTGATGTTCATCGCGAACAGCCCGATGTCCATGGAAACAACGCTAGTTGCCGCACCCGCTACCGTCGGTCGACATGGCTCGGAGGGAGTTGCGCACCACGTTCGACGCGGTGGCCGACCGCTACCACGCGGCGCGGCCCCGGTATCCCACAGCCCTGCTCGACGCCGTGTCGGATCACGTTGGCAGCGGCGGCCGCGTTCTCGAGATCGGACCGGCCACCGGCATCGTCACCATCGACCTAGCCGGCCGGGGCCATCCGGTGACGGCGATCGAACTCGGCGCCCGCCTGGCCGAGCAGGCCAGGGCCAACACCGTCGGGTTCGATGTCACCGTCGTCAACACCTCGTTCGACACCTGGGAGGCGCCGTCGGCCAAGACGTTCGACGGTGTGGTGGCGGCCACCTCGTGGCATTGGCTCGATCCTGACACGCGGTACCAGCGGGCTCACCACCATCTTCGGCCCGGTGGCACCCTGGCGCTCTGGGGGACAGTGCACGTGGTGCCCGACGGCGGAGATCAGTTCTTCGAGGAACTGCAGGAGGTCTACGAGGCGATCTCCGATGGTCCGTTCACGCCCGTGACGTTCCCCCGGCCGGGTGAGATCCGACAGATCGACGACGAGATCGAACGCAGCGGCCTGTTCGACGAGGTGATGGTGCGCCACTTCGACTGGGAGGTGGTCTACGACGCCGAGGGTTACATCAGGTTGCTCGACACGTTCTCCGAGATCATCGCCATGGGCGGCGACGCCCGTCGCCACCTCTATGGGGAGATCCGCACTCGGCTCGCTCGCCGGCCCGACGGGCTGCTGCGTCGACACTGGGGTGCGGCGCTACATCTGGCCCGAGCGGTGGCCTGAGGTCGTCCATTCACCGACGAGCGTGGTGTAATCACCGAGGGTCGATGCCGTCGGCGAAGGTTGTGGTGAGGCGGATCACATCGTCGGTGGCTTCTTTGTGTGGCCAGTGGTCCACCCCTGGCAACGCCACGGTCTCCACCGGGCCGGCCACCGCCGCGGCAAGTCGGTTGAGCTGGATCATCGTGCCGTAGGCGTCGGCCTCGCCCTGCATGGCGAGAACCGGGCACGTGATGGCTCCGAGTTCGGCGTCGATGGCCCATGGCCGGAATCGGTCGGAGACCCACACGTCTGACCACAGGTCGAATGTGGTGTCGGCATCGCGATGGTGGCGGGCGAGCGGCCGGGCCAGGCCGTCGTGGTAGGTGTCGCGCATGGCGGAGATCACCTCAACGTTCAGCTCCTCCACCATCACGTGGGCCGACAGCGACACGATCCCGACCACGTCGGACCCACCGGCTGGGGCCTGAGACGGATAGAGCAGCGAGATCGTTGCCCCGTCGCTGTGGCCGACCAGGATCAGCCGGTCAACGCCTTCGGACCGCAGGAGCTCGTCGAGCTCGAACGCCTCGTGGTGCATGAACTCGGCCGGCCACGGCCCCGGCCGTGGATCAGACTCGCCGTAGCCGGCTCGGTCATAGGCCAACAGCCGCCGGCCGCAGGCGTCGGCCAGCGCTTGAGGGAACGAGCCCCACGACGAGATGGAGCCGAGGCCCTCGTGGAGCAGCACGAGTGGCACCCGGCCCACAGCGAGGGCGGGGGACACCCCGGCCGGTTCGAACCAGCGCCGACTGACGGTTGGCGGCTCCGTCCCGGCAACCGGCGGCCAGCCCGTGCTCGTGTAGGTCACGACGACACCCCGTCGGCCGCCGTCTCCCGAAGCACGAACCGTTGGATCTTGCCCGTTCCCGTCTTGGGTAGCTCGCCGCGGAACTCGATCGACCGGGGGTACTTGTACGGCGCGATCGTATCCTTCACGTGAGCCTGGAGCTGGCGACGGAGTTCGTCGGGCTCGCCAGCATCAGCGGTAGGTACCACGTAGGCCTTCACGACCTGGCCCCTCTCGGGGTCGGGTACGCCGATCACCGCACATTCGGCCACCGCCGGATGGGAGAGGAGTGCCGCCTCCACTTCAGGCCCCGCCACGTTGTAGCCGGCGGTCACGATCAGATCGTCGGCGCGGCTCTGGTAGTAGAACCAGCCGTCGGCGTCGCGGCTGTAGAGGTCGCCTGTTCGGTTCCAGCCATTGCGCACGTAGGTCTTCTGGCGCTCGTCGTCGAGGTACAGGCAACCGGTCGGCCCTTGTACTTCCAGATGGCCGATCTCGCCGGTTGCAACCTCGTTGCCGTCGTCGTCGACCACCCGGTTCACGTAGCCGGCAACGTCGATCCCGGTGGCACCGGGTCGGGCGGCGTCGAGCCGGTTCGACAGGAACACGTGGAGCAGTTCAGTCGATCCGATGCCGTCGAGGAGGGGCACGTCGGTGGCCGCCAGGAACGCCTCGTAGGTCGGAGCGGGGAGGGTCTCACCAGCCGAGGCGCCGTAGCGGAGCGACGAAAGATCGCGGCCCTCCACCTGGGCGAGCAGCGCCCGGTAGGCGGTTGGCGCGGTGAACACCACCGTGGCGCGATGAGTCTCGATCGCGTCGAGCAGCGCATCGGGCGACGGTGTCTCGATGAGCACCGTGGCGGCACCGGCCCGGAGCGGGAAGGCGCAGAACGCCCCGAAGCCGTAGGCGAACGCCAGTGGCGGTGTGCCGGTCACGACATCGGTCGGGGAGAGCTGGTACACGTCGGCGCCCACGGTGTCGCAGATGGCGGCGATGTCACGGTGGAGGTGGGCAGCCGCCTTTGGCACACCGGTGGTGCCGCTGGTGAACAACAGCATCGCAACGTCGACAGCGCTGGTGGCCACCGCCGCCGCTGGCGTGGCCGCCGCCACGGCAGCATCGAACGAACCCCCGTCGCCCCAGGCCACCACGTGTGCCTCGTGGGCCATGGCGTCGACCTCGGCCCGCAGCCGGCTGTCGGTGAGCACCACCGAGCACGACGCCCGCTCGGCCACCCGGTCGAGTTCGCCAGCCCTGAGGAGCGGCATGGTGGGCACCGCCACGAGGCCGGCATGGAAGCAGGCGAGGATGGCCGCAGCCAACTCCGGGGAGTTGAAGCCCCGCAGCAGAACACGGTTGCCCGGCACCAGCGCGAGGCCGCCGTCGGCGGTGGCAGAGGTGAGCACGGCGGCGATCCGGGCCACGCGATCGTCGAGATCGGCGTAGGACCAGGCGTCGCCGCCCCGGATGAAGGCCGTCCGTTCGCCGGCGCCCTCATCGCCGGCGCGAACCGCGGCGAGGAGGAAGTCGGCTGCGTTCAACAGATCGGGGTAGCCGTCGACACCAGTGAGCGTGGGCCACTGATCGGCCGGAGGAAGCCGATCACGGCAGAAGTGGTCCTCGTGGGCGGTCGGGGCGCTGGTGACGTCGGACACGCTCGGTAGCTTACGAGCGCACCTCGATGGCATGCATTCCCACGTTGGCGGCGACGGCCGGCCTGCGATTAGCTGGGGCGCCATGACACCCGTCGAGACCTTCACCGTTGCATCGACCGATGGGGTGGAGGTGATGGCGTACGACCTTGGAGGTCACGGGCGCCCGCTGTTCTGGATCCACGCCACAGGGTTCTGCGCCGGGGCCTACACGCCGCTGTTCGCTCGCCTGTTGGCTGAACACGATGACACGTTCCACCTGTATGCGCTCGACGTACGCGGCCATGGCCGCACGGCGCTGCCGGCCGGGGTGGAGCCGGTGTGGACCGGAATGGCCGACGACGTGCGAGCGGTGATCGACGCGGTGACGCCGGGGAAGCCGGCCTGGGCGGCTGGCCACTCCATGGGGGGCACGTCGATCGTGCTTGGTGAGGCCGCAGCGCCGGGAACATATGAGCGGGCCTGGACCTTCGAGCCGATCCTGTTCCCGTGGGCGCAGCCCGACGTCGGCGACGCTGCGCCCGACATTGCCAAAGGCACCCGCAACCGACGAGCGGGCTTCGCGTCGCGAGCCGACGCACTGGAGCGGTACGCCAGCAGGCCACCGCTCAGCCTGCTCGACCCGGACGCGCTGCGGGGCTACGTGGAGTTCGGCTTCCGTGACGAGCCCGACGGTTCGGTGACGCTGCGCTGTCGCCCGGATGTGGAGGCGTCGGTGTACGAGCACCACAACACCGGCGCCTTCGAACGTCTGGCCGACGTGTCGATGCCCATGATGATCACGGTCGGTACGCCGGGTGAACTACCGGCCGACCTCGCGGCTCAGGCCGCGGAGGCCGCGGCGAATCCCCTGGTCAGCGTGGTGCATGAGCCGGATCTGAGCCACTTCGGCCCGCTCCAGGCCCCGCATCGCATGGCGGACGCGATCGCAACCTGGTTCGGTGCGCCCGACGGGGCGGCCAGCTGATCAGCCGGCCGCCACCGCCACGGGTTGGGGGACGATCAGCGGGCGCATGATCGACATCGTCTCGGCCGCGGTTGGCCGCCGACGGGGGTCACTTGCGGTGAGGCGTTCGATCAGTTGATCGACGATGCGCTCGGTGGCGGTGCGGGGTCGAAGCTCCTCGCCGACTTCGGCCAGTGGTCGACGACGGGGAGGGCGTTCGTGTGGCCCGACCACGCGATCCAGCGCGTCGTCCGGCACCGACTGGAGATGCCGAGCCAATCGGCCCGATTCGTCAACCCGGCCCGACATGGCGTGGAACAGCATCGCTCCGAGGGCGAACATGTCCATTGCCGGATGGGCTGGCGCGCCCCGCAGTTGCTCGGCCGCGAGGCTCGTGTACTCGGAGGGGCTGAAGCAGCGACCGGCGTCCTCGCCGATCCGGCGAGCGTGACCGGTGTCGGTGATCACGGTGCCTTGGTGGGACAGCACTACCAGCTCGGGGCGCAGGTCGAGATGCACGTACCCCCGGTTGTGGATGAACGTCAGCGTGCGGGCCACCTCGTACACCGCCCGCAGCACTGCGCGGAGTTCGCTCGTCGGTGCCCCCGGGCCGGTGAGGTCGGCCAGCGTCGGCCCACTCACGTGCTCGAAGGCGGCGAAGGGCACGGTGGCGTCCAGATCGATCGTCAAGGGTCGGGCGAGCCCGGGGTGTCGAAGCCGCCGGGCCAGGTCGTGCTCGTTGCGGAGCCGCTCGATCACCGCAGGCGAGGCCGGGCGAGTTCTTGGAACCTTGAGACGCACGGGCACCTCAGCGTGACGATCCCATCCTTCCCATGTCTCGCTCCACGATGACCGATCGATCACGTGGGTGATGGCGATGCGGTCGCCGAGTTTGCGGCCACGCCCGGTCACGGCGTCGGTCGCCTGGTCATTCCCAGTTGCGACCGGGATGGCAGTTGCCGCTGCGGGCGCTGGGACGGGCTCACGCCCGGTGTCAGTATCAGTATCAGTATTGGCATCGGTGTCCGGCACGATTTCCCTGGTCAGCGTGGGTGTGATGGCCGGCTCCGGCCGCGGTCGACGGAGCGGCGCTGCGTCGTTCGACGGGGCTGGTGTCGTGGATGCCGCTGGCTCGACTGGCCGAGATCGAGTGAGATCCGGGGTCTCGGGGGCGAAGGGGTCGGGTTCCACACCTGCGACGGGGAACGGTACTCCAGTGAGGCTCGGCTCGGCTTCGGCGGTGTCGACGAGGATGCCTGGTCCCTGGAACGAGACGATCTGGTCGGCATCGTGGGCCAGATGTCGCCGTCGGGTGGCCACCAGCGTGGTGTGCACCCCTCGGATGCGGTGCAGGGCCCGGATCATCAGCGTCTCGTCGACCGCGTCCAGACCAGCGGTCGGGTCCTCGATCAGCAACAGCTCGGGCTGGCGGGCGAGGGCCCGGGCCAAGGCGATCAGCCGTCGCTCGACGAGCCCGAGGTCTCCATCGTCTGGGTCGATCTGCGTGTCGAGCCCGTCACTCCACCGATGGGCGACGAGGTCGAGGCAGGCCAATCTGGCCGCTTTCTCCACGTCGGAGCGGTGGATACCGGGCAGCTCGAAGCCGATGTTCTCGGCCACCGTGCCAGTCACGATCCACGGATCACGGAGCGCAATGGCAACCTGACGCCGGAGCCGGGGGAGGTCGCGATCGGTCACCTCCTCACCGTCGACGGTGATCGAGCCTGTCGGGGCGCGATGGATCCCCAACAGGAGTCCGAGCAGTACCGCCTGTTGACGATGGGACGACGTGACGAGGAACGTCGTCGACCCCGGGTCCACGTCGAAGCTGACGTAGGAGAGCACGTCCCCACTTCGGTCCCGGAACGACACGTCCTTCACACGGAGGTGTCCCTTCGCACGGCTGGCAAGGCGGCGGTCTGCCAGGCCGGCGTCATATGCAATTGTCATCGGCGGTGTTTCGGTGTTTCTTCTCGGCGGATGAAGGTGATACCGCTACGGCCGCGCGCCCGACCGTGGGGAGAACTACCTGAAAACCACAGTTGTCTGCCCCAACTCTGCTAACCCTAGAACGCCCAGTGTGGCAACTCAACCCCTTTCTGTGGCCACAACCTTGAACAAGCACGGTTTTCCCTGATTCACGTGTGCTGATCGGCCGGCTGTGGGGCGTGATCATGGCGGTGTCTTGACTGCCGGGATCGTGGGCACTACCACCAGGGTCTTGCGGCACGAACGGCGCCAGTTCCAGCGGTTGTCGGCCGTGGCCCTCCCCCTTGTTCTGGCGCTCGGCGCACTCGCGTCGTGCGGATCAGAGACCGAGACCGAGGCCGCGCCGATGGCCACGGTGGTCATCCGACCCCCGAGCACCACGGCACCGCCTCCAGCGGCCGAGCCTGAGGGCGTCGGAGGTTCCGGTGAGGGAACTGACGGTGGCGAGGGCGCCTCGTCCCGGGATGTGCCAGTGCGGGTTGGTGCCGACGTGTTGGCCGCCCAGGGTTTCGCACCGCTCGTGGGCCGCCGAGTCGGCCTCATCACCAACGCATCGGCCCGTATCGACGATCGGCCTGTGCTTCAGGCGCTGCTCGACTCACCGGTGGACGTTGTCGCCGTGTTCGCACCAGAGCACGGGATCGAGGGACTGCTCCCGGCCGGGCAGTTGTTCGAGGATGGCGAGACCGCGGAGGGCATGCAGGTGTTCAGCCTGTACGGCAGCCGTCGGGCGCCTACGGTGGCCCAGCTCGCCGGCGTTGACGTGGTGGTGTTCGATCTCCAGGACGTTGGTGTTCGGGCCTACACCTACCTCGCCACCATGGGGATGGCGATGGAAGCGGCGGCAGCTGCCGGCGTCGACTTCGTGGTGCTCGACCGCCCCAATCCGATTGGCGGTGAGTTGGTGTCGGGCCACGTTCGCACGCCCGACCAGGAGTCGTTCATCTCGCAGTACCCGGTCACTGGTGTGCATGGCATGACCGCAGGCGAGATGGCCCTGGCCATAAAGGGGGAGGGGTGGCGATCCGGTGTCGCCGACCTGACGCTCGACGTGGTGCCCGTGGAGGGGTGGCAACGGACCGAGCGGTGGAACGACACCGGCCTCGTGTGGCATCCACCGAGCCCGAACCTGCCGTCACCCGAGTCGGCCTTGATCTACCCGGGCCTCGTGTTGTTCGAGGCCACCCAGCTCTCGGTGGGTCGAGGCACAGCGGCACCGTTCACCACCGTTGGTGGAGGCTGGGTCGACGGCGTGGCCCTGGCGGCTGCGATCAACGACGCCGGCGTGGCTGGTGTCGAGCTGGCACCGACGGAGTTCACCCCAACGTCGGGTGCCGCCGCTCCCAACCCGCCGTGGGAGAACACCACGATCACCGGCGTGCAGATCACGGTGACCGACGAGGCGGCCTTCCGCCCGATCGAACTCGCCATGCATCTGCTCGTGGCCCTCGACGCCCAGGCCAACGCCAACGGGACCGAACTCATCGATCGTCCTGCGGTGTTCGATCTGCTCGCCGGAACCGGCGCACTCCGGGCCGCCCTCGACAGCGGGGCCGGTGTCGACGCCCTGGTGGCCGCATGGGAGGGTGACGTGGCCACGTTCCGCCAACTCCGCGAGCCATACCTCCTCTACGACTGAGCTACCTCCATGACTGCGCCCTCCTCGGGGCCTCCGATGATGACCGGGACATCCAATGACTGACATCGAACAGCTTCCGCCCGCCACCAACGTGGTGGAGCCCGAGCCCTTCGCCGGGCCCGATCACCCGATGCGCAAGGTGACCCGAGGGGTGGCATTCGAGAACGCGTGGTCGGCTGAGCGAGCCACCAAAGTGGGCGAGTTGTTCGACTCGATGGCGGCTGACTGGTCGGAGACCCACGTCGATGACGTGAAGGCGGCGCCGATCGCCGACGCCATCGAGCGGGGTGGTCTGCCTCTCGACGGCTCATGGCTCGATCTGGGTACCGGCACGGGGGCGGGCATGCGGGTGTTGGCGCCCCACGTGGCTCGGCTGGTTGCGGTCGACCTTTCGTTCCAGATGCTGAGCCACGCCCCGGCGGTTGCTCCGAGGGCGCAGGGCGACGCCTCGGCGCTGCCGTTCGCCGACGCCACGTTCGACGGGATCCTGGCGGTCAACATGCTGCTCTTCCCGGCCGAGCTCGATCGGATCCTGGCCCCCGGCGGGGTGCTGGTGTGGGTGAACAGTCTTGGCGACCAGACGCCGATCCATCTCCCGCCCGCCGACGTGGCCACGGCGCTGCCCGGGACGTGGGCGGGCCGAACTGCGCAGGCGGGTTCCGGGTTCTGGGCCGCGCTCCGGCGAACGGAGTCGTCGACCCGCTCGTGAACAGGCTGTGGTTTTTGTCTCCACGCCGTGGATCTGCCCCCTCGATCCGCGATGCTCAACGGCATGAGTCGGATCCTCGTCACCGAAAAGATCGCCGAAACGGGCCTCGACAAGCTGCGATCCCTGGGCCACGAGGTCGACGTTGCCCTCGGTCTCTCGCCCGAGGAACTGCGCGAGAAGATCGTGGGCGCGCACGCGCTGATCATCCGTTCGGCCACAACGGTCACCGAGGAGGTGCTGGAGGCCGGTACGGATCTCGTGGTGGTCGGCCGGGCCGGCGTCGGTCTCGACAATGTCGACGTCGACGCCGCCACCAAGCGTGGCATCCTCGTGGTGAACGCCCCCCAGTCGAACGTGTTGTCGGCCGCCGAGCAGACGCTCACCTTGATCCTGGCCCAGGCCCGCAACGTGGCCCAGGCCGACGCCGCGCTGAAGCAGGGCCGCTGGGAGCGGTCGGAGTGGACCGGTATCGAGCTCGACGGCAAGACCCTCGGCATCATCGGCCTCGGCCGTATCGGCAAGCTCGTGGCCGAGCGGGCTCGGGCGTTCGGTATGAAGCTGATCGGGTATGACCCCTACGTGTCGGCTGATCGAGCCCGCGAAATGGGCGTCGAGCTGGTCGATCTGGACGGGCTCGCCGCCCGGTCCGACATCGTGACTGTGCACGTGGCCCGCACCCCCGAAACCGTTGGGCTCATTGGCTCCGGGTTCCTGGCCAAGGCGAAGGATGGCATCCGCATCGTGAACGTGGCCCGCGGCGGCATCGTCGACGAAGAGGCCCTCCACGCCGGCCTGACGAGCGGGAAGGTCGCAGCTGCTGCTCTCGACGTGTTCGTGAGCGAGCCGTGCACCGACTCGCCGCTGTTCGAGCTCCCGAACATCATCGTCACCCCGCACCTCGGGGCCTCCACGCACGAGGCGCAGGACCGCGCTGGCGTGACGATCGCCGAGCAGGTGGCCCTTGCCCTCGCCGGCGACTTCGTGCCCTTCGCCGTGAACATCGACGCCGCTGCCGTCGCTGGCGAGATGGAGCCGTACCTGGCCCTGGCCGAACAGCTCGGGGCGATCATGGGTGCGCTCGGCCACGATGCCTTGGGCGCCGCCGTCGAGATTGCTTACGAAGGTGAGATCGGTGGGTTCGACAACCGCCTGGTGACGCTGGCCGCCAAGAAGGGTTTGGCGTCGCAGCTCGTGGACGGGCCTGTGTCGTTCGTGAACGCAGAGAGCATCCTCACCGAGCTCGGCATCGCGGTGACGGTCACGGCTGCATCGAGGGCACGCGACTACGTGAACCGGATCACGATCGCTGGCGAGCGGCGCACGATGGCCGCCACCCTGATTGGCCTCCGCGACGAGGCCCGCATCGTGCAGATCGACGATCACCAGATCGACGTGCCGCCCTCGGATCATCTGCTGCTCGTGCGTAACGACGATCGCCCTGGTGTGATCGGCTCGGTGGGCACGATCCTCGGCGACGCCCTGGTCAACATCGACAACATGGGGGTGGGTCGCGATCAGGCCGCAGCCTCGGCGATGATGGTGATCGATGTGGGCCAACCGGCCCCGCCCGAGGCCGTGGAACTGCTCCGCGCCGCCGACGGCATCCTCTCGGTCGACGTCATCGATCTCAGCTGAGCTGAGGGCCTGCCGATCTCGCCGCCGCTGGTCCCACTTTCCAGCGGCGCGTGTGGTGTGCTGAGCTGGTGGTGCGGGAGGGGCTACGCGGGTTGGCTCCACTGGCGACGTGGGGGGCCGATAGGCGGGCATGGCCGATCGTGGTACGCAGACCGGAGTCTCCGAACCGACGCGCCTCGCCGCCGTCGGGGTGCTGGCGCTGTCGCTGCTCGTGGTCACCGCCGGGGGCCGTCTGATCGGCTCCTCGGCCGAGGCCACCACATCGCCGGGCGCCGGCTCCGATACCGATCCGCTCAGTCAGGCCACTGCTGCGAGCAATCCGGCGATGGCCGTCGAGCTCGCAGACACTGCCCTCGAGCAGTGGCCCGAGGCGACGGTCGAGGTGCCAGTCCCGGTGCCTCGGGAACGGCTCGTGATCAACGGTGTTGGCGACGTCAACGTCGATCCGGGATACATTCCGGCGTTCCGCACGACCGGTTACGAGCATGCGCTCGCTGGGCTCGACGGGTTGTTCCTCGAAGACGATCTGTCGGTGATCAACCTCGAGTGTCCACTGACCGACATCGGGGCTCCGGTTCCCAAGCAATTCCGGTTCCAGTGCGACCCGAACGCCCTCGTTCCCCTGCGCGAGGCGGGCGTCGAGGTGGCGAACCAGGGCAACAACCACGTGCTCGACTACGGGCCCGACGCCATGCTCGACTCGATCCGTCGGCTCCGGTCGGGCGGCATCGCGCCGGTGGGTGCGGGGCCCGACGCGACCGCAGCCCACGAACCGGCGCTGTTCGAGATCAACGGCTGGACCGTGGCCGTTGTCGGCTTCGGTGGGGTGGTGCCGGCCGCGAGCTGGATTGCCGCCGATGATCGCCCCGGCATGGCCGACGGCGACACGATCGAGACGATGGTGGCGGCGGTCGAGGCGGCCGACGAGGTGGCCGACATCGTGGTGGTCACGATCCACTGGGGAGCGGAGCTGCAGAGCGGCCCGCCCGCCGACGACGTGGCCCGGGCCGAGGCGATGGTGGCCGCTGGGGCCGACGCCGTGTTCGGCCACCACGCCCACCGGCTCAACGCCCTGGAGATGGTCGGCGGGAGGCCAGTGGCCTGGAGCCTCGGCAACTTCGTGTGGCCCCGGCTGTCGGCCGCAGGGTCCGACACCGCTGTGGCCCAGGTGATCATCGAGCCCGACGGCCGCATCCTCGCCTGCCTCATCGACGTGACGATCGTGTCGGACGGCCACCCCACGCTTGATGATCCGGCCTATCGCCAGTGCGACCCGGACGACCCCCGGACGTTGAGCGGCCCCGGCCCCGACGCCCCCTGACGTCGGCACCGGGGCCGAACCCCGCTGAACTGTGGCTGAGGATCAGCGCTCGAACGGGATCCAGGTGATCTGCTCGAGCCCGTCGAAGGCGTTCACCTGCACACCCTCATAGGAGATGGTGTAGAGGTTGTCGTTGATCACCACGGAGCGCTGGATCTCTGGCTGGTACTCCCAGCAGAACTCACCCGGCGCCGGGCGGAGCACGGCCGGCTCCTCTTCCGCCGGGTCGTCACCGTCGACGAAGCTCGCCTCGGCGTCGGTGGGCTCCTCCTCGGTGGATGGCTCCACTGTCTCGACCTCTTCTTCGAAGATCACGACGCCGTCGCACTCACGGGTGCGAGGGTGCGACACCCGACCGAGTTCGGTGAGGCTGCCCTCGCCGTCGGCATCGGGATTCACCCGCACCAGGTACACGGCCGAGCCGTTCGACTCGGTGCCCTCGTCGGGGTTCCAGGTCCACCAGCTCACGGGCACCAGGGCGATGTCGTTGTAGTAGGTGAAGGCCTTGGCATCCCACGACACGGGGCTCGACGAGTCGCCCTCCGACCCCTCGGGGATCGGCAGGATCACGAGCTTGTCCTCCTCAGCCGGACGGTTCGGGTCGCCGATGTTGAACAGCGAAACCGCAGCGCCAGTGAGGCGGCCCTCCAGATCGCCGTCGGCGCCAACGCCGAGCAGGTGGCTCTCATCGATGGGGTGCAGATAGTTCGACACACCCGGGATCTTGAGTTCACCGGTCACCCGGGGGTTGGTGGGATCCGACAGGTCGATCGTGAAGAGCGGATCGATCTGACGGAAGGTCACGACGTAGCCCCAGTCGCCGAGGAAGCGGGCGGAGTGGATCGTTTCGCCCGGGCCGAGGCCACCGACCTGACCGACCTGGCGCAGCACACCGTCGTCGGTCTCGTCGAACACGGTCACGTAGCTCTCGCTCTCGGACCCGCCACCCCACCAGGGGCTGCCGTCAGTGGTGGCCACCCGGAGATAGCCCTCGTGCTCCGACATGGAGAACTGGTTCAGCAGGTGGCCTCGCACCGAGCCCGATGCCACGTACTGGGCACGGCTCGGATCGGTGATGTCGAAGGTGTGGAGCGCGGTGGTGAAGGTCTCGCGGTCGGGCTGGCCGTCCTCGTCGTACGTCGGCCAGCGGGGCGTGGCCACCGCCAGGCGATCGGTCGAGGCGTAGATGGTCTGGGCGTCGGTGTACACCGAGATGGCGTCGTTGATCGACAGGCCACCGTCGAGCGAGGCGGTCAGCATCACGAGTGAGCCGAAGCCGGCGAACTCGGTTGGCAGGTGCACCTGGTCGCAGTCGACGATCGGGCCCTCCGACACCACCTCGCCGTCGACGGTGAGGCGAGCGGTGGGGATCCACTGTTCGATGGTGGACTCCTCGATCACGGCCCGGTTGGCCGCTTCGGCCGAGTCGAGGGCGTTGTCGTTCGACGGGTACACGAAGGCGAACCGGCTCTCGGCCGCCGACAACACGATGCGGATGGTTCCGTCGATCTCTCGGGCCGACACGTAGTTGCCCTCGAACTCGAAGGTGCGGGTGATCTCGCCCTCGACCAGGTCGAGCTCGGCGAGCACGCCAACGGGCGAGCCCGGGTACCAGTCGGTCGGGATCGAGCGATCGGCGGCGAACGGCTTCTCGGTCCAGCCCGAGCTCATGATCAGCGCCCGGTCGCCGTCGAGGAACAACTCACCGGCCCACAGCCCATCAGGGAGTCGGATCGTCGAGGTGAGGCGAGGGGTATCGCCGGTGACGTCGATCACCCGCACGATCTCGCCGTTCACCACCACGAGGCGACGACCATCGGTCTTGACGAGGTCGGCCTCGTCCACGCCCTGTTCCTGGTTGTTCGTCTCGGAGAACGAGCCGGAGTCGTCACCGTCGCCGGCGAGCGCGGCACCGTCGGCGGACGCTCGGGAGGCCTGGGTGGTGGTGGCCGATTCGGCGGTGTCGGCGGAGAAGCTCTCGTCGACCATCGCCTCCTCGTCCTCGGCGAACTCCATCGCATCCTCTTCGAGGAAGATCGGGCCGCCGAAGTAGCCGCCGTGGTCGAAGCCATAGGGGCCCACCCGCTCGACGGCCTCGTCCTTGATGCGCTCGAGCAGTGCATCACAGGTGTCCACCGTGCGCAGGCCCGAGGTCAGGAGGATGTCGTCGCTCGACAACTCGGTGTTGTCGAGCACGGCGGGCTTGGACTCGGCCGAGCCGGTGGTGATCGAGTCGGTGCAGGCGGCTGCGACCAGGGTGAGGCCCAGCAGTGCCGGTACGAACTTCGATCGGATTGGAACCGAACGCACAGAAACAGTCATGGCGCTTTCCTTCTCGCGTTTCGCCCGTGTGAGCGACTGACACCCCTCAGACGAACGCCGAGTCGGTGCTGGTTCCCGCTCGAATATGACGTTTTCGAGTCGGACCGGAATCGCTGGCCCGACCTGGTGCGATCAGGCGGTGGCGGCAGGCATCCAACCCGGGCGGCCGGCCTCGAACGTATCGATCGCGACCTCGTGGCGGAGGCTGAGGCCGATGTCGTCGAGGCCCTGGAGGAACCGTTCCTGGGTGGCGTCGTCGAGTGGGAAGTCGACGGTGAGCCCGATGGCAGGGGCTTCGAGCGTGCGGCGCTCGACGTCGATGGTGAGTTCGAGCGTGGGGTCGGCCTCGACGGCGTCGAGCAATTGACGACCGATCTCGGGTGACACCAACACCGGCACGAGGCCGTTCTTGGTGGCGTTGTTGCGGAAGATGTCGCCGAAGCGGGGCGAGATCACCGCCTGGAAGCCGTACTGCTGGATGGCCCACACGGCGTGCTCTCGCGAGGAGCCGGTACCGAAGTTCGGGCCGCCGATGAGGATTGACGCGCCGGCGAAGCGCTCGTCGTTCATCACGAAGCCGGGGTCGTCACGCCACTCGGAGAAGAGGCCCTTCTCGAAGCCGGTGCGCTCCACCTGCTTGAGCCAGTCGGAGGGAATGATCTGGTCGGTGTCGACGTCGGAGCGGTCGAGCGGCACGGCGGTGCCGGAAACGATCTGTACTGCCTTCATGTATCAGTCCTTTGATCCGGGACGATTCGCCGTCGGCGAAACTCCAGATGAGTGGCGCGGCCGCTCACACCAAGTCAGCCGGCGATGCGAAGCGGCCGGCGATGGCGGTGGCGGCGGCGATCTCGGGTGACACCAGGTGCGTGCGCCCGCCGCGGCCCTGACGCCCTTCGAAGTTTCGGTTGCTCGTCGAGGCTGAGCGCTCGCCCGGGCTCAACTTGTCGGGGTTCATGGCCAGGCACATCGAGCACCCGGGCTCCCGCCAGTCGAAGCCGGCGGCGGTGAAAACCTCGTGGAGCCCCTCGGCCTCGGCTTGGGTCTTCACTGCGAACGAACCCGGAACGATCAGCGTGCGAACCCCGCTCGCCACCTGGCGGCCTTCGGCGACCGCAGCGGCCGCTCGCAGGTCCTCGATTCGGCTGTTGGTGCACGAGCCGATGAACACGGTGTCGACAGCCACGTCGCGCATCGACGAGCCGGCCGTGAGGCCCATGTAGTCGAGGGCGCGGGCGGCGGCGTCGCGCTCGGTGGCGTCGCTGAAGTCGTCGGGGGAGGGGATCATCGCGTCGAGCGGGATGACCTGGCCCGGGTTGGTGCCCCATGACACGTGGGGCCCGATGGCCGAGCCGTCAAGATCCACTTCGGTGTCGAACGTGGCGCTGGGTGCGGTGGGCAGCGCTCGCCAGGAGTCGAGGGCGGCCTCCCAGGCCGCGCCCTTCGGGGCGTGCTCGCGGCCTTCGAGGTAGGCGAAGGTCACGTCGTCGGGGGCGATCATGCCGGCCTTGGCCCCGGCCTCGATCGACATGTTGCACACCGTCATGCGGCCTTCCATGGACATCTGCTCGAACACGTCGCCGCGGTATTCGATGATGTGGCCGATACCGCCGCCGGTGCCGATGCGACCGATCACGGCGAGGATCACATCTTTCGCCGTGGCGCCAGGGGCGAGCGGACCGTTCACGTTCACTGCCATGGTGCGGGGGCGCACCTGGGGCAGGGTCTGCGTGGCGAGCACGTGCTCCACCTCGCTTGTTCCGATGCCGAACGCCAGCGCCCCGAAGGCGCCGTGGGTCGCCGTGTGGGAGTCGCCGCACACCACGGTCATGCCTGGTTGGGTGAGGCCCTGCTCCGGGCCGATCACGTGGACGATGCCCTGGCCTGGTGCGCCCATTTCGTGGTTGACGATGCCGAACTCGGCCGCGTTGGTCCTCAGCGTCTCGATCTGCTTGGCGCTGATCGGATCCTCGATGGGCTGGTCGATGTTCTCGGTGGGAACGTTGTGGTCCTCGGTGGCCACCGTGAGGTCTGGGCGTCGCACCTTGCGGCCGGCAAGGCGGAGCCCGTCGAAGGCCTGGGGCGACGTCACCTCGTGCACGAGGTGGAGGTCGATGTAGAGGAGGTCGGGTTCGCCGTTGGCGCCCGAGTGGACGACGTGGGATTCCCAGACGTTGTCGGCGAGGGTGCGGGCCTCGGTCATCTCTTGACTCCGATCAGATTTCGATGTCGACCACGTCGACATCGAGCGGGCCGGCGGGGGCTTCGAAGGTCACGGTGTCGCCTTTGGCGGAACCGATGAGGGCTTGGCCGAGCGGAGAGCCGGGCGACATCACCGTGACGCCCTCCCGCCGCTCCTCGATCGAGCCGATGAGGTACTTCTCCACGTCGTCGTCGCCGGAGTAGCGGATCGACACCACGCAGCCAGCCTGCACTGTGGCGCCGGCGCTCTTGTCGAGCTCCACGATCTCGGCGTTGTCGATCAGGGCGCCGAGGTGGGCGATGCGGCCCTCCATCTTCCCCTGCTCTTCCTTGGCGGCGTGGTAGTCGCCGTTCTCCGAGAGGTCACCGAGCTCGCGAGCGGACTCGATCTTCTTGGCGATCTCGATACGGCCGCGCGTGGTCAGGTCGTCGTACTCGGACTGCAACCGGTCAAACGCGTCGCGTGAGAGTTTCTGTACCTCAGCCATCGGACCGATGCTATCGGCGGCTCCTCAGGGCCGAACCGGAGCCGGAGTGGCCGCGACCCCGTTGATCGCGGTGTCAGCTCAAGAACCGTGACGATGCGAAGGCGATGATGCCGCCCACGATCCAGGCCACGACCGAGTCGGGTTTGCGGATCTGCACGAACAGGAGCTGGTCCTCGAACTCGGCGAGGCTCGGCCAGCCGCCGTACAGCTCGGCATAGGTGATGCTCACCGTGATGCCGACCACGACGGCGAGGGCCACGAAGTACATACAGGCGGCGAGCACACCGCGGAATGCGGGATTGAGCGGGCCGCCGGTGGCCCGAACGGCGAAGGCTGCGGTGGCACCCAGCACGAGTGCGAACCAGGGTGTGGTCACGCCCGATCCGTAGAGGAGCACCCACACGGTGCCCACGACAGCGAGCGCCGCCGTGGTGCCGGGGATGGCGGCCGACAGGTCCATGCGATGGCCATGGGGCACGACGCGAACGGGTCCGCCCGGGTGTAGTGCGTTGTCACCGAACTCTTCGCTGGTCGGTGCCTCTTGGGCCGCCTCGGTCCACGAGTCCGGGATGCTGTTCGACGAGAAGTCGTATGGCTGGTAGGTGCTCACGATCTACTCCCTTCGCAGAACCGTTTTCGGCGCGTCGGCTTTCTCGCTTGAGCAGTAGGGTTGAAGCCTCCCGAGAGACGAGAGGTGATCGTGATGAGCTATCGAGTGGGCATCGTGGGCGGCGACGGAATCGGCCCCGAGGTGATCGCCGAGGGCCTTCGCGTCATCGAGGCTGCCGGGGTCACGCTCGACACGGTGGACTACGACCTCGGCGGCGCGCGTTACCTGCGCGACGGCACCGTCCTTCCCGACTCCGTGCTCGACGAGTGGCGCAGTCTCGACGCGATCTATCTCGGTGCCGTGGGCACCCCTGAGGTGCCGCCGGGGGTCATCGAGCGTGGTCTGCTGCTCAAGATGCGGTTCGAGCTCGACCTCTACGTGAACCAGCGCCCGTTCAACGCTCCTGGCCACGACTTCGTGGTGATCCGCGAGAACACCGAGGGCACCTACGCCGGCGAGGGAGGTTTCCTTCGCAAGAACACTCCACACGAGATCGCCACCCAGGGCTCGGTCAACACCCGCATGGGGGCCGAGCGGTGTGTGCGCTACGCCTACGAGCTGGCCGACAAGCGGCGCAAGCATCTCACCTTGGTGCACAAGACGAACGTGCTCACGTTCTCCGGCGACCTGTGGGAGCGCACCTTCAACGAGGTTGGCTCGGAGTTCGACGGGATCGGCACCGCCTACAACCACGTCGACGCCGCCTGTATCTACTTCGTGCAGGACCCGGCCCGCTACGACGTGATCGTGACCGACAATCTCTTCGGCGACATTCTCACCGACCTCGGTGGCGCCGTGTCGGGCGGGATCGGCCTCGCGTCGTCGGCGAACCTCAATCCGGCCCGCACCGGCCCGTCGATGTTCGAGCCAGTGCACGGTTCGGCCCCCGACATCGCCGGCCAGGCGAAGGCGAACCCGATCGCCGCGATCCTCTCCGGTGCACTGATGCTCGACTTCCTCGGTGAGGACGCGGCGTCTGCCCGCATCACCAAGGCATGCGAGTCGGCGGCCGAGGTCGCCGGGTCGACGTCCGAGATCGCCGACGCCGTGATCGAGCGGCTGTGAGTTCGGGAGTGAGACGATGACCGATTCCTCCGCATCTCCCGCCGCTGCGGCGGCCGCCACCGACGATGCGTCGATGACCATCGAACGCCTCGGCACCCGCGATCCGAGCTGGCCCGAAGCGGTCGAGATCTTCGACACCACGCTGCGAGACGGCTCGCAATTCGAGGGCATCGCCCTCACGGCGAGCGACAAGTTGCGCATCGCTGAGCAGCTCGACCTGCTGGGCGTGCACTACATCGAAGGGGGCTGGCCTGGCTCCAATCCCCGCGACGACGAGTTCTTCGCTCGGGCCGCTTCCGGTGACCTCGCCCTGTCCACCTCCACATTGGTGGCGTTCGGGTCGACCCGGCGCCCCAAGGGCAAGGTCGACAGCGACGAGACGCTCGCCAACCTCGTCGGCGCCCAGACGCCGATCTGTTGCATCGTGGCCAAGTCGTGGGATTACCACGTGGTTGAAGCCCTGCGCACCACGCTCGACGAGGGCGTGGCCATGATCGGCGACTCGGTCGCCTACCTGGTGAGCCAGGGCCGCCGGGTGTTCGTTGACTTCGAGCACTTCTTCGACGGCTACAAGCGCAACCCCGAGTTCAGCCACCGGGTGCTGGAGGCGGCGGCGGTGGCCGGGGCCGAGGCTCTCGTGTTGTGCGACACCAACGGCGGCTCGTTGCCCCACGAGGTGGAGCACATCACGCGAGACGTGGTCACCTCCTATCCCGAGCTCGTGGTGGGGATGCACACCCAGAACGACACCGGCTGCGCCGTGGCCAATGCCGTGGCGGGAGTGCGGGCCGGGTCCACTCACGTGCAGGGCACGATCAACGGCTACGGCGAGCGCACCGGCAACTGCGATCTCACCACCTTCGTGCCGAACCTCACGCTGAAGATGGGCATCGACACGCTGCCCGAGGGCGGCATGGCCCAGCTCACGGCCGTGAGCCATCACGTGGCCGAGTTGGTGAACCTGCCCCCGATGCCACAGCAGCCCTACGTCGGCCAGTCGGCGTTTGCTCACAAGGCCGGTCTCCACACCTCCGCGATCGCCCGCCGCCCCGATGCCTATGAGCACATCGAGCCGGGCATGGTCGGTAACGGCACTCGCTTCCTGGTGTCGGATCTGTCGGGCCGGGCCACGATCGAGCTGAAGGCCAAGGAGCTCGGGCTCGAGCTCGACGGGGCTCAGATGCGGGCTGTGCTCGACGAGCTGAAGGAGCTGGAGCACACCGGGTATCACTTCGAGGCCGCCGACGCCTCGCTCGAGCTGTTGATGCGTCGGGCCACCGGGTGGCGGAACTCGTTCTTCGAGCTGGAGTCGTTCCGGGTGATGGTGGAGCACCGGCCAGGCCAGAAGATGGCCTTGGAGGAGAACCCGCTCGGACACTTCGACGGCGTGGAGACAGAGGCAACCGTCAAGGTTCACGTCGGGGGCGAGCGCATCGTGGCCACCGGTGAGGGCAATGGTCCGGTGAACGCGCTCGACGCGGCGTTCCGGATGGCGGTCGGCGATCGTTTTCCAGCGCTCGCCAATGTGCGCCTCACCGACTACAAGGTGCGCATCATCGATTCGGGTGAGGGCACCGGAGCCGTCACGCGGGTGCTGATCGACGCCACCAACGGTGAGCGCCACTGGAGCACGATCGGGGTGAGCGAGAACATCATCGAGGCCTCCTGGCAGGCCCTCGCCGACTCGGTGACCTACGCCCTGCTCTAAACGCCCACGAACGTCACGCTGTCGGGCTGCTCGATGCAGCGGTCCCCGCACCCGAGAGGCCAACACTCGTTCTCTGGGTCGGTGTTGAGCCGCTTCTCGGCCGATGCCTTGTGACGGAGCGTCTCAGGATTGCGATCGCGGTAGGAGAACGTCGCAAAGGGCTTCAGCCAGCGTTCCCCCACCCACCGCACCGCGACAAGGGCGACTGGTCGCGTTATGCGCCAATCGAGCAGCTTCGACACCACGCGGGTGAGGCCGCGAGTTCGACGGCCGCGCCACGTGATGGGCACCAGCAGGAGTGACGCCACTCGTGGGTCCGCCATGGTCTCGATCAGGCCGGCTGCAAGCCATCGGAATGCCATGGGGAAGCCGTCCCCGATGCCGTCGTGAAGCGCTTCCATCAGCCGAACACCGTCCTTCGTCCGATAGTGGTGTCGGTGTCGAAGCAACTCGGCCATCCATTGGTAGTGGCGATATGTCTGCGGTTTGCGAGACCCGTCCGCTGTCGGTTGCGTCATCGAGTTCAGCGGGGCGCCCATCATGTGCCCGACGCCCATCCAGAATCGCGTGTAAGCGGCCCGGTCAGCCTCGTCGATTTCGATGCCGTGTTCGGTCATGAAGTCGAGGACTGGGATGCAGAAGCTGAGCGCAGTGCCGAGCACGTCTTCTTGGTTGATCGGCTGGCCGAAGTGGACCTCGTTCCACTGGCCGCGAGCGGTGATGCGATCGCTCACCGTTGCATGGGCGTAGCGAATGTGGGCGACCGCGTCGCGTTGTTCGTTCGTGACGGTCGCCGTCATCATCTGTTCCGGTGCGTGGGGCTCATGCGGCTCGAGCATGTCCATCACGAAGCTGGCCGTCGCCGATGACCGATGGAACGCCCCCTGACCGAGGTCTGATGCCAGCCCCAGAAGGCGAGCGCCCCGCGCAGCGGCGTAGGCATCTGGCAGCGACCGGCACATCAACGCAAGAAAGATGACCGGCGACCATTTGACGAAGAACTGTCGAGCGCGAGTGACGGTTGCATCGTCGAGAAGGCCGGCTTGGGCGGCAGCGAGGCCTCGGTCACCGGTATCGGTCTCGAATGCGGACCTGACCGGTACGGATGCGCCGGGAGTGACGAACGCCTTGCGGTTTACCGGATCGATGCCCTCTGGGCGGCTCGACAGCGTGCGGAGCCAGTTCAGCTCGGCAAGAGTGGCCCGTGGTGTCTTCGGAAGCCACGCCGCAGGGCTTGCCTCGTCAACCCGCTCGCACGCCGCCTGCAGATCGGACGCAAAGCCTCGACGTCGCTGGGGCCGGGCCGAAGTGCCGTTGGCGTTGAACCAGTTCACGTTCCTCTGTGTTTCGGCGAAGAGCGAGAGGATGTAGCCAACGCGGTCCTTCAGGTCGTTCCAGCAACGAGCTCGTTCGCCGTTGGCGTCATAGTGGGCGAACAAGCGCTTGAGCGCCTGGTGTGGGTCGCTGATGTCGAGCTCTGGGTGCTCCGGGTTGCTGGAGTTCGCGCCTGATGTCTGGCCAGTTGAAGGATCCTGGTTCGGCCAGTCGTCGCTGGGTTTCCAGTCGACGTGGATCGGATCGTCGCCCTGCGGCCGCTGGCGACCAGCAGAGATGCTCTTCCGTGGCATCTTCATGCCGATGAAAAAGTACGTGCTCAGCCGGATCCAAGCGTTCTCAATCGCCAACCGCCGACGCCCTGGCGAGGCCGTTCGCCACTCCCACGGCGGCTGACGGATTCGACTGGGGTGGAGCGCGGTGCGTAGCCAGTTCCTGAATCCGATCGTGATGGCCTTCGAGAGCACGCGTTGCTCGTGAATGGCCAGCAGACAGTTGCCGATGAGGATGTACGCATCACGGGCTTCGTCGTCGTCGGCGTCGAGCGACAGGCGGTAGCAGTGCATGCCTTCCACGATCAGCTTGTTGAACTCCTCGTCCGACGTCGTCCGGCGAGGATCGTCGATCACGCTGAACGGGTCATAGGCCACCCCCGGATCGGATGGGGGCATCGGACCTCGTTCCTTGAGGCGCCCCTCACACTGGAGCCAAGCCGTTTCCAGATCGAGGCCTGCCTTGTCCGCGACACCGACCGTGTCGAGGAAGATGGTCAGCGCCCGGCCGATGTCGGCGTAGACGTCTCGGTTGCCGTCAGCAAACGCGCGCCCGATCAAGAGCGGGCCCAGTCCGAAGGGCAGGTTGATGAAGTGACCGATCCGGTTGCTCGCCCATTGCCCGAACGTGGCCCAGGTCGCGTTGCGCTGCCCCAGAACGTTGGCCATCGCGTCGGAGATGTCGCCGTAGGCTCGCGTGATCAGCTCATTTCTGAGCCGGTCGGGCATCGGGGTGAACGCCACCGAATCGATGCGTCTGAGTGTGAGGCCGCGATCGTCGAGATCGGGCTGCCACTTAAGTTCCGCCGTCACTGTATTCCCTCCAATTTTGACGTTAGTCAATCTGGAGAGTCGCGGCGGCATCGTGCCTGGTGAAGGGCGTGGGGGTCAGCCCCCCGGCTTCCAGATCATCGCTACCAGTGCTACGACGCCGAGCACCTGAATTGTCACTTCTCCGATCACGAGCCGGCCGGCGATGCCCTGGGCGGTGGAGTCGCTTTCGAGTCGATCGCCGTCGCTGTCGGCGCTGGTCGATCCGCCGGAGGCCAGTTCGGTTGCGCGTTCGCCCAGCTTGGTGACCGCAGGTCGGACCGCCCCGTGGAGGGCGCTGATGATGCCGAGCCAGGCCACGATGCCGATCATCACCCACAGGTCGAGGTAGGAGAAGGTGTCGTCGCTGAAGGCCACGAGCACGATCCCGGTCGGGATCACCCCGTAGAGCGCCCACTCGGCGCTGCGCCGGGCCGGGCCGGCGGCGTCCAGCAGCACGGCCGCGGTTTGGGGCGCCGCAGCACGGAACGCCGCAGCGTGGTACGCACCGTGGGCGATGATGCCGCCGATGGCCACGACCACCGAGCCGATATGGGCAACGAGCATGATCCGGTAGAGCAACGAGTCGATCCCCACGGCGTGTCTCCTGGGTGCGGCGAACGGTCCGGACGGAGCCCACAGGCCGGGGGCGTCGGGCCCTGCGATCGGGTGCGGCATGTGTCGCCCCGAAGGGGTCGCCAGGCTACCCTCCTGGCGTGGCTGCTCCCGAGTACGTGCCGACCGACCCCACCCAGCGAGTGCGGGCCTACTCGTCGCCTCCTCGTCGTCCCGATGCGTGGCAGGCCGATCGTCCCGGCGATCTCACTGGTTCGCAGCCCACTGGCGATCGCCTCGGCAGCGTCGGGCCCGATCAGGGCTACGCCTACACCCTCGTGCGCCACATCGAGGACAAGCTGCACCTCGGCGACGTCCAGCGCGACGACGCCGTGGCGGGTGGAGTCGCAGTTGCGATGAAGCGGGCCGCCGGGTTCGGTCGGGCCCCGATCGTGCACGATCTCACCGCAGCGTTCACGGTGTGGGGTTTTCTCGACGAGAACCCACCGGCCGAGCTCGTGGCACTGCGGAACACCATGTTCGCCGAAGTCCGCTCGCCGCATCACTACCTCGAATTGCGAGAGGTGGCCGACGCTGTTCCGGCCGAGGTGCTGGCCCAACCGCCGGCCAAGATAACCGCCGCCTACCAGGACGACTGGCGCGACTGCGTGGTGGTGGGCGAGGGCGATTCCCACTGAGTCGAACCCGCGAGCACCCTCACCCAGGTGGCGCGGAGCCGCAGGCCAGAGGGCGCGAACTAGTCTGAACTCGTGACACGCGTTCGGTTCTCCCCGGCTCCAACCGGGTATCTGCACGTGGGCAGCGCCCGCTCGGCGTTGTTCAACTGGCTCTACGCCCGCCACACGGGCGGCACCTTCGTGCTGCGCATCGAAGACACCGACACCGAACGCACCACAGAGGCCCACCTCACAGCCATCACCGGCACGATGCGCTGGCTCGGCCTCGACTGGGACGAGGAGTACCGCCAGTCGGACCGCTTCGACCTGTACCGCTCGGCGGCCGACAAGATGGTGGCCGACGGGCTCGCCTACTACTGCAACTGCACGCCGGAAGAGGTGAAGGCCCGGGCTGAGGCTCGGGGCGACAGTGCCCACGGCGGGTACGACGGCCATTGTCGTGATCGCAACGTGGCTCCCGGTGAGGGTGTGGTGGTGCGGTTCCGCACGCCCGACGAGGGCGTCACCGGTTGGGACGACATCGTGCGCGGCCGTGTCGAGTTCGACAACGCCGTGCTGGAGGACTTCGTGATCGTGCGCTCGAACGGCGTGCCGATGTTCCACGTGGCCAACGCCTTCGATGATCTCGACATGGGGATCACCCACGTGGTGCGGGGCGAAGACCTGGTGAACACCACGCCTCGGGTGCTGTTGCTGCGCCAGGCCATGGGAGGTGCTGAGCCCCCGGTGTACGCCCACCTTCCGTTGATCGTGAACGAGCAGCGCAAGAAGCTGTCGAAGCGGCGCGACGACGTGTCGGTCGGCGACTACGCCGATCGCGGCTACCTGCCTCAGGCGATGGCCAACTATCTCGCCACCCTCGGGTGGGGCCCCAAAGACGGGGAGGAGATCCGGCCCATGGCCGAGCTCGTGGAGCTGTTCGATCTCGCCGACGTGAACAAAGCCCCGGCGTTCTTCGACGTGAAGAAGCTCGACCACTTCAATGCCGAATACATCAGGGCGATGCCGCTCGACGAGTTCGTTGAGGCCTGTCGGCCTCACGTCGAGGCGGCCGATCCGCCGATCCCGGCCGAGCTGTTCGCCTCGTTGGCGCCGTTCGTGCAGGAGCGGGTACGCCGGTTCGACGAGGCCCCGGGCTTCCTCGACTGGGTGGTGGGCGATGCGCCCGAGCCCCAGCCGAAGGACTGGAAGAAGACGATGAAGGGTGACGGCCCACCGGCTGTGCTCGACGGCGTGCTGGCCAAGCTCGACGATGTGGCCTGGGAGCCCGAGGCACTCGAAGCTCTTGTGTTCGGAGTGGGCGAGGAGCTCGGTGTGAAGTCGCAGCTCCCCGTGCGCCTCGCGGTGACGGGCCGTCGGGCGGGACTACCGCTGTTCGAGCCGTTGGCTGAGCTGGATCGCGAAACAGTGCGGGCGCGATTGCAGGCGGCCCGGGCGAGGCTCTGAAGCCCGTGCTGGCCGGTTCCCTCGTGGAGCGGGGCGGCGTGAGCCGCCGACGATGGCTGGTCGCAGCCGCGCTCGGCATCGTCGGCCTCTATGTGGTCGGTACCTTCGTCGAGGTCTGGCTGGCGTCGCGCACGGAATACCAGGCGGGCACTGTCAGCGCCGATACCACCGCCGCGGTGGTGCTCGGCGCTGCGCAGTACAACGGCGAGCCGTCGCCGGTTCTCCGGGCCCGGCTCGACGAGAGCGTCGACCTCTACGACGCTGGCGACGTCGATCTCGTGGTGGTGACCGGTGGAGGCCAGGCTGAAGACGTGACCACCGAGGCGAAGACCGGATACGACTATCTCCGCGAGGCCGGCATCCCCGACGAGCGCATCCGGCTCGAGGTGCAGGGCGGGTCGACGTATGAGTCGCTGGCAGCCACCTCACGCTTCCTGCGCAACGAGGGGGTGACCGACGTGGTGCTCGTCACCGACCGCTACCACGCCCGCCGAGCCACCCTCACCGCGGAGGAGGTGGGGTTGTCGCCCACGGTGTCACTCACCCCGCAGAGCCCCCCGATCGAGCGGCTCGTTCAGGAGACCGGGGGAGTGGCCGTCGGGCGTCTGATCTCGTTCCGTCGGCTCGATCGGCTGTAGTGAAAACGGGGTCGAGGATCTGCCGTAGGCCGCTATCCTGGGGCGTTCCTTCGGGGATGGTGTAATTGGCAACACATCTGGTTCTGGTCCAGACATTGGGGGTTCAAGTCCTCCTCCCCGAGCAAACTGCGACACAAGCGCTAGAGTCTTCTGGCGCTTCCGGGCCCTCGGGTTCGGCGCAGGCACCAGCCCCGTTCGTCTAGCGGCCTAGGACGCTGGCTTCTCATGCCAGTAGCACGGGTTCAAATCCCGTACGGGGTGCTCATCCGCTGCGACTTCGATACCAGTCTTGGCATCGGTTGCGTGTGGCCAGAACGTTGCATGTGGTGAGCTACGACCTGGTGATGGCTGGCGACGACGAGTGGATGGTCGAAGTCGGGGTGCACACCCCCGATGAGCTACGCGAGATGTTTGGCGGAGAGTACGTCGACGCGAAGCTGCGGGCGCAGGGTGCTCGGTCCGGCGCGGTGGGGAGACCAAGGTAGTGCTGCTCTTCGTTGTCGAGCGGCTCGGTGTCACGAACCAGCTCATGGTGACTGACGTAGCGTCGTTCGGTCATCCTCCCACGACGTGATGGCCGATCGGCCGGCGCTCTGGTTTCGACCATGGCGGCCAGCTGTTGTCTGGTGTGTCCTCTTGCGGTCTTGTGATGACCCACGGCGACGAGGTGGGCTAGCGTCTCTGGCAGGAGGGGGTTGGCGGTGGCGGATCCCGCGTTGCAGTTGGAGGCGCCTGCTGACCGTTCGGTGTGGGAGCGGTTGGCGTCGCTCGTGTGGGTTTCTGGCCCGGTGTATGTGGCTCGCTGGTGGTTTGCTGCTGGCGCTGCGCTGACCGACGGCCAGTTCTTGATCGCGCGCCCGGTGATTGCGGCCGCGGCTCCGATGGTGGCCGTGCTTGTCGGGGTCGGTGCGGAGCTGAGTCAACCGGCGGAGGTGTTTGCGGCCTCGTGGGTGGTGGTCGCCGTACTGGTTTCGATCGGTGTGTGCTCAGTGCAGCTCGGGTTGTGGTCGTGGCTTGGTTATGTGGCTGCTGATTGGTTCACGGGCCGCGAGTTGGGCTTCGGGACGTCGATCGGAGGGAGTCGGCTTGTCCCTGACAGCGTTGAGGCGCTGGTGTCGGCGGGTTTGGAGTGGGCCGTGCTGCTCCTTGGTGTGGTCGGGGTGCCGGCGTTGGTGGCTCGTTTCCGACTCTGGTTTGTTGCCGCCGGGCTGACGAGCGTCACCAGTGCGACAGGAGTTCGGACGATGCATGTTGTGGCGGCGGTGGCGCTGTTGCATCTGTGGCTTCGGGTGGTGCCGGGAGCGATCCGCTCCACATTTGCGATCGAGGGGGTGAACTTTCCGGTCGAGGCCCGATCGATTGGTGAGCGGCACTGGGTGATCGTTGCGATCGTGGCCACGGTGGTTCTGGTCCGTTCGGTTGCGGAGGCCCGGTCGGTTGGGTCGACGTTGGCGAGGTCGGTGGTGCGAACTGGCCAGAACATGGAACGTTGGGTTCGCCAGGGATCGCAACCTGGCCGCCGTCTCGGGTCGTTGGCCTGGTGGGCGTGTGGGACGTTGGCGCTCGCTCCCACCACGGGACGGTTGTGGCACATGCTGGTGACCGGAGTTGTGGTCGCGGCGGCAGTCGCTGTGGCTCGGCACGGTACCCCAGTTCGGCTGTTCGGTCGGTCGGGTGGCGTTCCGCTGGTCGTTCGGTTGCTGGCGGGCTTCGTGATCGCCGACTGGATGTCCCGGACGGTGGCGCAACTGGCAGTCGAACGCCGTCTGTTCCCCGATTCGTCGCTGGGTCTGCTGGTGGCCGTTTGGATTGCGGCCGTGGTTCTCGGAGTGCTGAGCATCGCGGGCACTGCTGGTCGAGCTGCCGACTCCGCCGAGAGAGCGCCGGTGTCGTGATCGTTCTCGCAATGATGGTGGCGGGCCTGGTGGGGCTCTTGCAGATGTTCGTGCTGGGTTCTGCGACGAGGTCGGTGCGACTGCTCACTCTTCTCGTGGCCGTTGGTGCAGGTGCGTATGGCATCGGAATGGCGGCGATCGCCCTGGAGTTCGCCATCACGCGAGCGGTGTCGTGGCTGACCAGCTACAGCCTTCGCGATGTCGTCGGCGTGTCCACCTATGTCGTGGCGCCGCTTGTCGAGGAGCCCGTGAAGCTGATCCCGCTCTGGGTTGCTGTGCGATGGGCTAAGACTGGGAGGCAGTGGGGGTTCACCGATCACGTCCTGGTGGGAGGGGCGGTCGGCGTCGGGTTCGGTTTGCTCGAAGCGATGATGCGGTACGGGCTTCGGGGCGATCGGGCGCTTGACTACGTCGCAGGCTGGGCGCTCAGCCCGTCGTTA
This sequence comes from Actinomycetota bacterium, assembly GCA_039029735.1. Lineage (GTDB taxonomy): Bacteria > Actinomycetota > Acidimicrobiia > Acidimicrobiales > SZUA-35 > CADEDH01. The sequence continues at coordinate 76,004 of JBCCFL010000015.1, read as the reverse complement.
GTGGTGCCATTCACTCCGACGCCGGCAGTTTCGTTGCAGACGTGGCTGCCGGCCCCGGTGAGTCCGGTTCAGGTAGGTACGTTGCCGGTGGAGCCCGGAACGTTCTATCACCTGGCATGGTCTGCGGTTGCTGCGTTCGGGATCGCCGTGCTGGTTCGCGGCGCCCGCCGATGGCGATGGTTGGGATTCGCCCCGATCTTGCTGTCCATTGGTGATCACGGGGCGGTGAACTACGACGCCTCGCCGCTGTACCAGAGCGATCAACTCGGCTGGGTGTTTGCGCCGTTCCTGGCGCTGTCGGACTGGTTGTGGGTTTGGCCGCTGCTCGTTCTCCTGGCGGCGGCAGTGTTGGACCACCGAACGCTGGTCGCGCAACGGCGGCTACGACCTGAGTTGCTGATTCCGGGCGAAGCTGACACCGGGGTGTTCCGGCTCATTGCATTCGGTCTGATCCGACCGCCGGTGACCACGTTGATCAGTACTCGGTTTGCGCTGTTCCGTCGAGCTGCCCTGTATGCGGCTGCTTTGGGCCCGAGCCGACAGTCGGATGAGCTTCTGACGGAAGTGGGATCAGCTCGGGACCAGCTGGTGTCCCTTTCTGATCCAAGTACATGGGAGCGCATTCGTGCCTGGCAGGTGATCCGCCTGGGAGTCGGACCGAACAGCCGTCGGTTGCTCTGGTTCACGGTGGCGTGGATGTTGGTCGTGGCGCCTGGGGTGGCGTTCTACGGCTGGGAGAGCACGCCGCGTTCGTCGGCGACTGGGGCGGCTGATGAGACATCGACGTGGGTGGTCGCTGTTCTGTTGCTCTCGGCGGTCGCCGCAGCTGCGTGGATCAGTTTGGGTGCGTGGTCGGCAGCACGTCGCCTGCCTCTGGCGTGTTCATTGCCAGATGGCTCGATGGCAGCCGCGTTGCAGTTTCGACTGTTCACGGCAGCCGGGGCCGCGGTGTTGCTTGCTGGGTCCTTGGTCGTGGCTGCTGGTGGTAGCGGGCCCGACGATCCCGTCGTGTCGAACTTCTTCGGCTTGGATGCCATCACCGCATTGCTGTTGATCGGCGGCATTGCGCTGATTGTGGTGGCTGTCGTGTTCTTCCCACCGTCGGCGGTGGTGCTCGCCGGGGGCTTGGCCGTCGGCGGTGTGGTACTGACTCCAGGCTTCGTCGTCTTCGGTGGGCTGGGCGTCGCAGCGATCACGCTGGCGACCCAACGGTCCATCGCGATCAGCAGCGGCGATGTGGAGCCTGTTGGGTTCTCGGAGCCGCCCCGAAAGTGGCCGTGGGGCGAGATCGGATTCGCTGCGGCGGCTTCCGTCGGGATCAGTTCCCTGCTGGACCACCTTCTCGGCCCGGACGCTGCCCCGGAGCCGATCGATCCGCACCACTACATCGATCCGGATGGCAAGCGACGCTGGAAAGACACGAACCAGCTCGTCGAGTTGTTTCCGAACCGGACGCAGTCTCAGGACGAAGAGGGCGTGTGGCGCTGGGACGACACTCGTCAGCCGGTGCGCGAGGCTGCCGAGGGTTCTCTCTCGTCGGAGTCAGGTTCAAGTCCGGTATTCGGATTCGACACTGTGGCGGAGTTCATGGACTTCGGTGATGCTCTCCATCGGGAGTTCGCCGATGAGGGGATCGACGATGCAGAGTTCTATCTTCAGGGCAGTGCGGTGACGAACCTTCGCCACGAAAGTGGTGAGCCGTTCGACGCTGGCGAGAGTGACTTCGACGTGTTGGTGGTGAGCGATCAGCTTGCGGCTCGGCTTCGCGAGAGTGGGTTCGAGTTCCGGTCCGACGGCCGATCACGGCCGATCGATCGCGATCAGGTCGCGGGACTTGTGGAGATGGAGAGTCTCAGAAGGATGGTCATGAGGCATGCGGGTCGTGATGTGAGTTTCCAGATCGTGTCATCGAGCGATCTAGGCGGTTTAGAAGGAGGGCGTGGTGTCTACATTCCGAGCCGTCAAGGCTGACAAACCTGACCGTTTGTCGGTCACCTACCTCGTGCATGGTGTGGAGATCGATGACGCACGGGATCAAGTGAGTGCGGCTATTGGTCTGGAACTCGAGCAGCGTCGGTCGTCGTTCGTCGGTCGGTACTTCCGGTATCGAGATGATGACGTTGAGTTTCAGGTCAAGTTGAACTGGTTCGACGATGGTGAACTCGTGCACCCTGATGTTCCTGAGGGTGTGTTCATCAACTACACGTGTTTGCCGCCTGATCCGTTCCAGGTGCAGCTCGACGAGTTGCCGTTTCTCGAGCGGTATCGGGCAGTGGTGTGGGGCCGCAAGGATGGTGAGTCGTTCCGGCGCGAGGTTGATTGAAGCGACCGCCGCTTGCTGAGCACGCCACGGTGACCGAGCGTGATCGGCCGAGATCGTGCGGCAGGAGTCAGGGTTCGCGTCGTGTCCGATCGTCCGAACACGCAATCGTGTTCAGGCGGGGGTGAAGTCGAGGAGAACGAACCCGTCCTTCTCGGCGAACCTGACGAGCTCGTCCGTCGTCGGGTCCCCGTCGATCTTCAGGCCGAGCGCCCGTGCACCCTGTTTGGTGCCGAGTTCGTCGAGCATCGCTCGCATCCGCTCGGCCACGATCTCCGCCGAGCCGACGACCGTGCCGTACGCCGACAACGACCGAGCGATCGCTGCCAACCGGGCGCGACTCGGCCCTGCCGGCGAGTCTGGCGCCGGGTCGAACCTCCCCCCTACGATCAGCCGCCCGTGAGTTGGGCGCGGGCGGCGTCGAGGCCCTGTTGACCCTCGATCGCGTTCTGGCCGTAGACCGCTTCGCACTGGTCGAGCGCGGCTTCGGCAGCCGCCGCCTCGGCCTCCTGGGCCTCGACAACAGTGGCCTCGGCCGCGGCCAAGAACAGCTGGGCGGCCTCTTCATAGGCAGCAAGATCGCCGGCCGCAGAGGCGTCGGTGAGCGCCTGGAGCCCGGCGGCCGCCTCGCGCTGAGCGGCGGGGTCGTCGGACAGCTCGTCGATGAACGCACCCACCGGCGAGCCGGCCGGGAGGCCGAAGTCCTGCAAGGGCGCAAGCAACTCGTCGTACCGGTCGGCCACCGCGTTCTGTGCGCCCGCCAGGTCGGTCGGATCCGCTGCTGCGTTGGCGGCCATCAGCTCCGCCTCGATCGTCGGGCACTCGTTGTCGACCACTGCATTCGCCCGGGCGAGCAAGAGGTCCTCGGCCACCTCGCCAATCGCTCGCTCAACGGCCGGACGGACAGCCACGCCGTCATTGCACATCTCGCGGATCCTGTCGTTGGCACGGTCGACCCAGAACTGGAAGAACTCTAGATCGGCGTCGTCTTGGCCCGTGATGAGTGGATCGATGCCGGTGACCTCCATCATCACCAGGCGAACCGACCCTTCTACTGACAGTTCCTGGTCGATCACCTCCCGCATGATCTGGTCGACGTCATAGCTCCACGCCGGAGGGTCGCCGCCGGCGAGCGTTTCCAGCTCGTCGATCATCCTGTCCATTGAGGATCGACCAGGCCGATTCGGGTTCGGGCGGGTCACTGCGTCGCACGACGACAAGGGGGTTGGCTCACCATCGAGACCACTGTTCTCAGCAGTCGGATCCTCCGACGCCTGGGCCTCGGTCGCCGAACTCTCGACGCCGTCGGACTCCGTCTCCTCGACGGCTTCGACTTCCTCGGTCGCAGTTTCCTCGGCGTCATCGGCCGGCTGTGAACTGGGTCCCCCGCTGTCGGGCCCGCAGCTCGCCAGAACCAACAGCCAGACCACGAACACGAGCTTTCCCACATCCCTCACCACCCGAGCGAAGCTAGTTGCCCTGGTCAGCACACTCAATGGGTACCTCCGGCACCGCAACACGGCCGTCACATGGCGCTCGGGATCGCAGCTCGGCAACAGAGGCGTGCGCTAGCGTCTCGGCTGTCGAACCATGTCGGTTCGCACCTGGGGAGGACACCACCATGCGTTCCACATCGCTACTGCAGAGTTCCGCCATCGGCATCGTTGCCGGCATCATCGGCACCACCATCGTGTGGTTCATCGGCGACGCTGTGTCGGGCCCGCTCATGGCCAACGGCCCTGACGGTGAGCTCACTGATGTTCTTGCCGCAGCACCTGGTTTCGCCACGCTGATCGCCGGGCTCGTCGGGGTGTTGGTCGCGTTTCTGATCCGCAACCGGGGCAACGCCGTGCAGCTGTTCACGATCATCACCGTGGTGGTGCTCGTGCTCTACGGCATCTGGGCGTTCTCCCAGGCCGAGAACTTCGCCACGGGGCTGTGGCTCAACGTGATGCACATCGTGGCGGCGGTGTGCATCACCGGCATGCTCACCCGCTGGATGCAGGCTCGGCAGGGCGTCGCAGTCTGAGGTCGACCGCCGCCCGTCGTGAGATCACGGCGGCGGCGATCGCCGTGCCCACCGCACCGAGCAACAGCCCGGCCCGGGGGCCCATCACTTCAGACACCCACCCGGCGATCGGCCCACCGATCGGGGTCGAACCGAGGAACACCACGGCCGTGAGCGCGAGGGCCCGGCCCCGCATCTCGGCCGTGGCCTTGGTCTGAATCAACGAGTTGGCGCCCGACACCATGAAGATCGTGGTGGCGCCGACTGGGATCACGGCGATCACCGCCGCGGTCAGGTTTGGAGCCAGGCTCAGCACCACCGTGGCCACCGTCAGCCCCCATGCCGACCAGATCAGGAACCGCAGGTCCACCGATCGCCGCTGGGCCATGGCGAGGGCACCGAGCACCGAGCCCACGCTCATCGCCGAGTAGAGCAGGGTGAACCCGCCGGCCCCGGCGCCGAAGGTGCGGTCGGCCAGGAGTGGCAGCGTGACCTGGTATTCGAAGGCCAGGGTCCCCACCACGGCGAGCAGGATGATCGAGTTGCGCAGCTCCGAGTTGCGCCACACATAGTCGAGGCCCGCCCGGAGTTGGCCTTTGGCTCGGGGCACCTGCGGAGCGGGTCGGATCGAGGAGCGGTCCATCATGGCGAGTGCGCCAATCACCACGAGGTAGGTGCCGGTGTTGATGATGAAGCACCACACAACCCCCACGGTCGTGATGAGCACGCCGGCCACCGCCGGCCCGATCACCCGCGATCCGGTCATCATGGCCGAGTGGAGGGCAACGGCGTTCGGCACGTCGTCAGGGTCGACGAGGTCGGCCACGAGCGTGCGTCGGGTGGGGTTGTCGATGGCGGTCACCACGCCGAACGCCAGTGAGAGCAGGTAGATCGGCCAGATCGTGAGCTGACCGGCGAGCATCAGGCCAGCGACCACTGCCGCGATCACGGTGAAGATCACCTGGGTGGTGATCATGAACCGGTGCCGGTCCACCCGATCGGCCAGCACCCCACCCCACGCCCCGAGCACGAGCACGGGGAGGAACTGGGCGGCGGTGACGAGCCCGAGGGCCACGCCGGAGTCGGTGAGTTCCAGCACTACCCAGATCAGGGCCACCGACTGCATCCAGGTGCCGGTCTGGCTGGTCAGCTGGCCGATGAAGAACAGCCGGAAGTTCGGCACCCGGAACGAACGGAACGTGCTACGGGAGGCGTCGGCCGCCGCCGTGAGCATCGTCATGATGGTTCACCCGGAGCTTCCGCCAGTCGTTCCAGCGCATCGACGGCGGCGAGGATCGTGGCCGCATCAGCCGGAGCGAGCGCGTCGAGGCGGGCCTGGAGCCAGCGGCGGCGCCGGGCCCGGGTCTCCTGGAGCTGCTCGTGGCCCGTTTCCGTGATCGTGACGTAGCTGATGCGACGGTCGTCGGCATCCACCGTGCGGCTCACCAGCCCCCTCTCCTCGAGCTTGGTGACCACCCGGGTGATGGTGGGCGCCGTGACCTGTTCGAGGCGGGCGAGTTCGCCGAGCCGTAGCGGGCCGCGACGGTCGATGACGGCGAGGGCGGACTGCTGGCTCAAGGTGAGGCCGGTGGGGGAGGCCTGGCGTTGTTGTCGTGCCAGGCGAGCGAGCACGAGCCGCAGCCGCGCCACGTCGTCGAGGTCGCCGCTGCCCGCAGCCCCGCTGTCGCCGTGTGAGAGCCCTGCCGTCATCGCTTTCCCATGCTAATTAGCATCGGCAACTGTTGCGAGGCGGTAATGCCCTGGGCCTCCGGTCAGATGTCACGCCGTTGGTCGACTGCCGCCGGCGAACGCCGTGGGCGTGAGAAGGGCTGTGGCTAGAAGGGCGACTCGTAGGGATCGTTCGGGGCCTCGGGCACCGGTGTCACCCCAATCACGTCGGCCTCCACGATCGTGGCGCCTCCGGCCTCCGCGTAGGGCACCTCGGGGGCCTGCCACATGAGATCCACGACCACCCAGGTGTCGTTGGGCAACGGGGCCTCCACGCCCCGCACCGCAACTTGCAGCGGGATGCCGTCGGCAGCGCAGCAGCTCACCATGAACCGTGTGAGCATGAATCCATCAGGCACACGCTCGTCGTTCACCACGAGCCCTTCGAGGCGGACGGGCACCCCATCGAGCGATTCGTCGGTGTCCCACAACGCACGATCCAAGAAGTCGTACACCCGCATCTCCACGGGGCCGTTCGATGCGTTCAGTGGGCCGAAGGTGTCGGTCTGGTCGGTTGGCGTGAAGGCCTCGACGCGGCCCGCGGCCGCAGCTCCGAGCCCAGCAGGCGACACGCCGATCAGCACCACGAGAGGCAGCAGGAGTAGCCACCCCACCACCGGAGCGACCCCCCACCGCTTGGAGTCGGGAACCTTGAGCTCCTGGCGAACTCCTTGCACCGCCTCGTAGGTGCCGAGGAGCACCAACACCACGGCGGCGAACACCAACGGCCACAGCATCCGCTGCTGCACGAACCATCCGTAGCCGCCCGTTCGGATCAGCCCGGCCGCCACCAGGCCCAACGACAACAACAACATGGCGCGACCGAGCCGATTCACAACAACACCTGGCCCACGATCACCGCCGAGGAGACGGCCACGATCAGCGTGACCGGGGCGAAGCGGAGAGCGAACCCTCGGCCGAACACACCGGCATGCATCGCAACGAGCTTGATGTCGATCACGGGCCCGACGACGAGGAACACCAGCCGCGACGTGAGTGAGAACTGGGGCAGGCCGGCAGCAACGAAGGCGTCGGCCTCGGAACAGATCGACAGCACCACGGCCAGCAGTGCCAGGACCAGAACCGACAGCACCTCGCTCGACACCACCGAATCGAGCACCGACCGGGGCACGATCAGCTGAAGGGTGGCCGCCGCCAATGCGCCGAGCACGAGGTAGCCACCGGCATGGACGAGGTCGCGGGACGCCACGTCGACGAACCGTTCGAGCCGTGACTCGTCGTGGTCGTGATCGTCCTTGAGCGCATCGAGCAGGTTCTCCGACCCTCGGCGGGCCCACCAGGTGCCGACGGCGATCGCGGCCAGGAACGAGGCGAGGAAGCGGGCCACCACCAGCATCGGCTCGTTCGGGAAGGCCACAGCAGTTGAGACCAGAACCACGGGATTGATGGCCGGGGCGGCCAGCAGGAACGTGATGGCCGCAGCAGGTGGGGTGCCCGCAGCGACGAGCCGACCCGCGATCGGCACCGAGCCGCACTCGCATCCTGGTAGCGCCATCCCGGCCAGCCCAGCCGATGGCACCGCGAGAATCGGGCGCTTCGGTACGCGGCGCTGCACGAAGTCGGGCGAGATGAACGCGGCGATCAAGCCGCTGACAACCACGCCCAGGACCAGGAACGGCAGGGCCTGGATGCAGATCGACACGAAGAGGGTGGACCACAGGCGCACGTCGTCGCCGTCGAGCCATCCGCCCAGGTAGCGCACGCCAGCGGTGGCCACGAAAACGAGCGTGAGGATCCACGGCCCGAGAACCACCCGGCTGCGGCCGTGGTGGTGGTGATGGTGCTCGTGATGATGATCGCCGAGGTTGGCGTCGTCTGCGGCGGGGGCGTGGCGATTTCCACCACGCCGGACGTCGGTCACGTTGAACAACGCTAGCGCCGCCGTCGAAGTGAGGTGACCAGGATGATCATCCCTGGAGCCATCGGCCGGCCCTGTGCCGGGGTTGACCACGCGGGCAGTCAAATGGTGGTTGCGACCCATCCCGGGGTTGATCGCTCCGTGCGGGATCCGTCGCCGAGCTGGCCCCTGTCGTTGCCGCCCCAGCAGGTGAGCCGACCGTCAGTTGGCATCGCGCAGCTGTGATGGCTGCCAGCTGCGATCGCCCGGATCCCGCCGAGAGGGTTGGCGTCTGCTGTCAGTACCAGCGCCGGCGTCTGTTGGGGCTCGGTCGTGTCGATGCCGAGCTGACCGTTGTCGTTGCCGCCCCAGCACGCCACCGTTCCGGTGCCCAACAGCGAGCAGGTGTGGTTGCCCGCGGCGATGAGTTCCCGCACCGCCCGGAGCTGGCCATCTCCGCCACCCACCGGCACCACAGGGGTGGCGACGGTGCGGTCGCGGGCGCTGCCGTCACCGAGCTGACCGAAGAAGTTCGCGCCCCAGCAGGCGGCCCGGCTGCTGACGAGAATGGCGCACGTGTGGAACGAGCCAGCGGTCAGGGTGCGCACGCCGCCGAAGGTGCCGTCACCGTCGGCGTCGAGCACGGCGGTTGGCACCACCCGGTCCACCGTGGTGCCATCGCCGAGCTGGCCGAAGAGGTTCGAGCCCCAGCACAGCACGTTGCCCGTGGAGCCCGTGGCGCAGGTGTGGAACCCGCCGGCCGCCAGAGCCCGCACGCCAGCCATGGGTCGCCCGTCGGGGCCGCTGACCAGCGTGGGTACCGATCGGTTCGTGGCGGTGCCGTCGCCCAACTGACCAGAGCCGTTCGCCCCCCAACACACCACCTGGCCCGACGTGAGGAGCGCGCAGGTGTGGTCGGCCCCCACATGGAGCGACCGCACGTCGTTGAGATCGCCTCGGCCGGAGATGTCGCGAACGAGCACGGGTGTGGTGTGCGCGTCGGTGGTGCCGACTCCCAGCTGCCCCGAGAAGTTGGCGCCCCAGCACGCCACCTGGCCACCAGAGAGGAGCGCACAACTGTGCCGGGAGCCGGCCACCACGGCCGTGACGGTCGACAGATTTCCGGACCCGCCGACAGCGACGACCCGAACTGGAGTCTGATGGTCGTCAGTGGTGCTGTCGCCGAGCTGACCCGCATCGTTGGCGCCCCAGCAGTTCACCTGACCGCTGGTGAGGCGCACGCAGCTGTGGCTGCGGCCACCCCGTCACCCCCTTCACCTCGGTGAGTTCGTGGGGCACGACGAGCGGCACGGTGCCAACGCGTGCCGGGCGACCCAGTTGCCCGGCGTCGTTCGCCCCCCAACACGACGCTCGTCCGTCCTCGTCGACAGCGCAGGTGTGGTTGCCGGACGCGGCGACGCGCTCGATCGATGCCAACGCCCCATCGCCGGTGGGGCCAACCACGGTCACCACCGTACGGATCTCCCTGGTGCTGCCCTGGCCCAGCTGGCCTGCCATGTTGTCGCCCCAGCAGTGGACGGCTCCGTCGTCGGTGCGAGCACACGTGTGGCGGAAGCCGGCGGTCAACTCCTCCACGTCTCCGAGCTGACCTCGCCCGCCAGGAGCCTGGACTGCGACGGGGGTGCGGCTGCTGGTGGTGGTGCCGTTGCCGAGCTGAGCTGAGGTGTTGGCCCCCCAACAGCGAACAGAGTCGTCGGCTAGGAGGGCGCATGTGTGAAAGGCGCCGGCCGCCAGCTGGCTGATCCGTTCGAGATCGACGTCGTCCCCCCGCTGCCCAAGGAAGTCGTTGCCCCAGCAGTGCACGGATCCGCTGCTCGTCAACGCGCAGGTGTGGAACGCCCCCGAGGTGATCTGGCGAATCGACGACAGCGGCGCGCCCTCGTCGTCCACTGCGATCACCGCTCGGGCTGAACTGGTGGTTGTGCCGTCACCCAGCTGTCCGAAGGTGTTGTTGCCCCAGCACGCCACCCGGGAGCTCGACAGCAGCGCACAACTGTGGTGAAGCCCAGCGACCACGGACTTTGCTCCGGCGAGTGACGGGCCACCGGCGGGATCCAGCACCATGACCGGGGTCGAGCGCACCGACGTCGAGCCGTCGCCGAGTTGGCCGGAGCTGTTGTTGCCCCAGCAGGCGACGCCGTCACGGCCCACGACGGCGCACGTGTGGGCCCGCCCGGCTGACACCTGAGTGACCGTGCGGAGCGCCCCGGTGCCAGGCGCAACGGCGACGACCTCGACAGGAGCACCCTGGGGGGTCGTGGTGCCGGTGCCGAGCTGACCGGACTGATTGTCGCCCCAGCACCGCACAGTGGCGCCGTCGACGATGGCGCAGGTGTGGGCGCTGCCGCTGGCCGTCGCCGTGACCTCGGGGAGGGGTGTGGCATCTGCTGCGGTTGGCCGGCTGAGCCCGCCGACGGCCGTCGACCCCACCGTGATGACGAGAGCAACGAGCCACAAACGCACAACGAACATCGTAGACATGTCAATCATTTGGGCAACTCAGCTCAGCTATTTATGACTGTTTGTGTCAAAGAATGTCCGTCCCATACAAAGAGTCAATGAGGTTGAACCTTCTCGATATAGAAATATTCAAGGCCACGCATTCCTCAGGCGCTGATCGCGGGATCAAGTCGGCAGCAACGCCGCCGGTAGCGTGGCGGCCATGACTCAGGCCGAAGCCGCAGCATCGTCGGCGCGAGAGGTGTTCGGCGCCCTGGAGGCCCCGTGGCACATCGCCTTCGCTGAGGCGTGGACCTCCTGGCGGGCCGGCAACTTCGGGATCGGCGCCGTGCTCGTTGACCCGGCCACCGGTCAGTCGGTGGCTCTCGGTCGCAACCGTGTGGTGCAGCGCGAGCCCGAACCGGGTTTGTTGTCGGGGAACCTGTTCGCCCACGCCGAGATGAACGCGTTCGCCGCGTTGCCGCGAGCGAACGCTGAGGGCCTGGACCTCTACAGCACGCTGGAACCCTGCCTCATGTGTGCGGCGTCGGCGATGCAGATGAAGGTGGCCCGGGTGTTCTATGCCGCCGACGACGAGTTCTACGACGGCTTGGCCGACGTGTGGGCCGCCCATCCCCTGACGCGGGAACGTCAACCCCTGATCAGCGGACCCTTCGGTGGCGCCCAGGGCCGCCTCGCCGCCTTCGCCCGGTTGATGCCGCTCACCTTCACGGTGCGCCACTTCGCCGGTCGAGCTGCCGAGCAACGGGCGCGGGCCGTCCACCCGCAGCTTGCCGCCGTGGCCGATGACCTCTTGGCTGACGGCTCCCTCGATTCGCTACTCGGCCACGAGCACGTGGTGGATGCGATGGACGCGCTGTGGGGGCGGCTCGAATGACCACCCTCGATCGACGGGCGGATTCATCGATTGCGGTGCTGGATGTCGGCGGCACATCGATCAAATCGGGCCTCGTCGACCTCGGCGGAGAGATCGTTGACGCCCGTCCCGGCCTCCACTTCGACGCGGAAGCCGACGCAGAGTCGGTGTTGGGCGATCTCGGTCACGCGGCGCGGGCGGTGCTCGACGATCCCCGCGCACGCTCCGATGTCTTGGCCGTCGCCTTTCCAGGGCCATTCGACTATCGGGCGGGGCGACCGCTGATCCGTGGGCAGCGCAAGTTCGACGCGATCTGGGGCGTGGATCTCAGCGACCAGCTGCGACGCACCACGGCCCGCCCCGCCCTCGTCGTCCGCTACGCCAACGATGCCGATGCTGCCGCCTGGGGTGAGGCCGTTGCGGGTGCCGGCCGGGGCCACGATCGATTCCTCATGGTGACGCTCGGGACCGGTTTCGGTGCGTCCACCGTGGATCGCACCGTGGCGTCGGCGCCGGGCCCCGACGAGAACGAGGTCGCCCGGCTCTACGAGCACCCGGTGGGGAACCTCGGTCGAGCCGACGACGTGTTGTCGGCCCACGGGCTCTCCCGCCTCCTCGGCGTTGACGCGTCCGACGTGCCGGCGATGGCCGAGGCCGCCCGATCAGGTGAGCCTGACAGTGGGGCATCGTTTGCTGAGTTCGGCGCACGTCTTGGCGGCTTCCTCGCTCCGGTGATGGCAGAGGTCGGGGCCCGAGCGTTGGTGGTCGGCGGTGGAGCCGCCGGTGCCTTCGACCTGTTCGGTCCGAGCCTCGAGTCGCGGCTCCCCGTTCCCGTTATGCCGGCTGCGTTGGGAAGCGGCGCTGCGTTGGTGGGGGCGTCGCTGCTGTTCGCGACCGCCTGACGCCTTCGGGGTCAACGCGTCGGCGGAACCGCCGTCGACTCTCTGATCACGAGTTCTGGCGTGAGGTGCACGTCAGTCGCCGAGTCGGGATCCTCGATCGCCGCCACCAACTGCGTGACCAACTCCCGCCCGATCGCCCGCTCGCCGAGGCGGAGGGTGGTGAGCGGCGGCGACGACAGGCGGCTGGCGTACACGTCGTCGAAGCCAACGATGCTGAGCTCGTGGGGCACGTCGATGCCGTGCTGGGCTGCGGCTCGCATTGCGCCGAAGGCGACGAGGTCGTTGAACGCAACGAGGGCTGTCGGCGGGTCGTTCGAGGCCAGGAGCTGCCCCATCGCCGCCACGGCTGAATCCTCGCGGAACCCGCTCGGCACGATGTGGTCGGCGCGGGCTTCGATGCCGTGATGGGCCAGCGCCTGCTTGAACGACTCGAAGCGACGGGCAGCGATCACGTACTCGAGCGGCTCGGTGAGGCAACCGATCTGACGGTGGCCGAGTGCCACCAGGTGGTCGACGGCTGGCTGGATGCAGTCGGACGCCTCGCTGACGCTCAGGCGGCGGCCTGGGCCCGGCACCTCGCCAAAGGTTACGAAGGGCACGCCCTCCTCGACGAGGTAGTCCACCCTGGGATCGCTCAGTGCGGTACGGAGCAGCACGAACCCATCGACCCGCTTCGCCCGGATGGCGCGCTCGTAGGACGCAACCGGATCCTCGTCGGCGAGCGGTGTCGAGAGCTGGAGCTCGTAGCCGCGGGAGGCGGCTTCATCCACGATCGCAGCCAGTAGTTCGCCGAAGAACGGATCGGAGAATCGCTGACTTCCAGCCACGAGCACGAGCCCGAGGGAGTGGGACCGGACGTTCGGGTCGCGAAGCCGGCGTGCCTCCTGGTTCGGCACGTATCCCAGGCGATGTGCAGCTTCGAGGGCCCGTTCGCGGGTGCCGGCAGCCACGTCCTCGTGCCCGTTGAGGGCGCGTGAGGTCTGGGTGATCGACAGCCCGGACTCTCGGGCGACATCGCGCAGTGTCGGTCGTTGGCCGCGGGACACGATTTCGGTTCTCCTCCTCTGAGCGCCGATCACATTACCCGGCTCCTCTGGGCCGACTCGGTGATGACGGAGCTGCATGCGTGGTCGAGATGGGTGGTTGACATTGGCCCTCGAAGGGGGTTACGTTGCCCGGCACCATATGTCCGAAACGTTTCGGACACACATCGAGACACGATGACGGGCTGAACCAGGCCCGTTACGAAGGGGAGAATCATGCACCACCGCACTGGCGCGTCAGCCGGTCGAAACCCGTTGGTTTCGTTGCTGGCTTTGCTGTTCGCCTTCGCTTTGATCGCTGCCGCATGCGGTGATGATGGCGACGACGACACCTCGACCGACGAGACGACTGAAGAGGAGAGCACCGACACCACCGCCGCCGTCGAAGACGAAGAAGAGGCGATGGAGGACGAAGAGGAAGCCATGGAGGACGAGGTCGCCGTTGGCGACGTGTCCTTCGTGAGCGCCCAGTTCGCTCCCGTCGAAGAGGCCGAGAAGCTGCGGACCATCCTGGCTGAGGGCGGCTTCGACTTCACCGGTGGTGAGGAAGGCCCGACCATCGACCAGATCCTGGCCGGCTCCGGCTCGATCGACGTGGTCGGCGCCCTCCACGGCGCCTTCCCGACGCTCGCCGGCGAAGACTCGATGACCAACATGATCGACGTGCTCGACGATCTGAGCGCCGACCGCACCTTCGCGCCGGCCTTCGTCGAGTCGGGTCTGCTGGGCACCGACGACTTCCTCGCCTACGTGCCGTGGGCCCAGGCCACCTACATCATGGCCGCTCACAACGACGCACTCCCGTACCTGCCCGAGGGGGCCGACGTCGACAACCTCACCTGGGAGCAGCTCGCCGAGTGGTGCCAGAACATCGCCGACGGTGAGGGCTCGCCCAAGTGCGGTCTGCCCCACGCCGGCCTGTTCCACCGCTTCCTCGAGGGCTACATGTACCCCTCGTACACCGGCGGCATGGTCACCGGCTTCCGCAGCGCAGAGGCCGAAGAGATGATGACCTTCGCCCGTGACGACCTGTGGCCCACGATGAACCCCGAGTCGATCAACTACGAGTTCATGCAGGAGCCACTCCTGGCTGGTGAGGTCTGGGTTGCCTTCGACCACGTCGCTCGTCTGATCGACGCCTTCTCCACCGAGCCCGACAGCTTCGTGGCCTTCCCGACGCCGTCCGGCCCGGCCGGTCGCGGCTTCATGCCCGTGATCGTCGGTCTGGGTATCCCGGCCGATGCTCCGAACCCCGAGGCTGGCGCCGAGCTCATCGAGTTCCTCACCCGCCCCGAGGTCCAGAGCCAGGTGCTGTCCGAGCTCGCCTTCTTCCCTGTGGTCGAGGGTGTCGACACCTCGAACCTGCCCGAGGGTGTGCAGCTCGAAGCTGAGGCCGTCGAGAAACTGGCCAACGCCGACGACGCCATCCCGGCCCTGCTGCCGGTCGGTCTCGGTGAGCGTGGCGGCGAGATCAACCAGATCTTCCGCAACGCCTTCGACCGGGTGGTCTTCGACGGCGAGGACATCGCCACCGTGCTGAACGAAGAGGGCGACTCGCTGCAGACCCTCCTCGACGAGACGGGCGCCCCGTGCTGGACGCCGGATCCGGCCAGCGAAGGCCCCTGCCAGGTTGCCGCTGCGCCGTAATCTGCGAGCTGCCCCGGCAGCGACAGACTGAATCCTCCCTACGACCCGACTTCTGGTCCTGCTCTGGCAGGACCGGGGGTCGGGTTGGGGTGGTAGGGGAGTTGGACTGCGTCGGGGAGGACGATGAGCGCCGAGAACGAGACGGACCAGCCAAACAGTGCAGATCGTCGGTGGCGCCGCAGCCTGGTTCCGTACCTGCTGATCGCCCCGGCGCTGATCTATCTGGCGATGTTCTTCGCCTACCCGATGTACCAGGGCCTCATCCTCGCCGTCTACGACGACGACGCCCTGCTCCCGGTGTTGGAAGAGCCCAACATCGACGCCGCCGAAGCCGGAACCCTCGATCAAGGCACCGCCCTGGCCGTGCTGGACCGCCGGGGTCAGGTGATCGGCGACGATGCTCCAGCCACCGATCTGCTCACTGAGCAGTGGTTCCGGGTCTCGGGAACCGGCGCTGATGGCAGCGCCACGGAGGGATGGGTGCCTGAGACCCGGATCCGAATCCGCGACGAGGCCGGCGACGGCACCCCCATCGGAGGCACGGTCCGCCCGGTGTTGGCCCAGGACGCCGACCCGCTCACCTCGCTCTTCTCCGAGCCGAGCGAGACCTCCGACGTGGTGGGCCAGATCGAACAGCGAGCGGCGGTGAGCATCGACGAGATCGAGGTGCTCGAGCTCTGGTTCCTGATCAGCCCGAGCGAGGATCCCGCCGGTCCCGAAGGATGGGCGCCATCGAGATTCATCCAGGTGTTCGAGGACGGTGAGACGGGCCGGGTGCAGGACGGCTCGGCCGGTCAGGTGACCACCGAGTTCTTCCGCAAGATGTTCGACGACCGGTTCTTCGGGCCGGCGTTCAGAGACACGCTCCTGCTGATGGTGTTGATCATCCCGGCCCAGTTCGTGCTGGCGATGATCATGGCGCTTGTCATTCACGCCAGAACGCGCCTGAGTTCGAGCTTCCTGTACGTCTACTCGCTGCCGATCGGGATGAGCGACCTCGCCGTCGGCATCTTGTTCTTCTCGATCTTCACCGGCAACGGTCTGCTCAACAGCGTGTTGGACGGGCTCGGCATCATCGACGAACCACAAGCGTTCCTGACAGCCGACACAAGGAACTGGATCATCGCGGCCATCGTGATCGCCGAGCTGTGGCGGGCCACGTCGATCGTGATGGTGATCCTGGTGTCGGGCCTCCAGGCCATCCCTGACGAAACCCTCGAAGCGGCTGAATTGTTCGGGGCCAGTTACTGGCAGCGCATCCGCCACATCATGCTCCCGCTGCTGCGCCCGTCGATCCAGGTGGCGCTGATCCTCCGCACGATCCTCGCCCTCCAGGTGTTCGCTGTTGTGATCGCCCTCTCGGGCGGCGACATCGTCACGGTGCTGGCGAACGAGACATACCGCCAGTACTTCGAGCTGAGAAACCAGAACGTGGCCTCGGCCTACGCCGTGTTCATCCTGGCCATCTCCATCGCCAGTGCCGTCTTCTACCTCCGTTCGGTGCGGACCCAGGATCAGGTGAGGCCGTCATGACGACCACGACCCCAGCCCCACTTCCGCCGCTCGACTCGGCCGAAGTGGTGGCGCTCCACAAGCGCCAGCGGCGGCGGCTGCAGCGAGGCCGTATCGCCACCTACGTCGCGGCGACGATCATCGCACTGTGGATCCTCATCCCGATCTACTTCGTGTTCTCGATGGCATTCACCACCCAGGAGACGGTGCGGTCCTATCCCAAGAACGTCCTGCCGTTCGTGCCGTTCTCCACCGAGACGATGCGGTTCTTCCTCGAATCCGACGGCGTGTTGCGCGGCCTGTGGAACAGCATCGTGGTGGCCGCCATCACGCTGTTTCTCTCCACGGCCATCTCGGTACCGGCGGGCTACGCCATCGCCCGCTACTTCTTCCGGGGTCGAGAACTGTTCCGGCTCTCGGTGCTGGCGGTTCGGGCGTTTCCGGTGGTGGTGCTCTCGATTCCACTCGCGGTGCTGTTCATCCGGGCCGGCGTGTTCGACAGCGTGTACAGCCTCGCCCTGATGCACACGGCGCTGGCCTTGCCAACGTCGATCCTGGTGATCTCCAGTGTGTTCGCCAGCGTGCCATACGAGCTCGAAGAGGCCGGGCAGGTGTTCGGTGCCTCCCCGATCCAGTCGTTCCGCTACATCGTGGTGCCGCTGGTTCTTCCGGGCATCGCAGCGTCGGGCCTGTTCACGTTCGTGCTCTCGTGGAACGAGGTGTTTGCCGCTGCGGTGTTGACCCTCGACAACCGCACGCTCCCCGCCCTGTTGCTCACGTCGCTGGCCAACTCGCCCGACGCCTTCCAGTTCGCCGGCAGCTTCTTCTTGATGGTTCCGTCGATCGTGTTCATGTTCTTCGTCCGCAGGTACCTGTTCAACATGTGGGGTCAGGTCTCCAAGTGAGAGCCCGACCCTGCCAGAGCGCATGGGAGCGTCATGGCTGAGATCAAGATCGAATCGGTCACGAAGACCTTCGGCGACAAGGTGGCCGTGCGCGACACCTCGCTGACGGTCGAGGATCAGGAGTTCCTCGTGCTGCTCGGCCCCAGTGGCTGCGGCAAGACAACGCTGTTGCGGGCGATCGCCGGCTTGGGCATGGCCGATTCCGGCCGGATCAGCATCGGCGGCCGTGACGTGACCTACCTCGCGCCCGGAAAGCGGAACATCTCGATGGTGTTCCAGAGCTATGCGATCTTCCCCCACATGACAGTGCGCGACAACATCGGGTTCGGGCTGAAGATGAACAACGTTGACCGTGGCGACATCGCCCGTCGGGTGAACAGCGCAGCCGAGCTGTTGCACATAGAGGAGCTGCTCGATCGACGGCCGAGTGACATGAGCGGTGGTCAGCGCCAGCGCGTCGCAGTGGCCCGTGCGCTCGCGATGGAGGCGCAGGTGCTCCTCATGGACGAGCCACTGTCGAACCTCGATGCCCTGTTGCGGTTGGAGATGCGGGCCGAGCTGAAGCGCCTCCTCGCCGAAGTCAACGCCACCACCGTCTATGTCACTCACGATCAGATCGAGGCGCTCAGCATGGGCGACCGCGTGGCCGTGATGCGCGACGGTGAGATCCAACAGATCGATGCGCCCAGCACTGTGTACGAGTCGCCGTCGAACCGCTTCGTCGGCAGCTTCATTGGCAACCCGCCGATGAACTTCCTCGACGGCACCGTGGTGCGTTCGGGGGACGGCGCATCGGTGATGGTGGGCAGCCACGAGCTGAAGCCGCCGGCCGAGGTCGTTCCCGCCATCCGCGACCTGAGCGGCGACCAGATCCTGCTCGGCATCCGAGCCGAGAACATGGAGACGCTGAGCTCGCCCTCGGCCGACTCGGTGCCGGTGGAGGTCATCGTGGTGGAGCCGCTCGGTTCGCAGAACCTGCTGACGGTCGACGTGGCCGGCCACCGGCTGAAGGTGTCCACCCACCCGACGTTCTCGCCGACCCCCGGCAACGAGCTCCACATCCGCTTCCCTGTCGAGCACGTGCGCTGGATCGATCCCGTCAGCGAGCGAGTGCTCTACGGATGACCGTCGATACCGCGCGGCCAACGGCGGCGCCTGAAGATCGCACCACCGAGGCCCGCGGCATCCTGCGCGCCAACGACCGTGGTGGTTACACGGTTCCAACCGAGCGGCTCTATCCCTTCCAGTGGAACTGGGACTCGCTGTTCGTGGCGCTCGGGTGGGCCGAGTTCGATCCGGTGCGGGCGACCGCGGAGATCGACACGCTGTTCCGGGCCCAACGCCCGTCGGGGATGATCCCCCACATCGTGTTCTGGACCGAAGAGAGCACGTACTTCCCGGGGCCCGACGTGTGGCGCACGGCTCCGGTCGAGCCGTCGGGCTCGGGCATTTCCCAACCGCCAGTTGCCGCCACCATCGTGCGTCGCCTGGTCGAGGCCGGGCTCTCCCTGGACCGCGGTCACGTGGAGGCCATCGAGCGGTGGCACGCCTGGTGGCACCGGGCCCGCGATCCCGAGCAACAGGGCGTGATCGCCATCTCTCATCCGTGGGAGTCGGGGCGTGACAACCTGCCCGATTGGGACGCGCCGCTCGCCGCCGTCGACACCTCCGGGGTTCAACCGTACGAACGAAGGGATCTCGCCCTGGTCGATGCGGCCATGCGGCCGCACCAATCCGACTACGACCGCTACCTCGCCCTCGTCGACTACGGCGCCCGCCACGGCTGGGACGATGCCGCCATCGCCGAGGGCAGCCCGTTCTGGGTGGCCGACGTCGGGATCTCGTCGATCCTGTTGCGGGCCGAGCGCGACCTCGCCTGGCTCACCCGACGGCTCGGCCTCGACCCAGCTGCGGTGGAGCACCGCATCGCCCGGCTCACTGCGGGCTACGAGCAGTTCTGGAATCCCGACGTCGGGGCCTACTGCTCGTTCGACCTCCGTACTGGGCGCCACGCCGACGCCGGCACCTCAGCGTCGTTCCTCGCCGCCTACGCCGGGGTGGATGCCCGCCTCGGGGAGGTGATCGACGAGCTCGATCGCTGGGCCAAGGCATGTACCTACCTGGTGCCCAGTTTCGACCCGAGGCACGAGAAGTTCGAACCGCTACGGTACTGGCGCGGTCCGGTCTGGGGGATGGTCAACTACATGATCGCCACCGGCCTGGCCGACGTGGGCGCCGACGACTGGGCGCAACGGATCCGTACCTCGACCCACGACTTGATCCTGGCGAGCGGAATGCCCGAGAGCTTCGACCCAATGACGGGTACGGCCGTCGGGGGCGGGAGTTTCGCCTGGACAGCAGCGATCTGGCTCACCTGGGCCGGGCAGGACTCATGACCGACACCTCGCATCACCGGGCCACGGCCCACATCATCAATCACACCCACTGGGACCGTGAGTGGTTCCTGACCGCCGAGTACACGAGTCAGTGGTTGCCGGAGCTGATCGATGGCGTCGCCGCCTGCGCCGCGGCCAACCCGGGTTACAGCTACCTCCTCGATGGTCAGACCCTCGCCGCTGAGGATCTCATCGCGCTCGCTCCCGAGTACCGCGAGAAGGTCGACGCGCTCGTGGCCGCTGGATCTCTCAGCCTCGGGCCGCTCTACAGCCAGCCCGACTGGCGCCTCACCGGGGGCGAGACGCTCCTCCGCAACCTGCTCTACGGCACCGCCGACGTCGCCGACCACGGTGGCAAGACGAGCGTGGCGTGGATGGTGGACACCTTCGGCCACATCGGTCAGGCCCCCCAGCTGCTTCGCCTCGCTGGGCTCGACTCGGTGTACGTGTGGCGCGGTGTGCCGTTGTTCGAGCCCGTGTTCCGTTGGGTCGGGCCCGACGGCAGCGAGGTCACCACGATCAACCTCTTCGGTGGCTACCGGAACCTGTACGGGATCACTCGCACCCCCGATCTGGCGGTGCGTCGTCTCGTGGGCGAGATCGACAAGCTCGCCCCGCACTACCAGGGGCTCCCGATTCCGCTGTTCGACGGGTACGACCTCGAGACCGAGCCCGAAGACCCGATCCGGCACTACCTCCAGGTTGGCGTGCCCGACCGCATCGAGCTCGTCGAGTCGTCCCCGCTCGAATACGTGCAGGCGATCGCCGGGGTGGCCGCAACCGCACCAGTGGTGTCGGGCGAGCTGCTGTCAGGCAAGTACGGGGCCACGTTCCCCGGTTCGCTGAGCGCACGCACCTATCTCAAGGTGTTGCAGGGCGACTGCGAAACGCTGCTGTTTCACTACGTGGAGCCGCTGGCCGCGCTGGCTGGGGTACGGCCGGGCACCAACGGCGACACCCCGCTCCCGTTCGAAGGCTGGACCCGGGAGCTGCTCCAGAACGCTGTGCACGACTGCATCTGTGGGGTGAGCATCGACCAGGTTCACGAGCGCATGGAGCGCTCGTATCGACGGATGCTCACCGAGATGCAACACCACGGTGAGAGTTCGCTGGCGACGATCGCCGCCGGTTTCGCCCCGGGTGACTACGTGGTGGCCACGAGCCCGATCCCGAGCGTCGGGTCGCTCCGTGTCGGCGATCAGCTGTTCTCCTACCGGACCGACGGCATCGGCGTGGCCCCCGCTTCGGTCGAGCCCGTCGATCTGAACCCCATCGCCGATGTCGACGGTGCGCTCGCTGCGCTCGATCGTCCGATCGACGCCCCAGCAGTGGCGGTCGGAGCCGACGGCACGCTGACGATCGGTTCGATCGCCGTTGGCCCTCTCGTCGTCACCGCCGATCACGGCGACACCTACTCGGCCGAGCCAGGCGAGCAGCTCGCCACCACATCGAGCCCCACTGGGTTCGTGGTGGAGTCGACCACGTCGGCCGACGTCGTGCTGGCGGCCGATCTTCGGGCGCGCTGGTCCGACGGCTGGCTGGACGCCACCCTCCGGGCCCGAGTCACCGCCGCCCCCACGGTGGAGCTGATGCTCGACCTCGACACCGGAGGTACGGGGTTCATCGTCGAGTTCGACGTGGCCACGGGGCTCGACGGTCCGGTCACGGCGGCCATGCCCTTCGAGTTCGTCCAGCGCAACGAGGCCGATACCGACCTGCTGCCAACCACGCTCTCAGACGAGATGACCCAGGTGCTGATGGGCCAGCGCGAGGTGGACCGGGTGAGCACGTTCCCGTTCCAGGATCACGTTGCCCGAAGCGACGGGGCCGCGACGGCCATCGTGCACGCCCGAAGCCTGCGTTCGTACCGCAGCGACGGCCAGCGGCTGCTGGTCACCGTTCGGCGCAGCGTCGAGTGGCTCGCCCGCACGGGCCTCGAACTGCGAGCGGGCGATGCGGGGCCGGCGATGTATGTGCCCGACGCTCGCGACGAGCGCAGCACCCGCCACCATCTGGCCGTCACGAGCACCGCTGCCCAGCCCGGTTCGGCGGCCTTCGTCGCCCACTGCGATGCGTTCGCTCACCCGCCGTTGGCGATCACCGTCGATGCGGCGAGCACCGGTACGGCCACCGAGTGGTCCGGCCCCACGGCCACGGTGCCGATCACGAGCCTCGCCCCCACACCGTCAGGTGCAGCGATGCGAGTCGTCAATCTGACTGACGCTCCTGTTGAGATCACGACCGACCCGGGCGACCCACGGACCGTGGCCCCGGCTGAGATCGCAATCCTTCCGCTCTCGGTGGAAGTACCTCGCGGTTCGGCCGGGGACACGGTTCCTGCGGTTGCCGTTCACTGGCCTGACCAGGCCACCGACCGGGCTGGTGTGCGTCGCACGCTGCCCGATCCGGACATCCTGGCTTCGCTGGAGGAGCGGGCGGCTGCGCTCGATACCGAGGCGCAGGAGCTGCGAGCCCGGCTCGATGGCGCCGAGGGGGACGAGTACCACCGGATCCTCCACCAGGTCTACGTGGCCGAACGGGAGTCGCTGGAGCTTGCGTTGTCGGCTCATCTCGGCCGGCGCAAGGCGACCGATCCCAGCGCCGAGGTGAGCATCCCCGACGAGGTGGATCCCGAGGTTTCGGCGCTGGGGGAGCGGCTCAACGATTTGCGGATCCATCGCCGCATCTACGACTACGTGGCCGCCCTCGTCAGCTGAGGCGTCCGGGCCCGACCTCCGAGCCCGGGTTGGGGCACATACCATCGGCCCACGTGACGGTTCCTGGCCCACCACCTCCGACCTCGGTGTCGGTCCCTGGCCGACCCGAGCCGTGGTTGACGGGACGGCGCGCAGTCACCGGGTTCGTGCTCGTCGGGGTCTGGGGCGTGGTGGTGGCCTCGGTACTCGGACGCATCGGACCGGCGGTGGCTCCGTTCCCCTTCGACCTCTTCAGCCACTATCGCCTGCAGTACGCCGGCCTCCTGGTGATCGCCGTGCTGGTGCTCGTCGGCGTGAGGCATTGGCGGATCGGAGCCGCCGTTGCTGTGCTGCTCGCGGCGCACCTCGTGCCGCTCGCGCCGCTCGTGCTCCCCGCCGATCAGCCGACGGGGCCGGGAACTCCGCTTCGGGTGGTGCAGTTCAACGTGCTGTACCGCAGCTCGGCGTTCGATGATGCGGCCAGCTGGTTGGTCGAGACCGAGGCCGACGTGATCGTGGTGCAGGAGGTCACGCCGCAGTGGGAGGCCGAACTCGATGATCGACTCGAAGGCTGGACCCGGCTCGACACCGACACTGCTCGCATCGACAGCTTCGGGATCGCCGTGTACCTGCGTGGAGGCCTGGAGCCGAGCACGGTGTTCGTCGACAACGCAGACGACCTGCCGGCAATCGGGCTGACGCTCCCCACCGGCGACGACAAGGTGCTCATCTACGCCGTGCACACCCTGCCGCCCGTCTCGCCCGATGCCATGGAGATCGCGACTGAGCAGGTCGACACCGCCCGCCGACGGGTGGCCGAGCATCCCGACGCCGCGATCGTGATCGGCGACCTGAACGCCACCCGCTGGTCGGCGCTTCTCCGTCCGGTATTGGCCGACGGTGAGCTCCGAGACTCGGCTGAGGGCCACGGCCTCGTCGGAACGTGGCCGAGCCCGCTAGCCGTCACCGGCATGATCGGCATCGACCACGTGCTCGTTACCGACGAGATCCGGGTCGACGACCGCTGGGTGGGGCCCGGACTGGGCTCGGATCACCGCCCGGTGGTGGCCGATCTCGTGATCACCGAGCCTGGTGGCTAGGGCCCGTCACCAACGATCACCAGTCGCGACGGGTAGTGAACGGTGTCGTAGGCGAGCACCAGATCGTTCGAGTCGTCCAGTGCACGTACCGTCAGCATGAAGTGCCGGTCGGGGCCGAACTGGCGTTTGAGCGTTGGCAGCTCGATGTGAAGCCAGGCGAAGCCGCGGCCAACGTCGGCTTGATCGAACGAGACCTCAGTGGTCCCGAGGTCTTCGCAATCGAGTCGGGCCGCGCCACAGTCGTGCAACGAGATGTCGAGGTGGGCGAGCCGCGTGATGTCGTAGTGGTCGGTCGACACCCACAGATCGAGGGTTGGCACCCCGAAGATCGATCCGGCGAATGGAACTGACCACACCTGGAGGGCCGTCGAGTCGTCCGGCTGAGCCTCGCTGGCGGTGGGAGCAAACAGGAGCAGCCCACCGTGATGGCCGCGGTCGGGCGAGTAGTTCGGCAACGCGCCGGCCTCCGGCGCTCCGGCCAGAGGCAACACCGCCTGCTCGGCGCCGCCGCTCCCCAGGTTCCACCACAGCCCCTCCGGGGCGACGAGCGTTGGTGGCTCCCAGTCGGTCGCGTCGCCCGAATCCTGGGCGCTGTTCACCGGATCGGGATCGACCGGGGGCGGCGCCTGCGCATCGGATGGGCCGACTCCGGCCCGATCGGTGGACGCACCGCTGGCGACGGCGTCGCCTGATCCGGTTGGCTCGGGGGCGAATGGCTGGATCGACGAGCGGCGCGGGCCGGCGAAGGCCAGAACGCGCTCGCGCTCCGCGTGAGGCACGGCCGCCGCTGTCTCCGGTTCCGGCTCGACGTCGTCAAGGCCGGGCAGCGTCGGGCCGAGGCCAGCGGCCGCTGCGGTCACGACAGCAGCAGTCACGGTGGCGGTGGCCACATGGCCGGCGCCTTGGGGGATGAAGGCCAGATCGGCCAGCTCGCTGAGCCAGCCGATGACGCCGAGCTGTGACCGATTCTGGTTCAGCGATGCGTGAAGCAACGCCCGCACAATCGTCGGGTCGAACTGCGTTCCGCTGCACCGCACCATCTCCCGGCGAGCGGCCTCGTGTGACATCGCCTTCTTGTATGAACGGGTGGAGGTGATCACGTCGTAGGCGTCGGCCACGCCCACGATTCGTCCGGCCAAGCTGATGTCGGTGCCGGCCAGCCCGTTGGGGTAGCCCTTGCCGTCCCATCGTTCGTGGTGCTCACTCGCGGCCAGGTGCCACGGGGCAAGCCAGTTCGCCAGCGGGGCCACGATGTTGGCCCCAGCTCCGGGGTGACCACGCAGCTGGTTCCACTGGTCGTCGTCGGGGCGGCCCGGCAGGTTCAACACGTCCGGCGACACGGTGAGCTTGCCGACGTCGTGAATCATGGCGCCCCAGCTGAGCAGCTGTCGATCCCTCATCGGGAGGTCGAGTTCCTGGGCGATCAGATCGGAGTAGGCCCTCACCCGCTCGGTGTGCCCCCGGGTGAGCCGATCGTGGCGGCCGACCGATGCCACGAGCGTGACGATGAACTCGGCTGCGTCTTGATGGCTACGGAGGTGCTGACGTTCGATCAGCTCGCGCATCTTGCGCATCGAGCCGGCCCGCAGTGCGATACCAAACCGTGACGGTGCCCGGTCCGGGAACACGAGGGTCATGTTGAACAGCGCCGCCAGTGGCAGGAACCGCCGCATGGACCGATCGACGAGCAAGGCCGTGGTCGAGCCGACCGTCGCCACCTGGAGGATGAAGGCCAGCATGCCCATGACGCCCGCTGGCCGCCACAACAGGTCGCTCGTCACCCTGGTGACGATGAAGGACGCGGCGATCGGCACGGCCATCACCGATACCCGGACCGCGATCGCCCTGATCGGTCGGGCGGACCATGAGCGGTCGTCGACCGCGCCGATTGTTGGTCCGCCAACGGACATGACCGGGAGAACGGCACCCGCCAATGCCCACTTGAGCTGGCTCGGTCGTCTGGGTCCTACGGCCCAGACTGGGCGCGAAACGGGGCGGGATCGATGATCCCGCCCCGTGCCGTGCTGGTCACCCGGCTTTCTCGCTCGGGTGACCGATCGTCAACTCGTCGTCTGCACGAACAACACGAGCCGGTTCGATTCGAGGTCAGGACCGAACTGTGTGGTCTCGCCCCTGCCGATGGCGGTGAGGGCGTCATCCGAGACGCCGGCCTCCACCAGGTACTGGCGCACGGCGTCGGCTCGGCGCTGGCTCAGCGCCAGGTTCGCAGCCCCCGGGCCCTGCACATCGGTGTAGCCCTGGATCTCGAAGCTGGAATCGCCGGCCTGCTGGAGCATTGCTGCCGCCGAGTCGAGCATCTCGAAGCTCTCGGGCAGGATGTCCGCAGAGTTGTAGGCGAACTGGACCTGCGGGAGCTCGTTCAGCTCCATGGCCACGCTGGCCTCGATGTCGTTGGTGACGTCGCCGATGCCGTCGATGGCGGCCACCGCGGCGCCAGCCGCCTCCTTCGCCTCGTCGGACTGGGCAACCCCGGAGATCGTGAAGTCGACGCCAACGCCATCGGCCCCGGGATCGATGATCTCCGCACCATCGAGGGCGTCGACCACGAGGGGCTGCAGGACCACGAGCTGGTTGTCGACCGATTCCACGCCGTCGACGGCGAGCGCTGCAGCCTCGGCCGCCGATGCTTCGTCGCCGGTGGCCACAAACCCGGTGAGTGTCACCGCCGCGCCGCTGAGGGCGGCGGTGAGGTCGCCGTCGAGGGGATCGAGCACGCCCTGCACGTCACCGAGCGACAGCACCGGAGCCTCGGTGGTCGTGGTGGTCTCCTCGGCCGTCGTCGTGGTCTCCGCCTCCGCCTCGGTGGTCGTGGTGGTTTCCTCTGCCTCCGCCTCGGTTGTGGTGGTGGCCTCGGTGGTGGTGGTCTCGTCGACTGGCGTGAGGACCACGCCGGTGTCGGTGCCCTTGGTGGGGTCGTCGATCCCTCCGATGCCAGGGATCACGACCGCGGTGGAATCGGTGGCAAGCACCTCGTCGTCGCGGCCCTGCCACCAGTTCCATCCGAACAGCAACGCCAGCACAGCGGCGACGGCCAGGCCGGCCAGCACCACCTGGTTGTCGGCACTCACGCCCCATTCGGGGAGGAGCTTGGCTTCGTCTTCGTCGTCGTTGCCCATCTGGTTCTCCGTCATCACGACCACAATGACGCACAACCACCGCCGTTGGTCGCGATCACGGTCGAAAAGTCACAGTCGAGCACCACCTGGGTACTGAGCGGACGCACGCACGACCGCTACCGTCGGACCCATGTCGTTTCGCTGGTTGGCCCTCGCCCCTGTTGCCTGGCTCCTGGCGAGTTGCACGAGCGACGGCGCTGTTCCGATCGACGAGTTCCAGACCACCACGACCAGTGACTTCGTTCATCTCGTGGACCCGACCGACCAGATGCGCGAGCTGGCAGAGCAGCAGTGTCTCGACGATCCGTCGCTGGCCGAAGGCACGATCGAGGCGGTCGATCCCGAGGACACCGATGTGGTGATCAGCTCGGTGACCGTCGATTGCACCACAGTACGTGGTTGAGATCGCGCGTAGAGCGCGATGAAGATGGTTTCCGCCTAGAGGCCGATCGATCCGCTCGCCTGGAGTCCGACCCAGGCCGCCACCACACCGATGGTCGTGGTGGCCATGAGGTAGAGCACCGCCTGGGCGCCGAGGCCGTCGCGACCGAGCTCCGCCACCTCGTTCGCCACCGTCGACCACGTGGAGAACGCACCGAGCGCTCCGATCCCCACCACCGTTTGGACCACGGGGTCGGCGTCGTGAAGCAGGCCGAGAGCGAACGCTGCGGTGATGTTCACCGTGAGCGTTCCCCACGGAAAGTCGCCGTTGACATACCGGCCCACGAGAAACCGGAGGCAACTGCCAGCTGCGGCGAGCGCGACGAAGGCGACGGCCCAAAGGGCGACGATCACGGTCGGCTGCCCATCCGATATCCGAACCCAGCGACCAAAACCGCCGTCAGGGGGGTGGCAAGGCCGACGAGCAGGGCCGTCTGGAGCTCCCCGTCTTCGAGTCGACGAGCGACATCGAGCGCGAACGTGGAGAAGGTGGTGAACGCTCCGCAGAAGCCGAATCCGAGTAGATCGAACTGGTTCCGGGTGATGCGTTCCGTCCCCCGCCGGGTGAGGCGCAGCCCGACGAACACCCCCAGCAGGAGCGACCCAACCAGGTTGATCGCCCAGATCGCGAGCAGCCGGTCGGCCTCCCCGACGAGCTCGAGCGCGCCGTAGCGGGCTCCAGCACCAGCTGCACCACCGGCTGCCACGAAGGGCAGCGAGCGCACCTTCTCCATCTCCCCAGTGTGGCGCAGTCGCTACTCTGCGAAGGTGACCGATCTCGTAGTCGACGACCGCCTGGCCGCCAACCGCACGGGAGCCACCCAACTCCAACGGCAGTGGCAGCCCGCATCGGGCGATCCGTCGGCCGCGGTGCTCCTCGTGCACGGCATCGGTGAACACTCCGGCCGATACGACCACGTCGGTCGTGCACTGGCGCTGGCCGGGATGGACGTGCTCGGGTTCGACAACCGTGGCCATGGCCAGAGCGGCGGGCGCCGCGGGCACGTCGAGGCGTTCTCGGAGTTCCTCGACGACGTGGAGGACCTGATCGCCGAGCGGCGCGAGCTGGGAGTACCGGTGGTGCTGATCGGGCACTCGCTCGGCGGTCTCATCGCAGCGCACTACATGACCGAGAGGCGGCCGTCACCCGACCTGCTGGTGCTCAGCGCGCCTGCCCTGCGGGCCGAGGTACCCGTGTGGCAGCGGCTTCTGGCGCCCATCCTGGTGCGCCTCGTGCCGCGTCTGTTCGTGCCTAGCAACATCGATCCCACGATCCTCAGCCGAGACGAGGCCGTTCAACAGGCCTACGCCGACGATCCCGTCCGGGTTGGAGGAGGCACGGTGCGCCTCGGGCACGAATCCTTCGGCGCCATGGAGCGCACCGTGGCTGGGCTCAGCCGGATCACGGTGCCCACGTACGTGCTGCACGGCACCGATGACGAACTCGTCCCGCCCGCTGCCAGCGAGCCACTCTCGGCACTCGCCAACGTCACCTACCGGCTGTGGCCAGGCCTCCGTCACGAGAGCTTCAACGAGCCTGAGCAGAACGAGGTGTTGGCCGAGATGATCGCCTGGATCGGCGATCAGTTGGCGGTGTTGGCCGACCGCTCCTAGGCGCCCGGCGCTGTCGGGCTGGCGTCGCCGCCCTCACTGGGGTACCCGACGCCTTCCACCCAGCGAGGCCCATCGTCGGGCCGAGCACGGTCGTCGTCGAACGGCAACGTGGGCTGCTCGTCGGGCAGGGCGGTGAACGCGGCCGGATCGGGCACGATCGGTGTGCCCTCGGCCGTGGTGCGTGGGTTCGAATCCGGCGCCGCTGGCATGGCAAACGCTCCACCAGTGGCGCCAGCGTCGGCGTTGGCGGAACCGGTCGGCCCGACCGATCCGGCATGCGGGTGAGTGGCGGGGTGTGCGGGCGCGCCCTGCCCGTACTGGGCGGTTGGGCGGGCAGAGGGGTCGTGCTGGGCGTACCCCGTCGGTTGCGCGTGGGGATCGGGCTGCCCCGGGTACGCCCTTGTCTGGGCGTAGGGGTCGGGCTGGGCGTACGCCGAGGTTTGGGCGGAGGGGTTCGGCTTCCCGGGATGCGCCGTTGTCTGGGCGTAGGGGTCGGGCTGGGCGTAGGGGTCGGGTTGGGTGTAGCCGGTCGGTTGGGCGTAGGGGTCGGGTTGGGTGTAGCCGGTCGCTTGGGCGTAGGGGTCGGGCTGTCCGTAGGGGTTCGGCTGTTGCACGGTCGGGTGGCCTGAGGGGCTCGGGTACTGGTGCGCAGGTGCCTGCTGGGGGTGGCCGTACCCTCCTGGCTGCTGCTGGGGGTGGCCCGGGTACGCCTGGCCGGGATGTGCGTGGGCAGGCGAGGCGTCGGGATGCCACGCCATCGCCGCTGGGGCGGCCTGGCCCATCACCATGGTGGGTTCAGGGTTCGCAGCACCCGAGACGGCGGTGCGAGTGGGCATCGGCGGTTCACGATCGGGGGCCCACTCCGCGTGGGCCCGGGCCGACGAGCTCCCGACGCCGAGGCGGAAGTCGCTCTGCTCCTCGTGGGTCGGGCGGGCGTCGCGCCGCTCGCGCATGCCGTCGAGCAGTGCGGAGCCGCGGCGGCGGGCCAGCATCGGCCACACGAAACTGAGCGCCACGAGGGCGACGCCGATGAGCGCGAGCGTGACAGCTGGAACCACCATCGCACCGAAGAACACGTCGATCACCGCCGACGCGATCGACACCGACGATGGGGCGAGCTGTTCGAGTACGAACGGGATGCCGTAGGCGAGGATCAGCCAGAACGCCGAGGCGCCGAAGGCCCAGTAGGCCACTCTGCGCAGCGCACCGGGGCGGTTCTTGGTGACCACGAACGCCCCGGCCATTCCGAACAGCGAGATCGCCCCGCCGATCCGCACCCATCGTTCGATGAACGATCGGAACGTCCCGAGGTACGACAGGCCCGTGGTCGGCAGCTCGACCTCGAGTTCGGGCGCAGCGGGCAGGGCGGAATCGAGCTCGGGATAGAGGGCGACCACCCGCTCACGGCCGACCTGGCCGAGGATGGCGGCGTCGAGCGCCACTGGCTCGTCAACCCCGTTGAGGGCGTTCTGGTGGGTGCGCACGATGCCGTCACGGATCACCGCCTCGACTCGTGGATCCTCCAGTGCCTCCTCGGCCGCCTGCTCGATGATGGCCCTGGTACCGGGGGGCGGGTTCTCGATCCTGGCTTCGACCGCGTCGGCGAGGCGATCGACCACGGTGGCCCGCACGGCCTCGTTGTCGAGCAGCACCTCGGCCAGTCGTTCCGACCGCCCCGGATCGAGCACCGTGCGGGTGAGGATGAAGCCGGCCCAGCTGAGCGACGCCACCAGCAACGACAGGGCCATGATCAGTGATGCCAGTCCTCGTCGCATCGACGCTCCTTTCCGCCAGTTCGGCACGGCTGGAGGGGCTCCAGCGCGTGGGGTGATGGGTCACCGAGCGAATGCCCCGGTTCCCATCGGCGTATGCGGCCCCCACATGATGACACCGCTAGCGTGATCGCCCGTGTCGGCTGTGGATGCGGTGATCATCGGGGTTGGGGGATTCCTGGCGGGGATCATCAATGCGATGGCGGGCGGAGGTTCGCTCTTGACGGTGCCGCTGCTCGCCATCTCGGGCCTCGGCGGCACCGTGGCCAACGGCACCAACCGGGTTGCTGTGCTCATCCAGAACGCCACCTCAGCGTGGGGGTATGCCCGCCGAGGCGTCGGCGATCGGGCCCGCACCCTTCCGGTGCTCGCCCCAGCGGCGGTTGGCGCGTTGATCGGTTCGGTGGTCGCATCCCAGATCGACGACCGGCTCTTCGAACGGATCTTCGGGGTGCTCATGATCCCGCTACTGGTGCTGTCGGTGTGGCCCAATCGCTCGTCGGCATCCGATGGGGGAGCCGAGGGTGACGACGAGGCGGAGCCGCAGCGATGGCCGTGGTGGGTCACCTACTTGGCCTTCTTCGGGGTCGGGATCTACGGCGGAGCCGTCCAGGCCGGGATCGGCCTGATCCTGCTGCTGGTGTTGTCGCGGGCCGGCTTCGACCTGGTGACCGCCAACGGCGTGAAGACCCTGGTGATCCTGGTGATCACCCTCATCGCCGTGCCGGTGTTCATCCTCAACGGGCAGGTGCGATGGCTCCCGGCCGCGGTGCTTTCGCTCGGAACCGGCATCGGAGGCTATGTGGGAGCCAACCTCGCCATCGACGGCGGCGAACGTCTGATCAAGCCCGTGCTCGTGGTCGTGGTCGTGGTGCTGGCGAGCCGGATGATCGGGCTCTGGGAACTCTTCTAGGCCCTGCCAGCGGCGTCGGGCGGGATCTCCCCCGAGCCTCGTTCGATCAGCCGCGTGTTCAGTATCAGTTGGGTTGGCGCAGCGTCGGGGGCGGCGAGTCGGGAGAACAGACACTGGGCCGTGAGGCGGCCCAGCTCGATCGGATCCTGCGGGACGACGCTGATCTTGGGATCGACCAACTCGGCGAAGTCGGCATCGTCGATCCCCACCAGGGCGATCTCGTGTTGGAGGCCGGCACGTTGAAGGGCCCGGACAGCTCCCATCGCGGCGTAGTTCTGGGCTGCGAGCAGCGCTGTTGGCCGCGTTGTGGCGCGCAGGATCTGCTCGGCCGCGATCTGCGCCTCGCTCGGGGTCGTCAGCCCGGTCACGATCCACGGCGTGTCCAGACCGCGGGCCGACATCACGTCCACGAAGGCTCGTCGTCGCTCAGCGGATGAGAAGAGCGCCTGACGGTCGCCGAGATAGGCCACCCGACGGTGTCCGTATTCCAGCAGATGACGTGTTGCCAGGGCCGCCCCGCCGTAGTGGTCGCTCCGTACCACGTCGCCCATCGTCTCGGCCGGTTCCAGGTCGACGAAGACCGCCGGTGTGCCGTGCTCGAGTTCGGCCTTGAGGTACGAGAGGTCGGGGTTGGCCGAGGCGATGACCAGCCCCTCGACGCGGCGTCCGACGAAGGCGCGCACGAGCGCCTCCTCTCGGCGTGGGTCGGCGTCCGACGAGCCTGCCAGTACCAGATAGCCCTGTTCAGCGGCCTCGTCCTCGAGGCCACGGAACACACCCGAGAAGAACGGGTTGGCCACGTCGGTCGGTACGAAGCCAATCGTTCTCGATCCCGTCGACTGTCGCCGCAGGGCGCGAGCGCGATCGTCGGGGCGATAGTCGAGCGAGCGGATGGCCGCCTGCACCTGCTCCTGGAGTGCCGGGGTGACTCCCGCCTCGTGATTCACCACGCGCGAAACGGTCTTCAGGCTCACGCCGGCCTGTTGGGCCACGTCTCGCATCGTGGGTCGACGACCAGACGACGGCCGAGCGTCTCGGGGGGAATCAGGTTTCGGAGTTGACAACGCCGCCATGGTGACTAATGTCTGACAACGTTGTCAACAGATCGAGGCAAGGTTCTCGCCTTGCTGCGGTCACAACGAACCAGAACAAGGGGAGAAAAATGAAGAACCGCACGCTCTGGCGGCTTTTTGCTGTCGTCATTGCCCTGGTCATGGTTGCCGCCGCATGCGGTGACGATGGCGACGACTCCGGTGACGGAGGAGACGGTGATGGAGGTGGAGACAACAGTGAGGTCTCCGTTGCCCTGATCACCAAGGACTCCACCAACCCGTTCTTCGTGGCCATGCAGGAAGGCGCCAGGGAGAAGGCCGACGAACTCGGCATCAGCATCAACATCGGGTCGAGCCAGGAAGAGGGCGACGACCAGGGTCAGATCGACCTCATCGAGCAGGCCATCGCTCGGGGAGACGACGGCATCTTGATCACGCCGATGTCGGTGAACGTGAACGGCGCCATCCAGGACGCTCGCGACGCCGGCCTCTACGTGATCGCCCTCGACACCCCGACCGATCCGCCGGACGCAGTCGACATCACCTTCGCCACCGACAACTGCAAGGCCGGCGAGGCCATCGGTCAGTGGGCGGCAGGCAAGCTCGACGGCGAGACGGCTGTCATCGCCCGACTCATCATCTTCGACGACCGCACCGTGTCGGTTGACTACTGCCGTGACAACGGCTTCCTCAAGGGCATGGGCATCGACATCGGTGACCTCACCGTGATCGGCGACGAGCCCGAGACCGGCAGCTACACCACCGGTGCCGGCGGCGACTACGAGATCGTCTGCATCGAAGCCACCGGCGCCAACGAAGAGGGCGGCCGGACCGGCATGGAGACCTGCCTGTCGCAGAACCCCGACATCAACGTGGTCTACACCATCAACGAGCCCACCGCCTTCGGTGCCGCCGCCGCCCTCGAGGCTGCCGGCAAGACCGTGGGTGACGACGTGATCGTTGTGTCGGTCGACGGTGGTCTCGCTGGTGTCGAGGCCGTGCAGGGTGGCAGCATCCAGGCCACCTCGCAGCAGTACCCGCTGCGCATGGCCAGCCTCGGCGTGGAAGCCATCACCGAGATCGCCAACGGCGGCGACGCCCCGGAGAACACCTCCGAGGACGGCACCTTCTTCGACA
This sequence comes from Actinomycetota bacterium, assembly GCA_039029735.1. Classification (GTDB taxonomy): domain Bacteria; phylum Actinomycetota; class Acidimicrobiia; order Acidimicrobiales; family SZUA-35; genus CADEDH01. The sequence goes on along the minus strand of JBCCFL010000015.1, from coordinate 42,486 downwards.
CCGGCGTGGCGCTCTGCACCGACGAGCCGATGGACGAAGTGACCGTGGCCGATCAGGAGACCTCGCAGTACTGCATCGACAACGCCTGGGGCTGATTTTCCCCTGAGCGTTCATCCGTTCACGTGACGCACGTAGGGGCGGCGGCCGTCGGCCGTTGCCCCTACGGCGTTCCGTGCGGGACGATTGTCCCGCTACAGAGAAGGAGCAAGATGCGGTGACCACTTCGCCAGCCACCCCAGATCTCGCCGACGAGTTCGGCACCGACACCCGGGCGATCGCCAGGATCCAGTCGACCCTGCACCGATACCCCTACCTCAGTCCACTCATCGTCCTGCTCGTGTCGATGGTGATCTTCACGTTCTTGAACGAGCGATTCATCCTGGCCAGCAACCTCTCGTTGATGACCCAGCAGGCCGTCATCGTTGGCACGCTCGCCATCGCTCAGACCCTCATCATCCTCACCGCAGGTATCGACCTCAGCATCGGGGCGATCATGGTGTTCGGCCAGATGATGATGGCCAACCTCGCCGTGTCGACCTCAGCGTCGAACGTGCAGTTCGCGCTCGGCCTCCCGTGGTGGTTGGCCCTGATCGCCGGCATCGCCATCGCCGTGGTAGCCGGCGCATTCAACGGCTACCTGATCACCCAGTTCCGACTCCCACCCTTCATCGTCACCCTCGGCACCCTCAGCGTGTTCACGGCGCTGGCGTTGATCTTCTTCCGGGCTCGCACCATCCAGGGCCCGGAGCTGCCCGCTGGTCTCAAGGCCATGGGCGAGGCCACCAGCGTTGGCTCGTTCCGGGTGATGGCCGGTGTGGTGCTCATGCTCGCCCTCTACGCCCTGTTCGCCTACATCCTGCGCAGCACGGCCTGGGGCACCCACGTCTACGCCGTCGGTGACGACCCGGAGGCCGCCGAGCTGTCGGGCATCAACACCCGGCGCATCCTGTTCAGCGTCTACGCCGTGGCCGGTCTCATCATCGGCATCGCCGGGTGGATCACGATCGGCCGGGTCGGTTCCGCCAGCCCGAACGTGGCGCCCAACATCAACCTCGACACGATCACTGCCGTGGTGATCGGAGGCACGTCGCTCTTCGGAGGCCGAGGCACGATGATCGGCACCCTGCTGGGCGCCATGATCGTGGTCGTCGTGGAGAACGGCCTGGCCCTGGCCGGCCTCGACCAGGCGTACCGGGTGCTGGCCGTTGGCCTGCTCGTGATCGCAGCCGTGGCGCTCGATCAGTGGATCCGGAAGGTGGACGCATGAGCGACGACAACACCGACCTCACCGACTCGCTCGAGCCGATCCTCAGCGGCCGCGATCTGGTCAAGACCTTCGGTCGTGTGGTTGGCCTGAACGGCGCCGACATCGATCTCTATCCGGGCGAGGTGCTCGCCGTGATCGGCGACAACGGCGCCGGGAAGTCAACGCTGATCAAGTGCTTCTCGGGCGCCCACGTGCCCGACAGTGGCGCGATGACGGTGGCTGGCCAGCCCGTGGAGTTCCGCAGTACCCACGAGGCTCGTGAGGCCGGGATCGAGACCGTGTTCCAGACCCTCGCCGTTGCGCCGGCCCTGGACATCGCATCGAACCTCTACCTCGGCCGTGAGATCCGCAAGGAGGGGCTCGTCGGCACCTTGTTCCGCACGCTCGACAAGAAGCGGATGCGAGCCGAGGCCCGTCAGCACCTCCAGGATCTGGGCATCGGCACGGTTCAGAACATCGCCCAGGCCGTGGAGACGCTCTCGGGTGGTCAGCGTCAGGCCGTTGCGGTGGCTCGGGCCGCCGCGTTCGGCTCGAAGGTGATCATTCTCGACGAGCCGACCGCGGCTCTCGGTGTGCGCGAATCGGCCCGTGTGCTGCAGCTGATCGACGATCTCCGCACCCGCGGGATGCCGGTGATCCTGATCTCGCACAACATGCCTCAGGTGTTCGAGTTGGCCGACCGGATCCACGTGCAACGCCTGGGCCGTCGGGCGGCGGTGATCACCCCGCAGACCCACACCATGAACGATGCGGTGGCCATCATGACCGGCGCACTCGAGGTGGACGAGGCCGACCAGACTCTGACCCCGGTGCGCACCCCTGCAGGCTGACTCCGGTCGCTGTCCGAGAGTCAGATTGGATACTCACAAAACCGGTCGTTCTCGCGCCTGAACGTTGTGGACGCCTGTCTGGGGCGCGGCGTCCTCAGGCAGGCGTACAAGGAGAACGACATCGTGTCGAGGTGGAACGACCAGGATTCAGGCTGGTCGGAGTCAGACCAGTGGTGGGAAGACGGCGACGCTGGCAATCGCTCTTCGCACCGAACGGGCAGGGGCGGTCGGGCCGGTCAGCTCATCGCCGCAGTCTCGATCCTGGTGGTGATCCTCTTCGCCGGCGCACTCGGAGCCACCAACGTGCGGGCCGAGGGCATTCCGAACAACATCCCACCCGTGCAGGCCACCTATCACGGCGTGAAGCCGTACAACACCTTCAGCGTCGGCACCCTGCAGTACGACGCCTGGACCTATGGCGATCTCGTGCTCTACACCCCGCCAGGGATGGTCACACAGGAGATGGCCAATCAGTGGCTCGCCTGGTACGCCGTAACCGACGACATCCTCCGCACCCTCGTGGGCGACGACGAGGACTTCGAAGGGCGGTATCGCGGTAACGACCCGAACTTCGGTCGAGTGAAAGTCATCGGCACGCCGCCCGACTCCTGCGGCGCCGGCTGTGGCAACAAGGCGCAGGCCGAGGGGGTGGGGATCATCGACAAGATGGTGGCCGAGCCCGACAACTTCGAGCACCACTGGATCCTGTTCTACGAGATGTCTCGCGGCGGGCGTGACGAGACGTGGGATCTCTCGGCCACCTGGCCCCGGGAGAACTACAACCTCCCGCACCTCACCGCTGCTCTCACCTTCTACGAGATCGGCGGCACGGCCGGTCTCGAACAGGGTGTTCCCGGTGGCATCGCCGCCGGCCTCGACAAGTGGGTGGCCCTCGACCGTCAGTGGACCGATCAGTTCGTTGAACGCGAACAGCGCTACTTCTACGACCAGTACCCCGACGGCGACTACATCTATCCGCCCCAGGCCACGATCCTGTTGAACATCGCCATCAACGATGGATACCTGGCGCTGGCGGAGGTTTTTGCCAACCTCGGCCAGTACCCGGACAACTTCAAGTACCCCGACAACGTGTCGGCCATGTGTGACTGGGCCGCGGCCGTCAACGACGCCACCGGCAACACCTACGCCCAGCAGGCCGTCGACGACTGGGGTCTACCGGCGAACTGCAGCTACGACATGGGTGCCGCCACGATCGCCCAGGACTTCCCGAACGACATGGAGTTCGGGAACAGCGGTCTGTGTGTCGACGCGGCCTACAAGCCCAACCAGAACCGCATCGGCGCCTATCCCTGCAATGGGTCGGCCGAGCAGCAGATCACCGTCGACGAGCGAGACGACGGCACGATCAAGGTCAGGTTCTCGGCCCATCAGGACGGCCAGGTTTGTCTGGACACCTGGGACGTGGCTCACCTGTTCAGCTGCGCCGACTCGCCGGCCACGGTCTTCCAGTGGAACGGTGATCAGCTGCAGAACGTGCACAGCGGCAACTGCGTGACGGTGCCCGAGGGCGCAACCCGGTGGGGTGGCGGCATGCTCACCATGGAGCCGTGCGCCAATACGGCGAACCAGCGCTTCAACACCGGAGGTTCCACTCCGGCACTGCCGGAGGCGGAGGCCCCGTCCGTCGCTGTGGCGCCGGAGCCTGAGAAGCCGGCAGCGGAGATTCCCCAGGACAGCGCCCCAGAGGTACCAGCGGCCGCCGCTCCTGCCGCGCAGGCCCCGGCTGCTGAGGTGCCTGCTGCTCCACCGGTCGAGCCCCCGGCAGCCGAGGCTCCGGCAGCCGAGGCTCCGGCGGAGTACGCCGAGTCGGAGCCGGCGAAGCCGGCAGCTCCTGAGGTGACAGCGTCGGAGGAAGCCCCACCGGCCCCACCGCCAGCACCGGCCCCACCTCCCGCCCCGGAGCCGGTCGAACCTCCGGCCGAGCCGATGGAACCAACGCCCGCCAATCCCACCACGGCGTTCTCGCTGGTGAACGTCGGGTCGGGCAAGTGCCTCGACCAGCCGTGGTCGATGGAGAACGCCGGCAACGTGCTGCAGTGGCAATGCGTCGGCCACATCGCCGAGAATCAGATCTTCGTTGCCACCGCCCACCACGACGGGTTCACCCTGCAGTTGGCCCACTCAGGGATGTGTCTCGACGAGTGGGACGGCAACTTCTACCAGTGGTCGTGCCACGCTGGCTCGAACCAGATCTTCACCTGGGATGGGTTGCAGCTGCGAGTGGCGAGCTCCGGCATGTGCGTCACGGTGGCCGACGGCTCCGATGGCAACGGCGCCAACATTCGGCCGGAGCCGTGCACCAACAGCCCGGCCCAGCAGTTCAACACGATCCAGTGGGGCTGATCACGCCCTGACCGCAGGGTGGGCGGGCGCCATCGCCCGTCCGCCCACCGCCCTCGGCGCTCTGTAGCCCTGCGAGGCCACACTGGCGTCCGGACGGCCAGGGTGCCGTCACATGGTCGTAAGTACGATCTGTTCATGGCTGAAGATCGGGTTTGGACCGTCGAAGAGATGGAAGCGATGTCTCCCGACGAGCGGGCCCGGGTGGTGGCTGACGGGTTTCGCAACTCGCTCGACGAGCTTGATCCGGCCTTTCGAGCCCGCGTGGAGGCGAAGAGCCGTCGGATCCTGTCCGAACGAGGTCTGCTCGATCCCGAGCGGTCGTGAGCGACCGCCGCGAGGTTCGAGCTGCGGAGTCATTCTTCGAGGAGTTGGATCGGCAGCTCGGCGCTGAGCGTGGTCCACACGGCGAGCCCTCGGCGACGGACTTCGTCGTCATTGATCTGCCGTAGATAGTCGACGAGTTCGCAGTGCGGTTGATCGGCGTCGAACTCGACCTCTAGAGGGTTAGAGCGCCCAGAAGGGGTGGGTGGAGGTATCGGCGGGGGTGGTGAGGATCTCGGGCTCGTCCTCGGTGATGAGGATCGTGTGCTCGAACTGCGCCGTGCGGCCGCCGTCGGTCGTCACCGCCGTCCACCCGTCGTTCCACATGCGAGCCCGCCAGCTGCCGACCGTGATCATCGGCTCGATCGTGAACGTCATGCCCGGCTCGATGATGTCGGTGAGGCGGGGGTGGTAGTAGTGGCAGATCTGCAGATCAGTGTGGAACTGCTCGCCGATGCCGTGACCGACGAAGTCCCGCACCACGCCGAAGCCTTTGCCCTCGGCGTGCTCCTGGATGGCTCGGCCAATCTCGTTGATCGGGCGGCCGGGTCGAGCGGCGTCGATCCCCTTCAGCAGGGAATCGCGGGTGACCGTCACCAGCTTGTGGGAGAGCATGTCGACCTCGCCAACGAAGAACGTGGCGTTGGTGTCGCCGTGGACGCCCTCCCTGTACAGGGTCACGTCGAGGTTGATGATGTCACCGTCGGCGAGGGGGCGGTCGTCGGGAATGCCGTGGCAGATCACCTCGTTGACCGACGTGCACAGCGACTTCGGGTAGGGGTCGGTGCCGCCTCCCGGGTACTCCAGCGGGCTCGGGTACGACTCGAGGCGGATCGCCTCGGCGTGACAGGCCGCATCGATCTCGTCGGTCGTGACCCCTGGCCGGCACAGGTCGCCGAGCATCGCCAGCGTGTCGGCGGCGATACGACCGGTCCGTCGCATGCGTTCGATCACATCCGGAGACTTGACCCGCGGCTCGTCCCAGCGGTCGACAGGATTGCCGCCAGCCCAGGAGGGCTTGACGATCGAGTCGGGCACGGGGCGGAGCGGGGAGATCCGGCCCGGCTTGATGGGGCCGGCGGCGTCTTTGTGGCATCGCTTGTACTTCTTGCCACTGCCACACCAGCAGAGATCATTCGCCTTGGGAAGTACACGCATCTCTTCAGTCTACGGCACGCCCCAACATGGCCGACGATCGGGCTCGGAGGGCTGCGTGTGGCTGCTGACACGCCGACGAAGGGCTCATCGCCGCACCCAAGCCGCCGATGGAGCCCGGGGCAACGAGAGACGGCGGCCGGCGGAACCCTGGGTTCGAGTGCGTTGGCGTCTCCATTCACGGTGAAGCACAGCGAGGATGCATCGAGGAACTGCCAGGTGAACGAAGCAGAGGTACCCTTTGTCCACATGGCGCCGTCGCTCTCGGGGAGGATCCTGATCGCGCGGCCCGACCTTCACGGCGACGCCTTCGACGGAACGCTCACGCTGATCCTCGAGCACAGCGAGGAAGGGGCGCTGGGCCTGGTGTTGAACCGTCCGTCTGAGGTCACGGTCGAAGACACCTTTCCCGACTGGGAGGAACTGGTGGCCCAACCCGACGTTGTGTTCGCCGGTGGGCCCGTCGATCTCGACGCCCTCATCGCCCTTGGCCGGTCAGCCGAGGAAGCCGGGCCGCTCGTGCTCGGCGCCCATTCGGTGGACCTGGACGCCCAGCCAACGCTCGTGGCCGCGGATGGCATCACCGACGTTCGGGTGTTCGCCGGGTACGCCGGTTGGGCCGCTGGTCAGCTCGAAGGAGAGATCGCGAACCACAGCTGGTGGGTGGTTGACGCCGAACTCGATGATCTGTTCACCGACGACCCTGACGGGTTGTGGGCTCGGGTACTCCAGCGCCAGGGGGGCGACCTGCAGTGGTACGCCCACTTCCCCCCTGATCCGGGGATGAACTAGCAGCGCTGACGCGCTCAGCTGACAGCCCTGGAGCGCTGAACTAGCAGCGCTGACGAGTTGGACTACAGCTCGGCGATGCGCAGCTTGGCGTAGCCGGGCTTGATGATCTCGTTGATGATCGCCAGCCGCTGCTCAAAGGGCCAGAAGGCGCTCTTCATTGCGTTGATGGTGAGCCACTCCATGTCGTCCCAGGTGTAGCCGAAGGCATCGCGGAGCTTGATGAACTCATCGGAGAGCTTCACGTCACTCATCAGCCGGTTGTCGGTGTTGACCGTCACCCGGAAGCGGAGGTCGCGCAGGAGGCCGATCGGATGCTCGGCGATCGATGTGGCCGCCCCCGTGTTGACGTTCGAGGTCGGGCACATCTCGAGCGGCACCCGTCGATCGCGAACGTACGAGGCAAGGCGACCCAGATGGGCGCGCCCGTCGCCGTCGAACTCGATGTCATCGATGATGCGCACGCCGTGGCCCAACCGCTCCGCCCCGCAGTAGTTGAGCGCCTCGGCGATCGACGGGAGGCCGAAGGCCTCGCCGGCATGGATCGTGATGTGGAAGCTCTCTCGCATCACCAGTTGGAAGGCGTCGAGGTGCCGGCTGGGCGGGTGGCCGGCCTCAGCCCCCGCGATGTCGAACCCAACCACCCCGGCGTCGCGGTGACGCAGAGCGAGCTCGGCGATCTCGAACGATCGGGCCGCCGTTCGCATGGCGGTGCACAGCGTGCCGATGGTGATCGTGCGACCGGCCGAGCCGATGCGAAAGCCTTCGAGCACGCTCTCCACCACCTCGTCGAGGGTGAGGCCGCCGTCGGTGTGCAGCTCGGGAGCGAAGCGGATCTCGGCATACACCACCCCGTCGTTGTCGAGATCTTCGGCGCACTCGGCGGCCGCTCGCATGAGGCCGTCGCGGGTCTGGGTGACACCGACGGTGTGGGCGAACGTCTCGAGGTACAGCTCAAGGTTGCGGCGGTCGGCGCCCCGGGTGAACCAGGTGGCGAGGTCGTCGGCGTTCTCGGTGGGGAGGGCGTCGTAGCCCTGCTCGCGGGCCAGCTCGATCACGGTGGCGGGGCGCATGCCACCGTCGAGGTGGTCGTGGAGGAGCACCTTCGGGGCGGAGATGATCAAGTCGTCATGTTCGGCGTCCATGACTCATGCTAACCACGGATTCCGGTGCAATCAGCGCTGCGGCGCGCCTGCGCCCGCAGGCGCCGACCACTACCGTTGTTGGGCCATGACGATCACGGCTCTCGGCCTCGACGCCGACGACACCCTGTGGCATTCCGAGAGCCACTTCGCCGTCACCGAGCAGCTGTTTCGTGATCTGTTGGCGCCATGGATGGCGGCGGATGTGGTGGCGGAACGCCTCCTCGAACGGGAGCGGGCCAACCTCGCCCTGTTCGGCTACGGCGCCAAGGGATTCACGTTGTCGATGATCGAGACGGCGCTCGAGGCCAGCGGCGGCTCACTTCCCGGCCAAGCCGTGCAACAGATCGTCGACTGGGGCAAGGAGCTGCTCAGCCACCCCGTCGATCTGCTCGACGACGTCGAGGCCACGGTCGAAACGCTCGCCGATCGGTACCGCCTCGTGCTCATCACCAAGGGTGATCTGTTCCACCAGGAGTCGAAGGTGGCCGAGTCCGGCCTCGCCGACCACTTCGAGCGGATCGAGATCCTCAGCGAGAAGTCGCCGTCCACCTACCGGGCCGTGCTGGGCCGGCTCGACGTCGATGTCGACGAGTTCGTGATGGTGGGCAACTCCGTGCGGTCCGATGTGTTGCCCGTGGTGGAGATGGGCAGCCGGGCGATCCACATCCCCTACCAGGTGACCTGGGGCCACGAGGTGGTCGACGGGGATGACGATGCCCACACCTGGCACCAGATCGATCGCATCGCTGAGTTGCCGGGCGTACTGGCCGGCTTCGACCGCTAGGCCGCGCTCGGGCGTCGCCTGATCGTGCTTCGGTCAGCCGGCGGTTCGGGCGGCGAGATCGCGATCGGTCCAGAAGCCGGCCATGGGCTCGGCGATCTCGCCGGAGGCGTAGGCCCTGAGTCGGTCGAGGCCGGCCGTGTCGTACAACTCGATCGCATCGAAGATCACGCCCGGACCGACGGCTCGCAGGGCCTTGTCGCCCGGTGTGCCGGGCTTGGGGAGGCTCGGCGTGAGCACGAGCACACGGAGCGGCTCGCCCTCGGGCTGGGTGGCTGCCATGACGTGGAGCTGGCCGAGCAGGCGCCACACCGAATCGCTGCGCTGCAGGCCGGGCTTGATCGACGTGAACGAGCCGGCCACATCCACCCACCAGCGTTCGCCGGTGGCGGGGTGGTCGACGGCGAAGGTCATCTCGGCCACGCCCGATGGGTGCTTGGCCCGGTCGGCGATCGTGTCGAACCCGGCGTCGGTGAGCAGGCGTCGGGCCACGTCGTCGACCTTGCGGCCCTCATCGATGGCCTGGGCCAGGTAGGACTCCTGGCGGTCCTCGTCGGCGGCGAGTTCGGCGTCGAGGCGTTCGGTGGCAAGCGCCACGTAGTCGGGATCGATGTCGAACCCGACCCCAATGCGCCCCGTGCGGGCGGCGGCCACGAGCGTGCTGCCGGAGCCGGCGAAGGGGTCGACCACGATGTCGTCGCGGTAGGTGTAGAGATCGATCAGGCGGCGGGGGAGTTCAACGGGGAACGGCGCGGGGTGACCAACACGGCGGGCCGATTCCGCGTCGATCTCCCACACGTCGCGGGTCACGTCGACGAACTCGTCGTTGGAGAGGGTGGACTCGTGGGGCAATCCTTCAGCCGCCCTGGCCTTGGCGGTGCGGGCCCGGGCGAATCGGCCCTTGGAGGCGATGACCACACGTTCGGTGACGTCGCGCAGTACCGGATTCGACGCCCGAGCGAACGACCCCCACGCACACGATCCCGACGACGTCGACGCCTTCTTCCAGATCACCTCGCCTCGCAGGAGGAGGCCGAGATCGTCCTGGAGGATCGCAATCACGTCGGCGCTCAGTGAGCGATACGGCTTGCGGCCGAGATTGGCCACATTGATCGCGATCCGACCCCCGGGCTCCAGCACGCGGGCGCACTCGGCGAACACATCCCGCAGCATGTCGAGGTATTCGAGGTAGGTGCCTGGGATCAGATCGTCGGGATCCTCGGCCCCGGTCACGGCCAGCTCGTACTCCTTGCCGACGAAGTACGGGGGTGAGGTCACCACGAGCGCCACGGAGTTCTCAGGCAGCACCTGGAGCCGGTCGATCGAACCGTGGAACACCGTGCCGGCGCCGAGTTCGTCGATCAGTTCAGCCGGCCGCACCACAGTCTCGTCGTCGGAGAGCGTTGGCGGAACGAAGCGGGCGTAGAAGGCCGACGAATCATGCCCCTCGCGTCGGCTGACGCCGAACGCCGAGGTCTGCGTACGATCCGAGCGGACATCCATCCGAGCGATCCTAACGCTCACACCGGCGACGACTGGTCGATGCGCGTTGGAGCAACGCGATCGGTCGGTGCGCTCGTCGGACTTACGCGATGCGTTCGATCACCACGTCGGGAACGTCTGGCGGTTCCGGACCGATCTCGACCGCAGCGGTGAGCACGTCGTTCACCTCGGCCATGCGCTGCTCGTTCGCAGAGTGGAGCAGGAACAGCGGCTGCCCGGCCTCCACCTCGGTACCGACCGGTGCCAGTACCTCGATGCCGGCACCGAGGTCGACGTCGTCCTCCTTGCGAGCCCGCCCGGCGCCGAGGCGGCCCGACGCCTGACCGACCGTCAGGGCGTTCACGGCAGTGACGAACCCGGAGGAGGGCGCTGCCACCGCGTGGCGATAGGGGGCACGGGCCCGAGGGGCGGTCACGTCGCCGCCCTGCCGGGCCACCATGGCCGCGAACACCTCATGTACCACGCCCGATGCCAGCACCGCGCCGGGGTCGGCGTCGATCCCGGCCAGCTCCAGCATCTCGGTGGCAAGCGCGACCGTGACGGCGACCACGTCGGTCGGGCCCCCTCCGTGGAGTACGTCGATCGACTCGTCGACCTCGAGCGAGTTGCCGACCGCCCGCCCGAGTGGCTGATCCATGCGGGTGAGCAACGCCGTTGTCTTCACCCCGGCCCGGGTGCCGATGTCGACCATCGTCTCGGCCAGGCGTCGTGCCTGGTCGAGATCGGTCATGAAGGCACCCCGGCCCACCTTCACGTCGAGCACGAGCGATGCCGTGCCCGAGGCGATCTTCTTCGACATGATCGACGAGGCGATCAGCGGGATGGAGGCCACGGTGCCCGTCACGTCGCGGAGGGCGTAGAGCTTGGCGTCGGCGGGCGCGAGGTCGGCCGAGGCTGCGGTGATCACGGCTCCCACCTCGTTGAGCGCAGCGAGCAGCGCCTCGGGACCGAGATGCGGGTCCCAGCCCGGGATCGCTTCCATCTTGTCGATCGTGCCGCCGGTGTGGCCGAGGGCCCGGCCCGCCACCTGCGGCATCGCCGCCCCGCAGGCGGCGACGAGCGGGCACAGGATCAGGGAGATCTTGTCGCCGACGCCGCCGGTGGAGTGCTTGTCGACGAGGGGGCGGTTCACGGCGCTCAGATCGGTGCGGGTTCCGGAGTCGATCATGGCCTCGGTCCAGGCGCTCAACTCGGCGGCGGACATCCCGTTGAAGAACACCGCCATGCACATCGCCGCCGCCTGCTCATCGGCGACCTGCCCGTTCGTGTAGGCCTCGACGAACCACCGCATTGCCTCGGGTGGCAACTCCCGCCCGTCGCGCTTGGCCAAGATGACCGAGAGCGCATCCCAGGACGCAGAACTCATCCCTTCTCCAGTCGCCCGGCGTCGAACCCGCCGGGAAGTAGTTCCGACAGTGGACGGGCGGTTCCGTCACCGTCAACCAGACAGTCCGGGCCGCCGTGCTCGAACAGCAGCTGGCGGCAGCGGCCGCACGGGGTGCAGGGTGCACCCGAGCCCGACACGATCACCACCGCAACGAGGCGACCTCCGCCCGAGGCCACGAGGTCGGACACCAGGCCGCACTCGGCGCAGAGGCTCAACCCGTAGGACACGTTCTCCACGTTGCAGCCAGTCACGATCCGTCCGTCGTCGACGAGGCCGGCCACCCCCACCTGGAACTGCGAGTACGGGGCGTAGGCCCGCTCCGTCATCTGCTTGGCCAGCTGGCGGAGGTGCTCCCAGTCGATGGCCGACATCACATCGTCACTTGGTGCCGTAGATCCGGTCGCCCGCGTCCCCGAGCCCAGGCACGATGTAGGCGTTCTCGTTGAGGCGCTCGTCCATCGCCGCCAGGGTGATCGGCACCTGTGGATGTGATGCGTGCACAGCGGCCACGCCTTCCGGGCAGCCGATGATCGACAACAGGCGTGGGGTGCGGGCTCCGGCCGCAGCCAGCACGTCCAGGGCATGCACCGCGCTGCCGCCGGTGGCGAGCATCGGGTCGACCAGGATCACCTCACGCTCGGCCATCTCCGGCGGGAGCTTGGCGTAGTACTCCACCGGTTCGTGGGTATCGGGGTCGCGGTAGAGGCCAAGGTGGCCCACGCGGCCATGGGGCACGAGGGTGAGAATGGCCTCCACCATCACGAGCCCGGCGCGCAGGATGCCGACCACCGCCGGGGCACGGCCACTGAGCATCGGCGATTGGGTGGTGGTGATCGGCGTTTCGACCGACACCGCCTCCACCGGCAGATCACGCAGCGCCTCGTAGGCGGTAAGGAGCGTGATCTCCGAACACAGCGCCCGGAAGGCGCTCGAATCGGTGTCGATGTTGCGCAACATCGTGATCTTGTGGGCGACCAACGGGTGGTCGACCACGGTGACTGGTGCGCTCATGCCCGCCTCCCGTGTAGTGCCGCCTCGGCTCGCCGCGCCAGCGCACGAGCCTGATCGAGATCGTCGCCAAGGGCCGTCACGTGGCCGAGCTTGCGGCCCGGTCGCGGCATCTTGCCGTAGAGATGAACCTGTGCCCCCTCGACGGCCAGCGCCTCGGGCAGATGGCCGGCCGGGTCGAGGCCGTCGAGCCCGCCGATCACGTTCACGGTGACGGCCGCCGGGGCGTTGGCCCACGTGGGGCCCAGCGGGAGGTCGAGCACTGCGCGCACGTGATTCTCGAACTGCGAGGTGGGGCAGCCCTCGATGGTGACGTGGCCGGCGTTGTGGGGCCGAGCCGCCAGCTCGTTGACCACGAGCCCGTTCGTGGTGAGGAACAGCTCGACGGCCAGGATGCCGACCGCACCGAACTCGTCGGCCAGGCTCACCGCCAGCTGCTTTGCCTCGGCCGCCACCTGAGGCCCGATCGCGGCGGGAGTGCGCACCTCACGGATCTCGCCGTCCTGGTTGACCACCTCGGCCACGGCGTAGGTGCGGGTGCTGCCGCCGGGCCGCCGGGCCACGAGCACCACCAGCTCTTTCACGATCATCTGGAAGCTCTCGGCCATCAGTTCGCGGGTTGCGTTCTCGGCCACCACGCGGAGCGCTTCGGACTGGTTCTCCACGATCCACACGCCGCGCTGGCCCGGCAGACCGGCCCGCACCGACTTGAGCACCACGGGGTAGCCGTGGTCGGCGGCGAAGGCGAGCACGTCGTCGGGGCCGCGCACTTCGGCGAAGGCCGGCAGCGGGCGCCCTCGGTTGGCCAACACCCGACGTTGATGGAGTTTGTCGAACGCGGCGCGGATCGTGCGGGCGCCCGGGCGCACCGTGGTGCCGTTGTCCTCCATCATCTGCACGAGCCCGAGATCGAGCCGCTCGTGCTCGAAGGTGACCACCTCGCACGACTCGGCGAAGGCGGCGAGCGTGTCGGGATGACCGAAGATGGCGTCGGGCGCGGCGAGGGCCGCCGAGTCGTCGAGATGCTCGGCGAACAGGCGTGGGGTGATGCCGAGTTTGACCGCCGCCTGATGGGTCATGCGGGCGATCTGACCTGCTCCGACGATGCCGAGCGGATACAGCGCGGGGAGTTCTCCGGCCACGCCGCCACCGTAGCGGCAATGGGTCACCGACCTCATCGATACCAGCGGCTACCGTCGGAGCCGAGATGGCTGCCGACGGTGAACAGCACCTCTCGTCCCGAGCCCGCCGTCGTCTCCTGGTTGCGATGGGCTACGGAGTGGCCAGCGCCGCGGCGGGCGCGGTGCTCGGTGTGCGGCCGCGCCTCGACCGTGTGCCCGCCTCGGAGTCGACCGCAGCCAGTGCCACCGGCGACGCTGTTCCCGAAGCCGCCGTGGCCCCAGCGGGCCCCTCCACGATGGAGGCGCCCGCAATGGACGGCGCCGACGAGGCGCCAGGGCCGGACCATCGTTTCGATCGGGTGATCGCCAACGGCCGCGTGATCGACCCCGCCTCTGGGTTCGACGCCATGGCCCACGTGGGCGTGGACGGCGGCACCATCACGGCCATCTCGATCGAGCCACTCGTCGGGGCCGAGGTGATCGACGCCACGGGTCTGGTGGTGGCCCCCGGCTTCGTCGACCTGCTCTCGTTCGAACCGAACCCGTTCGGGGTCTGGTACAAGCTGGCCGACGGCGTGACCACCAACCTGGCCATGCACGGGGTGAACAACTACGCCGATGCGTTCTTCGACCGCTACGAGGGCACCACGCCGATCCACTTCGGCGGCGCCTTCCATCAGCACTTCATGCGATCCACCGAACTCGGAGTGGGGATCGACGACTCGCTCGACGCCGGCCAACTCGGTGCCTTCGACGACCTCGTTCGCGAGAGCCTCGACCAGGGCTTCGCCGGTGTGTCCTTCGCCCCCGAGTACTCGCCCGGCACCTCCACCGACGAGCTCACCCGGCTCGCCGCCACTGCGGCAGAGTGGGGCCACGTGGCCTTCTTCCACGTTCGCTACAGCGATCCGCACCCACCGGGCACGAGCGACGAGGCCGTCGATGAGGTGCTCGAAGTTGCCCGCCGTACCGGTGCCTCGGTTCACATCGAACACCTCGCCAGCACCGGGGCCACGTTCCGGATGGCGCCTGTGCTCGAGCGGCTGAATGCCGCCCGGGCCGATGGGGTGGATGTCACGGCCTGCCTCTACCCCTACGACTTCTGGGGCACCTTCCTCGCCAGCTCCCGCTTCGCTCCCGGCTGGCAGGACCGCTTCGGCCTCACCTACGCCGATCTCCAGATCGCCGGCACCACCGAACGGCTGAGTGCAGCGTCCTTCGATGCTGCGATCGCCGACAATCCCCTCGTGGCCGCCATCGGCTCGATTCCCGAGGACGAGGTGCGGATGGCGTTGGCCGAGCCGTGGGTGATGGTGTCGAGTGATGCGATCCTCACCGCTGAGCTCAACAACCATCCGCGGGCGGCCGGCACCTTCGCCCGCACGCTCGGCCGCTACGTTCGTGAGCTGGGGGTGCTCGATCTTCGCTCGGCGCTGGCCAAGATGACGATTCTCCCTGCGCAACGGGTGGAGCAGATGATCCCGGCGATGGCGAGCAAGGGAAGGCTCCAACGGGGTGCCGACGCCGACGTGGTGGTGTTCGACCCCGCCACGATCATCGATCGCGCCACAGTGGCCGAGCCGAAGCAGACGTCGGTCGGTGTTCGCTGGGTACTGGTCGACGGCGAGGTCGCACTCGCCGATGGGCTGCCCCGGCGGGGGGTGCGAGCCGGGCGGGCCCTCCGGGGCTCTGCCTACCGGAACGCGCCGTAGCGACGCGCCTCAGCGGGCGTCGAGGGTGGCGAGGCTGTCGCGCATCTGGTCCACGTAGTGCTCGTGAGCACGACCCTCGGTGATGAGGCCGTCGGCGAACGCCTTGAGTACGTGGAGCGTGAAGGGCGTGTGGGCCTCCGACTCCGCCTCGGTGATCTTGGCCTGGAACTCCGACGAGGCGATGCATTGCTGCACGCCGTGCAGCATGTACTCAGCCTGCTCGCAGTCGATCGCCTCTGACCACCGGAAGGTGCCGTCGCCGGCCGTGGTGGCCGCAGTGGCCCACGTGTCGATCATGGACGACCACTGCCGGAGCCAGTCCTCGCTGGCCACACTGGCCAACTCCGAAGGGTTCGTGCGGAGCTCACACAGCATCCGACGTGCGAACCGGGTCCAGGCCTGCGCCTCGTCGGCCCCCACCGGGCCAAGTTCGACCAACATCAACCGAAATGTTACCAAGCGGTCAGCTGGTGTTGGCTACTCGACACGGAGCTGTCGCAGTCCTGGGCTCGTCGGGGCTCGTCAGCCGGGAGGTGTGTCGAGGGTGGCGGACAGCGTGGGATCGGCTGCGATGGCCGCCCTGATCCTCGCCACCAGCGGAACCTGGCCCTTGTGCAGCTTGGTCTCGGCCTCGGTGAGGGTGACCCATGCCGCAGCGTCGACCTCGGGCACGGTGATCGTCCGCCCCGACCGTGGAGGCCACTCGATGTCGATCGTGTTGCTCTGGATCTCGCTGGGATCCAGATCTCCGATGGTCACGAACGCCCGGAGCCACTTGCCGCTCCCGATTCGGATGTCGTCGATCGCCACGAGCGGGCCGTCGGGGGCGGGGTGCCCCGTTTCTTCACTGAACTCCCGGCGGGCGGCCGTCGGTGCGTCCTCGTCAGGGTCGACGATCCCCTTCGGGATCGACCAGCCGTGGGCGTCCTTGTTGGCCCAGAAGGGCCCGCCCGGGTGGACGACCAGCAACTCGGGTTCCGAGTCCGCCGGCCGAAGCACGGCGAGGCCGGCGCTGATCGTTCTCGGTGCGGGCACGAGCGTGGGGCGTCAGTCAGGCCAGGTCGATGCGGTGCTGGGGTCGACCGATGCGGTCGAGCACCGAGTTCACCACCCGGGCGTCGTCGTCGAAGCCCAGCAGATCGGCCATGTCGTCGCTGGCGTCGTCGGCGAGGATGAAGTACTCGATGGCGCCACGTATCAGAGCCCGCTCGTCGGCATCGAAGTCGGCGTCCTCGCCGAGCAGTGCCAGGAGTGAGGCCGTGATGCGCTCAGCCAGCTCGAGGTCGGCGTTGGGGTGGGCCATGTCTTTGATCTGCACCAGGTGGAACTCCACCACCTCGGCCATTTCCGCCAGTTCCTCGGCACTGGTCGGCAGGCACAATTGACGGAACTGCTGCTGCTCGTCCGGGTTGAGGAGGTGTTCCAGATCGATGATGGGATCGTCGCCGCTCACGGCCGCAAAGTATGGCGCACAACCCTCCGATGAGGCCAGGGGCAGCGGCGCGGTGGTGGGTCTGGGGTCAGTACACGATCTGGGCGGTGAGGCCGCGCTCGTCGATCTCGCCGCCCAGGATGATGGCCGATCCGGCCACCACGTGGCGGGCGGTGAGGGTGAGCACGGCGGCGTCGAGCAGGTCGATTGCGGGCAGATCGCGGGTGTTCGAGCGTTCCTCCCACAGGGCGACGAACGGCGCACCGAGGGCAGCGGTGAGCGCCTCGACCCGTGCGGCTCGACCCTCGGCGGTGCGCTTCGATGGCAGCGGCTCGCCGGTCACTCGCACGAATGCGCACTCGGGATGGGCCTCCACGATTCGATCCTGGTCGTGCGGCTGTATCAGCTCGTCGAGGCGGCGGATCGCCGGCAAGAGGTTGTAGGCCTGGATCGACAGCGCCTTGCCGTAGGTCTCCCGGCTGCGGTCGCACGCATCGACGTAGCTGTCGGCGAGGAGCGTGGCCCGCACCGGCGTGGGGAACACCGAGGAGCGGCGGGCCCCGAGCACCGCACGGGCCTCGCGGTCGCTCCTGCGAGGGCGGTCGGCGAGCAGGCCCATCGGCATGTCGATCGCGGCTGCGGCCACCTCGCCGCCCCGTACGGCGTTGACGAGCGGTGCGAGGTCGCCATGGCGCTCGGCCGTCAGCCGGTCCGGCGTGGCCCTCACCACGATCCAGCTTCCCCGGTGACCGTCGACGCCGACCACCGGCCGGTCCCCGACCGGTGCGGGCAGCGTCATTCGAGCGCCAGCGTCGGGTGGCCTCCGGTGATCGTGAGCGTGCCTGGCAGCCCGAGGAGGTCGAGCGGATCCGATTCACCGCTGAGGGGCCCAGGGGTGCGGAGCGTGACCGTCTCACCCTTGGCCGGACCGGCCGTCACCACGAGTTCGACACGGGGGCCCGAGTCGTTGTCGGCATCGACCACCAGCACGTCATAGGTGCCGTCGGCCAGGGGCGCCTCGCCGTCGGTGGGCGTGGTGGCGCTCATGCCTCAACCGGTACGCCGAGGAAGTCGTCGTTCACCGAGATCCGCACCCGCTCCCCGTCGCCCGCCTCGGCCAGCAGCGCCTTCTTGTCGTCGTAGTAGCGCTGCCGGACGTCACCGCGGGCCGCCGCGTTGTAGGTGAGGTACATCACGCGCCGCGACCGATCGGAGTTGTTCGTGCCGGAGTGGTGTGGCGTGTAGGAGTCGAAGAAGACGAGGTCGCCCGGTTCCACCGGAGCCGCCGTCCACTCGGCCGCCTCCACCCAGGCAGGAGCCATCCGGCCTTCGGTGTTGGCAATGGCCTCCGGCTCGATCGGCGCGAAGAAGAGGCAGCCGCTCTCGACCGTTGCCGGATCGAGCGGCACCATCACCGAGATGTGATGATCGACGAAGCGGTAGGCGGTGGCGTCCTGATGGGGGGCGAACCCGGCCCCGCCCGGCTGCTTGTAGTTGATTTTCTCCTTGAACAGCACCGCCGGCTCGCCGAACAACTCGGCGAGCACGTCAATGAGGAGCCCGGTTCGCAGGAACGCCGAGAGGCTCTCGTGGTGGGGATCGAAGTCCTCACTGCGGGCGATCGCCGGGCCCGTCTCGGTCTGTTCGAAGTGGTGCATGCCGGGGCCGTCTGTGGTCGACCAGCCTTCGACCTCGCGAATCCAGCTGTCGAGATCGGCCACGGCATCGACAGCGAGCGCCGCCGGGATGTGCAGCCAGCCCTGGGCCCGCCAGGTGGCGCGTTGCGCGTCGGTCAGCACGGCCCTCATCGTAGGCGTCGGCACTACGCTCGTCCCATGGGTGTGCCCGATGCCGTAGATCGTCCCGAGATGCCCGATGGCTACGGGGTTCCGACCGATGATGGCGGCCTCCTTGCCTGGAGCACGGTTGACGAGCGGCTCCGCCATGCGCAGCACTACTGGCTATCGACGGTGCGGCCCGACGGCCGCCCGCACGTGGTGCCCCGATGGGGGGCCTGGATCGACGGCGCGCTGTGGTACGACGGTTCCCCCGACACGATCCACGCTCGCAACCTGCGTTCGAACGCCGCCTGCACGCTGAGCATCGGCGACGGCGCCGAGGCCGTCGTGGTCGAGGGCACCAGCGGCGCATCGGAACCGCTCCACGCAGATCGCGGTGCGCCGATCGCGGCCGAGATCGGTCGCAAGTACGGCGAGGCTGGCTATCGGCCTGAGCCGGATGCCTGGTCCGGGCCGGACGCCGGCGGGCTGTGCGTGTTCCGGCCCGACAAAGCGCTGTGCTGGCTGAGTTTCCCCACCGATGTCACCCGATTCCGGTTCGGGTCCGACGGTTCTCGCTGAGCGGCAGCAGGAGGAGCGCACGATGGCGAACGTCTTTCCCAGGCTGGATTGGGTGGATCCCCGCGAGCACTCATCAGATGTGTTGCTCGGCGACGCCAATGCCGACACGGCTGCGCTCCGTTGGGCGTCGGCGGAGGCGCTCGACCGGGGAACGGGGTGTGTGGCTCGCCGCCGGTGACTGGGTGATCAACGACACGATCGTGGACGTTGACGTGGCCGCCGGGTCCCGTCCGTTCGACGGGTTCGCGTTCCGAGGGTCCGGCCGCCGCATCACCCGGATCAACCTCGATCCCTCCTTTCCGAGCGGTGCCGCGGTGTTCAAGCTGTATGGCTCCGACGAGGCGTTCGTCGACGGTGGTCTGCACAACCCGGAGTTCCACGACTTCGGTGTGCTCGACCCCACGTTCGAGCGAACGGTGAAGGCCCACGTGATCGATGCCCGGTTCTGTCACCGGGGCCTGGTGTCGAACGTCGGCGGTTACCACGTTGATGGCGCCGTGCACGAGTACCGCCGCTGCGACCCGAGTCGGACGTGTGGCAACAACCTCATGTCGAACTGCCAGATTCTCGGCTCGGTCGGGTGGGGGATGGTGCTCGACGGGGTGCGACGCAAGGCCCTGGCCCCGCATCGGTTCGAGGGCCTGGCCAACGGTTCCGGTCGCACCGGACACGTGCTGATGAACGACTGCAAGGAGGTGTCGTTCCTCGGCACGCGATTCGGCCAGACCGGGGGGCCGGTTCAGGTGCGGATCATCGACTCGCGGGGCACGTTGTTCTCGGGGTCGCGGTGGACCAAGGTGTGCGACGGCGAGGTGGCGCTGCTCCTCGAGCGCTCCACCGATCACACGATCGTGGAGCGGGCCAACACCGTGAACATCAACGGCGGCATCGCCTTCGACGACCAGTCGTCGGGCGGCGCCACCAACGTGTTCGACGCGGCCGTGTACTGAGCGGCCGCCCCGTGTGGGGCCTCGACGACGAGTCAGCCGTCGAGGCCGAACATGGCCCGGCACGCCTCGAAGCCCTCGACCTCGATCTCCAGGTCGGTGCGGGTCTGTTCCCAGCGTTGCCTGGTGAGCCGGTAGCGGATCTGATCGGCCGGATCGCCTCGACGCAGTGACCGCTGCATGCCGTTGGGCTCGTAGCCCACCCTGGTCGACACCGTCTGCGAGGCCACGTTGTCGGTGAAGGCTGCGCTGAGCACATCGTGCGCCCCCAGGTGGGCGAAGGCCAGGTGCACCACCGCCCGCCGCATCTCCGTGCCGATCCCGCGGCCATGGTGAGAGCGCCCGATCCAAGAGCCGGTGTTCGTCTGTCGCAGGGTCGGGAAATCGGTCGCGCCGATGCTCTGGATACCTACCAACTCTCCGTCGCACCGCACAGCCAGATGGAGGTCCCACCGTTCGACGGTCATCTCTGCCCGGGCGCCCCACCAGTGGCGCAAGGCGTCCCCTTCGCGTTTCGGCGACGCCACGTCGGTCCATGGAACGGCGAACGGCATAGTGCTCGGGTCGTGGATGTCGGCGATGAGTTCCACCAGCAGCGCGAGGTCATCGTCGGTCGGAACTCGCAGTTCGAGGCGCGGGGTGGTGATCCGCAATCCGAACAGCGGCCAGTGGTCGACGAGAGCCATGCCCGCAGTCTGACAAGCCCGGGGTCGAGGCGTCCGCCAATTGGCGGCCGGTGACGCGGCGCCGCTCGCCTCAGAGGTCGTCGATCAGCTTGAACGTCTCGGCGAGGTCGATCCCCGCAGCCACCCCGGCTTCGCGCAGCTTGGCCTCCACCCGGGCTCGGAACTGGCTGAGATCAGGATCATCGCCGGAAGCCATTGTGGACTCGAACTGGCTCTCGTGGGCGAGCAGGGCGTCGAGCTTGGCGTCGAGGAAGCCCGACACGTCCTCTGCGTGATCCGGTTCGTCGGCCTCCCACAGCAGCAGGGCATCGGGCCGATGATGGGGGACACCCTGGTACGGGAAGAACTTCGGGTCGCGGGCAGCAACGATCCCCTCGGTGGCGAGCAATCCGGCGTGACGGTGATCGGGGTGGAGGCGATACCGCTTCCACGGGTCGTGGCCGAGCACCACGTCAGGCCGCGCCCGACGGATCACTTCGGCCACCTGGGCCCGCACGGAGAGCGTCGACTCCAACTCACCGTCGGTGTGGCCGAGGAACGTGACGGTACCGGTGGCGCCGAGTGCGGTGGCGGCGGCGCGTTGCTCGCGCTCGCGGGCGGCGATCAGGTCCGCCTCGTCGGCGTGGGGATCCCAGGTTCCCTTCGACCCGTCGGTGCACACCAGCACGTGCACCTCGCAGCCCCCGGCGGCCCACTTGGCCAGCGTGGCCCCACACCCGAAGTCGACGTCGTCGGGATGGGCCCCGATGGCGAGCGCTCGGCCCGGTACGGCCAGATCGCGCGACACCACCTGCATCGAGAACGGCTCGGGGGTGAGGGGGTTCTGGGCTGCGGTCACTGGACCTCCTGGGGGCCGAACACGTCGAGATCCTCCGGGGTGTCGACGTCCCACCCCAGATCGGCGTCGGTCACGATCCGTACCGCCAGCCCGAGTCGTTCGGCTTCGGCCCGGTGTCGGGCCGCTGATCCCTCGCCGTACCCGAACACGAACCCTGCCCCGGTCGGAAGGGCGAGCACGTTGGTGCCCTCACCGCGCCGGTCGGGCACGATCGTGACCCCAGCCCCGTCGGCCACCCATTCCAGCTCACGGGCCAGGGGGAGGTCGCCGTGGGCCACCACGATCCGAGTCACGCCGGTGCGGTGCAGGAATCGGTCGGCGGCGGAGACGGCTGAGTTCAGACCGGGGCGCGAGAGCCACATCACCCGGGCGCCCTCGCCCATCGCCCACCGGGCAACATCATGGTCGTGGCACACCACCCACACCGGGAGCGGTGCGGCGGCCCGGATCACGCCGGCGGCCATGTCGCGAGCCAGATCGGCCCGTTCGCCAGGAGAGAGCGAGGCCGACAGCCGGCCCTTCGCCTCGACGAACGACTTGATGGGTACCACCACGGCCACGTCTGCGCGCCCATCGGGCTCGGTCGTCGGCCGCTCGCTCACCGGCCTGAGCCTATGCACCGCAGCGGGCGGCGACGAGCCCGCCGCCCGTCGATCGTGTGGGGGACCGCCGACCCGCGGCACTAGGGTCCGGGCATGGCTGATCTCCGCGTTCTGGTGCTCGGAGGTGGATCGTGGGGAACGACCGTGGCCCACCTCGCCGCCCACAACACCCCGACCACCGTGTGGGCCCGCGACGAGGCCGTGGTGGCCGCCATCAACGACCACCACGAGAACCCCCGCTACCTCCCTGGCCTCCCCCTCCACGAATCGCTCACGGCAACGACGGATCTCGATGCCGTCGCCGACACCGACCTCGTGGTGATGGGCGTGCCCACCGGCGCCTTCCGTGACACCTGCGCCCGGATCGCCCCGAGCCTCCGGCCGTGGGTGCCGGTGGTGTCGCTGGCCAAGGGGTTCGAGCCGGACACGATGATGCGCATGACCGAGGTGGCCCGCGAGGTACTCCCCGAACGCCCCGTTGGCGTGCTCACCGGGCCCAACCTGGCGAAGGAGATCCTCGTTGGCCAGCCCACCGCCGCTGTCATCGCCCTCACCGAGCTCCACATCGCCCGCCGCCTGCAGGACGTGTTCGCCACGCCCACGTTCCGGGTGTTCACCCACCACGATGTGGTGGGCTGCGAGCTCGGTGGCGCATTGAAGAACGTGTACGCCATCGCTGCGGGAGTGGTCGAGGGTCGCAACCTCGGCGACAACGCCCGTTCGGCCATCATCACCCGCGGCTTGGCCGAGCTGATCGAGCTCGGCACGAGGATGGGAGGCGAAGCGCTGACCCTGGCCGGGCTGGCCGGCATGGGCGACCTGCTCGCCACCTGCATCAGCCCCCAGAGCCGCAACTCGACCGTCGGTCGGGCGCTCGGGGCGGGGCAGACGATCGAGGAGATCCTCGACGGGATGAACCAGGTGGCCGAGGGCGTGAAGGCAGCCAAGGTGGTGAAAGAGCTCGCCACCGCCCACGACGTGTTCATGCCGATCGCGGCGCAGGTCTACGCCTGCTGCTGGGAAGGGCAGACGCCCGACTTCGCCCAGGAGTACCTCTTGCGAGGGCGGGTGGGTCACGAGCGCGCCGACCACAGCGATCGTTCCTCCCGGTGACGGGCACCGCTCCCGCCGCCGGCCTGGCCATCGGCCCCCGGCGACACGAACGCCCCAGCGACCGCGCCATGGTGACCCTCGGTGTGCTCGACGGCACCTCGGCTGCCACCGTGGACGGTGGCGGCCTCGTGGCCCCCACCGGCGTCGCGTGGTCGCTCGACTGGTGGATCGGCGCTGACGACCGGTGGTACCTGCCGGCCCGCGAAGCAACGGTTCGGCAGGGCCGGCAGGGCGTGGGGCCCGTGGTCGAGACCACGATGCGGATCCCGTCCGGCAATGCCCGCCACGTGGCCTATTCCACGCTGGTCGATGGCGCCGAGGTCACCGTGATCGAGATCCACAACGAGTCGCCGGTCCCGGTGGCCCTCGCCCTCGCGGTCCGGCCCTATCGACCCACTGGCTCGCCTGCGGCCTCGCTGTCGATCACCACCGACGGCGAGCGTCATCTGATCGTCGACGACCGCGTTGCAGTGGTGCTGCCTCGTCGGCCCAACGAGTCGGGTGCATCGGAGGACACCGATCTCCTGTCGATGCTCACGGAGGGGGATCCGCTGGCGTGGCCTGCAGCGGGACGGGTGGATGGCCCAGCGGCCAACGCCGTCGCTCTCTATCCACTGCCGCACCGCACGTCGCTGCGCGTTGTGGTTCCGCACCCACCCGACGATGCCGAGTGGTCCGCCCGGTCGAGCGCAACGCTGCTCGGCACAGGGGCCGCCCCCGATCCGGCAGCGGCCCCTGATCCCGAGCAGATCGCCCGGGGATGGTCGTCGGTGTTGGACGCCGCGGCCCGGGTGGAGCTTCCCGATGATGGGCTGTCCTCTCGGCTTGGCGCAGCCCGCAGCCGAATGTTGCTGGCGTCGAGCCGGTTGCCGGCGGCGCTGACCGCGCTCGAACCCGGTGCGGGTGCGTTGCTCGGGGCCTTGGCGGCGATGGGCCATCGAACCGGGCTCGAACTCGCGCTGGCGGCCATCGCCGACACCTTCCCGTCCAGGCTCGTGCACGGCCCCGTCGCAGCGGCGGAGATCGTGGCTGCGCTCGACACGGCGGTTGTGGTGTCGGGCCGAGCAGTCGACGACGCCCTCCTCGAGGTAGCCATGCAGCTCACGCATCTCGTTGCGAAGTCGCGCGATGCAGATGCTCGGATCACCGCAGAGCGCGGGCTGGCGGCGCTGGCACGGCGTGCCGGCAACACCGCAGCCGCCGGGCGGCTCGAACGGTCGCTGCCTGCGCCCGATCTGGCCGACCTCGCGGCCGTGGTCGATCTCGCCGAGGCTGCGTCGGCCGCCGGCGCCTGGCCCGCTCCAGTGGATGGGGCCGCCGGGGCGCTCCATGCTCAAGGCCCGTCGCCGTTGGAACTGGCTGACGACGGCGATGATCCGGCAGCGGCCGCCCGGTTCGTGGCGGCCGTGCGCGACCTGGTGGTTGACGACCGCGGTGATGACGTCGACCTCATGCCCGGCTACCCATCCGCCTGGCGGGGCGGGAACGGTGAGGTGCACCGGCTGCCCACCCGTCACGGCCTGGTCTCCTACGGGATTCGCTGGCATGGGGCTCGGCCGGCGCTGCTCTGGGAGGCTGATGACGGGGTGCGGCTGCGCTGTTCTGCGCTGGACCCCGAATGGTCGACCACCGACGCCAGAGGCGAGACGCTCCTGACCGGCGCCGCCGACGCACTCGGATCCGCTCCTGCCGCCGGAGAGAGCTTCAGCTGATCGCAAGCCGCTAGCGTCGGTCTCCATGGCGAACGCCACCGTGCCCAAGTTGCGCAAGGCGCTGAAGGCCAAGGCCCCAGGCCTGGCCGAGGAGCGTGTGCTGTGGACCGAGGGCCACGAGGTGGTGGTGGGGGTCGACGAGGTCGGGCGTGGCGCCTGGGCCGGGCCGCTCACGATTGGGGCGGTGGTGGTGCCCAAGGACCGCCGCATCTACAAGCTGCGCGACTCCAAGCAGCTGACCGAGGCCGAACGGGAGGCACTGTTCGACCGGATCGTGGAGTGGTGTGACGCCTGGGCCGTCGGCCATGCCTCACACGACGAGTGCGATCAGATGGGCATGTCGGCCGCCCAGCGGCTGGCGGCCCGACGAGCGATCGGCGGACTGGGTCGCCAGGTCGACGCGGTGCTCCTCGACGGCAAGTGGGACTTCGTCGGCCATCCCGTGACCCGCAAGCTCGTACGGGGCGACGCCTCCAGCCTCTCGATCGCGGCGGCGTCGATCTTGGCCAAGGTCACTCGCGATCGAATGATGCGAGCCCAGGCCGACAGCTACCCAGGGTTCGATTTCGAGCTCAACAAGGGGTATCCGTGCCCTCGTCACAAGGTGGCGCTCCAGGGCTACGGCCCGACTGCGATCCACCGTCGCTCCTGGGTGTTCATGGACAGTTTGTCCTGGTCAGGGGTGCAACGACTCCCTCCCGGAGGGCAGATCGAGCTGTTCTGACACGTTCTGGCCTCTCCGGGCCCGCCTACTCCCGCTCTTTATTACGAAAGAGTTTCACCGTAATGGCTTCTCAACATGCCGTTGGGTGGTTATGCTCACCGCTGGTTGGGGTAGGAGTGGTGATACATCGTGCAGTTCAAAGCTGTTGTGACATCTGTATGGCACCAGACGCGCGAGACCGTGAGCGGTCTCGCGCCCGCCAGCGTCCTCGGGCGCTCAGGAGCGGACGGCTCCGACGCCGCAGCGCCGTCCGGCTCTCAGGACTCCACTCCACCAACTGGTGACAACGACCCCACGTTCGACATGGCCGACTCCACGGCGAGTTGGTTGGCCGACATGGGGCTCACGCCCACTGAGGGCGAGGTCGGCGAGCACTCATCGCCGCTTGGCCGCTATGCCGTGTTGGCCGGCTTCGCCGTGGTGCTCGGCGCGGCGGTGTTCGCTGTGACCTCTCCCGACGAAGACGTGGTCGATGCGTCGGGGTCGTCAACATCGGCACCCACCACGTCCTTGCCGGACCCATCCACCCCGTCGCCGAACCTGCGCTCGTTCGCGGCCGACGGGCTGGATCTGCCCACCACCACCTCGACGTCGATCGGCACCGCCAACCTGCGGGCCGCCGAAGGCACCGACAACGTGGCGCGCCCGGCGCCGAATGACACCGACGAAGACGGCGACACAGCCGGCGTGTTGGACGCCGACGCCGACGCCGACGCCGACGACAAGCCGGCCGCAGCGGCCGCTGATGATGCCGAGGCCAACGCTGGCGCTGGCACGGGTGACGGCGACGAGACCACGACCACCACGTCGACTGCGGCCGCGGCAGCGGACGACAGTGACGACGCTGACGAGACCACCACCACCACGCAGTCGACGTCCACCAGTGCCGACGAGACCACCTCCACGTCGACCACCAGCACCACGTCAGGCCCGAATCCGGCTGCGGCCGATGCCACCAGCACGTCGTCGTCCACGTCGAGCACCAGCTCGTCGACGAGCACCTCCACCTCCACGACGACCACCACCGAGCCCACGACCACGACCACGCGACCCACCACCTCCACCACGGAGGAGCCGACCACCACCACGACGCGGCCAACCACGACCACGACCACGCGACCCACCACCTCCACCACGGAGGAGCCGACCACCACCACGACGCGGCCAACCACGACGACGACCACCGAGCCGACCACCACGACCACGCGGCCCACCACCTCCACGACGGAGGAGCCGACGACCACGACCACCACCACCACGACCACCACAACGGCGCCGACCACCACCGAGGCGCCGGCGGAGTGCTCGAAGTGGAACCTGGTGCTCGACGAGCAGTTCAACGGCTCGTCGCTCAACACCAGCGTGTGGCAGCCCTACAACTCGGCCGGCAACGCCGGCTACGGCCTGCGTCGCCCGTCGGCCATCTCGGTTGGCGGCGGTCTGCTCACGATCACTGCCAAGATGGAGAACGGCTCGCTCGTCTCGGGCGGCATGGGGCACCGGGTGAACCAGCAGTACGGCCGCTACGAGTTCCGGGTCCGCACCGACGCCGACACGGGGGAGTCCACCTCCGGTGTGGTGCTCACCTGGCCGGCCTCCCAGGCCCACCCCCGCGACGGTGAGAACAACGTGTACGAGACGTTGGCTCAGCCGGGGAACCGTTCGAAGTTCTTCACCTTCATCCACAAGCCGTTCGGCTCGGTGCACGACCAGGAGTACATCGAGCACAACACGTCGGCCACCTCGTGGCACACGATGGTGATGGAGTGGGAGCCCGACGTGATGCGGATCTACCGAGATGGTTCGTTGATCCGCACCATCAACGAGACCTCGGCCGACCTCCTCCCGGACAACCCGCACTTCGCGGCGATCCAGCTCGACGCCTGGAAGCACAGCGTGGCGGGCACGGTGCAGATGCAGGTCGACTACATCAAGATCCACAGCCTGGACCGCAGCTGCACGGGCTGAGCACCCTGACGGCCTGATAGACAAGGGCCTCATGAGTCAGAACCTGCGCAGCTTCACCGAAGCGATCTACGCCTTCGACGCCGTCGTCAGCCGGATCGGGGCCGACAACTGGGATGCCTCCACTGCCTGTGAGGGCTGGACGGCACGCGACCTGGTCGAGCATCAGTGCGCCGTGATCAACGGGGTGTCTGGCTGCGCCGAGACGGGCGAGATGGTGGCGCCCACGCCATCCGACAGCATCGACGATCCCGTGGTCATGTGGCGGGCGAGCCGCGACCGCGTGCTGGCGGCACTGGATCAGCCGGGCGTACTCCAGCAGCAGGGACCCTTCTGGTTCAAGACCGAGACGATCGACGATCTGATCGGGATCGTGATGTGGGACCCGACCACCCACGCCTGGGACCTCGCCTGGGGGCAGGACGATGTTGACCATGCACTCAACCCGGCGCTGGTCGAGCGGGTGATGGCCACCGTCGAGCCGATGATGCCGATGCTGGTCAAGAGCGGTCGCACCGGCGAGTCGGTCGATCTCCCCGCCAACGCCTCGGTGGTGGATCGCTACATCGCGATGGTGGGTCGCAACCCCTCATGACCTTGCGCTTCGGGCGTCAGATGGTGGTGAGCCCGGGCCCGTCGGTCATCCCCGACCGGGTGCTGGCGGCCATGGCCACTCCGATGCCAAACATGTACGCCGGGGAGATCGTCGACATCTCCGACCGGGTGTTCGCCACCCTGCCTTCGCTGGCCCGCACCACCGGCGAGGCCTTCCTCACGATCTCCAACGGCCATGGGGCCTGGCAGATGGCCCTCAACAACACGCTGTCGCGGGGCGACACCGTGTTGGTCGTGGAGACGGGCCGCTTCGCGAAGTTCTGGGGCGAGATGGCCGCCGTGTCGGGCATCAAGATCGAGACGATCGAGGGCCCCGAGCGGGCCACGATCGACCCTGCCCTGGTCGAGGCGCATCTGGCCGCCGATGTCGATCATCGCATCAAGGCCGTGCTGATCGTGCTGTGCGACACCGCCACCTCGGTCCGCAACGACATCGCCGCTGTGCGGGCCGCCATCGACGCCGCCGGCCATCCGGCGCTGTACATGGTGGACGCCATCGCCTCGCTGGCCTGTGATCGCTACGAGATGGACGCCTGGGGCGTGGATGTGACGGTGGCTGCTGGCCAGAAGGGCGTCATGGTGCCGCCCGGCATCGCATTCGTGTGGGCCAGTGAGAAGGCCGTCGCCGCCTACGAGCACGCCGATCTGCGCACGGGCTACTTCGACTGGGGGCCACGGATGAACCCCGAGGTCACCTACCAGCTGTACTGCGGCACCCTCCCCATCCCGCACCTCTACGGGTTGCAGGAGGCTCTCACCATGATCGAGGAGGAGGGCGGGCTCGAAGCGGTGTGGCAGCGCCATGAGGTGCTGGCGCGGGCCGTTCATGCCGCCGTTGACACCTGGTCGACTCCGGGGTGGATCGAGGCCAACATCACCGATCCCGCCCACCGGTCGAACGCGGTGACGATGGTGCGCACCGGCCAGCTCGACGCCACCCGTCTCGCCGCCGTGTGTGAACACCAGGCCGGGCTCGTGCTCGGTCACGGCATCGGCGGCTACGAGGGCCGGGCGTTCCGCATCGGTCACATGGGCCACCTCAATCCACCGATGATCCTCGGCACGCTGGGCACGCTCGAATCGGTGTTGCAGTCGCTCGATGTTCCGCTCGGAGGCTCCGGGGTGGCGGCCGCCGCGGCCGTGATCGCCGACGCCGTCGACGCTGGCTGACCGCTGGCGACGGGGCGCTAGTCGCGTTTCTGGGTGCCGACGGTGAGGTCTTTGAACGGGCTCGTGGTGTCGATCCCCGGTTCCTTGGGAAGGCCGAGCACACGCTCGCCCATGATGTTGCGGAGCACCTCGTCGGACCCTCCGGCGATGGCCATCGCCGGCATGCCGAGCACGTAGCCGGCCCAGGAGAACGTGCCCCACTCACCGGAGTCGGCCACGAGCTTGGGGCCGAGCACCTGTGACACGAGGGCGGATGTGCGGCGCATGTTCTCGGTGAGCGCCAACTTCGCGCCCGACAGCTCAGGGCCCGGGAGCTGGCCGGCCTTGAGCTTCGCCATCGCCCGCTGGTTCGAGTACCCGAGCACCTTGCCGTTGATGTAGATGTCCATGAGCCGCTGGCGGACAACGGCGTCGTCGGCGAGGCCGAAGTGGTCCACCATCTCCTTGAGGCGGGTGAAGCCCCCGCCCGAGGCGCCACCGCCGATCGAGGCGCGCTCGTTCATGAGCGTGGTGAGCGCCACCCGCCAGCCGTCGTTCACCTCGCCGAGGCGATGGCTGTCGGGTACTCGCACCTCGTTGAAGAACACCTCGTTGAAGTTGGCGCCGCCCGTCATCTGACGCAGCGGACGGATGTCGACGCCCGGTGCCGCCATGTCCACGATGAACCCCGTGAGGCCCCTGTGTTTGGGGAGCTCGGGGTCGGTACGGCAGATCACCTCGCCCACGTCGGAATAGTGGGCGCCTGAGGTCCACACCTTCTGGCCGGTGATCACCCACTCCTCCCCGTCGCGCTCGGCCTTCATCTGGAGGCTGGCCAGATCGGAGCCGGCGCCGGGCTCGGAGAAGAGCTGACAGCCCACCACGTCACCGCGGTACATCTTCGGTAGGAGTTCGCTCGACACGGCGGCGTCAGCGTGATCGAGGATCGTGGGAGCCACCATGCCGAGACCGATGCCGAAGAAGCCCTGGTCCGGCACGTCGTAGCGGGCCTCGAGCTCGCTGTAGGCCCGTTCGTGGCCCCGCGACAGGCCGCGGCCGCCCATGTCGGTGGGGCCGCCGATCCAGCCGAAGCCGGCGTCGTACTTCGTGGCCCGCCAGTCCTTGGCCTTGGCCAGCTCCACCTTCTCCTTCTCGCGGTCGACCTCCTCGAACAGCGCCGCTTCGTCGGGGCCCTCACCCCAGACGAACGCAGTGGCCTCGGCCTTCGGGGTGGCATTGGCGTCGAGGAACGCCTTCGCCTCGGCCCGGAAGTCGTCGATGGAGATGTCACTCATGGCCGCCAAGGTAGTCGTCGCACCCCACCCGACCCCAGCCGACGATGAGCGCACCGGCTACCAGGTCACCAGATCGACGTCGACGACCAGGATCGCGTCCTCGTTGGCGAGAATTGCGCCGAACTGGAGCAACTCAGCTCGATCGAGCCGCGGGTATGCGCACGGGTGCCGGTCCAGCGCAGGCTCGATTGCAGTGGAGTAGGTTGCGCTTCGTGTGGTGCCACTGACCGAGACTGCGAGCCAGTCGGTCATCGTTACTCAGCCTTGGGGTATCGGGCCCAGGCGCGACGCTGGGCAGACAGTGCTCTTGCGATCTCGAGATCGGGCTCTGTCAGGGTGATGGGCCGCTTTCGAGCGGCGATCTCACGCTGGATCTGTTCGAACTGCTCGACGGTGCAGCCGAGAAACGCCGCCGCATCTTCAGCGGAGTCAAGAGCGCCACGCTGTGGAGGAAGCTCGGATGTCGGCTCTTCGAGGGGATGATCCATGACGATTCAGACCGTAGCAGTGTGGTCTGACGGTCAGTGGTCCGCCGGGTCGACCACCCACTTGTGGCGGTGCTCGAACGACAGCGACGTGCGCTCGTCGAACACGCCGGGGTAGCTGCTGATCTCGCTGAGCACGATCTGTCGCAACGCCTCGGCATCGGGCACAGCGAGGTGGATCACCACGTCCTCGGTGCCCGAGATCAGATGCAACCCCACCGTGGCCGGCAGCGCCCACACGTGCTCCACAAAGGCATTCACCACGTCGTCGCTCTTGGGCTGGAGGCGGACGAACACGAGGGCGTGCAGGTTCCGCCCCAGCGCAGCGCTGTCGAGCACTGCGTGATATCCGGTGATCACCCCGTCGTGCTCGAGATCGCGGACCCGCTTGAGCGTGGTGGAGGGCGCGAGGCCAGCAGCGTCGGCCAACGCCCGGTTGGTCTGGCGGGCATCACGCTGGAGCTCGCGCATCAACAGCCGGTCTGACGGGTCGCTCACAGGGTTCGTCATTCGTTCGCCTCCGATCTGATCGAAGAGGAGATCATCGAATATTTCATCATTCTTGACTGCAGATGTCGAATGTCGTTCGGGCTCATGGACGACAGCCGGAATGTTGCCGATACTGGATGACCAGCACCCAGCGTCGAAGGGGACCGTCATGACCGCCACCGAGCATCAGCCCTACCGACTCGACGATCGCTACACGGCCGACGAGGGCACCGTGTTCATCACAGGCATCCAGGCCCTGGCCCGGTTGCCGTTGGAGCAGCTCCGAGCCGATCGGCGGGCAGGCCGCAACACGGCCGCATTCGTGTCGGGCTACCAGGGGTCACCCCTCGGCGGCTACGGCGACGCCGTCCGTCGGGCCGCCAAGACCTGCCCCGATCTGCCCGTGACGTTCCGTCCCGGCATGAACGAGGAGTACGCCGCCACTGCCGTGATGGGCTCCCAGCTCGTGGCCGCCCGGCCGGACGCCCGCTACGACGGCGTTGTCGGCATCTGGTACGGCAAGGCCCCTGGGGTCGACCGCGCCGCCGACGCACTCCGTCACGCTGTGTTCGCCGGGTCGTCGATGCACGGTGGCGCTGTTGCCATCGTGGGCGACGACCCCAATGCCAAGTCGTCCACCGTGCCGTCGTCATCAGCAGGGCTTGTCGCCGACATGCACATGCCTCTGCTCTACCCGGGGGATCCGGCCGAGGCGCTCGACCTCGGCCGACATGCCATCGCCATGTCGCGGGCCACCGGCTTGTGGTCGGCGCTGAAGATCGTGGCCGACGTGGCCGACGCCACCGCCAGCGTCGACCTCCACCCGGAGCGGGTACAGCCGGTGCTCCCGCTGCTCCACGGGGTGCCGTACCAGCACATGCCCGACGGTCGGCTGCTCACCCCCCACACCGTTGACATCGAACGCGAGATCGTGGAGGTGCGCTACGAGTTGGCCCGCACGTACGCCGCCGACAATCGCCTCAACCACGTGACGGTCGACCCGGGCGACGCCTGGATCGGCATCGTGGCCTCAGGCATCACCTATCGCGAGGTGCGTGAAGCGCTCGCTCGCCTCGGCCTCGTCAGCGACGCCGACATCGCGGATGCCGGCATCCGGCTCCTCAAGATGGGCATGCCGCTGCCGTTCAACCGCGAAACGGTTCGCAGCTTTGCCACCGGGCTCGACCAGGTGCTGATCGTCGAGGAGAAGCTCCCCACGATCGAGTCGGCCCTCACCGACGCCCTCTACGCCATGGCCCAGCGGCCCGTGGTGATCGGCAAGCACGACGAGGCCGGCGCCACCCTCGTGCCAGCCTGGGGAGCACTCGACGCCGATGGCATCGTGCCGATCCTGCGAGCCCGGCTTGGTGGCCGCCTTGGCGACCGCCTTGTGCCCGAACGCCAGGAGCGCACCCGCACGCTCATCCCCCTCACGGTGGAGCGCACGCCGTTCTTCTGCTCGGGCTGCCCTCACAACCGAAGCACCGAGGTACCCGAGGATTCACTCGTCGGGGCCGGCATCGGCTGCCACACGATGACCCTCCTCATGGATCCCGATCGTGTCGGCGAACTGGCGGGGCTCACCTGCATGGGCAACGAAGGCACCCAGTGGATCGGCATGAGCGACTTCGTCGACCGCCGCCACCTCATCCAGAACCTGGGCGACGGGACCTACACCCATTCTGGTCAGCTTGCGATCCAGGCCGCCATCGCCGCAGAGGTCAACATCACCTACAAGATTCTCTACAACGGCACCGTGGCGATGACCGGCGGCCAGGACGCCGAGGGGGGCCAGGGCATCCCGCAGATCGCGTCGAGCCTGCTCACCTTCGGAGCTGCGAAGGTGTTGATCACATCCGACGATGTGGTGCGCACCCGGGCCCTCGACCTCCCGCCGACCGTCGAGGTGTGGGATCGCTCTCGCCTCATCGAGGCGCAGGAACACCTAGCCGGGGTCGAGGGCACCACGGTGCTGATCCACGACCAGGCCTGCGCGGCCGAGGCCCGGCGAGCCCGCAAGCGGGGCCTGGTGGAGACGCCGAACCAGAAGGTGGTGATCAACCCTCGGATCTGTGAGGGCTGTGGCGACTGTGGTCAGGTGAGCAACTGCCTCTCCGTACAGCCGGTCGACACGGTGTTCGGGCGCAAGACCCGCATCGACCAGACCACCTGCAACCTCGACTTCAGCTGCCTCGAAGGCGACTGCCCGTCGTTCATGACGATCAGCCAGCCGGCCGAATCGACCACCCGCGTCGGGCGACTCGCCCGCCGACTCGCCCGACGCATCGTTGGTGCGGGTACCGCGACCTCCCGGCGAACGTCGCCGTCGACGTCAGTCGCCGCCGCAACCGAGCCGCCCGTCGCGCCAGGCCCGGTGCTCGTCGTTCCCGACGACGACTTCGCCCTCCGCATCACCGGCATCGGGGGCACCGGGGTGGTCACCGTGGCTCAGGTGCTCGGAACCGCCGCCATGCTGGATGGCTACCACGTGCGCGGCCTCGACCAGATCGGGCTGTCTCAGAAGGCGGGGCCGGTGGTGTCGGACCTACGGCTCTCCCGGGCCGAGCCTTCGTACACGAACCGGCTGGGTGAGGCCCAGGCCGACCTGCTGCTCGCCTTCGACCAGCTCGTCGCGGGATCCGATCGTGGCCTGCTCACCGGCGACGACGATCGCACCGTGGTGGTCGGCTCCGACTCGCCAACGCCCACCGGATCGATGATCACCAATCCCGAGATCGCCCTGCCCAGCCCCGGCGAACTGTCGGATCGGATCGGTTCGGTCAGTCGGCCGGGCCACCACTGGGCCGACGCGCAGGCCATCACCACCGACCTCTTCGGCTCGGCCACCACCGCCAACCTGTTCGTGGTGGGCATGGCCGTTCAGGCCGGCGCACTGCCCGTCGCCCCCGAACGGGTGGAGGAGGCCATCGGCTTGAACGGTGTGGCGGTAGAGGCCAACACCGCCGCCTTCCGCTGGGGCCGGGTGCAGATCCACGATCCGGGCGCGGTGGAGGCGGCTCGGGCCGGCTCCACCGGCACTGCGGCCCCCGACGCGCCTGCTGCGGCTGCGCCGAGCCTGTCGGCGGCGTTGGATGTTCGAATCGACGCGCTGGAGGCGACAGGGGAGCGGCGGGCCCATCTCGTGCTGCTCGCGTCGGAGCTGGTGGCTTGGGGCGACGAGTCAACCGCAGAGGGCTGGCTGGATGTGCTCGACGAGGTGGCGGCCGCCGAGCGCACGGTCGCCCCCGAGTCCACCGCTCTCACTGATGCCGTGGCCGACGGGCTGTTCAAGCTCACCGCCTACAAGGACGAGTACGAGGTGGCTCGCCTCATGACCGACGGCGAGGCGCTGGCCGAAGCCCGCGAGGTGGCTGGCGCCGACGGCGTGGTGACCTGGAAGCTGCACCCGCCGATGCTGCGGGCGCTTGGCATGGAGTCGAAGATCGCTCTCGGCCCGTGGGCCACACCAGCGATCAAGGTGCTGGCCGGCCGCAAGGGACTACGGGGCAGCGCGCTCGATCCGTTCGGTCGGGTCGAGGTGCGCCGGGTGGAACGGGCGTTGCCCGGGGAGTACGTCGACGCCCTCCGTCGACTGTTGGCCACCCTCGATGCCGGTCGCCTCGATGCTGCGGTGGCCGTGGCCGGGCTGCCCGACATGGTGCGGGGCTATGAAGACATCAAGCTCGCCAACGTCGAGCGCTACCGTACGGCGATGAGCGAGGCACTGGCCGAGTTCTGACCCGGGAGGTTCGCAGGATGGCTGGGCGGTTGGACGGCAAGGTCGCCATCATCACCGGTGGGAACACCGGGATGGGCAGGCGGTCGGTGGAGCGATTCGTCGAGGAAGGGGCCACCGTGGTGCTGGCCGCCCGCCGCGTGGAGGAGGGCGAAGCCGTTGCCGCGGCCTGCGGTGAGCGTGCGACGTTCCGGCGGGTCGACGTGACCGTCGAAGCGGAGGTGGCCGACCTCATCTCGTCAACGGTCGACACTCACGGTCGGCTCGACTGTCTGTTCAACAACGCCGGCGGTCCCGCCCCCGTCGGTCGAGTGCAGGACGTGTCGATGGACGAGCTCGATGCGGCGATGAAGGTGCTCTACAACGGCGTGGTGGTCGGTATGAAGCATGCGGCGCCGGTCATGCGCGCCCAGGGCTCCGGTTCGATCATCAACAACGGGTCGGTGGCGGCGTCGAGGGCAGGGTTGTCGTCGTCGATGTTCTACTCAGCGGCGAAGGCCGCCGTTGTGCATCTCACCCGGTGCGTGGCGATGGAGCTCGGGGAGGACGGCGTGCGCGTGAACGCCATTTCCCCGGGTGGAATCGCGACGGGCATCTTCGGCAAGGCGATGGGGATGTCGGACGATGACGCCGAGGCAACCACCGAGAAGGTGAAGGCGGCCCTGCGGGGGCTACAGCCCATTCCGCGGGCGGGGATGCCCGACGACATCGCCGATGCCGCCGTGTTCCTCGCGAGCGACGAGAGCACGTTCATCAACGGCCACGATCTGGTCATCGACGGCGGACTGGTCGGCGGCCGCATGTGGACTCCGCAGCAGGAGGGCCTGGCTGCCATGCGGTCGTTCCTCGGTGCGGATGGCCCCGACGTCGGCTGACGCGTTGGCCACGCGGTGGCCGTCGGACCCACCCCCGTCATCACCCAACGGCGCGGAGCCGTAGGCTCGGTTCATGCATCAGCCGGTGGGGCGACCTCCAACAGTCGTGATGGGTCCGGTCACGGCCGGGCGTGACGCCGCGGAGAGCACGCTCGGGCCTGTCGCCATTGATGCGATCGAGGTGTGGCTCGCCGGAGTGAGCCAGCAGCTGTGACGTCGGGCTTCAGTCAACGCTCACTCGACGGTGGGATCGACCAGCTCGTGGTCGACGGCCAGGCGACTGCGCTGTGGTTGTGTGGCAAGCGGGTGGTCGGGCCAGCGCCCGCCGAGGTCGCCGCGCGCATCGGCCGCAACGACGACGCAGTCACTGTGGTGTGCCTCTGCGAACGGCACGAGATCGAGGACTACTACCCCCACTACGTGGCATGGCTCACCGAACACCAGGGTGGTCGAGCCCGATGGTGGCCGATCCCCGACCTCGGTGCTCCGACCAGTTCCGACGCCCGAGCTTGGGCGACCGAGGTCAACAGTCTCCGATCCGAAGGGCAGCACGTGGTGATCCACTGCGGCGCCGGTATGGGGAGAGCGCCCACGCTGGCGGTCGCCGCCCTCATTCTCGACGGCCGGCTGATGGACGACGTGTTGGCTGCCGTGCCGGTGTGCCGGCCGCTGGCCGGCCCGGAATCGGGTGAACAGATGGACCTCCTCCGCGAGATCGCGTCGGGGGTGATTTGACCCCGCCCCCGGGTCGGCGGTGAAACGACCGGTTTTCGACCAGTGCCGGCCCCGTCGATCGTCCTACGTTCGATCTGGGCAGTCGGAGAGGAAGAACACCGATGAAGACGTTCATGCTCGCCTTCGGGGCGAGCCTGCTGGTGATCGTGTTGGCGATGCCGGTGGCCGCAGTGATCATGGGCGACAGCGGCGATGCGGCTGGCAGTGGGAGCCCAACAGCCGAGGCCGAGGCCTGGGCGGCCAAGCGTCGAACCCCGCCGGCGTTCCGCTGGTGGTTCAAGAAGATCGAGCGGCGGCCCTCGCCGGACCCCACCACCGCACCGTCAACGAGCGACCCCGAACCGGACGACGACGCCAGCACCCCCGATGGCGACGACGACGCCGGCGCCCCGCAGACCACCACAACCACGGTGGTCGACGATGATGCGGACACCACCACCACCACGACGTCCGCTAACGAACCCGACCCGGACCCGGAGCCAGAGCCGGGAGATACACCCTCACCCTCACCGTCGCCCTCGCCGACGACGGCTCCACCGCCGACCGTGATGCCTTCGCCGGCGCCCGCCAACGCCCGATTCGTCGAAGACTTCGCCTCAGCCGGGAGCCTCGACCGGTTCGACTTCGCGATCTACCACCGCGACGACGTGGTGAACGCCGACAATCTCACGTGGCCTGGCGACCACGCCATCACCGGCCCCAACGATCTCTGCGGGCCACCGGAGGAGAAGCGAACGATCAACCGGGGCGACCGCGCCAACGGCTTCAACGACGAGTGGATCTACCGCTGCGTGCCGGGGGGCGACGAGGCCAAGGCCCACATCATGACCTCGATCGGCGACACGTCGGGATACTCGATTGGCGGCTTCGCCCCGAAGCAGACCTTCCAGGGCATCCGCGAGATCCGGTGGGATGTGAACATCACCCAACTCGGGAACAGGCAGTTCACCGAGGTGAAGGTGATCCCAGCCGCTGCGTTCGACCTGCAGAACCTCCCGTGCTCGATCGAATGGCTTCCCTGCGACACCGACCTGCACCGCGACCTCGGATCAGTCGGCGTGTCGTTCAACAACCATCAGATGTCAATCAACAACGGCAGCGACAACGAGGTGCTCACCGAGACCTGGGGTGGCCCGTGGTTCAACCCCGACGACGTCGCAGTGAACAGCATTCGTACGCGGCGCACGAGCATCTTCCGTGACAACGGCGACGGCACCCTCACCTACGCCGTGCAGCAGGCCGACGGCTCGTTCTACGAGGTGTCCCGCGCCGGGCGGTTCCCGTCAGGGCCGGTGAGGGTGGTGTTCGCCGACCACAACTACACCCCGCTCAAGGCTGAGAACGGTCGCCCCGACACCTTCACCTGGCACTGGGACAACATCGTCATCGGGTGAGGGCCTGGGGGAGGCACCTCGGTTGAGCGGTCGACGTTCGCCGGGGGCGAACTCGGTGAGGGGCTGCTCCGCAGCCCCGACGTGATCGGTTGAGGGCCTGGGGAGGCACCTCGGTTGAGCGGTCGACGTTCGCCGGGGCGAACTCGGTGTGGGGCTGCTCCGCAGCCCCGACGTGATCGGTCGAGGGCCTGGGGGAGGCACCTCGGTTGAGCGTCAGCCCTTGGCCTTCTTCGCCTTGCCTTGGCCCTTGTTGCCCTGCGCCGCTCGCTTCTGGATGTTGGCCCACTCGTCACGCAAACCGACCGTGCGGTGGAACACGCTGGGATCGTCGAGGTCGGCGGCGAAATAGCCGAGCCGCTCGAACTGCACCACCTGGCCCGGCTCCACATCACCGAGAGCCGCTTCGAGCTTGGCCGCCGTGCGGGTGTTGCGTGAGGTCGGGTTGAGGCTCGACAGCGCGTCGGACCCGTCGGCGCCCGGGTGGGGGTCGGTGAAGAGCCGGTCGTACAGGTGCACCGTGGCGTCGATTGCAGCGTCGGCCGCCACCCAGTGAATCGTCGACTTCACCTTGCGGCCATCGGGAGTGGACCCGCCGGCACTCTCCGGGTCGTAGGTGGCGTGCACCTCCGTCACGTTGCCCTCGTCGTCGAGCACCGCGTCGGTCGCCGTCACGTAGTAGCCGGCCCGCAACCGCACCTCCCGCCCGGGGGTGAGGCGGTAGTACTTCGGCGGCGGATCGAGCTTGAAGTCGTCGCGCTCGATCCACAGCTCGCCGCCGAAGGTCACCTGACGGGTGCCGGCCTCGGGATCCTCGGGGTTGTTCACCGCCTCCACCGTGACCGTCTCGCCGGCTGGCCAGTTCGTGATCACGAGCTTCACTGGGTCGAGCACGGCCATGCGGCGCACTGCCGTACGGTTCAGCTCGGTGCGAACGAACGACTCCAACAGCTCGATCTCCACCGTGGAGTTCGTACGGGCCACACCGATGTGGTCGGTGAAGGCCCTGATGGCTGCCGGCGGATAGCCGCGACGACGGAGCCCGCGCACCGTTGGCATGCGGGGGTCGTCCCACCCGTCCACTTCGTTGGTTTCCACGAGGTGACGGAGCTTGCGCTTCGAGGTCACGGTGTGGGTGAGTTCGAGCCGGGCGAACTCGGTCTGCTCGGGTTTCTCGAACGGGAGGTCGAGGTTCTCGAGGCACCAGTCGTAGAGCGCCCGATGATCGGAGAACTCGAGCGTGCACAGCGAGTGGGTAACGCCCTCGATGGCATCCGACTGCCCGTGGGCCCAGTCGTAGGTCGGGTAGATCACCCATGTGTCGCCGGTTCGCTGATGGTGCTCGTGCCGGATGCGGTACAGCACTGGATCGCGGAGCCACATGTTCTCGGCTTGCATGTCGATCTTGGCACGCAGCACCCGAGCGCCGTCTTCGAACTCACCGGCCCGCATACGGCGGAACAGGTCGAGGTTCTCCTCCATCGGCCGGGTGCGGAACGGGCTCTCGACCCCGGGTTGGCCGAAGCCGCCCCGCTGGGCCGAGATCGTGTCACCGTCCTGGTCGTCGATGTAGGCCAGGCCCTTGGTGATCAGCGACTCGGCCCACTCGTAGAGCTGCTCGAAGTAATCCGAGGCGTACACGACGTCGGCCGGGGTGTGCCCCAACCACGCCAGGTCCTCCTGGATGGCGTCGACGTAGCTCTGGTCCTCGGTCTCGGGATTGGTGTCGTCGAAGCGGAGCTTGCATTCCCCGCCGAACTCTGCCGCCACCCCGAAGTTGAGGCCGATCGACTTGGCGTGGCCCACATGGAGGAACCCGTTGGGTTCGGGCGGGAATCGCGTCTGCACCCGACCGCTGAAGAGGCCCGAGGCGTTGTCGTCGATCACCTTGGCCCGAATGAAGTCGGGGCCAGCCTGATCGGCGCGGTCGGCGTCGTCGGTGCGGTGGTCAGCGGGGGCTGGGCTCGTCACCTCCTAGAACGTAGCGCTGCTGATAGCGTTTTTCGGGTGAGTTCTGTGGGTTCTGATTCCGACGCTGCGCCGAGCCTCGCCGATTCGCTCGCCCCGCCCCGCTGGCGCCGGCTCGTGCCGGTGTTGGCGCTAATCACCTGGACGGCGATCGTGTGGACGAGCCGGATCCGCAACGTGTTGGCCAACGACGAACTCACCGACGTTGGCCGCACCGGCCGGATCATGTTGGCGAGCAGCTTCCTGGCCCTTGCCCTGGCCCCGATCCCGGCGATCGTGGCCTACCTGC
This sequence comes from Actinomycetota bacterium, assembly GCA_039029735.1. Classification (GTDB taxonomy): domain Bacteria; phylum Actinomycetota; class Acidimicrobiia; order Acidimicrobiales; family SZUA-35; genus CADEDH01. The sequence continues at coordinate 1,697 of JBCCFL010000015.1, read as the reverse complement.
GGAGCCCGGCCGACCGGCTTGCGTCTCGGCTCGGTGCCCTGCGAGGGCTGGCCACCGTTCTCGCCGGATGGACGATCGCCGTGTGGGTCGTGCGGGGGCTCATGATCGGCTTCGGCGACTGGAGCGTGGCGTTCAAGCTCATCCATTCCGCCCTCGCCGCGACGAGCATCGGGCTGGGGGCGTGGGTACTCGCCTGGGCTCGCCGCAGCCGCATCCTGTAGCGCATCGGCCCGTGGTCGGGCTAAACCAGGACGCATGAGCCACGCCGACGACGTGCTCGCCCTCTACGACTCGGCCACCTACACCACTGGGGTGCCTCACGCCGCGATCGACCGGTTGCGGGCCGACAGCCCGGTGGTCTGGGTGCCCGAACCCGCGCTGAACGGCTGGCCGGAGGGGTCGGGCTACTGGGCCGTGCTCACCCATGGGGCGGTGAAGGAGGTGCTGCGCACGCCGGAGGTGTTCTCCAGCCACGAGGGTGGCACCCAACTGCGCACGCCGGGCACGGCCGACGATCTCCACTTCGTGCGTCAGATGATGCTCAACCAGGATCCACCCGAGCACAGCCGGCTCCGGGGGCTGCTCGTGAAGGCGTTCATTCCCCGGGCGGTGGCGGCCCTGGAGGCTGCCATCGCCGAGCGATCTCGTTCGCTCGTCGCCGATGCCGTTGCCCGGGCCGACGCCGCCGGTCACCGCGAGGTCGACCTCGTGTCCGACGTGGTCGGTGATCTCCCGGTGGCCGTCCTGGCCGAGGTGCTGGGCGTACCGCCGGAGGATCGGGGCCTGCTGTACGACTGGTCGAACCGGGTGATCGGATACCAGGACAGCGACTACGCCTCCTCGGCGGCGTTCGATCCGGATCTGGGCACCGACATGGCTCGGGCCGCGCTCGCCCAGCGGCCCCGCCCGGGTGCTGACGGGTCGATGCCAGACCCCCGCACCAGGGCCGGCCTCGCCGACCTGTACGCCTATGCCCACTCGCTGGCCGAGTACCGACGGGCCGAGCCTGGCGACGACATCGTCTCGCTGCTCCTCCAGGCCACCTACGAGGGCACCACGCTCTCCAACGCCGAGTTCGAGGGCCTCTTCTTCCTGTTCGCTGTGGCCGGCAACGAAACGCTGCGCAACGGCATCCCTGGGGCGATGCTCACCCTCATCGAACACCCCGCCGTCTACGAGCGGCTGCTGGCCGACCCGGACCGGCTCCCCGCTGCGGTCGACGAGCTGCTTCGGTTCTGGCCGCCGGTGATCCACTTCCGCCGCACCGCCGTGCGTGATGTCGAACTTGCCGGGCAGTCGATCGCGGCCGGCGACAAGGTGGCCGTGTACCACGTGGCCGCCAACCGCGACCCGGCCGTGTTCACCGAGCCCCACACGCTCGACATCGACCGGACCACGAACGACCACGTCACCTTCGGGTTCGGCCCCCACTTCTGCATCGGATCGCACCTGGCGCGGCTCCAGATGCGGTCGATGCTCGGCGAGATCTTCACCCAGATGGGCCAGGTCCGTCTCGCCGGCGAGCCTGTGCGGCTCCAGTCGAACTTCCAGCAGGGCCTGAAGTCGCTTCGGGTTGCGTGGTGAGCCCAAGCGGGTTGTGCAAGGGTTGGCGCCATGGCTGAACGCACCCTTCTGATGCTTCACGGCCTCGGCGCCACCAGCGGTGTGTGGGCCGACGTGCAGGCCGAGCTCGATTG